>NZ_JBAPLV010000004.1:0-205351 GCF_037083865.1 Klenkia terrae | reverse complement strand
TTGAGGTCGGTCGTCACAACCCGTACCCCAGCACCCTCCGCCCTGAAATCACACCCGTGTCATTCGGACTTACTCATCTAGCGGCCGCGCAGCCACTACCGTCGTGGCCACCCCGACCTCAGGAGCCTGACCACCCGTGCGCGAGTACGCCGTCGTCTGCCTCACCGCGGCGCTGGTCACCTTCCTGACCACGCCCGTGGTGCGGGTGCTGGCGATGCGCCTGAAGGTGGTCTCCGCCGTCCGCGAGCGCGACGTGCACGTCATCCCCACCCCGCGCGGTGGCGGCGTGGCCATGTACGCGGGGGTGGCGGCCGCCGTCCTGGTGGCCAGCCGGCTGCCGGCGCTGCAGCGGACCTTCGAGGACTCCCAGACCTACGCGGTGCTGGTCGCCGGTGGGCTGATCTGCCTGCTCGGGGTGCTCGACGACCGCTTCGAGATCGACGCCCTCACCAAGCTGACCGGCCAGATCGCCTGCGCCGGGGTCATGGTGCTGCTCGGCGTGCAGCTGCTGTTCGTCTTCCTGCCCTTCGCCGGGATCGGCACGCTGTCCCTGGGTGACGTCGGCGTCCCGCTGACCATCCTGGTGACGGTCCTGGTGGTCAACGCGCTGAACTTCATCGACGGCCTGGACGGGCTCGCCGCCGGGGTGTCGGCGATCGCGGCGCTGGCGCTGTTCGCCTACAGCTACAACCTCGGGCTGGTCGGCTACGACGACACCGCCTCCGCGCCCGCCCTGATCACCGCGGTCCTGGCCGGGGCGTGCCTGGGCTTCCTGCCGCACAACTTCTCCCCGGCCCGCATCTTCATGGGCGACTCCGGCTCCATGATGGTCGGGCTGATGCTGTCGGCCGCCGCCGTGTCGGCCACCGGCCGGGTCGACTCGCAGAGCTTCGACTCCGCGGCCAGCGTGCTCCCGCTGGCCCTGCCCCTCCTGGTCCCGCTGGCGGTGCTCTTCATCCCGTTCACCGACCTGGTGCTCGCGGTCGTGCGGCGCACCCGCAAGGGCCAGTCCCCGTTCAGCCCGGACAAGATGCACCTGCACCACCGGCTGCTGTCGATCGGGCACTCGCACCGGCGTGCGGTCCTGATCATGTACTTCTGGGCGGCGCTGCTGAGCTTCGGCGCCATCGCGCTGTCCATCTCCGGCGGCACCGTCGAGGTGTTGGTGGTGATCGGGGCGCTGCTGGTGGTGGGGGTCGTCGTCGTCCTCAGCCCGCGGGCCCGGCGGGCCGAGCGGACGGCGGCGTCGGTGGCCGCCTCGGAGACCCGGGTCGCCCGGGCCGGTCGCCGGTGGGGACGGCGGCCCGCCCGGTCCGGTCAGGTGGGCGCCGTACCGTCACGGGCAGGAACGCCCACCCGCGCCCCCGACCCCACCGGAGCACCCCGATGACCCAGCCCGCCGTCCGCCGCGGACCGCGCAGCGCGGCCGGGCCCTGGGACCTGTCCTTCCTGCGGGTCGGCGCGCTCGTCACCGGAGGTCTCGCGGCGGTGGCCGTGCCGGTCGTCGGCCTGACCGCCGGGTGGGCGGCCGCCCTCGGCGTCGTCCTCGGGGCCGCGATCACCACGGCCTTCTTCTGCCTGTCCGGCTACGCCATCGCCTGGGCCGGCAAGATCGACGACTCCTTCACCCTGCCCGCGGCCCTGGGCGCCTTCGTGGTGAAGGTGATCGGGTTCGCCACCCTGCTGCAGGCCCTGCCGGCCGACGGAACCCCGGACCGGGTGGCCACCGCCTGGGCGGTGCTGGTCGGCGCACTGGTGTGGAGCGGGGTCCAGGCGCGGTGGGTGTGGACCCGCCAGCTGTACTACACGACCCCGCCCGCACCGCCGGCCGCATCACCCGATCCGGCAGTTCTGCCACGAGCTGTAGAACACCCCGGTCAGGGTCGCACAGGCGGCTGATAGTGTCCGAATCGATGGACATCGCCTCCACGAAGAACGGTGGCCGCGGCCGTCACCCCTCCTCGTCCGACGACGCGCACCCCAGCGGTGCCGACATCGGGTGGGGGATCACCGGGACCCTGCTGTCCGGGTTGATCGTCTGGGGAGGCGCCGGCTGGCTGCTGGACCGGTGGCTGGACACCCGCGTGTTCGTCGTGATCGGCATGCTGCTCGGGCTCGCCTCGGCCATCTACCTGGTGGTCACGAAGTACGGCGGAGCCACCGACCAGCCCGTGTCGATCAGCACCACGAGCTACAGCAAGATCAGCTCCAAGAGCTACACGAGCTACCGCAGGACCCCGGGCGGACGACGGAGCCGGCCACGGGCGCAAGAAGTGACGCAGAAGGGACACCGGTGACCTCCAGCGCCCACGCGCTCGCGAGCGTGCTCGCAGTCGAGAGCGACTCTGGCGGCGGCTTCGTGTCGCCGACCATCGAGGAGTTCTACCCGCCGTCGCTGGCGGAGTTCTCGCTGCTCGGCATCGACTTCACGATCACCCGCATCACGATCATCTCGTTCATCGCCACCGCGGCGATCCTGCTCTTCATGGTGCTGGCCACGCGCAACCCGACCATCGTGCCCCGCAAGGCGCAGTGGTTGATGGAGAGCGGCTACTCGCTCGTCCGGGACAACCTGGGTCGCGACGTCATCGGCCCGCGGTACAAGCCCTTCGTGCCGTTCCTGGGTGCGCTGTTCTTCTTCATCCTGGCGAACAACGCGATGAGCATCATCCCGTTCTTCCAGATCTCGCCGATGAGCAAGTTCGCCTACCCGTTGGTGCTGGCGATCCTGGTCTACATCCTCTACAACGTCGTCTCGATCAAGAACAAGGGCCTCGGCGGCTACCTCAAGGAGGTGGCGATCCCATCGGGGGTGCCGATCCCGTTCCTCCTGCTGGTGACCCCGATCGAGCTGCTGCAGATGTTCATCATCCGGCCGTTCACGCTCGCCGTGCGTCTGTTCGCGAACCTCTTCGCCGGACACATGCTGCTCGTCGTCTTCTCGCTCGGCACGGTCTACCTGCTGGGCAAGTTCGACGAGAACTACTCGGTCATCTTCGCGCCGTTCAGCTTCCTCATGGCACTGTTCATGACCTTCTTCGAGGTGCTGGTGATCGTGCTGCAGGCCTACGTCTTCACCGTGCTGACCGCCACCTACCTCAACGGAGCCGTCGAGAAGGCCCACTGAGGCCTGCTCGATCCACAGACGCACCACCCCGCCAGCCACCCGGGACCATCCCGGGTGACCGACACAGGAGGAACACCCCGCAATGGACGTTCTGGCAGAGCTCACCGGCAGCATCGGTTCGGTGGGCTACGGCCTCGCCGCCATCGGCCCCGGCATCGGTGTGGGCATCGTGTGGGCCGCCTACATCCAGGCGACCGCGCGCCAGCCCGAGTCCGCCGGTCTGACCCGTACCTACGCCTTCCTCGGTGCCGCCCTGTCCGAGGCGCTCGCGCTCATCGGCCTGGTCGTCCCCTTCATCTTCGGTTCCTGATCCCTTCCCAGGGATCGTCCACGAGACCCGTTGGAGGTGACGTCAGGTGAATCTCTTCGCTGCTGAGGGCGAACCCAACCCGTTGCTGCCGCCCGTCGGCGAGATCATCGTCGGGCTGATCACGTTCGCGATCCTGGCGTTCGTCGTCATCAAGTTCGTCTTCCCGATCATCGAGAAGACGTTCCAGGAGCGACGCAACGCCATCGAGGGCGGCATCGAGCGGGCGGAGGCCGCCCAGGCCGAGGCCAAGGCCGCGCTGGAGCAGTACCGCGCCCAGCTCGCCGAGGCCCGCACCGAGGCCGCGCAGATCCGCGACGCCGCCCGGGCCGAGGGCCAGCAGATCCTCGAGGAGCTGCGCACCCAGGCCCAGGAGGAGTCCGCCCGCATCGTCGCCCGCGGCGAGGAGCAGCTCGCTGCCTCCCGCCAGCAGGTGGTCAACGAGCTGCGCGGGCAGATCGGCTCGCTGGCGGTCACGCTGGCCGGCCGGGTCGTGGGGGAGTCCCTCGAGGACGACGCCCGTCGACGCGGCACCGTGGACCGGTTCATGGACGAGCTGGACGCCATGTCGTCGTCCACCCCGGCCACCGGCACCGGCGGCAGCACGGTCTACACGCCCGAGGGCAACCGCTGATGCAGGCGGCCAGCCGGGAGGCGCTCGCCACCTCGCGCGAGCGCCTGGGTCTGCAGACCGGGTCGCAGCAGGGCAGCCGGGCCGACGGCCAGGCGTTGCTCGGGCTGGCCGACGACCTGTTCTCGGTCGCCCACGTGCTCAGCGGTCAGGTCTCGCTCCGGCGGGCACTGGCCGATGCGTCCGTGCGGCCCGACGACCGGGCCGGCCTCGCGGACCGGCTGCTGCGCGGCAAGATCGGCGACGGCGCGCTGGACGTGGTGCAGACCGTGGCCCGCCAGCGCTGGTCGCGTCCCCTGGACCTGGTCGAGGCGGTCGAGACGCTGGCCACCGACGTCGCGCTGGACGCGGCGCAGGCCCGCGGGGAGCTCGACACCGTCGAGGACGAGCTCTTCCGGTTCGGCCGGATCATCGACGGCGACGCCGCACTGGCCCGCCTGCTCGGTGACCCCGCTGCCGACCGCCAGGGCAAGACGGCGCTGCTGGACCGGCTGCTGGCCGGCAAGGTCTCGCCGATCACCGAGCGGCTGGTGCGCAACGCGCTGACCAGCCAGCACGTGCACAACGCGGCCAACGCCGTCGAGCGGATCTCCGAGGCGGCCTCGGCGCGGCGCGGCCAGTCGGTCGCGCACGTGACCAGCGCGGTCGAGCTGGACGCCGCCCAGCAGCAGCGGCTGACCGCCATCCTCGAGCGGACCTACGGGCGCACCATCGGCCTGCAGGTCCAGGTCGAACCGGCGATCATCGGCGGCCTGGTCATCCGGGTCGGCGACGAGATCGTCGACGGCAGCATCGCGCACCGGCTGGAAGCTGCCGGCCGGCGCTTCGCCGGCTGAGCCGCCCGGTCGGCCGAGCAGGCCGACCACCGACCGCACCACCCCAGACAGCACCTGAGCAGGGAAGAGGACACCCGGGCCATGGCCGAGCTCACGATCTCCGCGGACGAGATCCGCAGTGCCATCCAGAACTACGTCACCGACTACGACACCGATGTCTCCCGCGAGGAGGTCGGCACCGTCACCGAGGCCGGCGACGGCATCGCCCGTGTCGAGGGCCTGCCCTCGGTCATGACCAACGAGCTCCTGGAGTTCGAGGGCGGCGTGCGTGGCCTGGCCCTGAACCTCGACGTGCGCGAGGTCGGCGTCGTGGTCATGGGTGACTTCGCCGCGATCGAGGAGGGCCAGACGGTCCGCCGGACCGGCCAGGTGCTCTCGGTGCCGGTCGGCGACGGCTTCCTCGGCCGCGTCGTGGACCCCCTCGGCGTGCCGATCGACGGCGCCGGCGACATCCAGAGCACCGAGCGCCGCGCCCTGGAGCTGCAGGCCCCCTCGGTGGTCCAGCGCCAGTCGGTGCACGAGCCCCTCGCCACCGGGATCAAGGCCATCGACGCCATGACCCCGATCGGCCGCGGCCAGCGCCAGCTGATCATCGGCGACCGCCAGACCGGCAAGACCGCGATCGCGATCGACACGATCATCAACCAGAAGGCCGCCTGGGCGACCGGTGACCCGCAGCAGCAGGTCCGCTGCATCTACGTCGCGGTGGGCCAGAAGGGCTCCACCATCGCCGGGGTCAAGGCCGCGCTGGAGGACGCCGGCGCGATGGAGTACACGACCATCGTCGCCTCGCCCGCCTCGGACTCGGCCGGCTACAAGTACATCGCCCCCTACACCGGCTCGGCCATCGGCCAGCACTGGATGTACGAGGGCAAGCACACCCTGATCGTGTTCGACGACCTGTCCAAGCAGGCCGAGGCCTACCGCGCGGTGTCGCTGCTGCTGCGTCGTCCCCCGGGCCGCGAGGCCTACCCCGGCGACGTCTTCTACCTGCACTCCCGCCTGCTGGAGCGCTGCGCGAAGCTGTCGGAGGAGCTCGGCGGCGGGTCGCAGACCGGCCTGCCGATCATCGAGACCAAGGGCAACGACGTCTCGGCGTACATCCCGACCAACGTCATCTCGATCACCGACGGCCAGATCTTCCTGGAGACCGGTCTGTTCAACTCCGGTGTCCGCCCGGCCATCAACGTGGGCATCTCGGTGTCCCGCGTGGGCGGCTCGGCGCAGACGAAGGCGATGAAGGCCGTCGCCGGTCGCCTGCGCCTGGACCTGGCCCAGTTCCGCGAGCTGGAGGCCTTCTCCTCCTTCTCCTCGGACCTGGACGCCTCCTCCCGCGCCACCCTGGACCGCGGTCAGCGCCTGGTCGAGCTGCTCAAGCAGGGCCAGTACGCGCCGTTCTCCCTCGAGCGCGAGGTCGTCTCGCTGTGGCTGGGCACCCGGGGCAAGCTCGACGTCGTCCCGGTGCCCGACGTGCGCCGCTTCGAGGGCGAGTTCCTCGAGTTCCTGTCCCGCGGTGACTCCGGGGTGCTCGACGCGATCGCCAACTCCAAGAAGCTCGAGGACGACACCGTCGGGAACCTCGAGTCCGCGGTGGAGGCCTTCTACGGCCAGTTCACGACCAGCGACGGCGAGTCGCTGCAGGTGAACGAGCCCGAGGTCGAGGCGATGGACGCGTCGCAGCGCGGCCAGGAGCGCGTCCAGGTCAAGAAGAAGGCCTGACCCGTGGCTGCCTCCCTCCGCGCGCTGCGGCGCCGCATCCGCTCCACCCGGTCGACGAAGAAGATCTTCTCGGCCCAGGAGCTGATCGCCGGTGCCCGCATCGTGCGCGCCCAGAACCGGGTCGAGGCCTCCAAGCCCTACGCCCGGGAGATCACCAAGGTGCTCTCGGCGTTGGCGTCCTCGGCGAGCCTGGACCACCCGCTGCTCACCGAGCGGGAGAAGCCGGGTCGGGTGGCGGTGCTGGTCATCACCTCCGACCGCGGCTTCGCCGGCTCCTACAACGTCAACGTGCTGCGCCGTACCGAGGAGCTGCTCGGCCTGCTGCGCAGCGAGGGCAAGGACCCGGTGCTCTACGTCGTCGGCCGCAAGGGCGAGACGTACTACCGGTTCCGCGACCGTGCGGTCGAGGAGACCTGGACCGGCTTCTCCGAGCAGCCCGGCTACGCCGACGCGCAGGCGGTCGGCAGCACCCTGATCAAGGCCTTCACCGCCGGTGAGGACGACGACCAGGGCAACGCCGACGGCATCGACGGCGTCGACGAGCTGCACATCGTCTACACGGAGTTCCGCTCGCTGCTGGCCCAGGTGCCCGTGGCCAAGCGGATGGCTCCCCTCGAGGTGGAGGAGGTGGAGGAGTTCGAGCACGAGCGCGAGGACGCGGCAGCCGGTCAGAGGTCGACCGACATCCCGACCTCGTACGAGTTCGAGCCCTCCGCCGAGTCGCTGCTGGACGCGCTGCTGCCGAAGTACATCAGCACCCGCATCTACGCCGCGATGCTCGAGTCCGCGGCGTCGGAGTCGGCCTCCCGCCGCCGGGCGATGAAGTCCGCCTCGGACAACGCCGAGGAGCTGGCCAAGAACCTCTCCCGGCAGGCGAACGCGGCCCGCCAGGCCGGCATCACCCAGGAGATCAGCGAGATCGTCGGCGGCGCCGACGCCCTCGTGTCCAGCGGGTCGGACATCTGACCCGTGACGACCACCTCTCAGACGCGACAGACCACGCAGTCGAGCGCGCCCCACACCAGCCAGGAGAAGCAGCGATGACCCTCACCGAGGACCGTCCGAGCACGAGCGAGACCACCGGCTCCGGCCGCGTCGTCCGGGTCACCGGCCCGGTCGTCGACGTCGAGTTCCCCCGGGACTCGATGCCCGAGCTGTTCAACGCCCTCAAGGTCGACGTCACCCTCGCCGACCTGGGCAAGACGCTGACCCTCGAGGTCGCCCAGCACCTGGGTGACAACGTCGTCCGCACCATCTCGATGGCGCCCACCGACGGCCTGGTCCGCGGCGCCGAGGTGCGCGACACCGGCTCGGCCATCTCGGTGCCGGTCGGCGACCAGGTGACCGGCCACGTGTTCAACGCGCTCGGCGAGTGCCTGGACACCCCCGGCTACGGCGAGGACGGGCTGCGCTGGACGATCCACCGCCACGCACCCAAGTTCGACCAGCTCGAGGGCCGCACCGAGCTGCTCGAGACCGGCATCAAGGTCATCGACCTGCTCACGCCCTACATCAAGGGCGGGAAGATCGGCCTGTTCGGCGGTGCCGGCGTCGGCAAGACGGTCCTCATCCAGGAGATGATCCGTCGCGTCGCCCAGGAGTTCGGTGGCGTGTCGGTGTTCGCCGGTGTCGGCGAGCGCACCCGTGAGGGCAACGACCTCATCACCGAGATGACCGAGTCCGGGGTCATCAACTCGACCGCGCTGGTCTTCGGCCAGATGGACGAGCCTCCGGGCACGCGTCTGCGGGTGGCCCTGTCGGCCCTGACGATGGCGGAGTACTTCCGCGACGAGCAGGACCAGGACGTGCTGCTCTTCATCGACAACATCTTCCGGTTCACCCAGGCCGGGTCCGAGGTCTCCACGCTGCTGGGCCGCATGCCCTCCGCCGTGGGGTACCAGCCGACCCTGGCCGACGAGATGGGCGAGCTGCAGGAGCGGATCACCTCGACCCGAGGCCGGTCCATCACCTCGCTGCAGGCCATCTACGTGCCCGCCGACGACATCACCGACCCGGCTCCGCACACCACCTTCGCCCACCTGGACGCCACGACGAACCTGTCGCGGCCCATCTCGGAGAAGGGCATCTACCCGGCCGTGGACCCGCTGGACTCCACCAGCCGGATCCTCGACGCCCAGTACGTCGGGCAGGAGCACTACGACACGGCGTCGGAGGTCAAGCGGATCCTGCAGCGCTACCAGGAGCTCCAGGACATCATCGCGATCCTCGGCATCGACGAGCTCGGTGAGGAGGACAAGGTCACCGTGAACCGGGCCCGTCGCATCGAGCGCTTCCTGTCCCAGAACATGTTCGTGGCCGAGGCCTTCACCGGGCAGCCGGGCTCCTACGTGCCGCTGACCGAGACCCTGCAGGCGTTCAAGGCGCTGACCCAGGGCGAGTACGACCACGTGCCGGAGCAGGCCTTCTTCATGTGCGGTGGCCTCGAGGACCTCGAGGCGAACGCCGCCAAGCTCAAGAAGTAGCTCCACCAGCACCGACCGACGGCCGGTCACCCCTCGCGGGGTGGCCGGCCGTCGTCGTCCCGGGTGTCCGAGGGCGGTTCGACCTGCGTCGGGCAGGTCGCCGGAGTCCCACTATGATCGCCGTCGAGGGCGACGCGGTGCGGCGTGGCCGATCTCCCGCTGACCCACCCCACCCGTTCGGGTGGACATCGCCGTCAACGCTCGGCGCGGGGCAGCGTTCGTCCGATGATCATCGCAAGGAGCACCGAGGCACCCCGGTGCGCGGCAGGAGAAGACAGCGTGGACGACAGCCCGCAGCTCGCAGCGACCCCGGTCGCCGGCGCGGAGCCGATGCTGACCCCCGCCGGGACGCCGACCGAGGACCACCCGTCGGGTCCGCTGGCGTCCCTGGGCACCGGTGACGAGTCCGACTGGTGCTGGCCGCCCTACGCGCCGCCCCCGCCGGCCGACGTCCCGCGCTTCGACATGGCCGAGTGGGCACCGAGCTCGACGGTCCGCCGCCCGCTGGTCCGCCTGGGCCGCTGGACCCTGCTCTACCGCCGGGGCTGACGCCCGCGCCGGGCCGGCCCGCCCGGGCCCGTATGCTGGAGACCGATCCGTCACCGCGAGGTGACCAGCTCGCCGGTTCGACCGGCGGACCCCGAGGAGTGTCGTGGCGACCCTGCAGGTCGAGCTCGTGGCCGTGGAGCGCAAGATCTGGTCCGGTGAGGCGACGATGGTGATCGCCCGGACCACCGAGGGAGAGCTCGGCGTGCTGCCCGGCCACGCGCCGCTGCTCGGTGAGCTCGCGCCCGGTGGCGTCGTCACCATCCGCGTCGACGGCGGCGAGGACCTCGTCGTCGCCGCCCACGGTGGGTTCCTGTCGGTGACCGAGCAGGGTGTGTCCATCCTGGCCGAGACCGCCGAGATCGCGACCGAGATCGACGTCGAGCGGGCCCGCCAGGCGCTGAGCCGGGCAGAGGGCGCCGCGGACGACGACGAGGAGGCGCTCGCCGCCGCCCGTCGCGCCCAGTCCCGCCTCCGCGCCGCCGGCCAGGCCGCCTGAGACCCGCGACCGCGACGACCGAGGACCGGGGCCCGTGGCGCTGAGCACCGTGCTGCTGGTCCTCGTCGCGGTCCTGGTCGTCGCGCTGGTCGCGACGTTCCTGCTGCGCCGCCGGTTCCTGCTCAGCGGCCTGGGCGCCGTCACCATGTGGCTGCGCCCGGTGGGTGCACCCCGCTGGTCCGTCGGTGTCGCCTGGTATTCCGGTGAGGAACTGCTCTGGTACCCGGCGCTCTCGCTGTCGGTCCGCCCGACCCAGCGGCTGTGCCGCACGGAGTTCCACGTCGAGGGCCGGCGGCGGCCCACCGTCGAGGACGGTGCCGTGCCCGCCGACAGCCAGGTGCTGATCTGCCGCACCGGCGGCGGCCCCCGGGAGCTGGCCATGGACCCCTCGACGGTGACCGGCTTCCTGTCCTGGATCGAGTCCTCGCCGCCGCTGGGCCGCTGACCCGCTACTCCTGCGCGGCGGCCGCCCGCTGGGCGTGGGCGCCGCTGTGCGCGCCGGGCTCCCACAGCACGTCACCGCCCGGGTTCGCCTCCCGGGACAGGATGAACAGCAGGTCCGACAGCCGGTTGAGGTACTTCGCCGTCTCCTCGTTGGTGCGCTCCGCGTCGGCCTCGAGCAGGGCCCAGACCCGGCGCTCGGCCCGCCGGGCGACGGTGCGCGCCTGGTGCAGGAACGCGGCCAGCGGCGTCCCGCCGGGCAGGATGAACGAGTTCAGCTTGGGCAGCTGCTCGTTGTGCTCGTCGCAGGCCGCCTCCAGCCGCTCGGTGTAGGCGGCGGTGATCCGCAGCGGCGGGTACTCCGGGTTCGGGGTGATCGGCGTGCACAGGTCGGCCCCGACGTCGAAGAGGTCGTTCTGCACGCTGCGCAGCAGCTCGGCCAGCGGCGCCGGGGGTGACCCCAGCGCGAGCGCCAGGCCGAGCACCGAGTTGGTCTCGTCGACGTCGGCGTAGGCGGCCAGCCGGACGTCGGTCTTGGCCACCCGGCTCATGTCGCCCAGGTGGGTCTGCCCGGCGTCGCCGGTCTTGGTGTAGATGCGGGTGAGCCGGACGGTCATGCCCGCAGCGTATGCGGGGTGGTCTCCTACTGTGGAGCGGTGGACTGCTTCGAGGTGACCGGCGGGACGTCGCTGCGCGGACGGGTGCGGGTGACCGGCGCGAAGAACAGCGCGCTCAAGCTGATGGCTGCGGCGCTGCTGGCCAGCGGCCGGACAACGATCGAGGAGGTCCCCGACATCCTCGACGTGACGATCATGAGCGAGGTGCTGCGCCGGCTGGGCTGCGGCGTGGAGTTCCAGCGCTACACCGACGGCCGGGGCGGGGGCGGTGGCCGGGTCGTCGTCGACGTCCCGGAGATGCCCTCCAGCGAGACCGACTACGACCTGGTGCGCCGGATGCGGGCCTCGATCAGCGTCCTGGGCCCCCTGGTGGCCCGCTGCGGGCAGGCCAAGGTGGCGCTGCCCGGTGGCGACGCGATCGGCTCCCGCGGGCTGGACATGCACGTGGCCGGCCTGGAGCGGCTGGGCGCCACCGTGCGCAGCGAGCACGGCTTCCTGATCGCCACCGCCCCGCGGCTCATCGGCACCTCCATCTGGTTGGACTTCCCGTCGGTCGGCGCCACCGAGAACCTGGTGATGGCCGCGGTGCTGGCCGAGGGCACCACGGTCGTGGACAACGCCGCGCGCGAGCCCGAGATCGTGGACATCTGCCAGATGCTGAGCGAGATGGGCGCGCAGATCTCCGGTGCCGGGTCCTCCACGATCACCGTCGAGGGCGTCACCGAGCTGCACCCGGTCACCCACACCACCGTCCCCGACCGCATCGTGGCCGGCACCTGGGCGATCGGTGCGGTGATGACCCGGGGCGACGTCGTGATCGAGCGCGCAGCCCCCGAGCACCTGTCGGTGGCGCTGGACAAGCTGCGCGCGGCCGGTGCGACCGTCGAGCAGGTCGAGGGCGGCGTCCGGGTGGCGATGGTCGAGCGGCCCACCTGCGTCGACGTCGTCACGCTGCCCTTCCCCGGCTTCCCGACCGACCTGCAGCCGATGGCCGTCGCGCTGGCCGCGGTGTCCACCGGCACCGCCCTGATCACCGAGAACGTGTTCGAGGGCCGCTTCATGTTCGTCAACGAGCTGGTCCGGCTGGGCGCCGACGTGCGCATCGACGGCCACCACGCCGTGGTCCGCGGCCGGGAGCGGCTGTCCAGCGCACCGGTGCTGGCCACCGACATCCGGGCCGGTGCCGGCCTGGTGCTGGCCGGGTTGTGCTCCGACGGGGTCACCGAGGTGGCCGACGTGCACCACGTCGACCGCGGCTACCCCGACTTCGTGGAGCAGCTGCGCGGGCTGGGCGCCACGATCGAGCGGACCCACCGCGACCGCGACACCTGAGCGGCCGGCTCAGCCGTTCTGGAAGGTGCCGGCCAGGGCGCGGGCGCGGCCGGCGTCCTCCGGGAAGACCAGGACGTCGGCGCGGTGCGGGGCCGGGTACCGGATCGTCGAGCGGATCCCGGCGTCGGACAGCACCGCTCGCAGCGCGAGCGCGGACTCCTTGCGGGTCAGCGTCGCGACCCGGGTGAGCAGGCCGTCCTCGGCGGAGGGCCGCTTGGTGGGCTTCGGGCTGCTGGACGCGAACGCCCAGCGCAGGAACACCGCCAGGACGACGAGCACCAGGAACGCGATGGCCGGGCCGACCGCGTAGTGCAGGCTGCCCGCATCGATGGGCACAGCGGTCTCCTCCCCGTCGGTGGACCGCCCCCGAGTGTGCCACCGCGTGAGCTGTTCGACATCGTGGTTACCGGCCGGTAGCCCTACACTCCGCGGACATGCCGAACCCTTCAGCGCCGAAGGACCGCGACCGCCCCTGGGTCATGCGCACGTACGCGGGCCACTCGTCCCCGGCCGAGTCCAACGCCCTGTACCGCCGCAACCTGGACAAGGGGCAGACCGGCCTGTCGGTGGCCTTCGACCTGCCCACCCAGACCGGCTACGACCCCGACCACGAGCTGGCCGCCGGCGAGGTGGGCAAGGTGGGCGTGCCGGTCAGCCACATCGGCGACATGCGTGCGCTGTTCGACGGCATCCCGCTGGACGAGATGAACACGTCCATGACGATCAACGCCACCGCGATGTGGCTGCTCGCGCTGTACCAGGCCGTCGCCGAGGAGCACGGCCACGACGTCGCCGCGCTGACCGGGACGACGCAGAACGACATCGTCAAGGAGTACCTGTCGCGGGGGACCTACGTGTTCCCGCCGGCGCCGAGCATGCGGTTGATCACCGACATGGTCGCCTACACCGTCACCGCGCTGCCCAAGTGGAACCCGACCAACATCTGCAGCTACCACCTGCAGGAGGCCGGCGCGACGCCCGTGCAGGAGATCGCCTACGCGATCAGCACCGCGATCGCCGTCCTGGACTCGGTGCGCGACTCCGGCCAGGTGCCGGCCGAGCGCTTCGGCGAGGTCGTCGCCCGGATCTCCTTCTTCGTCAACGCCGGGGTCCGGTTCGTCGAGGAGATGTGCAAGATGCGCGCCTTCGGTCAGCTGTGGGACGAGCTGACCCTCGAGCGCTACGGCGTGCAGGACTCCAAGCACCGCCGCTTCCGCTACGGCGTGCAGGTCAACTCCCTGGGCCTGACCGAGGCGCAGCCGGAGAACAACGTGCAGCGGATCGTGCTGGAGATGCTCGCGGTCACGCTGTCCAAGGACGCCCGGGCCCGCGCCGTGCAGCTGCCGGCCTGGAACGAGGCGCTGGGCCTGCCCCGGCCCTGGGACCAGCAGTGGTCGCTGCGGCTGCAGCAGGTGCTCGCCTTCGAGACCGATCTGCTGGAGTACGACGACCTGTTCACCGGCTCGGTCGTCGTCGAGGCCAAGGTCGCCGAGATCGTCGAGGGCGCCCGGGCCGAGATCGCCCGGGTGCAGGAGATGGGCGGCGCGGTCGCGGCCGTCGAGTCGGGCTACATGAAGGGCCAGCTGGTCGGGTCGCTGGCCGAGCGTCGACGCCGGATGGAGTCCGGGGACGACGTCGTGGTCGGGGTCAACAAGTTCACCTCCACCGAGCCCAACCCGCTCACCGCCGACCTGGACACCGCGATCCAGACCGTCGACCCGGCCGTGGAGGCCGCGGCGCAGGAGGCGCTGGTCCGGTGGAGGGCCGACCGGGACGACGCCCGGGTGGCCGCGTCGCTGGACGCGCTGCGCACCGCGGCCGGCACGACCGAGAACCTGATGACCGCCAGCCTGGAGTGCGCCCGCGCCGGCGTCACCACGGGGGAGTGGGCCGGGGTGCTGCGCGAGGTGTTCGGGGAGTACCGGGCACCCACCGGGGTCTCGGCCGCGAGCACCGGCGAGGCCGACGTGTCCCTGGCCGACGTCCGCGAGCGGGTCCGGGCGACCGGCGAGGAGCTCGGTGGGCGGCTGCGCTTCCTGGTCGGCAAGCCCGGCCTGGACGGGCACTCCAACGGCGCCGAGCAGATCGCCGTCCGGGCCCGGGACGCCGGCTTCGAGGTGGTCTACCAGGGCATCCGGCTGACCCCGGCGCAGATCGTCTCGGCCGCGGTCGAGGAGGACGTGCACGTGGTGGGCCTGTCGGTGCTGTCCGGCTCGCACCTGCAGGTCGTGCCCGCGGTGCTCGAGGGCCTGCGCGCGGCGGGTCTGGACGACGTCCCGGTGGTGGTCGGCGGCATCGTGCCCGACGCCGACGCGCGGCGGTTGAAGGAGCAGGGCGTGGCCCGGGTGTTCACCCCGAAGGACTTCGGGATGACCGACATCATGGGCCAGATCGTGGACGTCGTCCGCGAGGCCAACGACCTCTAGAAGGACCCCCTCGCCCCCCACGACGCGCTCCGCACGCCGCGGGCCCCTGCGAGGGAGCCGTTCCAGCACCTCACCTGGTCCAGGGGCCGAAGCGGACGTCGACGCCGGGGGAGAAGAGCACGCTGTCCGGCGCCCCGGTGACCGGGACGCCGGCGGCGGCGGTCAGCTCCTCGTCGAGCTCGACGAGCTCCGCGCGGTGCAGCGGCCACTCCGGGTGCTCGTTGGGCCAGTAGGCGGTGCGGCCCAGGAAACCGCGGTGCAGGCCCCAGCGGCTGGTGAGGAAGCGGTCCAGCGGCGCCGGGTCGGCGATCTGCTCGCCGACCCGGACCGCGACGGTGCTGTGCGCACCGCGGGGCCCGGGCCACCGGCGCCGGGAGGTGTAGCGGGTGACGTCGCCGTCCGTGGTGACCCGCATGCCGGCGAAGACGTAGGGCAGCCGGGCCACCCACCGGGCGGCGAGCACCGGGAGCAGGCGATCGGCCTCCAGCGAGGCGAAGACCACGCCGCGGCGGCCCTGCTCGTCGACGGAGTACAGCCGCACGTTGGTCTCCGCGAAGGAGCCCAGGTAGGGCAGGCCGGGCAGCCCGAAGAAGCCGATCCGGCGCATCCGGAAGGGGATCAGCCCGACGTAGGTCGCGCCGTCGACGGTGTCCGGGCGGGTGCCCGGCGGCAGGTGCGGGGCGACCAGGTCGGGGTCCACCGCCCAGTGCAGGAAGGCGAGGTCGCGCCAGCCCTGGGTGAACAGCGTCGAGGTCAGCGGGCGCGGGGCGGTGGGGGTGACCGGTTCTGGGTGCACGCCCCCAGGGTGCCCACACCCGGCGACTCGACACCGGCCCGGAGCCGTGGTGTGGTCGCTCACATGAGCGAGCTGGCTGCGCCGCGGGTCGAGCGGCAGGACGACGTCGTCACGGTGACCATGTGCCGCCCCACCAAGCGCAACGCGCTGTCCCGGGAGCACCTGACCCAGCTGCTGGCCGCGGTCCGGCAGGTGGGGGCCACCGACGCGTCGGCGCTGGTGCTCGCCGCCGAGGGCCCGGTGTTCAGCGCCGGCCACGACTTCGCCGACGTGGCCGAGAAGCCGCTGGCCGAGGTCCGGTCGCTGCTGGAGCTGTGCACCGAGCTGATGCAGACGCTGCACGAGGTGCCGCAGGTCGTCGTCGCCCGGGTGCACGCGCTGGCCACCGCGGCCGGCGCCCAGCTGGTCGCCTCCTGCGACCTCGCGGTGGCCGCGGAGTCAGCGGGCTTCGCCGCCCCCGGGGGCAAGGGCGGCTGGTTCTGCCACACCCCGATGGTGGCCATCGCGCGCAACGTGGGTCGCAAGCGCGCGATGGAGCTGGCGCTCACCGGCGACGTCATCGACGCGGCGACCGCCCTGGAGTGGGGCCTGGTCAACCGGGTCGTCCCCGACGCCGAGCTCGACGGGGCGGTCGCCGACCTGGTCCACCGGGCGACCCGGGGTTCGCGGGCCAGCAAGGCGTGGGGCAAGCAGGCGATGTACGCCCAGCTGGACCGGCCGGAGGCCGACGCCTACCTGCAGGCGGTGCAGACGATGGCCGCGGCGTCCCAGCTCGACGGCGCCCGCGAGGGCATGGCGGCGTTCCTGGGCAAGCGCCCGGCGGTGTGGACCGACTGACCCGCGGGCTCACCGGAAGTCCCGGGACACCGTCTGCACGGTGATCGCCAGCTTCTCGATCCGGTCGGCGACCAGGTTCACCACCCCGGCGTTCCGCTCGACCCGGCCACGGATCACCAGCGCCCCGGACTCCCGGGCGACCCGGCGGTAGCGGGCCCACACCCCGGCCGACACGATCACGTTCACCAGCCCGGTCTCGTCCTCGAGGTTGAGGAAGGTGGTGCCCCCGGCGGTGGCCGGCCGCTGCCGGTGGGTCACCACGCCGCCGACGTGGACGCGGGTCTCCGACACCGCCGAGCTCAGTGCCGCGGCCGACAGCACCCCGGCGGCGTCCAGGTGCGCCCGCACGTGCTGCACCGGGTGGCTGTCGGGGGAGATGGAGGTCGCCCACAGGTCGGCCATGGTCTGCTCGGCGCCGCTCATGCCCGGCAGCACCGGCGGTGCCTCGTCGCCGGCCGTGCCCGGCAACCGGTCGGGACGCTCGCGGGCGGCCCGGCCGGCCTCCCACAGCGCCTGCCGGCGGGACAGCCCGAGCGGGTCGAACGCCCCGGCGGTGGCCAGGGCCTCCAGCTGCGGCGTGGTCAGCCCGACCCGCCGGGCCAGGTCGGCCATCGAGGCGAACGGCCCGGCGGCGTCCCGCTCGGCGACGATGCGGGTGGCCAGGTCCACCCCGATCGACCGGACACCGGCCAGCCCCAGCCGGACGGCGAACGCGCCGTCCCGGCGGTGGTCGTCGGTGTCGAAGGGCGCCTCGGGGTCGAACTCCCCGGGGTGCGGGTGGACGGCGGACAGGCACGCCGGGTCGCCGGTCGGGTGGGTGGCCCCCGCGTCGAGGGCCTCGAGGTCGGCGTGCACCCCGGACCGGTGGATGTCGGGGGTGTGCACCTGCACGCCGTGCCGCCGGGCGTCGGCGACCAGCGTCTGCGGGGAGTAGAAGCCCATCGGCTGGGCGCGCAGCAGCGCGGCCAGGAACGCCGCCGGGTGGTGCAGCTTGACCCAGCTGGAGACGTAGACCAGCAGCGCGAAGCTGATCGAGTGGCTCTCGGCGAACCCGAAGTTCGCGAACGCCTCGATCTTGGCGTAGATGTCGTCGGCGAGGTCCCCGGTGATGCCGTGGGAGGCCATGCCGGCGAACAGCGTCTCCTTGAGCCGGCCGATCTTCTCCTTGCCGCGCTTGGAGCCCATCGCCCGGCGCAGCAGGTCGGCGTCGTCGCCGCTGCACCCGCCGACGGCCTGGGCGATCTGCATGAGCTGCTCCTGGAACAGCGGGACGCCCAAGGTGCGCTCCAGCACCGGCTCCAGCAGCGGGTGCGGGTAGGTCACCGGTTCCTGGCCCAGCTTGCGGCGGATGTAGGGGTGCACCGCCCCGCCCTGGATGGGGCCCGGGCGGATCAGCGCGATCTCGATGACCAGGTGGTAGAACGACCGCGGCCGCAGCCGGGGCAGGGTGCCCATCTGGGCACGGCTCTCGACCTGGAAGACCCCGATGGAGTCGGCCCGGCAGAGCATGTCGTAGACGCCGGGCTCCTCCTTGGGCACCGTGTCCAGCGTCAGGTACTCACCGGTGTGCCCGGCCACCAGGTCGAAGCAGTACTGCAGGGCGGCCAGCATGCCCAGCCCCAGCAGGTCGAACTTCACCAGCCCCATCGATGCGCAGTCGTCCTTGTCCCACTGCAGCACGGTGCGCTCCTCCTTGCGGGCGTGCTCGATCGGGCAGACCTCGCCCACCGGCCGGTCGGTGAGCACCATGCCGCCGGAGTGGATGCCCAGGTGGCGGGGGAAGCCCAGCAGCTGCCCGGCCAGGTCGACCACGGCCGGC
This sequence comes from Klenkia terrae, assembly GCF_037083865.1. Taxonomy (NCBI): domain Bacteria; kingdom Bacillati; phylum Actinomycetota; class Actinomycetes; order Geodermatophilales; family Geodermatophilaceae; genus Klenkia; species Klenkia terrae. The sequence continues at coordinate 186,935 of NZ_JBAPLV010000004.1, read as the reverse complement.
GGGATGTCGTGGTCGGCGGTGGTGGTGGACACCGACCCCCACGACTCGACCTGCTTGGACCAGGCGTCCTGCTGGCCGGTGCTGTAGCCCAGCGCCTTGGCGACGTCGCGGACGGCCAGCTTGGGCCGGTAGGTGATCACGTTGGCGACCTGGGCAGCGTTGCGCCGGCCGTACTTGGCGTAGACGTGCTGGATGACCTCCTCGCGGCGGTCGGAGTCGAAGTCGACGTCGATGTCGGGCTCCTCCTCGCGGGTGGTGGCCAGGAACCGCTCGAAGGGGAGCCCGAACCGCACGGGGTCGACCGCGGTGATGTGCAGCAGGTAGCAGACCAGCGAGTTGGCGGCCGAGCCCCGGCCCTGGCAGAGGATCCGCTTCTCCCGGGCGACGGCGACCAGGTCGTGCACGATGAGGAAGTAGCCCGGGAAGTCCTTCTCGGCGATCACCGCCAGCTCGCGGTCCAGCCGGTCGGCGTACACCCGCTCGGTCTCGGGGGAGCGGGTGCCCGGCGGCCCGAACCGGTCGCCCAGCCCCCGCAGGCAGAGCTCGCGCAGCCAGGACATCGGGGTGTGCCCGGCGGGGATCTCCATCCGCGGCAGCTTCGGCTTGGCGGCCTCCAGCGGGAACGCCAACTCGTCGGCGATCTGCACCGACCGGGCCACCGCCCCGGGGTAGCGGGCGAACCGGGTCGCCATCTCCGCCCCCGACCGCAGGTGCGCGGCCCCGGCGGCGGCCAGCCAGCCGTCCATCTCGGCCAGTGAGCGCCGGGCCCGGACGGCGGCCAGCGCACCGGCCAGCCGCCGTCCGGCTGGGGTCGCCACGTGCACGTTCCCGGTCGCCACCACGGGCAGGCCGGCCCGGGCGGCCAGCCCGGCGACGGCGTCGTTGGCCCAGCTGTCGGTGGGGTGGCCGTGGTCGAACAGCTCGACCACCACCTGGTCCCGGCCGAACAGCGCGACCAGCCGGTCGAGCGCGGCGGCCGCCGCGTCCAGCCCGCCGGTGGCCAGCGCGGTGCGGACGGCGCCCTTGCGGCAGCCGGTGAGCACCAGCCAGTCCCCGGCGCCGGCCGCGGCGAGCTCCTCCAGGTCGTAGACCGGCCGGCCCTTCTCCTCCCCGCGCAGCTGGGCCTCGGTGATCGCCGCGGCCAGCCGGTGGTAGCCCACCGCGCCGCGGGCCAGCAGCAGCAGGTGGTTGCCCACCGGGTCGGCCACGCCCTGCTGCGGGCCGGGCAGCCCGAGGGACAGCTCCGCCCCGACCACGGTGGGCAGGTCGTGGGTCCGGGCCGCGTCGGCGGCCCGGACCACGCCGTAGAAGCCGTCGTGGTCGGTGACGGCCAGGGCGTGCAGGCCCAGCCGGACCGCCTCGGCGACCAGCTCCTCGGGGTGGCTGGCGCCGTCCAGGAAGCTGAAGTTGGTGTGGCAGTGCAGCTCGGCGTAGGGCACGACCGGGCGCTCGGGCTGCGGCAGCAGGAGCTCGGGCGGCGGGGCGTAGGGCTGCCGCTTGCGCGACCAGGCCGGGCTGTCGCCGCCGTCCCCGGCGACCGGTGCGCCGGGCCGGTGCCGGTCCGAGAGCGTGCGCTCCAGCTCCGACCACGGGATCGGGGGGTTCTGCCAGCCCATCAGGGGTGCTCCTGCTCGGTGCCGCGGGGGTCAGTCATAGCGGGCCTCCACCCACCAGCGGGCGTCGTCGTCGACGAGCAGCAACCAGGCACTGCCGTCCACGCCGACCACCTGGAACCGGGCCATCCGGCCGGCGGCGTCGTCCTCCCACCACCGCTCGTCGACCGCCCAGGGGCCGGCCCACGCCTGGATCGGCTGCCAGTCCGCCGGCCAGCCCTCCCGCGGTCGGTCACCGGAGATCCGCAGCCGGGTCGGGGCGGCCGACAGCACGCCGCGCTCGTCGACGGCGACGGGGGCGCCGTCCGGGCCGACCACCAGCGCGCCCACGGGCCGGGGCAGCACCGTGGTCGGCAACGGCGGCGGGAGCTGCCCGGGCCACGGCCGGTCACCGGCGCGGCGGGGGAGCGGTCGGTCGCCCCAGGGCACGAAGGTCAGCCGGTCGACCGGGCCCCGGCCGCCGCCGACGACGGCCGTGCCGACGGCGGCGTGGCCCAGCCGGCCCTGCATCCGGGTCAGCGCCCGGTGCAGCTGCTCGTCGGGCGCCCCGCCCCACAGGCCGTCGGCCTGCTCGCCGTGCGGGACGACGTCCTCGGGCACGAGGTCCACCCGGGCGACCGGGCCGGCCAGACCGCCGCCGCCGATCTGCCAGCGCACCCGGTCCACGACGTCGGCCGCGGTGAAGAACCGGGGGTGCAGCCAAGTGCGGGTGATCAGCCCGCCGCGGTCGTCGCGGGTCTCCACCCGCAGCCCGGTGCAGACCAGCACCTGCGCGGCGAGCGCGGCGACGAAGGCGTCGGCGGTGGACCGCAGGGTGAACGCCACCTGGTCCACCCGGTCCAGCGGCGGGTCGAACTCGACGACCCGGGTCAGCTCCGGGGGTGCCTCGCGGCGCTGCAGCCGCTGCTCGTCGACGCCCCGGGCCAGCCGGTGCGCCCGCACCCCGTCGGCGCCGAACCGGGCAGCCACGACGCTGCCGTCGAGCTCGGCGAAGGCGCCCACGGTGCGCAGCCCGAGCCGGCGCAGCAGGTCCACGGCCGCCGGGTCGCCCAGCAGCGGACCCAGCACCTCGACCGACAGCCCGGCCAGGAACGACGCCGCCGCCCCGGGGTCCACCACCCGGGTGCGCGGTGCGGTCCCGTTCGTCGTCCGGGCGGCCTGCTCGGCGACGAACGGACCGTCGGCCACCCCCGCCCGGGCGCCGGGCACCCCGGCGTCGGCCACGCTGACCAGCACCGCGGCCGCCGCGTCGGACTCCCCGCCCAGGTAGCGGCTGAGCCCGCCGGCCCGGACCGCGCAGGTGCCCGGCCGCACGACCTGCACCCCGGGCGCGACCGACTCCACGGCCTCGAGCACGGGCTCGAAGGCCCGGGCCTCCAGCCGGGGGTCGTGCGGGAAGACCACGAGCTCGGGGCAGCGCGACTGCGCCTCCCGGATCCGCAGGCCCCGGCGCAGCCCGACGGACCGGGCCGCGGCCGAGACCGCGAGCAGCCGCCCCGCCTCCAGCACCGCGGCCGGTCGGTCCGGCGGGGACCCGGCGGCCTGGCGGGCCGCGGTGACCGGCCAGTCCGGGCACCACAGCACCAACGTCCTGCTCACGATGTCTTGCTCACGACGTCCTGCTCACGGGTGTCCTGCTCACCCCGCCGCCGACCGGGTCAGCGTCGCCGCCGGGCGCACCGGCAGGTCGCGGGCCGCCTCGCGGACGGCGAGCACCCGGCCCTCCCGGTCGGGCAGCCACAGCCGGGCCTGCCGCGGCCGGGCCGTGCGGCGGGCGTGCACCGTCACGGTCGCCAACCGGCCGGACAGGTGGCCGTGCCCGGCGCCCAGGCCGTGCCAGTCGCCGTCGGTGAGGCTCAGCTCCGCCTCGCTGCGCGGCCACCGCCCGCACACCACCAGCGCCGTGCCCCGCTGCCGCAGCCGGACGGCCAGCCGCCCCGCCTCGGCGTCGCCCACCGGGCCGGGGGGCCCGACCAGGACGACGGCCAGCGCCCCCACCAACGAGCTCACCACCGCCACCAGCTCGGGACCGGGGTCGGGCACCAGCACCGTGCGGTCCAGGTCGACGCCCATCGCCGCAGCCGCCTCGGCGCCGAACCCGGGCACCCCGACCACGCCGCACCACTCACCGGCCGCGGACGGCCCGGCCAGCAGGGCGGTGGCCAGCGCGACCGACCCGAGCACCGAGTAGGCCGCACCGGTGGACAGCGCCCCGCCGGGCAGCAGCGCGGCCAGGGCGGGGAGGGTCTCCAACGGGCGTCCGGGGGTGGTGATCCCGAACCGGCGGTCGGCCTGGCCGGCCGCCGCCCGGGCGGCGGCCAACCGGTCGGCGCGGGGCGCGCGCAGCAGCGCAGCCGGGGCGGTCGGGTCGTCGGTCACCGGGGAATGGTCGAACACGTGTTCGATCGATGTCAAGCCGGCATGCGGCGGGAACACCCGCGCCGCAGGTCGGTTGAGAACGGGGTGCGCACACCGATGCTGACCCGGCGGAGGGTCGTCGACTTCGGTCGGGTGACCTCCAAGGCTTGACGGCGGCCCGTCCCCGCCGTCCGTCCCCGCCCCGAGAGGTCCTCCCCGTGCTCTCCCGCCTCCGCCGCACCCCCTTCGCGGCCCAGGTCCTCATCGCCCTCGTCGTCGGCGTGGGCCTCGGCCTCGTCGCCCGGGCCATCGGCACCGTCCCCGGCTCGTTCGTCGACGGCGAGCTCGTCCCCGGCACCGACCAGAACTGGCTGACCTCGACGCTGGACACCATCGGCTCGACGTTCGTCGGGCTGCTGCGGGTCATCGTCATCCCGCTGATCGTCACCGCGATCATCGTCAGCATCGCCAACCTCAAGCAGGTCGGGAACGCCGCCCGCCTGGCCGGCCAGACGCTGCTCTGGTTCGCCGTCACCGCGCTGATCGCGGTGTCCATCGGCATCGGCCTGGGCCTGCTCACCCAGCCCGGCCGCAACAGCTCGGTGTCGGAGTCGGCGGCGCAGGCCCCCGCGACGACCGGCGGGTGGTGGGACTTCCTCACCGGCCTGGTGCCCGGCAACATCCTGGGCCTGGAGGGCTCTCCCGACGGGTCGATCTCGTTCAACGTGCTGCAGCTGATCGTCGTCTCGGTCGCCGTGGGCATCGCCGCGCTCAAGGTCGGCGAGGCCGCCGAGCCGTTCCTGTCGGTCACCCGCTCCGCGCTGGCGATCGTGCAGAAGGTGCTGTGGTGGGTCATCCTGCTGTCCCCGCTGGGCACCCTGGGCCTGATCGGCAACGCCGTGGCCAGCTACGGCTGGGAGTCCCTGGGCAGCCTCGGCGTCTTCGTCGGCGCGGTGTACGGCGGCCTGGCGATCGTGCTGCTGGTGGTCTACCCGGTACTGCTCAAGCTGCACGGGCTGTCGGCCCGGCGGTTCTACGCCGGCGCGTGGCCGGCCATCCAGCTGGGCTTCGTGTCGCGCTCCTCGATCGGCACGCTGCCGGTGACCGAGCGGGTGACCGAGGCCAACCTGGGCGTCCCACGGTCCTACGCCTCCTTCGCCGTCCCGCTGGGCGCCACCACCAAGATGGACGGCTGCGCGGCGATCTACCCGGCGCTGGCGGCGATCTTCGTGGCCCAGTTCTTCGGCGTGGACCTCGGCATCACCGACTACCTGCTCATCGCCCTGGTCTCCGTGGTCGGCTCGGCCGCCACCGCCGGCGTGACCGGTGCGGTGGTCATGCTGACCCTCACGCTGTCCACGCTGGGCCTGCCGCTGGCCGGGGTCGGCCTGCTGCTGGCCGTCGACCCGATCCTGGACATGGGCCGGACGGCGACCGACGTCGCCGGCCAGGCGCTCGTCCCGGTGATCGTGGCCGAGCGGGAGGGCATCCTGGACCGCGCCACGTTCGACGCCACCACCACGGTCGACCCGGTCCGCTCGCTGGGCGAGACCGACGTGCAGAAGCAGCCCGCCACGGTCTGACCCGGGGCACGGACGCCGGCGCGGTAGCGTCGGCGTCCGTGCGCTTGGTGATCGCGACGTGCTCCGTCGACTACGTGGGGCGGCTGACCGCCCACCTGCCCACGGCCACCCGGCTATTGCTGGTCAAGGCCGACGGGTCGGTGTCCGTGCACGCCGACGACCGGGCCTACAAGCCGCTGAACTGGATGACCCCGCCCTGCACGCTCAAGGACGAGCTGGTGGACGGCGCGGGCACCTGGACGGTGGTCAACAAGGCCGGCGAGCAGCTGGTCATCACCATCGACCAGGTCTTCCACGACGTCCGGCACGAGCTCGGGGTCGACCCCGGCCTGCAGAAGGACGGCGTGGAGGCCGAGCTGCAGCGCCTGCTCGCCCTGCACGTGGAGACCTTCGGTGCCGGCTGGGCGCTGGTCCGGCGGGAGTACCCGACGGCGATCGGCCCGGTGGACCTGCTCTGCCGGGACGCCGCGGGGACGACGGTGGCCGTGGAGATCAAGCGCCGCGGCGAGATCGACGGCGTCGAGCAGCTGACCCGCTACCTGGAGCTGCTCAACCGGGACCCGCTGCTGGCCCCGGTCCGGGGCGTGTTCGCCGCCCAGGAGATCAAGCCGCAGGCCCGGGTGCTGGCCCGCGACCGCGGCATCGACTGCGTGACCGTCGACTACGCCGTCCTCAAGGGCACCGACGACCCCACCCAGCGGCTGTTCTGAGACCTGCTTCACGCCCTGCGCTGGTTACCGGCCGGTAACCAGCTCTGGCAGACTCGCCTGACCAGGGTGCGACGACGAGGTCGCGCCGGGACGAGGGAGTGGCAGCGTGGCCAGAGAACTCAGCCAGGTCGGGGTCGTCGGACTGGGCACCATGGGCGCCGGCATCACCGAGGTGCTGGCCCGGGCCGGGCTGGACGTGACCGCCGTCGAGGTCTCCGCCGAGGCGTTGGAGCGCGGCCGGGGGCACCTGGAGCAGTCCACCGCCAAGGCCGTCGAGCGCGGCAAGCTCGAGGCGGCCGACCGCGAGGAGATCCTGTCCCGGGTCCGCTGGTCGACGTCGCTGCAGGACCTCGCCCAGGCCGAGCTCGTGGTCGAGGCCATCCCGGAGCGGCTGGAGCTCAAGACCGCCGTCTTCGCCGAGCTCGACCAGATCTGCCCGCCGGACACCATCCTGGCCACCAACACCTCCAGCCTGTCGGTGACCGAGCTCAGCGTCGCCACCGGGCGGCCCAGCAAGGTCATCGGGATGCACTTCTTCAACCCGGCCCCGGTCATGAAGCTGGTCGAGGTGATCAGCACCGTGGTCACCGAACCCGGGGTGATCGACGACGTCGAGGCCCTGGCCGCGCGGCTGGGCAAGACCGACGTGACGGTGGGGGACAAGGCCGGCTTCATCGCCAACGCCCTGCTCTTCGGCTACCTCAACCACGCCGTCTCGATGTACGAGAACAAGTACGCCAGCCGCGAGGACATCGACGCCGCCATGCGGCTGGGCTGCGGCTTGCCGATGGGTCCGCTGGCGCTCATGGACCTGATCGGCATCGACACCGCCTACGAGATCCTCGACACGATGTACAAGCAGTCCCGCGACCGGCTGCATGCCCCCAGCCCGATCATCAAGCAGCTGATGACCGCCGGGCTGCTGGGCCGCAAGACCGGCCGGGGCTTCTACGGCTACGCCGGGCGGGACTCCGCCGAGGTCGTGCCCGATGCGCAGACCCCCACCCCCGGCGGTGCGGCCGAGGGCGCCCGGCCGGTGCAGAAGGTCGGCCTGGTCGGCTCGGGCACGATGGCGACCGGGATGATCGAGGTGTTCGCCAAGGGCGGCTACGACACCACGTTCGTCGCCCGCACCCCCGAGAAGGTCGAGGCCGTGCTGGCCGCGATCGGCAAGAGCCTGGACAAGCAGGTCACCCGCGGCCGGCTCGACGAGGACGGCAAGGCCGCGGTGCTGGCCCGGCTGACCGGCACCACCGACCGCGCCGACCTGGCCGACGTCGACCTCGTGGTCGAGGCGGTCGTGGAGTCGCTGGCGGTCAAGCAGGAGCTGTTCGCCGAGCTGGGCCGGATCTGCAAGCCCGGTGCGGTGCTGGCCACGACCACGTCGTCGCTGCCGGTCATCGAGTGCGCCAAGGCCAGCGGCCGGCCCGGGGACGTCGTCGGGCTGCACTTCTTCAACCCGGCCACGGTCATGAAGCTGGTCGAGGTGGTGTCCACGATCGCCACCGAGGACGAGGTCGCGGCCACCGCGCACGCGGTCTGCGCCCAGCTGGGCAAGCACGCCGTCTCCTGCACCGACCGGGCCGGCTTCATCGTCAACGCCCTGCTGTTCCCCTACCTCAACGACGCGGTGCGGATGCTGCAGGCGCACTACGCCACCGCCGACGACATCGACGCGGCGATGAAGGTCGGCTGCGGCTACCCGATGGGGCCCTTCGAGCTGCTGGACACCGTCGGCCTGGACGTCTCGCTGGCCATCGAGCGGGAGCTCTACACCGAGTTCCGCGAGCCCGGCTTCGCCCCGGCCCCGCTCCTGGAGCACCTGGTCACCGCCGGCTACCTGGGCCGCAAGACCGGCCGGGGGTTCCGGGACCACAGCGCCGCCCGGTAGCCCTCGGTAACCTCGGGCCCGACATGGGCAGGGGACGGCGGCGGCCGCACGCAGGTGCGCGGCCACCGCTGTCCCGCCCGCAGCCGGTGGAGAGCGCCGGTGATGGCGACTGGGTGGTCCGGCAGGTCACCGGGGCCGCGAGCACCCGCAGCTACCGGTGCCCCGGCTGCGACCAGGAGATCCGGCCGGGCACCCCGCACGTCGTCGCCTGGCCGGTCTACGCCCGGGACTCCGACCTCGACCCGTGGGACACCGAGTCCTCGGTCGACCTGCGCCGGCACTGGCACACCGCCTGCTGGCGGGCCCGCGACCGCCGTCGCTGACGCACCGCGTCAGGCCACCAGGCTGGCGTAGACGACGATGTTGTCGACGTAGCTGCGCCGCCAGCGGTCGAACTCCCCGCCGCAGGTGATCAGCCGCAGCTGGGCGTCCACGGTGGGCCCGTAGACCTCGGTCGTGGCGAAGGCGGTCTTGGGGTACTGGGCCACCCGGGTGACCTGGAAGGTCAGCGTGCTGCCGTCGGCGCGGGTGACGAGCACCTGGGCGCCGACCGGGATCTCCTCCAGCCGGAAGAACACCGCCGGCCCGGCCCGGGAGTCCACGTGCCCGGCCAGCACCGCCGGCCCGACCTCTCCCGGTGCCACGCCGTCGGCGAACCACCCCGCCTGGGCGAAGTCGGCCGGCGGGACGAGGGCCCCGGTGGCGTCCACGCCGATGCCGACCAGGCTGCTCTCCAGCCCCACGGCCGGGACGGACACCGCGACCGGGTCCGGTGCCGCCGTCACGCTGCCCGGCGCCTCCCGGATGACCGGCGCCGGCGGGAACCCGGCCACCGCCGCGGCGGGGGTCGGACCACGGGCGGCGAACGGGTCGAGCACGGCGAACGCACCCGCGGCCACCGCGACCACGACCAGCCCCCACCGCAGTGCGGTCAGCCAGGGACGGCGGCGGCGGTGCCGGCGTCGACGACCGGGCACGACGGGAGGGGGCGGGCCGGGGAGGTCAGTGCGCGGCGTGCCGCGCCGCGGCACCGCGCCGGGGGAGCCGGCGGCCTGCGGCGAGACCCGACCCCACCAGCGCGACGAGCGCGACGCCGCCCAGGGCCAGCGGGACGGTGGACCCGGCGGAGCCGCCGGCCCCGGCCTCGACGCCACCGGTCGGCACCACGCCGGGGCTGGCCGCGTCGAGGACCGTCTGCACCTGGACGCCGGCGTCGCCGTCGAGCAGCAGCACCGTGTAGGAGGAGCCGCTGGCCAGGTCGACCGGGATGTCGGTCGGCGTGCCCGAGGAGCCGGCCACCTGCAGGGTCGTGGCGCCGCCGGGCAGCGAGACGTAGTCGGTGAGCTCGGGGAAGGCCAGGTCGGCCGACAGCGACTCACCACCGACCAGCCCGACCGAGGCCGGGGTCAGCGTCTGGGAGGCGTTGACCACCCGGGCCCGGGCCTGGCCCTGGGCGGGCGGGGTGAGGTCGTCGTCCAGGACCTCCAGGCCCAGCTGGGCGAAGGGCCCCACGCCGGCGACGGTGAACGCGGCGCCCGCGTCGACGGTCACGGTCGTGGACAGCACGGGGGCCGACGTCACCGGCGCACCGGCCGACCGCATGGAGACCGTGTAGGTGCCGGCGGGCACGGACTGGTAGCCCGAGACCGTGCCGTAGCCGACCCCGCTGAGCACGATGCCGGTGTCGGGGGAGGACACGGAGTCGACGTAGACGTCGACCGACGGGGTGTCCGGGCTCAGGTGGGCCAGCCGCAGCATCCCGGTGTCGGCGGCGCCCGCGGAGGGGGCGGCACCGAGCAGGGAGGCGAGCCCGGCCAGCAGGAGGACGGCGAGGCCGCGTCGGACGGTCATGGGTTCCTCCTGGGTGACGACAGCACTACGCAGGTGAACGTACCGGTCCGACCCGCACTCTGTGCTACCGGACGGACCGGTTCAGCTACCGGATCCGGTCAGCAGGCCGTCGGGGTCGGACGCGTAGTCGTAGCCGACCCGGATCCCGTCGTCGGTGACCTCGACCAGGTCCGGCGCGAAGGGCGGCAACTGGGCGGCCAGCCAGCCGCGCACCTGCTCGCGGAGGGCGGCGTCGTCGACCACGCGGGTGCCGCCGACCGAGTCCACCACCGCGTACCGCACGGAGGTGCCCAGCTCGCCCGGCACCGCCGGCAGTGCGGAGATGCCCACCCCGTACTGCGCGGCGATCCCGGCCAGCAGGGTCAGCAGCCGGGGGTCGACGTCGCCGGAGAGCAGGGCGCCGGTGGCCTGGCCGGCGTCGGCGGTGGTGGGGTTGGTCAGCAGGGCGCCGGACAGCTGCCGCCGCAGGGCCCGCTGGTCGGCGTCGGGGGTGCGGCGGTCGGGGTCGAGGACCACCAGGCCGGTCTCGGCGTCCCCGAACCGGGCGACGACGACGTCGTCGGGCACCGGACCCGGGGCGCCGCGCACCACCTGCAGCCCGCCCTCGCCCATCGGGATCCCGTCCTTGCGGAGGTCCTGGGCCAGCAGGCCGTCCGCGGCGACCGCGGTGCCCGCCGGCAGCTGCTGGGCCAGCCAGTCGACGAGGGCCTGCCGGTCCCGGGCCCCGAAGTCGTCCACCGGGGCGGTCCGCAGCGTCACCGCCGCGAGCACGAGCCCGGCGACGAGGGCGACCGTCGTGGCCACGGCCAGGACCGGTCGCAGCGGCCGCAGCGCCGGGGCCCGGACCAGCTCCTGGGCGAGCGCGCCGACCAGCAGGGCGCCGACCGGCAGGCAGACCACCAGGGCGGAGAACCGGCCCGGGGGCGCGATCGCGGCCAGCGTGGTGACCGCCAGCGCGCCGGCCGGCGGGCGCCAGCGGGGGAGCAGCCAGGCGGCCAGGGCCCCGGCGGTCAGCAGGCCGGCGGTGAGCAGCACCGAGCGGGTCTCACCGGCCGCCCACGGGGCGAGGACGTCGGGCTGCGGGTCCCACCGGGGGAGCAGCAGGACCAGCCCGACGAACACCGGGGCCAGGAGCCCGGCGAGCACCGTGCGCAGCCGGGGCGACCAGCGCCGTCCGATCCGGCCCGTGGCCAGCGCGCCGGCGGCGCCGGCGAGCACCAGCAGCAGGACGTCGGGGGCCAGCAGCACCGCCGGCACGAGGGCCAGGCAGCCCAGGGCGCGGACCGGGCGCCGCCGGCGCCCCACGGCCAGCCAGGCGGCCACGAGCATCCAGGGCACCGCCCAGGCCGCCGGGGCGCTGACGGCGTGCACCATGACCAGCCCGGGGACGGCGCCGAACACCAGGACGGCGACGCAGGCGCCGGCGTCGCCGAGCCGGGCCCGCCGGGCCAGCCGCCAGAGCAGCAGGCAGGAGACCACGACGGCGGCCCAGAGCAGTTCTCGGCCGGCCGCGGCCAGCCCGAGGTCACGCTCGAAGGAGCGGGTGACCCAGGCCCAGGCCGCGGTGTGCGCGATGGCCAGTCCGTCCGGGGTCAGCAGGTCCGGCGCCGGACCGCCGTGCAGCCAGTCCCAGGCCGGCGCGGTGAGCGCTCCGTCGTCGGCCAGCGGCGAGCTGCGCAGCGCCCGGGCGGACACCACCCCGGCGACCACGACCGCGGCCAGCGGGGCCAGCAGGGACCAGCGTCCCCGCGGCCGCCGGCCCGAGCGGTGCCGGGCGGTGCCGGTCTCGGCGCTGCCGGCTGCCGCCGAGCTGGTCCCGACGCTGCTGGCCTCGACGGAGGTGGCCACGGCATCCCCCTCCGGTGGCGGCGGGACGACACGCGGTCGCCGTCCTCGTGGTGATGACCTTGACACGCAGGGTCACCGCCGGCCACCCCCGGGTAGTGGGGCGCGGGCTCAGCTGCGGTCGGCGTCCCCCCGCTGGGCGGGCTGGCTGCCGGTGGGCACGGAGCGGACCGCGGGCTGGACGGCGGTCGCCGGGCCGCCCGCCGACGGGGCGGGCGAGGGACGCTGCACCGACGGCTGCGCGGGAGCCGCGGTGCCGGCGGGGACCGGGGTGGCCTGCGTGGGCGGCTGGGTGCGCTGGGCCGGTGCCGCGGCAGCAGGCTTCGCGGCCTGGGCGGGCGGGGTCCCCTGCGCGGGCTTCGCCGTGGCGGTGGGGCCGGCCTGCGCCGTCCCCGAGGCCGTCGACCCGGTCGTGGGCGGGGTCTTCGCGGGGGCCGGACCGTCGCCGGAACCCGGGGTGGCGTCGCCGAGCTCGGGCAGGCGGCCCAGCAGGCTGCGCACCTGGTGCAGCCGGGAGGCCAGCTCGTCCCGGAGCCGGCGGATCGCCGCGGCCTCCTCCTCGGCGGCCGCGACCGTGGCGGCGGCCTTCTGCGCGGCCTCGGCCGTCCGCTGCTGGGCGGCCTGGACCGAGGCCTTCTCCCGCTCGTCCTCCAGGCGCGCGGCCTCACTGCGCCGGGCGCGCTGGGCGATCTCGAAGTCTTCCTCGATCTTGGTCCGCCGGGCCTGAGAGTCGGTGTCGAGCTGGGCCACCCGCTCCTGCGCCTTGGTGACCAGCTCGTCGGCGCGGGCCTGGGCCTTGGTGGAGATCTGCTCGGCCTCGTGCCTGGCCTCGGCGACCACGCGCTCGGCCTCGGCGCCGGCCTGGGCCTGCCGCTGCACCGAGGCGTTCTCCTCCGCGGTGATCCGCTCGCGGATCGCGTCGGCCTCCTCGGCGGCCCTGCGGCGGACCTCGGCGGCCTCCTCCTCGGCCAGCCGCAGCATGTGCGAGATGCGCTCGCCCATGTTCTCGAACGTCGGCGCCCCGGCCGAGGCGGCCTTGCGGCGCAGGCCCTCGATCTCCTGGTGCAGCGCGGACAGCTGGGCGGCGAGCTCCGAGGACCGGGCCGCGGCGGCGTCCCGGTCGGCCATGGTGACCCGCAGATCTGCGTCCAGCCGCTCGATGGCCTCGGCCACCTGGTCGCGGTGGTACCCCTTGCGGACCACCTCGAAGGAGTACGTGGCCTCGCGGAGCGGGAGCAGTTCGGCGTGGGGGTCGCTCATGGGGCCATCCTTCCAGAACGCCGGGGTCGGCCGGGATGTGACGGGCCGGTCCGCAGCGTTCTCACAGCCGCGGACCGGCCCGGTCGCTCAGAGTCCGCGGAAGCGGTTGATCGCGTCCAGGTGCTGCTCGCGCTTGGCGGTGTCCCGGACGCCGAGGCCCTCGGTGGGGGCGAGGGTGAGCACGCCGACCTTGCCCTGGTGGGTGTTGGTCTGGACGTCGCGGGCGGCCTGCCCGACGTCCTCCATCCCGTAGACCTTCGACAGGGTCGGGTGGATCAGGCCCTTGTCGATGAGCCGGTTGGCCTCGTAGGCCTCCTTGTAGTTCGCGAAGTGCGAACCGATGATCCGCTTGAGGTTCATCCAGAGGTACCGGTTGTCGAACTGGTGCAGGTAGCCGCTGGTGGAGGCGCAGGTGACGATCGTGCCGCCCTTCTTGGCGACGTAGACGCTGGCACCGAAGGTCTCCCGGCCGGGGTGCTCGAAGACGATGTCGATGTCGTCGCCGCCGGTCAGCTCGCGGATCTTCTTGCCCAACCGCTGCCACTCCTTGGGGTCCTGCTCGTGCTCGTCCTTCCAGAACCTGTAGCCCTCGGCGGAGCGGTCGATGACCAGCTCGGCGCCCATCCTCTTCACGATCTCGGCCTTCTCCGGGCTGGAGACAACGCAGACCGGGATGGCGCCGCCGTTGAGCGCCATCTGGGTGGCGTAGGAGCCCAGCCCGCCCGAGGCGCCCCAGATCAGGACGGTGTCGCCCTGCTTCATGTTCGCCCCGTTGTGGCTGACCAGCTGCCGGTAGGCGGTGGCGTTGACCAGCCCGGGGGCAGCGGCTTCCTCCCAGGTGAGGTGGGCGGGCTTGGGCAGCAGCTGGTTGCTCTTGACCAGGGCCAGCTCGGCCAGGCCGCCGAAGTTGGTCTCGAAGCCCCAGATGCGCTGCTGCGGGTCCATCATCGTGTCGTCGTGGCCGGCCGGGTCCTCCAGCTCGACGGACAGGCAGTGCGCGACGACCTCGTCCCCGGCCTTCCACCGGTTGACCCCGGGACCCACGGCCAGCACGACGCCGGCCAGGTCCGAGCCCACCACGTGGTAGGGCAGGTCGTGCCGCTTGGTGAGGTCGGACAGCCGGCCGTAGCGCTCCAGGAACCCGAAGGTGCTCACCGGCTCGAAGATCGACGTCCAGACGGTGTTGTAGTTCACCGAGGACGCCATCACCGCCACGATCGCCTCGCCCGGGCCCAGCTCGGGGGTGGCCACCTCCTCGACGTGCAGGGACTTGCGCGGGTCCTTGTCCTTGGAGTCGACCCCCTCGAACATGTCCTGCTCGTCCTTGCGCACCAGCACCGCGCGGTAGGACCCGGGCACGCCCAGCCCCCCGATGTCGGCGAGGTCGTCGTTGAGGATCGCGTCCCTGATCTCGTTCACGCTGTGCTCTCGGGTCGTCGTTGGCTCGGAGTGGTGCGGCGAGGGATGTTACTGGCGGGTAGCCCCGTTGTCAGTGGTCTGTGGCCGGTTCCACGATCTCCACGAGCACCCCGCCGGCGTCCTTGGGGTGCACGAAGTTGACCCGGCTGCCGGCGGTGCCGCGGCGGGGCTCGTCGTAGAGCAGCCGCAGGCCGCGCTCGCGCAGGGTCGCGCTGACCGCCTCGACGTCGGTCACCCGGAAGGCCAGCTGCTGCAGACCCGGCCCGGAGCGGCCGATGAACTTGGCGATCGTGGACTCGGGGGTCAGCGGCGCGAGCAGCTGGATGCGGGTCTCCCCGTCGCCCACGGCCAGCATGGCCTCGCGGACGCCCTGCTCCTCGTTGGTCTCCTCGTGCACCGAGGTGATGCCGAAGGCTCGGTCGTAGAAGGCGATCGCCTCGTCCAGGTCCGGGACGGCGATCCCGACGTGGTCGATGGTGGTGAACAGCTCGGTGGGCAGTGCGGCTCCGTCGACGCTCATGCGGGCATGTTGCCGTGACCGGCGGTACCGCGCACCTGCCCGGCCGGCGTGACCCTGCACACAGGGCGGCGGCACCGGCTCCACGGGCGCCCTACGCTCGGGAGTCGGACGAGGCCGCCGACGAGGGTGGCCGTACCGAGTGGAGGACGGCATGACCCAGCCCGCAGCGAAGAACCGCTCCGTGATCGTCGGCGGCGCCCGCACCCCGATGGGCCGGCTGCTCGGCTCGCTCAAGGACTTCTCCGCCGCCGACCTCGGGGGCGTGGCCATCAAGGGCGCCCTGGACAAGGCCGGCATCAGCGGCGACCAGGTCGAGTACGTGATCATGGGCCAGGTCATCCAGGCCGGCGCCGGCCAGAACCCGGCCCGCCCGGCCGCGGTCGCCGGCGGCATCCCGATGTCGGTGCCCTCGTTCACGCTGAACAAGGTCTGCCTGTCCGGCCTGGACGCCATCGCCCTGGCCGACCAGCTCATCCGCGCCGGTGAGTTCGAGGTCGTCGTCGCCGGCGGCATGGAGTCGATGACCCAGGCGCCGCACCTGCTGCCGACCAGCCGCACCGGCGTGAAGTTCGGGGACACCAAGCTGGTGGACTCGATGAACCACGACGGGCTGACCGACACCTTCGACCAGGTCGCGATGGGGCTGCTGACCGAGCAGGCCAACAGCCGCTACGAGCTCACCCGCGAGGAGCAGGACGCCTTCGCCGCGGCCAGCCACCAGCGGGCGGCGGCCGCGCACAAGAACGGCCTGTTCGACGACGAGATCGTCACGGTGTCCATCCCGCAGCGCAAGGGCGACCCGATCGAGTTCCGCGAGGACGAGGGGATCCGGGCCGACACCACCACCGAGACCCTCGGCAAGCTGAAGCCGGCCTTCTCGAAGGACGGCACCATCACCGCCGGGACGGCCTCGCAGATCTCCGACGGCGCCGCCGCCGTCGTGGTGATGAGCGCCGCGAAGGCCGCCGAGCTGGGCCTGACCGTGCTGGCCGAGATCGGCGCGCACGGCGTCGTGGCCGGGCCGGACGCCACGCTCCAGCAGCAGCCCTCGGCCGCCATCGCCAAGGCCTGCGCCCGTGAGGGCATCAGCCCGACCGACCTGGAACTGGTCGAGATCAACGAGGCGTTCGCCGCGGTCGGCATCGTGTCCACCCGCGAGCTCGGCCTGGACCCGGAGAAGGTCAACGTCAACGGCGGCGCGATCGCGCTGGGCCACCCGGTCGGCATGAGCGGCGCCCGGATCGCGCTGCACCTGGCGCTGGAGCTCAAGCGCCGGGGTGGCGGCGTCGGTGCCGCCGCGCTGTGCGGCGGCGGTGGCCAGGGCGACGCGCTGGTCCTGCACGTCCCCGCCGCCTGACGGTGGGACGCCGTTCCCCGGACGTCGGCGCACTGGTCGCCGGCGCCCGGGACGGCGACCCGCGCGCGGTCGCCCGGCTGATCTCGCTGGTCGAGCAGGAGAGCCCGGCGCTGCGCGAGGTCGCGGCCACGCTGGCCCCGCACACCGGCCGGGCCCAGGTGCTCGGCATCACCGGGTCGCCCGGGGTCGGCAAGTCCACGACCACGACCGCGCTGGTCAGCGGCCTGCGGGCCAGAGACCTGCGGGTCGGCGTGCTCGCGGTGGACCCGTCGTCCCCGTTCTCCGGGGGTGCCCTGCTCGGCGACCGGGTGCGGATGGGCGCCCACGCCGACGACCCAGGGGTCTACATCCGCTCGATGGCCTCCCGCGGTCACCTGGGCGGGCTGTCCTGGGCGACGCCGCAGGCGCTGCGGGTGCTCGACGGCGCCGGCTGCGACGTCGTGGTGGTGGAGACGGTCGGGGTGGGCCAGTCCGAGCTGGAGGTGGCCTCCCTGGCCGACACCACACTGGTGCTGGTCGCCCCCGGCATGGGCGACGGCATCCAGGCGGCCAAGGCCGGCATCCTCGAGGTGGCCGACGTGTTCGTGGTCAACAAGGCCGACCGGGACGGCGCCGACCGGACCGTCCGCGAGCTGACGGCGATGCTCAGCATGGCCGTGGACCCCGGCTGGCAGCCGCCGGTGGTGCGCACCGTCGCCTCCCGCGGCGAGGGCGTGGACGACGTGCTGGCCCGGGTGCAGGAGCACCGGGAGTGGCTGGCCGCCTCGGGCGAGGGGGACCGGCGCCGCCGGGTCCGCGCGGCGCGGGAGATCGAGGCCATCGCGGTCGGCGAGCTGCGCCGCCGGATGGGCGACGTGGGCGGTGCGGCCGCGATCGACGCGCTGGCCGACCGGGTGGTGGCGGGGGAGTGCGACCCGTGGACGGCGGCCGACGAGCTCGTCGGGCGGCTGTGACCCCCATCGGGGGAGACTGGGGCCCATGAGCTCGAAGCCGGATGCCGTCGTCGTCGGAGCCGGACCGAACGGGCTCGCCGCCGCGCTGCGCCTGTCGGCCGCCGGGCTGCAGGTGCAGGTCGTCGAGCGGGCGGACCGGGCCGGCGGCGGGATGCGGACCGAGGAGGTCACCCTCCCCGGGTTCGCCCACGACATCTGCTCCGCGGTGCACCCGATGGGCGTGGCCTCGCCGTTCTTCCGCGAGTTCGACTGGGCCTCGCGCGGGGTGCGCATGCTGCACCCGGAGGTGGCCTACGCCCACCCGCTGGACGGCGGGGACGCCGCGGTGGCCTACCGCTCGCTGGACCGCACCGCGGCGGGGCTCGGTGCCGACGGCGCGGCGTACCACCGGCTGTTCGCCCAGCTGGTCGAGCACGGGGACGACGTCATCGACTTCTTCCTGTCCTCGGCCTTCCGCCGGCTGCCGACCAGCAGCATCCCGGCGATCACCCGGTTCGCGCTCAACGCGCTGCCCAACGTGCGGTGGCTGGCGCACAAGGCCTTCGAGGGTGAGCACGCCCGCGCGCTGATCGGCGGGGCGGCCGCGCACGGCATGCTCGACCTGACCCGCCCGCTCACCGCGGGGCTGGGCCTGGTGCTGTCGATGCTGGCCCACCACCGGGGCTGGCCGCTGCCCGAGGGCGGCACCCAGCGGATGGCCGACGCGATGGTCACCGCGATCGAGCAGCAGGGCGGCACGGTCGAGCTGGGCCACGAGGTCACCGACCTGCGCGAGTTCGACGGCGTCCCGGCGGTGCTGCTGGACACCACGCCCGAGGCGTTCGTGTCCATGGCCGGGGACCGGTTGCCCGGCGGCTACGGGCGCTGGGTGCGGCGCTACCACCACGGCCCCGGCGTCTTCAAGATCGACTGGGCGCTGTCGGACCCGGTGCCCTGGACCAACCCCGACGTCCGCCGGGCCGGGACGGTGCACATCGCCGGCACGCTGGCCGAGACCATCGCCGGCGAGGCCGCGCCGGCTGCCGGGCGGCTGACCGACAAGCCCTACGTGCTCGCCGTCCAGCCCACCGTGGTCGACCCGACCCGGGCGCCCGAGGGCAAGCACGTGTTCTGGGCCTATGTGCACGTGCCGCACGCCTCGACGGTCGACATGACGACCGAGATCGAGGCGCAGGTGGAGCGGTTCGCCCCCGGCTTCCGGGACACGATCCTGGCCCGGGCGACCAAGACCGCACCGCAGATGCAGGACTGGAACCCGAACAACCTCGGCGGGGACATCTCCAACGGCGAGGCGTCGTTGCGGCAGATGCTGCTGCGCCCGGTCCCCCGGTGGAACACCTACTCCACGCCGCTGGACAACGTCTTCCTGGCCTCGGCGGCCACCCCGCCGGGCCCCGCCGTCCACGGCATGTGCGGGGACAACGCGGCCCAGACGGCGCTGCGCAAGGTCTTCGGCGTCCGCGACCTCCCGCCCCTGCGCCCCGCCCCGCCCACCTGACCCTCGGGCTCCCCAGCATCGATCAGGGGGGTGCGCGGAACTCCGTCCTCCCTCACCAGCGCTGGTGGGGGAGGACGGAGTTCGATCAGGTCCCCTGGTCGACGCTGCGGAGGGCGAGGTCCCTAGGCGACGCGGGAGGCGCCGGCGTAGCCGGGCATGTCGACGCTGCTCACGATGACGCCGGTGCTCGAGTTGAGCGCGTTCACGATCTGGCCGTTGCCGATGTAGATGCCCACGTGGCTCACCGGGGAGTAGTAGAAGACCAGGTCACCCGGGAGCAGGGCGGCGCGGTCGACCGGGGTGCCGACGGTGGCCTGGTCAGCGCTGCGGCGGGGCAGCTCGACACCGGCGGCGGCGAAGGACTGCGTGGTCAGGCCGGAGCAGTCGTAGGCGTCCGGGCCGTTGCCGCCGTAGGCGTAGCCCTTGCCGACCTGGGCCATCGCGTGGTCGACGGCGACCTGGGTGGCCGGCGTGGGCGCGACGACGCCCGACGCGGGCGCGGCGGGGGCGGTGACGGCGGCCGGGGCGGCGGACGCCGTCCCCACCGCGCCGGGGGCGAACCCGACGGCGAGGGTCGCGGCGACACCGGTGAGGAACACCTGGCCGGTGCGGCGCAGGCGGGCGGAGCGGGTGGTGGTGAGGGCCATGGAGGAGCAGGCCGTCCTCTCGTGGATCGCCCGCCGGGGGCAGGACCCGGCCGACGCCGCGCGCGGCGGTGGTCGGCCCGGGGGGTCGTGGGGCAGCTGCGCTCCGGCGCATCCTGGATCCCGCGTGCCGCGTGCGGCCGACGGGGAACTGCCCGCTGCGGACCTCGGTGGTGTCCCGGCGGATCCCGGTGGGTCGCTCGACCCGACCGGGGACAGCCACCGTAGGCAGCGTCCCCGGGGGTCCGGCAACCGGTCGTGAGGATGCTCACCCTGCGCAGGACGGCTCACCAGGAGGTCGGCGCCCGGCGGTGGGATCATGGGGGCCATGCAGCCGAACCGCCCCGCTCGACCCGGTCCCACCGACCCCCGCGCCGCCGCGCAGCAGGCCCAGCTGGCCGCCTCGCTGGCCGGCGCGGTCGACCTGGCCGCGGTCAAGGCCCGGTCCGACGCCGCGGCCCGCGCCGCCGCCGCCCCGCCGCCGGCACCGGGTGCACCGGCCGGGGCGCCCGGCGGCACCGTGGTCGACGTCGACGAGGCCACCTTCCAGACCGAGGTCATCGACCGGTCCTTCCAGGTGCCCGTCGTCCTGGACCTGTGGGCCGAGTGGTGCGGGCCCTGCAAGCAGCTGTCCCCGGTGCTGGAGAAGCTCGCCGCCGAGGGCGGCGGAGCGTGGGTGCTGGCCAAGGTCGACGTCGACGCCAACCCCAACCTCGCCCAGGGTCTGCGGGTGCAGGGCATCCCGGCGGTGAAGGCCGTCTGGCAGGGCCAGCTGGTCGCCGAGTTCAGCGGCGCCATCCCGGAGGAGCAGGCCCGGCAGTTCGTCACCGAGCTCGTCGGCGCCACCACCGGTGGCGGGCTGCCCGGGGGTGAGCCGGCCGAGGCCGAGGAGCCCGAGGACCCGCGGCTGGACGCCGCCGAGGCCGCGCTGGACGCCGGTGACCTGGCCGGCGCCGAGGCCGCCTACCAGCAGATCCTGGACGTCGAGCCGGCCCACCCGGTCGCCTCGGTGGCCATCAAGCAGGTGCAGCTGTTCCGCCGCGCCGAGGCCGCCGGACCCAACGCCCTGGTCGAGGCCGACGCCGCGCCCGACGACGTCGCCGCCCAGACCCGGGCGGCGGACTTCCTGCTCGGCACCGGCGACATCGACGGCGCCTTCGGCCGGCTGCTCGACGTCGTCCGCCGCACCGCCGGCGAGGACCGGGACGCCGCCCGCATCCACCTGGTCGAGCTGTTCGGCGTGGTCGGCGACGAGGACCCCCGGGTCGGCGCCGCCCGCCGTCAGCTGTCGGCCGCCCTCTTCTGACACCCGCCGATCCCGGGGACCGCGGTCCCCGGGATCAGCGGATCAGGCCTGCAGGCCGCAGGCGGTGAGGCCGTACAGGAAGCCCTGCCGGAAGACGTCGACCAGCTGGAAGCCGGAGATGCCGAGGTCCGGGAACACCGTCGGGTCCTTGCCGTAGGCCAGCAGGAACTGCACGGCCTCGTCGAAGTCGCCGGGTGACAGCGTGATGCCCACCGGCTGACCGTCCACCTCCGTCGCAACCTCTCCGTACAGCGCAGCGCCGGAGAAGGCCCCGGCCTGGCAGGTGGCCGAGCGGATGGCGTCCTCGTCGTCGGTGGACAGGCCGAGTTGGTCCCGGGCCGCGATGCCGTAGGGGATGGCCACCGCGGTCACCACGGCGTAGTCGCCGATCTCCTCGTAGGCCGGTGCCGCCAGGTCGGTCTGGTCGTAGTAGACGATGTCCTCGTCCGGGCAGAAGCCGGCGTTGGTGTCGGTGTTCATCCCCGCGCACGAGGGCGCCGTGCCGTCGAAGGGCTCGATGGTCGGGGCGACGAAGTCCGTGCCGAGGTCGTCGGGGAACGAGTCGTCGTAGTAGATCGGCAGGGACTGGTCGATGAGGCCGGGGACCTCGTCGAGCGGCAGGTTCCCGTTGTTCTCGTACTCCTGCTCGTCGGTGAACTCGGCCTGGGTGAACACCCGGTCGGACTCGTAGTTGTCCCGGCAGGCCGCGGCCCCGCCGTCGAAGCCGTCCTGGATGGCCGAGACCCGGTCGAAGTACGAGCCGTGCGCCTGGCTGTCCTCGGTGCCGGTGCCCGGGGGGTCGCGCACGATGAAGTACCCGGCCAGCAGGCCGTCGAGTTCGGGGGCCCGGATGGTCTCGTGCATCGCGTTGCCGTCGGCCACCCACTTGGTCCAGGCGCCGGCGAAGCAATCGGCCTGGGTCTCCACGTTGATCGACGTGTCGCCCGCGGGGTAGCCGACCCGGCCCTGCACGGCGTGGCCGAACTCGTGGGCCATGATCAGCGCGGGCAGGAAGCGGCCGTACTGGTCGGCGAGCTCCTGCAGGAAGGCGCGGTCGTAGCTGATCGAGTCCTCGTTGGAGGCGCCGACGTCGGGCGGGCAGTAGAACGCGTTCTGCTCCACCTCCTCGGGCGCGGAGCTGCAGCCGATCTCCCCGCCGGGGTAGAGCGACTCGTCGACGTCACCGGGGTCGACGGAGAAGTAGCCACCGGTCAGCGCCGGGAAGTCCTCGCCGTAGACGTCCGGGAACTGCTGCGCCCAGAAGTCGTTGAGGTCGGCCAGCGCGTTGCGCGCGGTGACGTCGGCCTCGGTCTCGGCCGCCCCGGTGATCGGGAAGTCGGCGGGTGCGACATCGGTGATCGGCGGCTCGGCCGAGGAGGCCTGGCCGGACACCAGCGTGGTGCCGCAGCCGGCCAGCGTCAGCGCCAGGGACAGGATGCCGGCGGTGAGCGCCACCGAGCGGGTCGTGGAGGACATGGACTCCCGTTCTCCTCGGTCCGGCGGTCTCCGAACGGAGTGCACATCATGGCCGACGCTGCGCCCGCGCGCGACGACACCGCGTCCCGCCACCCCGACGGGGGCACGTCCGGTCGGACGTGCCCCCGGGGAGGGGTCAGCCCTCGTGCAGGAACCAGGTGGTCGCCAGCGGCGGTGCGCTGACCGTGGCCGAGAACGGCTGGCCGTGCCAGGGCTCGGGGACGGCGTCCACCCCGCCCAGGTTGCCCACGCCGGAACCGCCGTAGGCCTCGGCGTCGGTGTTGAGCACCTCGCGCCAGCGACCGCCCCGCGGCAGCCCGATCCGGTAGCCCGTGTGCGGGGTGCCGGCGAAGTTGGCCACGCAGGCCAGCGCCTGCCCGCCCTTGCCGTAGCGCAGGAAGCTCAGCACGTTGCCCGCGGAGTCGTTGGCGTCGATCCACTGGAACCCGGCCGGGTCGACGTCCTGGCTCCACAGCGCCTCGTTCTCCTTGTACCGACCGTTGAGGTCGGCCACCAGGGAGAGCACGCCACGGTGCGCCGGGTCGTCCAGGTGCCACCAGTCCAGCGAGCGGGAGTCGGCCCACTCGCCGTCCTGGGCGAACTCCTGGCCCATGAACAGCAGCTGCTTGCCGGGGTGGGCCCACATGTAGGCCAGGTAGGCGCGCACGTTGGCCAGCTGCTGCCACCGGTCACCGGGCATCTTGCGCAGCAGCGAGCCCTTGCCGTAGACGACCTCGTCGTGGCTGATCGGCAGCACGTAGTTCTCGCTGTAGGCGTAGACCAGGGAGAACGTCAGCTGGTTGTGGTGGTAGACGCGGTGCACCGGCTGCTTCTCGACGTAGCCGAGCGAGTCGTGCATCCAGCCCATGTTCCACTTGAAGCCGAAGCCCAGGCCGCCCAGGTAGGTGGGCCGGGTGACGCCGGGCCACGCGGTCGACTCCTCGGCGATGGTCATCACGCCGGGGACCTCGCGGTAGACCGTCGCGTTCATCTCCTGCAGGAAGGCCACGGCCTCCAGGTTCTCCCGGCCGCCGTGGACGTTGGGCGTCCACTCGCCCTCCTTGCGGGAGTAGTCCAGGTAGAGCATCGAGGCCACCGCGTCGACGCGCAGGCCGTCGACGTGGAACTCCTTGCACCAGAACAGCGCGTTGGCGACCAGGAAGTTGCGGACCTCGGAGCGGCCGAAGTCGAAGACGAACGTGCCCCAGTCCATCTGCTCGCCGCGCTGGGGGTCGCCGTGCTCGTAGAGCGCGGTGCCGTCGAAGCGGCCCAGCGACCAGGCGTCCTTGGGGAAGTGCGCCGGCACCCAGTCGATGAGGACGCCGAGGCCGGCCTGGTGGGCCTTGTCCACCAGGTAGCGGAAGTCGTCGGGCACGCCGAACCGCGCCGAGGGCGCGAAGTAGCCGCTGACCTGGTAGCCCCACGACCCGCCGAAGGGGTGCTCGGCGACCGGCATGAACTCCAGGTGGGTGAACCCGGCGTAGACGGCGTACTCGACCAGCTCGTCGGCCAGCTGCCGGTAGGACAGGCCCTGCTTCCAGGACCCGACGTGCACCTCGTAGGCGCTGACCGGGCGCTCGTGCCAGTTGCCCTGCGCACGGTCGGCCAGCCAGTCGTCGTCGCCCCACTCGTAGGTGGACGTCGTGATCACGCTGGCGTTCAGCGGGGGCACCTCGGTGGCGAAGGCCATCGGGTCGCTCTTCTCCCGCCACTCCCCGTCGGCGCCGAGCACGTGGAAGCGGTAGCGCTGGCCCACCTCGGCGCCGGGCACGAACAGCTCCCAGACCCCCGAGGAGCCCAGCGAGCGCATCGGCAGCGCGCGGGCCTGCCACCAGTCGAAGTCACCGGTCACCTTCACGCCGCGGGCGTTGGGCGCCCAGACGGCGAAGGAGACGCCGGAGACGGTGCCGCCGGGGGTGTCGTAGCTGCGCACGTGCGCGCCGAGCACCTCCCACAGCCGCTCGTGCCGACCCTCGCGGATCAGGTGCTGGTCGACCTCGCCCAGGGTGGGCAGCCAGCGGTACGGGTCGTCGGCCAGCACGGTGTTCGTGCCGCCCTGCCCGTCGCCGTAGACGACCTCGACCCGGTAGTCGCCGGGCTGCTGGGGCAGGGTCGCCTCGTAGACCCCGCCGCCGTGCAGCTGGGTGGCGTCGTACCGGCTGCCGTCCTGGTCCACCACGGTCACCGAGACGGCGTCCGGACGCAGCGTGCGCACCGCCCAGCCCTCGCCGACCTGGTGGGTGCCCAGCACGCCGTGCGGGTCGTGAGACCAGCCCTCGACGACGGCCCGGACGGCCTCGCCGTCGACCGGCTCGCCGGCCACCAGGGTCGGCTCCACCGGTGCCGACGACGACGCCGAGCGGGTGCGGCGCGGGGAGGCCACCCCGGCCGGGACGACGGCGGCGTGGTCGTCGGCGGGTGCCGGGTCCTCGCCGGGCGCCGGGTCGGGGGCGGGCTCCTGGGCGGGCTCAGGCTCGGGCGCAGGCGCGGCGTCCGGCGCACCGGCGGGGGCGTCGGCCGGGGCGTCGTCGGCGTCCGGGCTGGTGGACGCCGGGCTCAGGTCCGCCGTCCGGGCCGGGGTGTCCCCGCCGGTGCCGGCGTGGGTGCCGTCCTCGCGGGGCTCGGGGTGGGAGACCTCGGCCGGGTCGTCGTCCGGGGGCTCGGGCTGGGGCGCCGAGGGGGCCGACGGGTTGCCGGGCTCGGCGATCGGGGCCGGGGCGACCACGGGCGTGGCGGTGACGCCGGTCCCGGTCACGCTCGGGCTGTCCCGCTCGGCCTGCTCGAGCTCGGCCTGGAACGCCTCGGTCTTCTCGGTCACCACGCGCTGCAGGTCGTCGGGGTCGAGCGGGTCGTGCGGCTGGTCCTGGGTCGTCATGGGAGCTCCGTCCTGCCTGCGTGCCCGGGGGCACGGATGAATGGGTCGGTCAGCTGCTGGCGAGCCGGGCCAGGGAGGTCAACGGGATCATCAGCCAGTGCGGGCGGTTGCGCGCCTCGTAGACGCACTCGTAGACGGCCTTGTCGGCCTCGAACGCCCGCAGCAGCGGTGACCCGGCGGGGTCGGTGCCGCTGGCCGCGGCGTAGCCGGCGCAGAACGAGCTGCGGTTGCGCTCGGCCCACTCCTGCGCCCGGTAGGCCCGCTGCGGGTCCCCGGGCTGCTCGACCAGCATGTGCCGGGCGGCGTAGTCGAAGGACCGCAGCATCCCGGCGACGTCGCGCAGCGGGGAGTCCAGCTCGCGGCGGGCGGCCAGCGAGCGGGCCGGCTCGCCCTCGAAGTCCAGCACGATCCACCCGGTCGTGGTGCGCAGCACCTGGCCCAGGTGCAGGTCGCCGTGCACCCGCTGGGCGGTGACCGGGGCGGTGAGGTCGGCGACCGCGGCGTACAGCGTGCGCAGGCCCTCGGCGTGCTCGGCCAGCTCCGGGACGATCGCGGTCGCGGCGTCCAACCGGGCGGTGAGCTGGGTGGCCAGCTCGCCGTACCAGTCGGTGCCGACGTCGGCGGTCGGCAGCACCCGGGCCAGGTCGCGGTGCACCGCGGCGGTGGCCTCGCCCAGCCGCTCGGCCTCGCCGGCGAAGTCCCCGCCCACCTCGTCGGCGTGCAGGTCGGCCTCGGCGTAGAGGTCGCGCACGCTGGAGGTGGCCAGCCGCCAGCCGTCGCTGGCGTTGGGCACGAACGCCTGCAGGAAGGCCACCGTGGCCGGCTCCTCGCCCTCGGTCGCGCCCTCGATCTGCACGTGGCCCAGCAGCGGGGCGATGTGCGGGTTCTCCGTCGTCCGGAGGGCGTCGTGCACCTCGACGTCGGGGTTGAGCCCGGGCTCCAGGCGGCGGAACAGCTTCATGATCGCCGTCTCGCCGTAGATCAGCGACGTGTTGGACTGCTCGCCGGAGATGAGGTCGCCGGGGACGCCCTCGGGGATGTACGCCACCCCGGCCGGGTGGAAGTGCAGCGGCCCGACGGTCGAGGCGGCCACCAGGTGGGTCAGCCACGGCACGGTGGCCTCTCGGTCCCGCATGCCGTCGTAGGCGTGGTTGTCCCCGACCGCGCCGACGTAGGCGTGCGCCAGGTCGTCGTCCTGGCTGCTGCGCCAGGACAGCGGGACCAGGTAGGTCTCGGAGACGTCGTCGGTGTAGGTCACGTGCACCCGGTGCACCGACAGGGCGGGGGTGCCCTGGTCCAGGAAGAACCCGTCCTCGGTGACCGAGGCCCAGGTGCGGCCCTTGCCGGCGAACCAGCGCTGGCCGGGCATCCAGTCGGCGAGCAGGTCGGTCAGCGCGCTCATCGGTTGCCCCCCTCGACGCCGAGGCCACCGGTGCCGCCCGGTGGGTCCTCGGTGGACCCGACGACCCCGGCGTCCAGCAGGGACTGGGCGACGCTGGAGCTGGTCGCGGTCTCCCAGGCGTCGTCGTCCTCCTCGGTGGCCGGGGCCGCGGGCTTGGACAGCTCGAACCAGTAGAAGCCGTGGCCGGAGAGCGTGAGCATGTAGGGCAGCACGCCGATCTGCGGGAACTCCACCCGCCCGGTCAGCTCGACCGGGGTGTAGCCCTCGAAGCGGCGCAGGTCCAGCTCGACCGGCTGCGGGAACCGCGACAGGTTGTTGACGCAGAGCACGACGTCGTCGCCGAACTCGCGGACGAACGTGAGCACCGTGGGGTTGCGCGACCCGATCTCGGCGAAGCTGCCGACGCCGAACGTCGGGTGCTCCTTGCGCACCGAGATCAGCGTGCGGGTCCAGTGCAGCAGCGAGTTGGAGTTGCGCAGCTGGCCCTCGACGTTGGTGACCTGGTAGCCGTAGACCGGGTCGGCGACCAGCGGCAGGTGCATCCGCTGCGGGTCGGCGGTGGAGAAGCCGCCGTTGCGGTCCGGGCTCCACTGCATCGGGGTACGGACGCCGTCGCGGTCACCGAGCCAGATGTTGTCGCCCATGCCGATCTCGTCGCCGTAGTACATGACCGGCGACCCGGGCAGGGACAGCAGCAGGGCGGTGAAGAGCTCCAGGGTGTCCAGGTCGTTGTCCAGCAGCGGGGCGAGCCGGCGCCGGATGCCGATGTTGGCCTTCATCCGGGGGTCCTGGGCGTACTCGCCCCACATGTAGTCGCGCTCCTCGTCGGTGACCATCTCCAGGGTCAGCTCGTCGTGGTTGCGCAGGAAGATGCCCCACTGGCAGTTGTCCGGGATCGCCGGCGTCTGGGCCATGATCTCCGAGATCGGGAAGCGCTGCTCCCGCCGGACGGCCATGAACAGCCGCGGCATCACCGGGAAGTGGAAGGCCATCTGGCACTCGTCGCCGTCCTCGCCGAAGTACTCGACGACGTCGGCGGGCCACTGGTTGGCCTCGCACAGCATCACGCGGTCCGGGTACTCCGCGTCGACGACCGAGCGGACCTCCTTGAGGAAGGCGTGGGTCTTGGGCAGGTTCTCGCAGTTGGTGCCCTCCTCCTCGAAGAGGTAGGGCACGGCGTCGAGCCGGAAGCCGTCGATGCCCAGGTCCAGCCAGAACCGCAGGGCGTCGATGATCGCCTCCTGCACCTTCGGGTTCTCGAAGTTCAGGTCGGGCTGGTGGCTGAAGAACCGGTGCCAGAAGTACTGCTTGCGGACCGGGTCGAAGGTCCAGTTCGACACCTCGGTGTCGACGAAGATGATCCGGGCGTCGGCGTACTCGGTGTCGTCGTCGCTCCACACGTAGAAGTCGCCGTAGGGACCCTCGGGGTCGTTGCGGCTGGCCTGGAACCAGGGGTGCTGGTCCGAGGTGTGGTTCATGACGAAGTCGATGATCACGCGCATGCCGCGGCTGTGCGCCTCGGCGACGAGCTCGGTGAAGTCCTCGATGTCGCCGAACTCCGGCAGCACCGCGGTGTAGTCGGCGACGTCGTAGCCGCCGTCGCGCAGCGGGGAGGCGAAGAAGGGGGGCAGCCAGATGCAGTCGACGCCCAGCCACTGCAGGTAGTCGAGCTTGCCGATCATGCCCCGGAGGTCGCCGATGCCGTCGCCGTTGCTGTCGGCGAAGCCGCGGACGAGCACCTCGTAGAAGACGGCGCGCTTATACCACTCCGGGTCGGCGCCGGGGGCGGGGAGACCCGGTCGGGCGGCGTTGGGGACGGGCACGGTCATGGGGAGGTCGGTCCTCGACTCTCGGGGTGTGTGGGGTGGCGGAGGAGGGGGGCGGGCGTCAGCCCAGCGGGGCGTGCCGGGTCACGGTGAAGACGTGCGCGGGCTCGCGGTAGGGGTCCAGCTCGACGTAGTTGAACTGGCCCCACTCGTACTCGGCGCCGGTGATCTGGTCGGTCACGGTGAACCGGTCGGACCACTCCAGGCCCAGGGCGCCCATGTCCAGCGCCGTCGTCCCGATCTGGGTGTGCTGGCTGGACAACGTGACCACGACCAGGACGGCGTCGTCCGAGCCCGGGTCGGTCTTGGAGAACACCAGCAGGTTCTCGTTGTCGATCGGGTGGAACGTCAGCGTGCGCAGCTGCTGCAGCGCGGGGTGCTGGCGGCGGACCTGGTTGAGCCGGGTCAGGTAGGGCGCCAGCGACCGGCCGGCGGCGACGGCACCCTCGTAGTCACGGGGACGGAGCTGGAACTTCTCGGTGTCCAGGTACTCCTCGCTGCCCGGCTTGAGCGCGACGTGCTCGTAGAGCTCGAAGCCGGAGTAGACGCCCCAGGTCGGGCTCATCATCGACGCCAGGACGGCGCGGATCTTGAACATCGGCGGGCCGCCGAACTGCAGCGACGCATGCAGGATGTCCGGGGTGTTCACGAAGAAGTTGGGCCGCATGTAGTGCGCGGTGCCGGCCAGCTCGCGGCCGTACTGCTCGATCTCCCACTTCTCCGTGCGCCAGGTGAAGTAGGTGTAGCTCTGGGTGAACCCGACCCGGGCCAGCTGGTGCATCATCGCCGGCTTGGTGAAGGCCTCGGCCAGGAAGAGGACGTCGGGGTGGCTCTTCTTGACGTCCCAGATGATCCAGTGCCAGAAGTTGATCGCCTTGGTGTGCGGGTTGTCGACGCGGAAGACCTTGACCCCGGCGTCGATCCAGACCTGCAGCACCCGGCGGGCCTCGGCGTAGATGCCGGCCGGGTCGTTGTCGAAGTTGATCGGGTAGATGTCCTGGTACTTCTTCGGCGGGTTCTCCGCGTAGGCGATCGTGCCGTCGGGCTTGGTGGTGAAGAACTCCGGGTGCGAGGTCACCCACGGGTGGTCGGGGGCGGCCTGCAGCGCGAAGTCCAGCGCCACCTCCATCCCCAGCTCCCGGGTGCGGGCGACGAAGGCCTCGAAGTCGGCCATGGTGCCCAGCTCCGGGTGCACCGCGTCGTGCCCGCCGTCGGCGCTGCCGATGGCCCAGGGCGAGCCGACGTCGCCGTCCTCGGTGGTGAGGGTGTTGTTCTTGCCCTTGCGGTTGACCGTGCCGATCGGGTGGATCGGCGGCAGGTAGACGACGTCGAACTCCATCGCCGCGATCGCCGGCAGCCGCTTCGCCGCGTCGGCGAAGGTGCCGTGGGTGGGCCGGCCGTCGACGACGGGGCCCTCCGAGCGGGGGAAGAACTCGTACCAGGAGCCGAACAGCGCGGTGACCCGGTCGACCCACACCTCGTAGCGGGGGGACCGGGTGACCATGCGGCGCACCGGGTACGTGTCGAGCAGGTCGGTCATGGCCGGGGCCAGCGCGGGTGCCAGCCGGGCCGACAGCTCCAGGCCCTCGTCGCGCAGCGCCACCGCGGCCGCGGCGACCGCGCTGCGGTGCTCGCGGGGGACGGTCTTGCCGACCTCGTCGAGCAGCCGTGCGCCTTCTTCCAGGTCGTTGGCCAGGTCCGTCGGGCCCTGGCCGGCCTCGACCTTGACCTCGACGGCGTGGTGCCAGGTGCCGATCGGGTCGTCCCAGGCCTCGACCTGGTAGGTCCACAGGCCCTCGCGGTCGGGGACGACGGTGGCGATCCAGCGGTCGGGCTGGTCGGAGTAGGCGCGCATCCGGCGCAGCGGGGCCTTCGGTGCCCGCTTGCCCGGGGTCGCCGGGGGGCTCCAGACCACGTTGGCGGCCACCGCGTCGTGGCCCTCGCGGAACACGGTGGCGGTGATCGGTACGTGCTCGCCGACGACGGCGCGGGAGGAGAAGCTCCCGCACGCCACGACGGGTTCGATGTCGGTGATGCCCAGACGGAGGTCAGCGCGGCCAGTCACCCCTGTCACGCTATCGGCGCGGGACCCGAAGGGCACATCGACCTGATCACCCCTCCCGGGCCCGTCCACAGGGCCTCCGCGGAGCCCTCGGACCGTCGCCCGGGGCCGCTAGGGTCGGCGCGTGCGAGCTCTCCGACGACTCACCGTCCGCGCAGCGCTCCCCGAGGCGCTGCTCCCTCTGGCCCCGCTGGTCATGAACCTGCGCTGGTCCTGGCACCCCGAGACGCGCGACCTGTTCGAGGCGGTCGACCCCGACCTGTGGGTCACCTGCGGCAACGACCCGGTGCGGGTCCTGGGCGAGGTGTCCGCCGAGCGGCTGGCCGCGCTGGCCAAGGACCGCAAGTTCCTCCGCCGGCTGTCCGACGTGACCGACGACCTGCAGGAGTACCTGGACGCCCCGCACTGGTACCAGTCCCTGGGCGACGCGGCGCCGGCGAGCATCGCCTACTTCTCCGCCGAGTTCGGCATCACCGAGGTGCTGCCGCAGTACTCGGGCGGTCTGGGCATCCTGGCCGGTGACCACCTCAAGGCAGCCTCCGACCTCGGCGTCCCCCTGATCGGCGTGGGCCTGCTCTACCGGGCCGGCTACTTCTCCCAGGGCCTGTCGGCCGACGGCTGGCAGCTCGAGCACTACCCCGCGCTGGACCCGCACGGCCTGCCGGTGAAGCTGCTGCGCGACGCCGACGGCGCCGCGGTGGTCATCGCCGTGCCGCTGCCCGAGGGCCGCACGCTGCACGCCCACGTCTGGCGGGCCCAGGTCGGCCGGGTGTCCCTGCTGCTGCTCGACAGCGACATCGAGGAGAACACCCCCGCCGAGCGCGGTGTCACCGACCGGCTCTACGGCGGCGGCGAGGACCACCGGCTGCGCCAGGAGATGCTGCTGGGCATCGGCGGCGTCCGCGCCGTCCGGGCGTACTGCGCGCTCACCGGCACCCCGCAGCCCGAGGTGTTCCACGCCAACGAGGGCCACGCCGGGTTCCAGGGCATCGAGCGGATCCGCGAGCTCACCGAGTCCCACGGGCTGTCCTTCGCCGAGGCGCTGCAGGCGGTCCGCGGCGGCACCGTCTTCACCACCCACACGCCCGTCCCGGCCGGCATCGACCGCTTCCCGCGGGCCCTGGTCGAGCGGTACTTCGCCGGCTTCGGCGTCGGGGTGCACGACCTGCTCCCGCTGGGCGCCGAGGAGGACCCGACCAAGTTCAACATGGCCCACCTGGGGCTGCGGCTGGGCCAGCGGGCCAACGGCGTGAGCGAGCTGCACGGGCACGTCAGCCGGGACATGTTCGGCTACCTGTGGTCGGGCTTCGACCCCGACGACGTCCCGATCTCCTCGATCACCAACGGCGTGCACGCCGCCACCTGGACCGCCCGCGAGCTCGTCGAGCTGGGCACCCAGACCTCCAGCCAGGGCGACCCGGTGGACGTCGAGGGCCCCGTCCGCTTCGACCAGGTGGACCGGATCGACAGCGGCGAGCTGTGGAGCACCCGCCGCCTGCTGCGCGGCCGGCTGGTCGAGGAGGTCCGCCGCCGGGTCCGCGAGAGCGCGCTGTCCCGCGGCGCGGCCGAGGCCGAGGTCGGCTGGACCGACTCGGTCTTCGACCCCGACGTGCTCACCATCGGCTTCGCCCGCCGGGTGCCCTCCTACAAGCGGCTGACGCTGATGCTGCGCGACCCCGCCCGGCTCAAGGCGCTGCTGCTGGACCCCGAGCGCCCGATCCAGCTGGTCATCGCCGGCAAGAGCCACCCGGCCGACGACGGCGGCAAGCAGCTGATCCAGCAGATGGTGAAGTTCGCCGACGACCCGGAGATCCGGCACCGGATCGCCTTCCTGCCCGGCTACGACATCGGGATGGCCCGCTACCTGTACTGGGGCTGCGACGTCTGGCTGAACAACCCGCTGCGGCCGCTGGAGGCCTGCGGCACCTCGGGCATGAAGTCCGCGCTCAACGGCGGGCTGAACCTGTCCATCAAGGACGGTTGGTGGGACGAGTGGTTCGACGGCCAGAACGGCTGGGCGATCCCGACCGCCGACGGCGTCGAGGACCCCGAGCGGCGCGACGACGTCGAGGCCACCGCGATCTACGACCTGCTGGACAAGCAGGTGCTGCCGCGGTTCTACGAGACCGACCGGGACGGCGTGCCGACCCGCTGGGTCGAGATGGTCAAGCACACCCTCACCGAGCTCGGCCCCAAGGTGCTGGCCAGCCGGATGGTCGCCGACTACGTGGGCAAGCTGTACGTGCCGGCTGCCGGGTCCGCCCGGTCGCTGGCCGAGGGCGGCTACGAGGTCGCCCGGCAGCAGGCGGCCTGGCGGGCGCACGTGGTGAGCAACTGGGGCAGCGTCCGGGTGGCCCACGTGGAGGCCACCGGGGTGGGGGACACCCCGGAGATCGGGTCCACCATCGACCTGCGGGCCGAGGTCGAGCTGCCGGGGCTGGTCCCGGACGACGTGCAGGTGCAGGCCGCCTACGGCCGGGTCGACGACACCGACGGGCTGCACGAGGTCACCGCGGTGGACATGGCGCACGAGACCACCGAGGGCTCCCGGCACTGGTTCACCGCCACCATCCCGCTGGAGCGGACCGGCGCCTTCGGCTACACGGTGCGGGTGCTGCCGTCGTCGCCGGCGCTGGCCACCCCGGCCGAGCTGGGCGTGGTCACCAACGCCTGATGGTCATCCCGGGGCCGGTTCGTCCACCGCCGTCCAGCGGCGGATGGACGGATCGGCCCCGTGGCGACCACCGGGTGAGACTGCCGTGACTGGCGGTGACGAAGGGACCATGTCGATGGTCACGCTCCGGCGTGGCTGACCCGCGTGGCGGCGTCGGACGCGCCGCGCTCATTAGTGTGGCCGGCATGCCCGACCGCTGTGAGGTTCTCCCCGGAGACAACGTCGTCGCCCGCCGTGCCGGTGGCCTGCTGTGGGTGGACGCCCCCGGCTCGCCGGCCCTCGTCGCGACGCTGCACGCCTGCCTCGGGGTCTCCGGCCCCGGCGCCGACCGGGTGCTGACCGCGGTCGCCGGGCAGGTGTCCGCGCTCGCCTCCGGCGGCGCCTCGTTCGCCCTGGTGCTGACCGACTCGGCCGACGGCTCCGGCGCCGGCGTGGCGCTGTGGGCCGGCAAGGGCCAGCCCGCCGTGGACGGCGTCCCGGTCTCCGGTCGCCCGACCGACGGCGGCTGCACCCTGGCCAGCGGCTTCGACCTGGGCTCCAGCCTGTACGTCGGCCCGGGCTCCTCCCCGTCGCCGGTGCCGCCGGGTGTCGCCTTCGACCTGGTCGAGGGCACCGTCCCCGGCAGCGGGGCCACCCTGCAGCTCACCGCGGCCACGCCGGTGTCGGTCGCCGTCCCCGCGCCGCAGGCCGCGCCGGCCGCCGAGCGCTTCACCGCGAGCTCGGACGCGGGCTTCAGCGCCCCGGCCGCCGCCCCGGTCTCCGAGCCGCAGCCGGTCGCCCAGGCCGGTGCGGCCACCGCCTTCTGGGCGCCGGACCCGCCGGCCGCCCCGGTGCTGCGCTTCGACGACGGCATGGTCGTCGACGTCGACAGCGACCTGGTGCTCGGCCGCCGTCCCGACGGCCACGAGCTGGTGACCTCCGGGACCGCCAAGCCGGTGCCGATCGCCGACACCCAGAACGTGCTGTCCTCCGCCCACGCCGCGATCCAGCGGGCCGGCCGCGAGGTCTCCCTGGTCGACCTGGGATCGCTCAACGGCACCCACGTCGCCGGCCCCGAGGCCACCGAGTGGACCCAGCTCGAGCCCGGCGTCGCGCACGCCCTGTCCGACGGCGACCGCCTGCTGCTGGGCTGGACCGTCATCACCTTCGAGCAGCCCGCGGAATGATCTGACGCAACCCCGGTGACCGCGAGGAGGGGGCCCGGAGGGTCCCCGATCGAGGGGCGGAGGGGCTCCGCCCGTCTGGGGCACGGCCGCTGGTGGCGGTGCGATCCGGAGGATCGCAGTGTCACGGCCGGCGGACCACCCGCAGCGCCCACACGCTCCGGCTTGGCATCGTGATCGGGCCCGGCGCCACCACCGCGGGGCGCGGCGGGGCGCCGGTGGGGTACTCGGTGGAGACGACGAACTCGTAGGCGTCGGCCCACGGCGGGCCGGGCAGGTGGACGGTGACCTCGGCCGGCCCGGCGTGCAGGTAGACCAGCCACGAGTCGTCGACGACCGGCCGGCCGCGCTCGTCCCGGGCCCGGATGCCGCGTCCGTCGAGGTACATGCCGATGGTCTGCAGGCCGGTGTCGTACCAGTCCTCCGTGCTGAGCTGGCCGCCGCCGGGGGCGAACCAGGCCAGGTCGCGGGTGCCGCCGGAGCCGGGCACCTCGTGGCCGTCGAAGAAGGCCTCCTGGCGCAGCACCGGGGACTGCCGGCGCAGCGCGATCAGCCGCGAGGCGAAGGTCCAGAGGTCGGCGTCGATGGCGCCCCAGTCCAGCCAGGACAGCTCGTTGTCCTGGCAGTAGGCGTTGTTGTTGCCCTCCTGGGTGCGGCCCAGCTCGTCCCCGGCGGTGAGCATCGGGACACCGGTGGACAGCAGCAGCGTGGTCAGCACGTTGCGCACCTGCCGGGCCCGGACCTCGATCACCGCGGGGTCGTCGCTGGGCCCCTCGACGCCGGCGTTCCAGCCGCGGTTGTGGCTCTCGCCGTCCCGGCCCTCCTCGCCGTTGGCGTCG
This sequence comes from Klenkia terrae, assembly GCF_037083865.1. NCBI lineage: Bacteria > Bacillati > Actinomycetota > Actinomycetes > Geodermatophilales > Geodermatophilaceae > Klenkia > Klenkia terrae. Next base: position 151,810 of record NZ_JBAPLV010000004.1, on the reverse strand, counting down.
TTGCGCTTGCGCTCGTAGGTGTAGAGGTCGCGCAGGGTGAAGCCGTCGTGGGCGGTGACGAAGTTGACCGAGGCGAAGGGACGGCGGCCGTCGGAGCGGTACAGGTCGCTGGACCCGGTCAGCCGGTAGGCGAGGTCGCGGACGCCGACGTGCGCCCCGGACCACACGTCGCGCACGGTGTCGCGGTACTTGCCGTTCCACTCGGTCCACAGCGGCGGGAAGTTGCCGACCTGGTAGCCGCCCTCGCCGACGTCCCACGGCTCGGCGATCAGCTTCACCTGGGAGACCACCGGGTCCTGGTGGATCACGTCGAAGAACGCCGACAGGCGGTCCACGTCGTGGAAGGAGCGGGCCAGCGCCGAGGCGAGGTCGAAGCGGAAGCCGTCGACGTGCATCTCGGTGACCCAGTAGCGCAGCGAGTCCATCAGCAGCGCGAGGACCTGCGGACGGCGGACGTCCAGGGTGTTCCCGCAGCCGGTGTAGTCGGTGTAGCGGGCCGGCTCCCCGCCGGCCAGGCGGTAGTAGCCGCTGTTGTCGATGCCCTTGAACGACAGCGTCGGGCCGGTGTGGTCGCCCTCGGCGGTGTGGTTGTAGACCACGTCGAGGATGACCTCGATGCCCGCGGCGTGCAGCGCCTTGACCATGGCCTTGAACTCGGTCACCTGCGCCCCGCCGGTCCCGGCGGAGGAGTAGGCGGCGTGCGGGGCGAAGTAGCCCAGCGTGTTGTAGCCCCAGTAGTTGGTCAGCCCGCGGCGCAGCAGGTGCGGCTCGGAGACGAAGTGGTGCACCGGCAGCAGCTCGACGGCCGTCACGCCCAGGGACACCAGGTGCTCGACGAAGGCCGGGTGGGCCAGCCCCGCGTAGGTGCCGCGCAGGGCGGGGGGGACGTCGGGGTGGCGCATCGTCGCGCCCTTGACGTGCACCTCGTAGATCACGGTGTCCGACCAGGCGGTGCGCGGCGGGGCGTCGCCGGCCCACGGGAACGAGTCGTGGATGACCACCCCGCGCGGCACGAAGGGGGCGGAGTCCAGCGGGTCGGGGGACCCGGCGTCCGGGTGGCCGCCGGCGTAGCCGAACAGCGCCGGGTCCAGGGTCAGCTCGCCGTCCACCGCGCGGGCGTAGGGGTCCAGGAGCAGCTTGGCCGGGTTGTACCGGGCGCCCGAGGAGGGGTCGTAGCCGCCGTGCACCCGGTAGCCGTAGCGCTGGCCGGGCCCGACGCCGGGCAGCCGCCCGTGCCAGACCTGGTGGGTGGTCTCCTGCAGGCGCTGCCGGTGCTCGGTGCCGTCGGGGTCGAACAGGCACAGGTCGACCGCCGAGGCCCCCGCCGTCCACAGCGCGACGTTGGTCCCGGTGCCGTCCCAGTGCGCCCCCAGCGGCGCCGGGCTGCCCGGCCACACCTCGGACGACGGACCAGCTGCTCGATCTGCCATCCCCGCATCGTGCCCGACACCCGGGTGCGCGCCGCGGAGGCGGGCGCCGGGGTTGGTTGGATGGGGGTGTGACGAGCCCTCCGGTGGTCCAGCTCTCCGACGTCGACGTCGTGCGGGGGACGACCCACCTCCTGCGCGGGGTCGACTGGACGGTGCGGGAGGACGAGCGCTGGGTCCTGCTGGGCCCCAACGGCGCCGGCAAGACCACGCTGATGCAGCTGGCCTCGGCGCAGATGCACCCGACCCGGGGCACGGTGGAGCTGCTGGGGGAGACCCTCGGCGCCGTCGACGTCTTCGAGCTGCGCCCCCGCATCGGGCTGACCAGCGCCTCCCTCGCCCAGCGGATCGCCCCGGCCGAGCGGGTTGGCGACGTGGTCGTGTCCGCCGGCTACGCCGTGGTGGGGCGCTGGCGCGAGCGCTACGACATCCACGACCTGACCCGCGCCGGGATGCTCATGGAGCAGTGGGGCGTCGCGCCCTACGCCAACCGGCCCTTCGGCACGCTCAGCGAGGGCGAGCGCAAGCGCACCCAGATCGCCCGGGCGCTGATGACCGACCCCGAGCTGCTGCTGCTCGACGAGCCCGGCGCCGGGCTGGACCTGGGCGGCCGCGAGGACCTGGTCTCCCGGCTGACCGACCTGGCCCGCGACCCGCACGCCCCCGCGCAGGTGCTGGTCACCCACCACGTGGAGGAGATCCCGCCGGGCTACACCCACGCGATGCTGCTGCGCGGCGGCGAGGTGGTGGCGGCCGGCCCGGTGGACGACGTCGTCACCGCCCCGCTGCTCAGCGACACCTTCGGCCTGCCGCTGGCGCTGGGCCGGGTCCGCGGCCGCTACAGCGCCCGCCGCGCCACCGAGAGTTGACGCTGCATACGGTGGGCGGTGACGACGCCGTCCCACCGGAGGAGCACCGCATGGCCGAGCCCGAGTTCGTGACGCTGCAGGTCGAGGACGGCGTGGGCACCATCCGCCTGGACCGCCCGAAGATGAACGCGATCGACGAGCAGCTGCACCGGGAGGTCCGGGCCGCGGCGCTGGAGGCCGGCAGCCGGGCCGACGTCCGGTCGGTGGTGCTCTACGGCGGCGAGCGGGTGTTCGCCGCCGGCGCCGACATCAAGGCGATGTCCCAGCTGACCGGGTCGTCGATGGTCGCCTGGGGCCGTGAGCTGACCAGCTCCTTCCGCGAGGTCGCCCGCATCCCGAAGCCGGTCGTCGCCGCGATCACCGGCTACGCCCTGGGCGGTGGCTACGAGCTCGCCCTGTGCGCGGACTTCCGGGTGCTGGGGGAGTCGGCCAAGATCGGCCAGCCCGAGATCCTGCTGGGCGTCATCCCCGGCGCCGGCGGCACGCAGCGGCTGGCCCGGCTGGTCGGCCCGGCGAAGGCCAAGGACCTGGTGTTCACCGGCCGGCACGTGGGTGCCGAGGAGGCGCTGGACCTGGGGCTGGCCGACGCCGTCGTCCCCGACGACCAGGTCTACGCCGCCGCGGTCGCCATGGCCCGCAAGTTCGCCGCCGGCCCGCCGCTGGCGCTGGCCGCGGCCAAGCGGGCCATCGACGAGGGCCTGGACGGCACGCTGGACCACGGGCTGGCCCTGGAGTCCGAGCTGTTCGCCGGGCTGTTCGACACCGAGGACCAGAAGAACGGCATGGCCTCGTTCCTCGCCGACGGTCCCGGCAAGGCCACGTTCACCGGCCGATGAGCGACCGGCCCGCCCACCTGGACCGCTGCGACGACGTCGGGCGGGCCTGGCTGGAGCGGTCGGTCGCGCTGGTGGAGGCCGACGCCCGGCGCAGCGCCGACACCCACCTGCTGGTCTACCCCCTGCCGCCGGAGTGGGGTGTGCAGCTCTACCTCAAGGACGAGTCGACCCACCCGACCGGCAGCCTCAAGCACCGGCTGGCCCGCTCGCTGTTCCTGCACGCGCTGTGCTCGGGCTGGATCCGCGAGGGCGGCACCGTGGTCGAGGCCTCCAGCGGCTCGACGGCGGTCAGCGAGGCCTACTTCGCCCGGATGCTGGGGCTGCCCTTCGTCGCGGTCATGCCGGCCTCGACCAGCCCGGAGAAGATCGCGCTGATCGAGTTCCACGGCGGCCGCTGCCACCTGGTCGCCGACCCCGGCACCGTCTACGACGAGGCCCGCCGGATCGCCGCCGAGACCGGCGGGCACTACCTGGACCAGTTCACCCACGCCGAGCGGGCCACCGACTGGCGCGGCAACAACAACATCGCCGAGTCGGTGTTCGAGCAGCTGTCCGCCGAGCAGAACCCGGTGCCGGAGTGGGTCGTGGTCGGCGCGGGGACCGGCGGCACCAGCGCGACCATCGGCCGCTACCTGCGCTACCGGCGGCTGCCCACCCGGCTGGCCGTCGTGGACCCCGAGGGGTCGGCGTTCTTCCCCGGCTGGCGGGACGGCGACCCCGCCGCGGTGGGCCGCCCGTCCCGCATCGAGGGCATCGGCCGACCCCGGGTCGAGCCCTCGTTCGTGCCGACGATCGTCGACCGGATGTTCTGCGTGCCCGACGCCGCCTCGCTGGCCGCGATGCGCCACCTGGAGAAGGTGACCGGCCGGCGGGCCGGCGGGTCCACCGGCACGAACCTGTGGGGGGCCTTCCAGCTGGTCGCCGAGCTGGTCGCCGCGGGGTGCTCCGGCAGCGTGGTCACGCTGCTCTGCGACGGCGGCGAGCGGTACGCCCGGACCTACTACTCCGACGACTGGGTCGCGGCCCAGGGCATGGACCTGGCACCGCACACCGAGGTGCTGGAGCACTTCGCCGCGACCGGCCGCTGGGCCGTGAGCGGGGTCACCGGCACCTGAGCTGCCCCCGCCACGTTACCGGCGGGTAACGTCCATCATCGGAGCCAGAGCGGGCACCCGTGTGCCCGCGCCACCCCGAACGCCCCCGCGGAGGTGCGATGAACATCGTCGTTCTTGTGAAGCAGGTCCCCGACTCCGGCAGCGAGCGCTCGCTGGACAGCTCGGACAACACCGTCGCCCGCGCGAGCGCGGACAACGTGATCAACGAGATGGACGAGTACGCCATCGAGGAAGCGCTCACGGTCAAGGAGTCCCAGGGCGGCGAGGTCACCGTGCTGACCGTCGGCCCGGCCGGTGCGACCGACGCGATCCGCAAGGCGCTGTCGATGGGTGCCGACAAGGCGGTGCACGTCACCGACGACGCCATCCACGGCTCGTGCGCCATCCAGACCTCGGCGGTCATCGCCGCGGCGCTGTCCCAGCTGGAGTACGACCTGGTGATCTGCGGTGCGGAGTCCACCGACGGCCAGGTCTCGGTCATGCCCGCGCTGCTGAGCGAGCGGCTGGGCATCCCGCACCTGTCCGGTGCCCGCAAGCTCACCGTGGACGGCTCGACGCTGAAGGTCGAGCGGCAGACCGACGGCGGGTTCTGGGCCCTGGAGGCGCAGACCCCGGCGATCGTGAGCACCTGGGACACCATCAACGAGCCCCGCTACCCCTCGTTCAAGGGGATCATGGCGGCGAAGAAGAAGCCCGTGTCGACGGTCTCGCTGGCCGACATCGGCGTGGACGCCTCCGCCGTGGGCCTCGCGTCCGCGACCAGCCAGGTGCTGGACTTCGCCGGCCGCCCGCCCAAGGGCGAGGGCGTGAAGGTGACCGACGAGGGCGACGGCGCCGACAAGCTCGTGGGCTACCTGGCCGCCCAGAAGATCGTCTGACCCGGTAGCTCGAGGAAGAGAGACAGTCATGGCTGAAGTTCTGGTTCTGGTCGAGGTCGCCCCCGACGGCTCCGGTGTCCGCAAGACCACGCTCGAGGCGCTCACCGCCGCCCGCGCGCTCGGTGAGCCCTCGGCCGTCGTGCTGGGTGCCCCGGGCACCGCGGCGTCGGTGAAGGGCGCCCTCGCCGAGTACGGCGCCGCCAAGGTGTACGTCGGGGAGTCCGAGGACATCGACGCCTACCTGGTGGCCCCCAAGGCCGAGGTGCTCGCGCAGCTCGTCGCCGAGAAGTCCCCGGCCGCCGTGGTCATCCCCTCCACCCCGGAGGGCAAGGAGATCGCCGGCCGCCTGGCGATCAAGACGGGGTCGGGGTTCCTGACCGACGTCACCGACATCGCCGCCGACGGCACCGCCACCCAGGTGGCCTTCGCCGGCGGCACGATCGTGCACTCCAAGGTCACCACCGGCACCCCGATCTACACCCTGCGCGGCAACTCGGTCACCCCCGAGCCCGCCCCGGGCGCGGCTGCCGAGGAGCAGGTCGCGGTGTCGATCTCGGATGCGGCCAAGCAGACCCGGGTGACCGACCGGGTGGTGGAGCAGAAGTCCGACCGGCCCGAGCTCACCGAGGCCGCGATCATCGTCTCCGGTGGCCGCGGCGTGGCCTCGGCGGAGAACTTCTCCGTCATCGAGGGCCTCGCCGACTCCCTCGGGGCGGCCGTGGGTGCCTCGCGCGCCGCGGTGGACTCCGGCTTCTACCCGCACTCCTTCCAGGTCGGGCAGACCGGCAAGACGGTGTCCCCGCAGCTGTACATCGCCGTGGGCATCTCCGGGGCGATCCAGCACCGGGCCGGCATGCAGACCTCGAAGACCATCGTCGCGGTCAACAAGGACCCCGAGGCGCCGATCTTCGAGCTCGCCGACTTCGGCGTCGTGGGCGACCTGAACACCGTCGTCCCCGCGGCGACGCAGCAGATCACCGCCCGCAAGTAGCACCGCACCGCCCCGACGAGCGCCGGTCCCCACGGGGGTCGGCGCTCGTCGCGCGTGCGGGTACGGGGCGGGCACGTGAGGATGGGTCGTGCTCCTCGCCGACGTCGTGACCACCTCCGCCGCCGTCGGCGCCACCCGCGCCCGGACGGCGAAGAGCGCGGCGGTCGCCGAGCTGCTGCGCACGGCAGGCCCCGACGAGGTCGGACCGGTCACCGCCTGGCTGTCCGGCAGTACCCGGCAGGGCAAGCTCGGTGCCGGCTGGCGAACCCTGTCCGGCGTCGATGCCTCACCGGCCGCCGAGCCCTCGCTGGCGGTGGCGGAGGTCGAGGCGGCCCTCGACGAGCTCGCCGGGGTCGGCGGCACCGGGTCCACCGCCCGCCGGGCGCAGCTGCTCGGCGACCTGTTCGGCCGGGCCACCGCCGACGAGCAGTCCTTCCTGCTCCGGCTGCTGGGCGGCGAGCTGCGGCACGGGGCCCTGGAGGGCGTCGTCCTGGATGCCGTCGCCGCGGCCGCCGACGCACCGGCCGCTGTCGTCCGGCGGGCCTTCTTCCTGTCCGGCGAGCTGCCGGCCGTGGCCGAGCTGGCGATGACCGCGGGCGTGCCGGCCCTGGAGGCCGTCCGGCTGCAGGTCGGTCGCCCGCTGCGCCCGATGCTGGCCTCCCCGGCCGACGACCTGGCCGCCGCCCTCGGCGACGGCGACGTGGTGGTCGAGCAGAAGATGGACGGCGCCCGGATCCAGGTGCACCGGGACGGCGACGACGTGCGGGTGTGGACCCGCACGCTCAAGGAGATCACCGCCCGGGTGCCCGAGCTGGTCGAGGTGGTGCGCGGGTTGTCGGCGACCACCCTGTTGCTGGACGGCGAGACGCTCGCGCTGACCGACGACGGCCGGCCGCGGCCGTTCCAGGAGACCGCCGCCCGCTTCGGGGCCGACGCCGGCGAGCTGCTGCTGCAGCCCTTCTTCTTCGACTGCCTGCACGTCGACGGCACCGACCTGGTCGACGAACCGCTGTCGGTGCGGCACGAGGCGCTGGCCCGGGTCGCACCGGGCCACCGCATGCCCGGGGTGGTCCGGCCCAGCGCCGAGCAGGCCGCCGAGTTCTCCGCCGCGGCGCTCGCGGCCGGGCACGAGGGCGTCGTGGTCAAGGCGCTGAGCAGCACGTACGCGGCCGGACGGCGGGGGAGCGCCTGGCGCAAGGTCAAGCCGGTGCACACCCTGGACCTGGTGGTCATCGGCGCCGAGTGGGGCTACGGCCGGCGCACCGGGTCGCTGTCCAACATCCACCTGGGCGCCCGGGACCCCGACGGCGGGGAGCCGGTCATGGTCGGCAAGACCTTCAAGGGCATGACCGACGAGCTGCTCGCCTGGCAGACCGCGACCTTCCCCGACCTCGTGCGCGAGGAGCGGGGCGGCACCGTGCTGCTGCGGCCCGAGCTGGTGGTGGAGATCGAGCTCGACGGCGTGCAGCGCAGTCCCCGCTACCCGGGCGGGGTGGCCCTGCGGTTCGCCCGGGTGCTGCGCTACCGCCCGGACAAGGAGCCGGGGGACGCCGACACCCTGGACGCGGTCCGTGCCCTGCTGGCGGGGAGCTCGGTGCCGGGAAGCTCCGAGCCCGTGCCCGGGTTGCCCCCGGGGTGAGCGACATCGGCGTCTTCGACCGCGCGCACCGGTCGACCACCGTCGGGTTGCTGGTGCTGGTCTCCTTCGTGGCGTTCGAGGCGATGGCCGTGGCGACCGCGATGCCCACCGCCGTGGCCGAGCTCGACGGGCTGGCCTGGTACGGGTGGCCGTTCACCGCGTTCCTGGTCGCCCAGGTGGTCGGCATGGTGCTCGGCGGCGAGGTCGGCGACCGCCGCGGCGCCCGGGTGGCCCTGCTGTGGGGCGTAGGCATCTTCGCCGCCGGGTTGGTGGCGTCGGGGTCGGCGGTCGACATGGGGCTCTTCGTCGCCGGCCGCGCCGTCCAGGGGTTGGGCGGCGGGCTGATCGCCGTATCGCTCTACGTCGTCGCCGGGGCCGCCTACGCCCCCCAGCTGCGTGCGGCGTTGTTCGGCGCGCTGTCGGCGGCCTGGGTGGTCCCCGCGCTGGTCGGGCCGCTGGTGTCCGGCCTGGTCACGTCGCTGGCGTCCTGGCGGCTGGTGTTCCTCGGCATCCTCCCGCTGGTCGCCGCCGGGCTGGTGCTGGTGCTGCCGGCGCTGCGCGGGCTGGCCGTCCCCGAGGGCGGGGCGCCCGCCGTGGCCTCCCGGCGGTGGTGGGCGGTGCTGGCCGGGGCCGGGGTGGGCGCGCTGCAGTACGCCGGCCAGCGGATGGACCTCCCCGCCGTCCCGGTCGCCGTCCTGGGGCTGGTCGCCCTGGTGCTCGGGCTGCGCCGGCTGCTGCCGACCGGCACCGGCCGTGCCGCCCGTGGGCTGCCGTCGGTGGTGGCCTCCCGCGGGCTGCTGGCCGGGGCGTTCTTCGGCGTCGAGGCGCTGATCCCGTTCTCGCTGACGACGCTGCACGACTACCCGGCGACCACCGCCGGCATCCCGCTGACCGCCGGTGCACTCGGGTGGTCGCTGGCCTCGGCGCTGCAGGGCCGCCGTCCGGACATGTCCCGGGTACGGCTGCTGCAGACCGGGTTCGTGCTGGTCACGACCGGGGTGGCCGGGACGGCGCTGATCGCCGTGGCCGATCTGCACGGCTGGGCCACCTACGTGACCTGGGCCGTGGCCGGCCTGGGCATGGGCCTGGGCATGAGCAGTCTGGGCGTGCTGCTGCTCGAGCAGTCGCCGGAGCACCGCCGGGGCGCGGACTCCGCCGCGCTGCAGATCGCCGACGTCACCGGCAGCGCGCTGTGCATCGGCGGCGTGGGGGTGGTGCTGGCGGCCGCGTCGGCCGGTGCGGTGCCGCTGACCGCGGCCGTGCTGGCCGGGGTGGCCGGGTGCACGGCGGTGGCCGCGGTCGGCTGCGTGGTCGCCGGTCGCTCCCGCCCGGTGGACGACCGGGCGGCCGTGCCGTCGGCCGCGACTACCCTGGCGACGTCATGACCTACCTCGACCACGCGGCCACCACGCCGATGACGACCGAGGCCGTCGCGGCGATGACCGAGCAGCTGGCCCGGGTGGGCAACGCCTCGTCGCTGCACGCCAGCGGCCGGGAGGCCCGGCGCACCGCCGAGCAGTCCCGCGAGCGGCTGGCCGAGGCCCTGGGCGCCCGCCCGTCCGAGGTGCTGTTCACCGGCGGCGGCACCGAGAGCGACAACCTGGCGGTCAAGGGCCTGTTCTGGGCCCGCCGCGACGCCGACCCGCGCCGGACCCGCGTGGTGGTCAGCCCCGCGGAGCACCACGCCGTGCTGGACAGCGTCGAGTGGCTGGTGGAGCACGACGGGGCCGAGGTCACCTGGCTCGACGTCTCGACCACCGGCGAGGTCACCGCCGACGCGCTGGCCGCTGCCCTCCGCGACGGCACGGACGTCGCCGTGGCCAGCGTGATGTGGGCCAACAACGAGATCGGCGCGGTCAGCGACCTCACCACCCTGGCCGCGGTCGCCCACGCCGTCGGCGTCCCGCTGCACACCGACGCCGTGCAGGCCGTCGGCCAGGTGCCGGTGGACTTCACCGCCAGCGGGGTGGACGCGCTGACCATGACCGGGCACAAGCTCGGCGGGCCGATGGGGGCCGGGCTGCTCGTGCTGCGCCGGGACGCCGAGTGCACGCCGCTGCTGCACGGCGGCGGCCAGGAGCGCGACGTCCGGTCGGGCACGCTGGACGTCGCCGCGATCGTCGGCCTCGCCGTCGCCACGACGACCGCGGTCGCCGACCGGCTCGAGCGGACCGCCCGGGTGGCCGCGCTGCGCGACCGGCTGGTCGCCGGGGTGGTGCAGCGGGTGCCCGACGTCCAGCTGAACGGACCCGCGCTGGACGCCGTCGTCGCCGGCGGTCCCGGGCGGCTGCCGGGCAACGCGCACCTGTCCTTCCCCGGCGCCGAGGGCGATGCCCTGCTCATGCTGCTGGACGCCAACGGCATCGAGTGCTCCACCGGCTCGGCCTGCTCGGCCGGGGTCGCCCGGCCCAGCCACGTGCTGCTGGCCACCGGCGCCGACCCGGACCGGGCCCGCAGCTCACTGCGCTTCAGCCTGGGCCACACCTCCACCGACGCCGACGTGGACGCCGTCCTGGCCGTCATCGGTCCGGTCGTCGAGCGCGCGCGCCGGGCGGGGCTGGGCCGGCGGCCGGCATGAGGGTCGTCGCCGCGATGAGCGGGGGCGTGGACTCCGCCGTCGCCGCCGCGCTCGCCGTGGAGGCCGGGCACGAGGTGACCGGCGTGCACCTGGCGCTGTCGCAGCACCGGCAGCAGATGCGCAGCGGGTCGCGCGGGTGCTGCAGCGTCGAGGACGCCGACGACGCCCGCCGGGTCGCCGGCGAGCTCGGCATCCCGTTCTACGTGTGGGACATGGCCGACCGGTTCGCCGAGGACGTCGTCGACGACTTCGTCGCCGAGTACGCCGCCGGCCGCACGCCGAACCCCTGCCTGCGTTGCAACGAGAAGATCAAGTTCACCGCCGTGCTGGACCGTGCGCTGGCGCTGGGCTTCGACGCCGTCGTCACCGGCCACCACGCGCGGCTGGCCGACGGCGAGCTGCGCCGGTCGGTCGACGCGGCCAAGGACCAGAGCTACGTGCTGGGCGTGCTCACCGAGCGGCAGCTGGCCGGCACGGTGCTGCCGCTGGGGTCGATGACCAAGGAGCGGGTCCGCGAGATCGCCGCGCAGCGGGGCTACGCGGTGGCCACCAAGCCCGACAGCCACGACATCTGCTTCATCCCCGACGGCGACACCCGGGGCTTCCTGGACCGCCGGCTCGGTGCCGCGCCCGGTCCGGTCGTCGACGCCGCGACGGGGGCGACGGTGGGGGAGCACCAGGGCACCCACGGGTTCACCATCGGGCAGCGGAAGGGCCTGGGCATCGCCGTCGGCGACCAGCGCCCGCGCTACGTGCTGGGCATCGAGCCGGTCACCCGCACGGTCACCGTCGGCACCGCCGAGCAGACCGGGGTGGACGAGGTCGTCACCGGCCGGCCCTCCTGGACCGGTCCGGCGCCGGTGCTGCCCCTGGAGGCCGTGGTGCAGCTGCGCGCCCACGGCACGCCCGTGCCCTGCACGGTCTCCGCGGGGGAGGACGGGCTGGTGATGGCGCTGCACGCGACCGAGCGCGGGGTGGCCCCGGGGCAGTCGGCGGTGCTCTACGAGCCGGACGCCGAGCGCGGCGACCGGGTGCTGGGCCAGGCCGCCGTGCACCGCACGAGGGTGCGCCAGCCCGCCTGAGGCTGCTCATCCCGGCCTGAGCGCGCGCCCGCCCCGGTACTGAGCCCCCACGCCGGCGGGTGGATTTCCGGACGGTGAACGCTGGGGGTCGGTTCACAGCCGGCCCTTGGTTTCGTCAGAGCTGCGGGCTACGTTTCGCGGGGCGAGATGGTTCGCCGCGCTACTTAGTCATGCTCTGTGACCGATCCGTCACCCACGGTTCGGGCCCGTCCCAGGAGGACCCTTGCGCCGAACGCGCCTCACCCTCGCCGCGACCATGGTGGCCTCGGCCGCCGTCGTCGGGTTCCCGACCGTCGCCTCTGCGGCCCCGGCGGCCCCGGCCGCCGACATCCCCGTGCAGCTCATGGGGATCAACGATTTCCACGGCCGGATCTCGGAGACGACCGGCACGGACAGTCAGCTGCTGACCGACCCCGGTCCGGACGGCGCCTACGGGACCGCCGACGACGTGACCACCGTGGTGGGCGGTTCGGCCAGCGTTGCGACCACGGTGCAGGCCACCCGAGCGGCGTTCCTGGCCCAGGGCGGCACCGAGGCGGCATCGTTGTTCGTGGGCGCCGGTGACCTGATCAGCGCGTCGCCGTTCGACTCCAGCGTCTTCGGCGACGAGCCGACCGTCGAGGTCCTCAACGCCATGGGCCTGGACGTCTCCTCCGTGGGCAACCACGAGTTCGACCGCGGGACCGAGGAGCTGCGACGCATCTCCGCCGCCACCGACGATGAGTACTCCGACGACGTCGAGGCCTGCCCGGCCACCCTGGGCGGTCAGCCCTTCGCAGCGGGGGTCGACGGGTGCTTCCCGGACAGCACGGGGGAGGACTTCCACGGCACCGACTACCCCTACCTCGCTGCCAACGTCATCGACACCGCCACCGGTGAGCCGATGCTGCCTCCCTACGAGGTCTTCGACGTGGGTGGCGGCAAGCAGATGGCCCTTATCGGCGTGGTCACCAAGACCACCCCGACGATCGTCTCCCCGGCGGGCATCGCCGACGTCGAGTTCATCGACGAGGCCGAGGCCGTCAACCGCTGGGTGCCGGTGTTGCAGGCCCAGGGGATCGAGGCCATCGGAGTACTCATCCACGAAGGTGGTGAGAACGAGGGCGGCGACTCCCTGGACGTGAACGGCTGCGACCAGCTCACCGGCCCGATCGTCGACATCAACGCCGATGTCAGCCCCGCCGTCGACCTCATCGTCAGCGGGCACAGCCACCAGGCCTACAACTGCATGGTTCCCGACCCCGCCGGCAACCCCCGGCTGCTCACCCAGGCCGGCTTCTACGGCCGGCTGATCTCCGACATCCGCCTGGTGATCGACGGCACCACGGGCGACGTCGACCGACTGTGCGGGGTCTACCAGGCCACCAACGTGCCGGTGAACCGCGACGCCCCTGACCCGGACGTCGCCGAGATCGTCGGGTACTGGCAGGACGCGTCGGCAGATGCCGGCGATGAGATCGTCGGCAGCGCGACCGCAGACATCCTCAGGGCCCAGGGGGTCGACGCCAACGGCAACCCGGCCGCCGTCCGCGACGGAGAGTCCGCCCTGGGCAACCTGGTGGCGGAGGCGCAGCTGGCCGCGATGGACGACCCGGCCTACGGAGACCCTGTCATCGCTTTCATGAACCCCGGCGGCCTGCGCACCGACATCCTCGCGGGCGACGTCACCTACGGAGAGCTCTTCGCCGTCCAGCCCTTCGGCAACACCGTCAACGCCATCACCCTGACCGGGGCCGACATCCGCGGCGTCCTGGAGCAGCAGTTCCAGAACCCCGGCGGTCCGCGGGCCAGCAACCTGCGGTTGGGTACCTCGGAGGGTTTCGCCTACTCCTTCGACGTGACGAAGCCCTACGGGCAGCGCGTCGACCCGGCCACCATCACTCTGAACGGCACCGCCATCGACCCGGCTGCCGAGTACCGCGTCGTGGCGAACTCCTTCCTGGTGGGCGGCGGGGATAGCTTCAGCTCCTTCACCAACGGCACCGATCCGGCCACCGGTCCGGTCGACGTCGACACAGCCGTCGAGTACTTCGAGGCCGAGTCGCCCGTGTCGCCGCCGGCGGCGAACCATGGGACTGCCACCACCTTCGCCACGGCGCCCGCACCGGCGGCCGGGCTGGGCGGCACCACGACGGAGCCGACCCCGGTGGGAACGGTCGACGCCACCAGCGGCGCCCTGGGGGTGGCCGGTGCCGGGTTCACCTGCCCGGCTGCCCCGGGCGCCGGCGGCGGCACGACCACCCCGGGCACCCCCGGCACCCAGCCGGTCGCCAACCCCGGCAACGGCATCGCGGCGGGCAACCTGGCCAACACCGGCGCCGCCACCGGCCAGCTGACCGCGCTCGGCGCGGGCCTGCTGCTGGCCGGCGTCGCCGCCACCGCTGCGGGCTACCGTCGCGGGCGTGGCGTCACCGAGTAGTCCCGAGCACGACAGCACCAGCAGCACCGACGACCGGAGGCCGGCTCCCGCCACAGCGTGGGGGCCGGCCTCTGGCGTCGGGTCACTGCCCGGCACCGACCCGGCCGAGGCCGTCCGGCTCGTGGTGGGGGAGCTGCCCGACCTCGCCCACCTGCCCGAACTGCCCGCCCGTGGCCCCGGCGCGGACATGCTCGGACGGAGCGCGGCCCTGCTCGTCGACGTCTACGTCGACCTGACCCCGGCGGGCTGGCGCCTGGTGCCGAGGCCGGGCCGGGACCTGCAGCGGGCCGTCGAGTTCCTCGCCCGCGACCTGGACGCCCTGCACGACGTCGCCGCCGACTGGACCGGGCCGTTCAAGGTGCAGGCCACCGGGCCGTGGACGCTGGCCGCAGGCCTGGAGCGCACCCGGGGCGACCGGGCCGTCACCGACGCGGGCGCCCGCCGGGACATCGCGCAGTCCCTGGCCGAGGGGCTCCGCGCCCACGTGGCCGAGGTCGCCGCCCGGCTGCCCGGCGCCGAGGTCGTCGTGCAGCTCGACGAGCCGTCCCTGCCGGCGGTGCTCATGGGCGGGCTGCCCACCCAGAGCGGCTTCGGCAAGCTGGCCGCCGTCGAGGCCCAGGTCGTGCAGGAGGAGCTCGCCGGGTTCCTCGCCGCGCTCGGCTCCCGCACGGTCGTGCACTGCTGCGCACCGCGCGCGCCGTTGGGTCTGCTGCGGGCGTCCGGCGCCGACGCGGTCTCCTTCGACCACGGCCTGGTGCAGGACCTCGACGTCGTCGGCACCGCCGTCGACGCCGGCACCCACCTGTTCCTGGGCGTCGTCCCCGGCACCGGCACGGGCCTGCCGGCACCCAAGGCTACGGCCACCCGCCTGCAGGCCTGGTGGAACGAGCTGGGCTTCCCGGCCGAGGACCTGCACCGCTCGGTCACCCTCACCCCGGCGTGCGGCCTGGCCGGCGCCACACCGGCCTACGCGCGGGGAGCTCTGGCGCACGTCCGCGAGGCGGCGAAGTACCTGCTCCCGGACTGAGGATGTCGGGGGTGCCGACTAGCGTCCTGGACGTGAGCAGTGAGGACGACGTCGCCACCCCCGAGGTCGGTGCAGCCCAGGAGCGCGCCGACGTCACCGAGGTCTCCGAGGGCGCCCGCCACCGGCACACCGAGCTGTCCGAGGAGCTCGACCGGCTGGCCTTCGCGTACTACGTCAAGGACGCCCCGCAGGTCAGCGACGGCCAGTACGACGAGCTGATGGGCGAGCTCAAGGCCCTAGAGGCCGACCACCCGGCCCTGGTCACCCCGGAGTCGCCCAGCCAGAAGGTCAACGGCGGCTTCGGCGCGACGTTCTCCCCGGCCACCCACCTCGAGCGCATGCAGAGCCTGGACAACGCCTTCGACTCCGACGAGCTGTCGGCGTGGGCAGCGCGCGCCGACCGGGACGGCGCGGCCGGTGCCGGCTACCTCTGCGAGCTCAAGATCGACGGCCTGGCCATCGACCTGGTCTACGAGCGCGGCCGGCTGGTGCGCGCGGCCACCCGCGGCGACGGCGTCACCGGCGAGGACGTCACCGCCAACGTGGCCACCATGGCCGACGTGCCGCAGCAGCTCACCGGCGACGTCCCCGAGCTCGTCGAGGTGCGCGGCGAGGTCTACTTCCCGGTGGCAGCCTTCGCCGAGGTCAACGCCGCGCAGGTCGAGGCCGGCAAGGCGCCGTTCGCCAACCCGCGCAACGCCGCGGCGGGGTCGCTGCGGCAGAAGGACCCCCGCGTCACCGCCACCCGTCCGCTGCGCCTGCTGGTGCACGGCATCGGCGCCCGCACCGGCTTCGAGGTGGAGCGCCAGTCCGAGGCCTACGAGCGGCTCAAGTCCTTCGGACTGCCCACCAGCGAGCGATACGAGGTCGTGCCCGACCTCGAGGCGGTCTGGGCCTACATCGAGCGCTACCGCGAGCAGCGGCACGCCGTCGAGCACGAGATCGACGGCGTGGTCGTCAAGATCGACCAGGTCGCGCTGCAGCGTCGGCTCGGGTCCACCAGCCGGGCGCCCCGGTGGGCGATCGCGTTCAAGTACCCGCCGGAGGAGGCCACCACGAAGCTCCTGGACATCCGGGTCAACGTGGGGCGGACCGGCCGGGTCACGCCCTTCGGCTACATGGAACCGGTCAAGGTCGCCGGCTCCACCGTGCAGCTGGCCACCCTGCACAACGCCAGCGAGGTCGAGCGCAAGGGCGTCTGGATCGGCGACACCGTGGTCATCCGCAAGGCCGGGGACGTCATCCCGGAGATCCTCGGCCCGGTCGTCGACGTCCGGCCCGCTGACGCGCACCCGTTCGTCATGCCCACCCACTGCCCCGAGTGCGGCACCGAGCTGCGGCACGAGAAGGAGGGCGACGCCGACATCCGCTGCCCCAACTCCCGCTCGTGCCCGGCCCAGCTGCGGGAGCGGGTGTTCCACGTCGCCGGGCGCGGCGCCTTCGACATCGAGGTGCTCGGCTACGAGGCCGCCACCTCGCTGCTGGAGAGCGGGCTGCTGGCCGACGAGGGAGACGTCTTCGCCCTCACCGCCGAGCAGCTGCAGACCGCGCCGTTCTTCACCAAGAAGGACGGCACGCTCTCGGCCAACGGTCAGCGGCTGCTGACCAACCTGCAGACCCGCAAGGACGTCCCGCTCTGGCGGGTGCTGGTCGGTCTGTCGATCCGGCACGTCGGGCCCACCGCCGCGCAGGCGCTGGCCCGGGAGTTCCGCTCGATGGACCGGCTGATGGCCGCCTCCGAGGAGGAGCTGGCCGCCGCCGACGGCGTCGGCCCGACCATCGCCACCGCCGTCCGCGACTGGTTCGCCGTCGACTGGCACCTCGGCGTGGTCGAGAAGTGGCGCCGCGACGGCGTCCGGATGGAGGACGAGGCCTCCGACGACGGTCCCGGCCCGCTCACCGGCGTCACCGTGGTGGTCACCGGGTCGCTGCGCGACCACAGCCGGGACGAGGCGATCGCGGCCATCCAGGGCCAGGGCGGCAAGGTCACCGGCTCGGTGTCGAAGAAGACCGGCTTCGTCGTGGTCGGTGCCGACCCGGGCAGCAAGTACGACAAGGCCGTCCAGGTGAAGGCGCCGGTGCTCGACGACGACGGCTTCGCCGTGCTGCTCGAGCAGGGCCCGGACGCCGCCCGTGCGGTGGCCACCATCGGCGACGGCAGCGAGCCCGAGCCCGCACCCGAGCCGGACGGCGAGCAGGCCGCCCCGAAGAAGCGGGCCCCCCGGAAGAAGAAGACCCCCGTCGAGGAGACCGGGACGGCCGACGAGGTGCCCGAGGACCCGACCCCGTCCTGAGGTCCCGCCGGGGCGGGGCCCCGCTCAGGCGGGCGGCAGCTGGGCGACGGTGGCGGCGATGCCGGTCAGGTGGGCCAGCCGCAACAGCTCCGAGCGGCGGAAGGCCGGCCCGCCCGAGCGGCCGAGCAGCACCGCGGCACCGCCGTCGAAGGGTGCGGCCATCATCTCCACGGCCATGTCCTGCCACATGGCCGGCACCCAGTCGGCCTCGCTGGGCAGCAGCACCGGCGTCCGCAGCGGCAGCCAGGGCAGCACCAGGTCGGCCAGCCCGGGGGCGGCCTCGGAGGCCGCCAGCACGGTGACGTCGTCCGGGGTGCCGGTGAGCACGACCGCCCAGCCGCCGTGCAGCACCCGGGGCAGCTCGTCGGCGAGCAGGGTCGCCGTCCCGCCGCCGGCCCGGCCCAGGGACTCCAGCAGCTCCAGCTCGCGGTGGGTGTCCAGCTGCCCGGAGAACGGGCGCAGCGACTCCACCTGCACGCCGGGCACGGTCATCACCGCGGTGATCAGGCCGTCGGCGACCCGGTCCTCGGGCAGCTCGACCACGATGTCGTCGACGGCCACCCCACCGCCGCGCTCGAGCACGTCGACCGAGACGATGTCGATGCCGGCCAGGCCCAGCGCGGTGGCCACCGCGCCCAGGATGCCGGGGCGGTCGGGGACGACGAGACGGAGCAGGTAGGACACGGGCACCTCCGCAGGACCGCCGGGTGTCGATCTCCGTCGATCGCGGGCAGCGGTCAGCCTGCCCCATCGGCCCCCGCCAGGGCCAACCGGGCTCGCGGACCGGGGCCCGTGGGCCCGCCCACGTAGACTCCCAGGGTCGGGAGCCCGGTGCTCCCGACGTCCACCGACACCCAGCCGACCGACTTGGGGCCCGCCACCGCATGAGCACGGACAGCAGCAGCCTCTCCCGGGACGACGTCGCGCACCTCGCGCAGCTGTCCCGGCTCGCCGTCACCGACGAGGAGCTGGACCTCTTCGCCGACCAGCTCGGGGTCGTCCTCGGCGCCGTCGCCCGGGTGCAGGACGCCCCCACGGCCGACGTCGCGCCGACCACGCACGCGGTGCCGCTGACCAACGTGTACCGCCCCGACGTCGTCACCCCGAGCCTGTCCCGCGACCAGGCGCTCTCCGGCGCGCCCGCCGCCGAGGACGACCGCTTCCGGGTGCCGCGCATCCTGCAGGAAGAAGCATGAGCACCGACCTGACCCGCCTCGACGTCACCGCGCTCCGGGCCGCCCTGGCCGACGGCAGCACCAGCGCCGTCGAGATCACCCAGGCCCACCTGGACGCCATCGCGGCCACCGACGGCACGCTGAACTCCTACCTGCACGTCGACGGCGAGACCGCGCTGGCCACCGCCGGCGAGGTGGACCGCCGCCGCGCCGCCGGTGACGAGCTCGGCCCGCTGGCCGGCATCCCGGTGGCGCTCAAGGACGTCGTCGTCACCGAGGGCGTGCCCACCACCAGCGGCTCGAAGATCCTCGAGGGCTGGACGCCGCCCTACGACGCCACCGTCGCCGCCCGCCTCAAGGCCGCCGGCACCGTGCTGCTGGGCAAGACCAACATGGACGAGTTCGCGATGGGCTCCTCCACCGAGAACTCCGCCTACGGCCCGACCCGCAACCCGTGGGACCACGACCGGATCCCCGGCGGGTCCTCCGGCGGGTCCTCGGCTGCGGTCGCCGGCCACCTGGCGCCGTGGGCGATCGGCACCGACACCGGCGGCTCCATCCGCCAGCCCGCCGCCGTCACCGGCCTGGTCGGTCACAAGCCGACCTACGGCTCGGTGTCCCGCTACGGGTTGATCGCCTTCTCCTCGAGCCTGGACCAGGCCGGTCCGATGGCCCGCACCGTCGCCGACGCCGCCCTCATGCACGAGGTCATCGGCGGGCACGACCCGCGCGACTCCACCAGCATCGACGCCCCGGCCGCCCCGTTCGTCGAGGCAGCCCGGCAGGGGGCGACCGGCGACCTGTCCGGCGTCACCGTCGGCGTCGTCCGCGAGCTCGGCGGCGAGGGCCACACCGACGGCTACGAGGCCGGCGTGCTGGCCGCGTTCCAGGCGGGTGTGGACCAGCTGCGGGCCCTGGGCGCCGAGGTCCGCGAGATCTCCTGCCCCAGCTTCGACCTGGCGCTGGCCGCCTACTACCTGATCGCGCCGTCCGAGGCCTCGTCCAACCTGTCGCGGTTCGACGGCGTCCGGTACGGCCTGCGGGTCGGGGACGACGGCAGCCGCGACCTCGACGAGGTCATGGCGCTCACCCGGGCGAAGGGCTTCGGCCCCGAGGTCAAGCGCCGGATCATCCTGGGCACCTACGCCCTGTCCTCGGGCTACTACGAGGCCTACTACGGCCAGGCGCAGAAGGTCCGCACGCTGATCGGCCGGGACTTCGTCTCGGCGTTCGCCGCCGACGGCGGGGCCGTGGACGTGCTGGTCAGCCCGACGTCGCCGATCGTGGCCTTCCCGATCGGCCAGCGGGTCGACGACCCGCTGTCGATGTACGCCGCCGACCTGTGCACGCTGCCGGCGAGCCTGGCCGGCACCCCGGCCATCTCGGTCCCGTGCGGGCTCTCCGAGGGTCTGCCGGTCGGCCTGCAGGTCATGGCGCCGGCGCTGGCCGACGACCGCTGCTACCGGGTCGCCGCAGCGCTGGAGGCAGCGCAGGACGCCGCCCGCGGGGGCACGTTCCTGAGCCAGCTGGGGGCCTCGGCGTGAGCAACGCCCTCAAGGCCGCGTGGGGTCTGACCGCCTTCGTCGTCCTCGCCGGCGTCGTGCTGTGGGCGACCACCGGCCGCGCCGTGTTCGCCGTGTTCATCGTCCTCGGGGTGCTCACCGCCGTCGGTGCCGTGGTCACCGGCCGCGCCGAGACCCGAGAAGCAGCCAAGAAGCAGGGGGAGAAGTGAGCACCGACCGTCTGCTCGAGTTCGACGACGTCGTCGCCCGGTACGAGCCGGTCTTCGGCCTGGAGACCCACGTCGAGCTGGGCACCGCCTCGAAGATGTTCTGCGGGTGCGCCACGACCTTCGGCGCCGAGCCCAACACGCACACCTGCCCGGTCTGCCTGGCCCTGCCCGGCGCGCTGCCGGTGGCCAACGCCGCCGCCATCGAGGCCACCATCCGGATCGGCCTCGCGCTGGGCTGCCGGATCGCCACCTGGTGCCGGTTCGCGCGGAAGAACTACTTCTACCCCGACATCCCCAAGGGCTTCCAGACCAGCCAGTACGACGAGCCGCTGTGCACGGCCGGGCACTTGGACGTCGAGGTCGACGGCGAGACCTACCGCGTGGAGATCGAGCGGGTGCACCTGGAGGAGGACACCGGCAAGAACCTGCACGTCGGTGGCGCCACCGGCCGCATCCACGGCGCCGACCACTCGCTGGTCGACTTCAACCGGGCGGGCATCCCGCTGGTCGAGATCGTCACCCGGCCGGTCCCCGGCGTCGGCGCCAAGGCCCCCGAGGTCGCCCGCGCCTACGTCGCCGAGCTGCGCGAGATCCTGCTGGCCCTGGGCGTCTCCGAGGTCCGCATGGAGCAGGGCAACCTGCGCTGCGACGTGAACACCTCGCTGGCCCCGACCGGGTCGCTGGAGTGGGGCACCCGCACCGAGACCAAGAACGTCAACTCGCTGCGCTCGGTCGAGCGGTCGGTGCGCTACGAGATGCGCCGCCAGGCCGCCCTGCTGGACGACGGCGTGCGGATCCTGCAGGAGACCCGGCACTTCCACGAGGACACCGGGTCCACCTCGGCCGGCCGCAGCAAGGAGGAGGCCACCGACTACCGGTACTTCCCCGAGCCCGACCTGGTGCCGATGGCCCCCGACGCCGACTGGGTCGCCCAGCTGCAGGCCGACCTCCCCGAGCTGCCGGCCGCCCGCCGGGCACGCCTGCGCGAGGAATGGGGCATCTCCGACACCGAGATGGCCTGGCTGGTCAACGCCGGTGCGCTGGGCCTGGTGACCGACACCGTCGCCGCCGGCGCCGACCCGGCCGATGCCCGCAAGTGGTGGCTGGGCGAGCTGTCCCGCCGCGCCAAGGACGACGGCGTGGAGCTCGCCGACCTGGCGGTCACCCCCGCGCAGGTGGCCGAGCTGACCGCCTTGGTCGCGGCCGGCACGGTCAACGACCAGCTGGCCCGCCAGGTGCTCGACGGCGTGCTCGCCGGCGAGGGCTCGCCGCAGCAGGTCGTGGACTCCCGCGGCCTGGCCGTGATGGGGGAGTCCGACGAGCTCGGGGCCGCCGTCGACGCCGCGATCGCCGGTGCACCCGACGTGGTCGAGAAGGTGCGCGGCGGCAAGACCGCGGCGCTGGGTGCCCTGGTGGGCGCCGTCATGAAGGAGACCCGCGGCAAGGCCGATGCAGCCACCGTCCGGCGGATGCTGGAGGAGCGGGTGCTCGGCGGGTGATCTCGTTGCAGCCACTGCAGCGAGCGGACCTCGGTCTGCTCGCTGCGTGGCTGGCCGAGCCGCTGGTGGCTCGCTGGTGGGCCGTGGACCCGGGTGAGGTCGAGGCCCGCTACGGCCCGTCCATCGACGGCACGGATCCGACCGCCCTCTACCTCGGGCTGACCGACGGCGAGCCGTTCGGCTTCGTCCAGGTCTACCGGTTCGCCGACGAGCCGTCCTACGTCGCCGAGCTGGCGCCGGTGCACCCGGTGCCGGCCGGTGCGCTGAGCATCGACTACCTCGTCGGGACGGCGGGCCACCGCGGTCGTGGCCTGGGCGCCGGGCTCGTCCGCGCCGCGGTGCAGCGGGGCTTCGCCGACCACCCGGATGCCCAGGACGTCGTCGTCCCGGTGCACGCGGAGAACCGGGCATCCTGGCGCGCCCTGGAGGCGGCCGGCTTCACCCGTGTCGCCGAGGGCGAGCTGGAGCCGGACAACCCCGCCGACACCCGCGCCCACGTCGTCTACCGCCGGCACAGGCCACAGCCCTCCGGCTGACGAGGTGGCCCGGAGGGTCGCCGAGGGTGGCGGTGCAGTGCACGACCACGCCAGACCCCGACCGCCCGACGCACGCACCGCGATCGGCTGACGAGGTGGCCCGCAGGGTCGCCGAGGATGGCGAGGACGCGCTCCACACCAGCCGGGTACGGCACCTGACCGCGGTCGGAGCCCGCAGGGCGACAGTGATTACAGCGGGCTGGTCTGCTCCGAGGCGGGCGGCTGGATGCGCAGCACCTTGTCGTCGTCCTCGGCCGGGGTGCCGAGCCCGTCGGTGTTCGAGGTGGTGATCCACAGCGCGCCGTCGGGGGCGAGCACCACGGTCCGGAGCCGGCCGTACTCGTCGGGGAGGAACGGCTCGGGGTCGGCGACCGGGGCGCCGTCGGGCCCGAGGGTGGCCAGCACGACCTGCCGGCCGTCCAGCGCGCCGAGGAAGACGAAGCTGCCCGACACCGCGCACCCGGCCAGCCCGCCGGTCTCGGCGGGGACGGTGAGGACCGCCGGGTTCGCGCCCGGGATGGCGACCGGGGAGCCGTAGTCGCCGCCGGGGACGAGCGCGTCGAACTCGTCGGGCCCGGTGGCGGCGTCGTCGGTGGCGTAGACGGCACCCTCGGCGTCCAGGCACAGCCCCTGCACGTTGGACAGCCCCGAGCTGTACACCGGGCTGGCGCCCACCGGCTGTCCGAACACGTCGTAGGCGAGCACCTTGCCGGCCAGGGACGCCGGGTCCTGGGCCAGCGGGGCGTCGCCGGTGTCGCCGGTGCCCACGTACAGCGTGCCGTCGACGCCGAACACCAGGCCACCGCCGTTGCGGGTCTCGCCCCGCGGGATGCCGGTGACGACCGGGTTCGGGGCACCGCCCATCGGGAAGCGGACCACCCGGTTGTCCGTCGCCGTGGACAGGTAGGCGTAGAACAGCCCGTCCTCGGCGAAGGTGGGCGACAGCGCCAGGCCCAGCAGGCCGCCGTCGCCGGTGGCGTCCACCCCGGCCACGACCATCAGCTCGCGGGCGGGGGAGCGGTCGGGGAACACCTGCAGCAGGCGACCGGTCTCGCGCTCGGCGACGATCCCGGTGCCGTCGGGCAGCAGCACCAGACCGGTCGGGACGGCGAGGTCGGTGGCCAGCACGTTCGGGTCGCCGGCCTCCTCCTGCTCCGAGCCGGGGGTCGACGGGTCGCCGGGGGCCGGCGCGGGCGTGGTGTCCGACGGCGGGCCGACCTGCGGACCCGGCGCCTCCTGCACCTCGCGGAACGGACCGGCGGGGGTGTAGCCGCCGCCGCAGCCGGCCAGCAGCAGGCAGGCGCCCGCGGCCAGCAGCGCGCGAGCTCCCCGGGTCACCCCGCCCAGGGTACGCACCGGCGGTGTCCCGGATCGCCGTCCGCGGGCGGTCCCCCTAACGTCTGGTCCCGTGCCCGACAGCCTGATCATCGACCTGCCCGACGACGCGGAGCTGCACGTCCTGGTGCCCTCCCGCGGCCTGGCCGAGCACCTCGAGCAGCTCGACCCCCGGGTCCGGGCGCACCGGGTCGACCCCACCGAGGGCGCCCCGACCGGGGACGCCGCCCGCGCCCAGGTCTGGGTGCCGGCCGGCGGGTCCGGCATCCCCGACGGGTTCCTGGACGGCCTGCCCGACCTCCAGCTGGTGCAGCTGATGAGCGCCGGGGCCGAGAAGTTCGCCGGCCGGCTGCCCCAGCGCGTCGTGCTCTGCAACGCCCGCGGCGCGCACACCCCGGCGACGGCCGAGTGGGCCGTGGCCGCCGCGCTCGCCGCCCAGCGCGGCATCCCGCACTTCACCCGCGAGCAGGACGCCGGCCGGTGGTCGTTCGGAACCGAGCACTCCATGGTCGGGGCGAAGGTCCTGGTCGTCGGGGCCGGGGACATCGGGCAGCTGATCGGCCGCATGCTCGCCGGCTTCGACGTCGACCTCACCTACGTCGCCCGCACCGCCCGGGACGGCGTCCGCGCCACCGCCGACCTGCCCGAGCTGCTGCCCGCGGCCGACGTCGTCGTCCTCATCGTGCCGGTCACCGACGAGACCGTCGGCATGGTGGACGCCGATTTCCTGGCCGCGATGAAGGACGGCGCGCTGCTGGTCAACGCCGCCCGCGGGGTCGTGGTCGACACCGATGCGCTGCTGGCCGAGCTCACCTCCGGGCGCCTCCGGGCTGCCCTGGACGTCACCGAGCCCGAGCCGCTCCCCGAGGGCCACCCGCTGTGGTCGGCGCCCGGGCTGCTGCTCACCCCGCACGTCGCCGGTGCCGTGCCCGACACCAACGCCCGCGCCGCGGCCGCCGTCGCCGACCAGCTGCAGCGCGTCCTCGCCGGTCAGCCGCTGGTGAACGTCGTCGACGCCTACTGAGGCCCTGGCAGAGGAACCTCTGCACCCCCTCACCGGCCGTTCAGGGGGTGCAGAGGTTCCTTTGCCGAAGCCGACGAAGCCGGAGCGCGGTCAGCCGACGTCGGGGATGCGGCCGTCGGAGACGGCGGCCAGGCGGGGCAGGTCCCGCGCCCGGACGACGGGCAGCCGGACCTCGGTGCCGGTGCGGCGCACCAGCCACAGCTCCTGGTCCTCGCCCACCCGGAGTCCGGCGACGTCGTCCCAGGGCACCGTCGCGCCGGGCAGCAGCGTGCGCGGAGTGATCCCGGCCGGGCCGATGTCGACCCCGACCCGGAGCACCCAGACGGCGACCAGCAGCGGCACCAGCAGGAGCGGGGCGCCCCACCAGGCCGCGGTCGCCACCGGCAGCGTGCAGACCGCCAGCACCAGCACCGGCACCAGGGCCACCCGGCTCATCCTCATCCGCGCGACAGCCACGGCCCGATCGTCCCAGACGGGCCGGGCATACCATCCACGGTCGTGACGACCGTCGAGAACCCGCCCGCCAGCACCTCCTCGATGAAGCCCCGGTCCTTCGAGGTGACCGACGGCGACTCCCGCGCCCCCGCCCGCGCCATGCTGCGCGCCGTCGGCATGGGCGACGACGACTGGGTGAAGCCGCAGATCGGCGTGGCCTCGTCCTGGAACGAGATCACCCCCTGCAACCTCTCGCTGGACCGGCTGGCCAAGGCCGTGAAGACCGGCGTGCACGAGGGCGGCGGCTTCCCGCTGGAGTTCGGCACCATCTCCGTGTCCGACGGCATCTCCATGGGCCACGAGGGCATGCGCGCCTCGCTGGTCTCCCGCGAGGTCATCGCCGACTCGGTCGAGACCGTCGTGTTCGCCGAGCGGCTGGACGGCTCGGTGCTGCTCGCCGGCTGCGACAAGTCCCTGCCCGGCATGCTCATGGCCGCCGCCCGCCTGGACCTGGCCGCGGTGTTCCTCTACGCCGGCGCCACGATGCCCGGCAAGCTCGGTGACCGGGACCTGACGATCATCGACGTCTTCGAGGGCGTCGGCGCCTGCGCCGCGGGCAAGATCACCCGCGACGAGCTGACCGAGATCGAGAAGGCGACCTGCCCCGGCGAGGGCGCCTGCGGCGGCATGTACACCGCCAACACCATGGCCAGCGCCGCCGAGGCCCTGGGCATGAGCCTGCCCGGCAGCGCCGCCCCGCCGGCCCCGGACCGCCGCCGCGACGGCTACGCCGTGGAGTCGGGCAAGGCCGTCGTCGAGTTGCTCCGCCAGGGCATCACCGCCCGCGACATCATGACCAAGGAGGCGTTCGAGAACGCCATCACCGTGGTCATGGCCCTCGGCGGCTCGACCAACGCCGTGCTGCACCTGCTGGCCATCGCGCACGAGGCCGACGTCGACCTCACCCTCGACGACTTCAACCGGATCGGGGACAAGACCCCGCACCTGGCCGACGTGAAGCCCTTCGGCCGGTTCGTCATGACCGACATCGACCGCATCGGCGGCGTCCCGGTCGTGATGAAGGCGCTGCTGGACGCCGGCCTGCTGCACGGCGACTGCCTCACCGTCACGGGCAAGACGATGGCCGAGAACCTGGCGCACATCGCCCCGCAGGACCCCGACGGCGCGATCATCCACGCGATGGACAACCCGATCCACAAGACCGGCGGGCTCACCATCCTGCGCGGTTCGCTGTCGCCCGAGGGCGCCGTGGTGAAGAGCGCCGGCTTCGACGCCGAGGTCTTCGACGGCACCGCCCGGGTGTTCGACGGCGAGGCCGGCGCGATGCAGGCCGTCACCGAGGGCACGCTGAAGTCCGGCGACGTCGTCGTCATCCGCTACGAGGGCCCGCGCGGCGGTCCGGGCATGCGCGAGATGCTGGCCGTCACCGGTGCGATCAAGGGCGCCGGGCTGGGCAAGGACGTGCTGCTGCTGACCGACGGCCGGTTCTCCGGCGGGACGACCGGTCTGTGCGTGGGCCACATCGCCCCCGAGGCCATGGACGGCGGACCCATCGCGTTCGTCCGGGACGGCGACCGCATCGTGCTCGACCTCGCGGCCCGCACGCTGGACCTGCACGTCGACGCCGAGGAGCTGGCCCGTCGCCGCGAGGGCTGGGCCCCGCCGGCGCCGCGCTACACCCGCGGGGTGCTGGCCAAGTACGCGAAGCTCGTCGGGTCGGCGGCGCAGGGCGCGATCTGCGGCTGACGCGGGGGAGGGCCCGCAGCCCAAAGGGGTGAGAACACCCCGGCAGGGCTGCGGGCCGGGTCCGCCGCTGCCGACATCCGGGATGTGGACCGCATCCGGCGCTGGGCACCCCTGGTGGGTCTGGCGCTCCTGACCCTGCTCGGCGGCGCCCTCCTGCTCCCGCCGGGGGCGCGCCGGCCGGTCTCCGACGCCGTGGTGGTCACCGCCGCCGTCCTCGCCGCCGTCGTGCTGGCCCGGGTCGGTCGGCGCACCTGCGCCCGGGCGCGCGGCTGGCGCCTGGTGGCGGCCGCGCTGCTCACCGGGGTCGTCGTCTCGGCGTCCACCGAGCTGCTGGACCCCGCCCCCGGGTCGGTGGACCCGGCCCGCACGGCGGCCTCGGTCCTCCCGCACCTGCTCGGGGCGGTCGCCGTCCTCACCCTGCTCGGCCGCGGCCGGCTGCGTGCCGGCGGTGCGCGGCTGCTGGTCGAGAACGCCCTGTTCTGCACCGCCGCCTTCGTCCTGGCCCAGCTGCTCGTGGTCGGCCCGCTCGTCCGCGAGCTCTCACCCGGCGGCCCGGCCCGGCTGGCGCTGGAGGCCAGCTGCCTGGCCGCCACCCTGCTGCTGGGCACCGGCCTCACCTTCGTCACCGCGGCCGGTCCGGCGCGGCGCACCACCGCCGGGGTGACCCTGGCCGGGCTGGCTGCGCTCACCGTCGCCGACTGCCTGGCCGTCGTGGTCTCCACCGGCTCCTTCGGCCTGCTCGGCACCGCGAGCCGGGCGGTCCTCCTGCTCGGGCTGGTCCTGCTGGTCCTGGCCGCGACGACCGACCCGGGCGACGCCCCGGGGACCGCCGGGGGACCGGCCCCCGGCGTCGGCGGGGCCCGCAAGCTCACCCAGGGCATCACCCTGGCCGGCCAGCTGCTGCCGCACGGCGTCAT
This sequence comes from Klenkia terrae, assembly GCF_037083865.1. Classification (NCBI taxonomy): domain Bacteria; kingdom Bacillati; phylum Actinomycetota; class Actinomycetes; order Geodermatophilales; family Geodermatophilaceae; genus Klenkia; species Klenkia terrae. Next base: position 124,235 of record NZ_JBAPLV010000004.1, on the reverse strand, counting down.
GGTGGTCGCCGCCGTCCTGCTGCTGGCCTCGGCCCTGTTCGTCGCCACCCCCACGCCGGCCGCCCTGGTCGCGGTCGCGGTGGGGCTGCTGCTCACCGGCGTGCACCGGGTCGTCGTGGTCGGCGACGAGGTGCGCTGGGCCGGTCGGCTGGGCCGCAGCGAGGCCTACTTCCGCAAGGTGGTCCGGGCCAGCAGCGACGCCGTCCTCGTGCTCGACGAGCAGCGCGTCACCACCTGGGCCGCGCCGGCCCTGGCCGACCCCGCGCAGGCCGCCGGCCGACCGCTGGTGGGGGCCCTGCTCGTCGACCGGGTCCACCCGCAGGACGTCGAGACCGTCCGCGCCTGGCTCAGCGACCCCGACGGCCCCGCCGCCGCGCTCGGCGGGCTGTGCAGCTTCCGGCTGCCCGCCGCCGACGGCAGCTGGCGCGTGTGGGAGGCCGGGGTCACCGACCTGCGGGCCGACGCCGCGGTGGGCGACCTGGTGCTGCACTGCCGCGACGTCACCGTCCGGCTGCACGCCGAGGACGAGCTCCGCTCGCTGGCCTTCACCGACCCGGTCACCGGGCTGCCCAACCGGGCGGCGCACGTCATCGCGCTGGCCGAGGAGCTGGCCGCCGCGGGCGAGGTGTCGCAGGTGTCCCTGCTGCTGTTCGAGGTCGAGGGGCTTACCGCCGCCCGGGAGAACGTCGGCCGCGACGTGGTCGACCTGTCGCTGGTCGAGATCGGCCGTCGGCTGCGCGCCACCGTCCGCGGCGACGACCTGGTGGCCCGGGTCGGGGCCGAGGTGTTCGCGGTGCTCGCCCACGGCGAGGGCACCGAGCCCGACCGGGTGGCCTCCCGCTGCCTGTCGGTGGTGGAGCAGCCCGTCGTCACCCCGCTGGGCCTGGTGGACCTCAGCGCGGCCGTCGGCCTGGTGCCGCTGGTCGCCGGGCTGGGCTCGGAGACCGTGCTGGACCGCGCCGAGCTCGCCGTGCGCAGCGCCCGGCAGGCCGGGCCCGGTTCCGTGCGGCGCTACGACCCGCTGCTCGGCGAGGCCCGGGACCGCCGCGAGCGGCTGCGGGCGGACCTGGTGGGTGCCCGGGCGCGCGGCGAGCTGGGCCTGGTCTGGCAGCCGATCGTCTCGCTCACCGAGCAGCAGGTCACCGGCGTCGAGGCACTGGTCCGCTGGGACCACCCGGTGTTCGGCGAGCTCGAGCCCGAGGAGTTCATCCCGGTCGCCGAGCGCGCAGGGTTGGTCGGGGACCTGCAGCGCTGGGTGCTGCACGAGGCCACCCTGGCCGCGGCGGCCCTGCCCGAGCACGGCGCCCCGCTGCGGCTGGGCATCAACATCTCCCCGGTCCACCTGGCCAGCGGCACAGTGGTCGGCGACGTCTCCACCGCCCTGCGCGCCACCGGCTTCCCCGCCGAGCGGCTGGTGGTCGAGGTGACCGGCAGCACCGCGCTGCTGGAGGACCCGGCCATCTCCGCGGACTTCGCCGCCCTGCGGCTGATGGGCGTGCACCTGGCCCTGGACGACTTCGGCGCGGAGTCCTCCACGCTGGCGCACCTGACCCGGTTGCCGATCGACGTCGTCAAGCTCGACCGCTCCTTCCTGGCCCGGGTGGACAAGGAGGTGCAGACCCGTGCGCTGTGCGCCTCGGTCATCGGCATCGGCGGTGACCTGGGCATCGACGTGGTCGCCGAGGGCGTCGAGACGCCCAGCCAGCTGACCGTGCTGCGCACGATGGGCTGCGGCTTCGCCCAGGGGTTCCTGCTGTCCCGGCCGCTGACCCTGCCCGCGCTCGTCGCCTGCCTGGACGCCGGCCGGGGCCACCTGTGGCCCGGCCAGGTCGGGCGGGTCGACGCCGGGTGACCCCGGGTCCCGCAGCCCGTCCCACGGAGCGGATGCCCCCGTCCCGGTGAGTGGGACGCGGTGGTTGACGCGGGGGGTTGCCCGGGCGCACAGTACGGGCGTGCTGCGTCCCGTCCTCCTCGTAGTCATCGACTAGCGCGTCGGTCCACCGACCGACGCGCTCACCCCTCCGTGCCTCCTGGCACGAGGGGTTTTTTGTTGGCCGAGCCCGACCGCACACCCACCCCCGCGCCCAGGGAGACCCGCCCCGCATGAGCACCACCACCAGCCCACCGACGTCCCTCGCGCCCGATCCCGCGGCGGTCGACGCCCCCACCCAGGCTGCCGCCGAGGCGACCGTCGGGGTCGAGACCACCGACGGGTCGGTGCTCGACCCGACGCGGCCGAGCACCGGCATCACCGGTGCGCAGAGCCTCGTGCGCTCCCTCGAGGCCGTCGGCGTCGACCTGGTGTTCGGGCTGCCGGGCGGGGCCATCCTGCCGCTGTACGACCCGCTGTTCGACTCCTCGGTGCGCCACGTCCTGGTCCGCCACGAGCAGGGCGCCGGGCACGCCGCCACCGGGTACGCGCAGGCCACCGGCCGGGTCGGCGTCTGCATCGCCACCTCGGGCCCCGGCGCCACCAACCTGGTGACCCCGCTGGCCGACGCCTACATGGACTCGGTGCCGATGGTCGCGATCACCGGGCAGGTGGCCAGCGGCTTCATCGGGACCGACGCCTTCCAGGAGGCCGACATCCGCGGCATCACGATGCCGATCACCAAGCACAACTTCCTGGTCGCCAGCGCCGACGAGATCCCGCAGCGGATCGCCGAGGCCTTCCACCTGGCCTCCACCGGCCGGCCCGGCCCGGTGCTGGTCGACGTCCCCAAGGACGTCCTGCAGGCCACCACCGACTTCGTCTGGCCGCCGCGGATCGACCTGCCCGGCTACAAGCCGACCACCCGCCCGCACGGCAAGCAGGTCCGCGAGGCCGCCGCGGTCATCCAGGCCGCGAGGCAGCCGGTGCTCTACGTCGGCGGTGGCGTGCTCAAGGCCGAGGCCAGCGAGGTGCTCGCCGAGCTCGCCGAGCTGACCGGCGCCCCCGTCGTCACCACCCTCATGGCCCGCGGCGCGTTCCCCGACAGCCACGCCCAGCACCTGGGCATGCCCGGCATGCACGGCACCGTCACCGCGGTCGCCGCGCTGCAGAAGGCCGACGTGCTCATCGCGCTGGGCGCCCGCTTCGACGACCGGGTCACCGGCAAGCTCGAGAGCTTCGCCCCGGATGCCCTGGTGGTGCACGCCGACATCGACCCGGCCGAGATCGGCAAGAACCGCAAGGCCGACGTCCCGATCGTGGGCGACGCCAAGGAGACGATCACCGAGCTGGTCGCCGCGCTTACCACGCTGCAGGAGCAGCAGGGCCGGCCCGACCTGTCCGCCTGGTGGGCCCAGCTCGACCGCTGGCGCGAGACCTACCCGCTGGGCTACGACCTGCCCGAGGACGGCGCGCTGTCCCCGCAGTACGTCATCGAGCGGCTCAGCGCCATCGCCGGCCCGGACGCGGTCTACTGCGCCGGTGTGGGCCAGCACCAGATGTGGGCCGCCCAGTTCGTGAAGTACGAGAAGCCCCGCACCTGGCTCAACAGCGGCGGCCTGGGCACGATGGGCTACGCCGTCCCCGCCGCCATGGGTGCCAAGGCCGGTCGCCCCGAGGCCACCGTGTGGGCCATCGACGGCGACGGCTGCTTCCAGATGACCAACCAGGAGCTGGCCACCTGCGCGATCGAGGGCATCCCGATCAAGGTGGCCGTGATCAACAACGGCAACCTGGGCATGGTCCGGCAGTGGCAGACCCTGTTCTACGGCGGTCGCTACTCCAACACCCGGCTGCACAACCGCGGCTCCGGCGGCGGCGACATCGAGCCGATCCGGATCCCGGACTTCGTGAAGCTGGGGGAGGCGCTGGGCTGCGTCGGGCTGCGCTGCGAGCGGCCGGAGGACGTCGACGCCACCATCGCCGCGGCCATGGAGATCGACGACCGCCCGGTCGTGATCGACTTCGTGGTCGGCTCCGACGCCCAGGTCTGGCCGATGGTCGCCGCCGGCGCCAGCAACGACGACATCCTCGCCGCGCGCGACGTCCGCCCGGTCTACACGGAAGGCCCGGTCTGATGCCCCGCCACACCCTGTCGGTCCTGGTCGAGAACAAGTCCGGTGTGCTGGCCCGCGTCTCGGCGCTGTTCAGCCGCCGCGGCTACAACATCGAGTCCCTGGCCGTCGGCCCGACGGAGAACCCCGACCTCTCCCGGATGACCATCGTGGTCGACGTGGAGAGCCAGCCGCTGGAGCAGATCACCAAGCAGCTGAACAAGCTGATCGAGGTGATCAAGATCGTCGAGCTGGACGGCGCCTCGGTGCAGCGCGAGCTGCTCATGGTCAAGGTCCGCGCACCGCTGGCCGACCGGGCCCAGGTGCTGCAGACCGTCGAGCTGTTCCGGGCCAAGGTCATCGACGTCAACACCGACACGGTGACCGTCGAGTCCACCGGCACCCCGGAGAAGCTGCAGGCGCTGCTCGCCGTCCTGGCACCGCTCGGGATCAAGGAGATGGCCCAGTCCGGGACCGTCGCCCTGGCCCGCGGTCCGCGCTCGATGAGCGGCGCCGGTACGTTGCGCTCCGCCTCCTGAACCTGCTCGAACCCCCACCTAGACAAGGAGCCCCACCGCATGGCCGCCGAGATCTTCTACGACGACGACGCCGACCTCTCGATCATCCAGGGGCGCACCGTCGCCGTCATCGGCTACGGCAGCCAGGGCCACGCCCACTCGCTGTCGCTGCGCGACTCCGGCGTCGACGTGCGCGTCGGCCTGCCCGAGGGCAGCAAGTCCCGCGCCAAGGCCGAGGCCGAGGGCCTGCGGGTCGTCACCCCCGCCGAGGCGGCCGCCGAGGCCGACCTGATCATGATCCTGGCGCCGGACCACGTGCAGCGGAAGCTGTACACCGAGTCGATCGAGCCCAACCTGCAGGACGGCGACGCGCTGTTCTTCGGCCACGGCTTCAACATCCGCTTCGGCTACATCAAGCCCCCGGCCGGCGTCGACGTCGCCATGGTCGCCCCCAAGGGCCCGGGCCACCTGGTGCGCCGCGAGTTCACCGACGGCAAGGGCGTGCCCTGCCTGATCGCGGTGGAGCAGGACGCCTCCGGCTCGGCCCAGGCGCTGGCGCTGTCCTACGCCAAGGCCATCGGCGGTGCCCGCGCCGGTGTCATCAAGACGACCTTCGCCGAGGAGACCGAGACCGACCTCTTCGGTGAGCAGGCCGTCCTCTGCGGTGGCATGTCCGCGCTGGTGCAGGCCGGGTTCGAGACCCTGACCGAGGCCGGCTACCAGCCCGAGATCGCCTACTTCGAGTGCCTGCACGAGCTCAAGCTGATCGTCGACCTCATGTACGAGGGCGGCATCGCCAAGCAGCGCTGGTCGGTCTCCGACACCGCCGAGTACGGCGACTACACCTCCGGCCCCCGGGTGGTGGACGCGCGCGTCAAGGAGACGATGGGCCAGGTCCTCAAGGACATCCAGGACGGCACCTGGGCCGCGGCCTTCATCGCCGACCAGGACGCCGGTGCCCCGGACTTCACGGCCAAGCGGGCCGCCGCCGAGGCGCACCCGATCGAGGAGACCGGCCGTCAGCTGCGCGGGCTGATGAGCTGGGTCTCCGCCTCGGACGACTACACCGGCACCGCCCAGCGCTGACCCGGTCACGACGGCCCCGCACCCAGGGTGCGGGGCCGTCGTGCGTTCACGCGGCGAAGGCGCGGACCTCGGGACGGCGGGTGGTCACGACCACCCCGACGGCCAGCACGAGCAGCAGGACCGACAGCACGTCGACGGTGCCGACCAGGACGACGGCCAGCACCAGGTTGACCAGCCACACCGCGACCAGCACCAGACCGACCACCTGCAGCAGCCGGGCGTCGCGGCCGCGGAACAGCTGCACCGAGCCGTAGACCGTCGCCGCGGACAGGAGGAGGTACAGCCCGCCCACGACGAAGGCCCCGATGCTGCCGGCCAGGCCGTAGGACAACCCGCTCAGCCCCGGCAGCAGTAGAAGGACCTGCCTTCCACCCACCACTCGCAAGCTCGCGGCGGGCCCCTGAAGGCAGGCCGAACTACGGGGCGGGTGCGGTCACCTCAGCGACCGCGGCGGGCGCGGTGGGCGGCGAAGAACTGGGCCGAGGGCGCCAGGCAGAGCAGCACGACGATGGCCACGGCCACCGCGAAGAACACCAGGCTGAGGACGACGTCCCCGCCGCTGGTGCTGCCGAAGTCGTCGCCGAGGTTGGCCAGGTTGCCGACCAGGCCGATGCCGGTGACCACGATCGAGATCGACGCTCCGACGATCAGCATGACCCGGCTGCGGCCCGACAACGCCCAGACCGAGCCCCAGATCATGACGACGGTCCAGGCGAGGGCGAGCAGCGCGGCGACCACGAAGAGGCCGATGGCCGCCCCGACGATGCTGCTGAGCCCCGGGACCAGGTCGAACTCGTCGCTGGAACCCGCGCCGGCACCGATGGCGACGGCCGACCCGATCAGGGCCAGGCCCGAGACGAGCACGCCGAGCGCCCCGAAGATGAACCCGAACACCGCAGCGGTGACGACCGAGCCCGGCTTGGCCGGTGTGGCCGGGCCGTAGCCGTAGGGCTGCTGGCCGTACCCGGCGGGCTGGTAGCCCTGCTGCTGGTAGCCCTGGGCCTGGTAGCCCTGCGGCTGGTACCCCTGGGGCTGGTAGGCCGTCGACTGGTCGTAGCCGGCGTAGGGCTGCGACTGGCCGTAGGGCTGGGGCTGCGCGTAGGGATCGGGCTGCTGCCCGTAGCTGCTCTGCCCGTACCCGCCCTGCTGCTGAGCACTCTGGCCGTCCTGCCCCCGGCCACCGTCGCCGAACGGGGTCGTCTCCGACCGGCCCTGGTCTCCCTGGTGCTCGCTCACTGCTCTCCTCCGTGCGGGACCGGTCACGCTGCGGGGCGACCGGTGGTGAGCAGTCAGGATGGCGGGCGCCGGAGGGAGGGGCAAGCACGCCCCCCACCTGCGGGTCCTAGGCTGTCCACCCGTGACCACCCCTGCGCCCGTCGTCCTGATCGCCGAGGAGCTCGCCCCCAGCGCGCTGGAGGTGCTGGGCTCCGAGTTCGACATCCGGCACGTCGACGGCGCCGACCGTGCGGCGCTGCTGCCCGCCCTCGCCGACGCCGCCGCCGTGATGGTGCGCAGCGCGACCACCATCGACGCCGAGGCGCTCGCCGCGGCGCCCCACCTGAAGGTGGTCGCCCGGGCCGGCATCGGCCTGGACAACGTCGACGTCCCGGCCGCCACCGCCCGCGGGGTCATGGTCGTCAACGCGCCGACCTCCAACATCGTCAGCGCCGCCGAGCACGCCATCGCGCTCCTGCTGGCCGCCGCGCGGCACATCCCGGCCGCCGACGCCTCGCTGCGCGAGGGCACCTGGAAGCGGTCGAAGTTCAGCGGCGTCGAGGTCACCGAGAAGACCGTCGGCGTGGTCGGCCTGGGCCGCATCGGCGTCCTGGTCGCCCAGCGGCTGGCCGCCTTCGGCGTCACCCTCATCGCCTACGACCCCTACATCCAGCCCGGCCGCGCGGCCCAGCTCGGCGTCCGGCTGGTGTCCCTGGAGGAGCTGCTCCGGGAGTCGGACTTCATCACCATCCACCTGCCCAAGACCCCCGAGACCCTCGGGATGATCGGGGCCGAGCAGCTGGCGATGACCAAGAAGGGCGTGATCATCGTCAACGCCGCCCGCGGCGGGCTGGTCGAGGAGGCGGCGCTGGCCGACGCGCTGCGCTCGGGCCAGGTCGGTGCGGCCGGCATCGACGTCTACGCCAAGGAGCCGTGCACCGACAGCCCGCTGTTCGCGCTGCCCAACGTCGTGGTCACCCCGCACCTGGGCGCCTCGACCACCGAGGCCCAGGACAAGGCCGGGACGGCGGTCGCGCGCAGCGTGCGGCTGGCCCTGCAGGGCGACTTCGTCCCGGACGCGGTCAACGTGCAGGCCGGCGGGATCGTGGCGCAGGACGTGCGTCCGGGCCTGCCGCTGGCGGAGAAGCTCGGCCGGGTCTTCACCGCCGTGGCCGGTGGCCTGGCCCAGTCGGTGTCGGTCGAGGTGCTGGGCAAGATCGCCGAGTTCGACGTGTCCGTCGTCCAGCTGGCGGTGCTGCGCGGGGTGTTCAGCGACGTCGTCGAGGAGCAGGTCAGCTATGTCAACGCCCCGTTGCTGGCCGAGGCCCGCGGTCTGGACGTCACCCTGACCCAGGACGTGGAGAGCCCGCACTACCGCAACCTGATCACCGTGCGCGGCGCGATGGCCGACGGCACCGCCGTCACCGTCTCGGGCACGCTGTACGGGAAGAACCAGGTGCCCAAGCTGACCGAGGTCGGCGGCTTCGAGGTGGACCTGGAGGCCAAGGGCTACCTGTTGTTCTTCACCTACGCCGACCGGCCCGGCGTGGTCGGCACGGTCGGTGCCGCCCTCGGCGCGGCGGGCATCAACATCGCCGGCGCGCAGGTCAGCCGGACCACGCAGGGCGGGGACGCGCTCATGGCGGTCACCGTCGACAGCGAGGTCAGCGGTGACCTGCTGGCCGACATCGCCGCCCAGATCGGTGCACGCGAGGCCCGCGCGGCCGACCTGAACCCGCTCTGACCCCACCCGCACCGCACCGCACCGACGGCGCCGACCCCCCACGGGGGTCGGCGCCGTCCGTCGTCCCGGGCCAGGGGATGGCCAGACGGGGGACAGGTAGCTGACAGCCGATGGTCGTTGAACGCTGCGTCACTCGGCACACGGCGCAACTGTGGTGGGCCGGATGACGCTCGGCGCGCGGCGGGCCGGTGCCGCCTGCCGTGGCCCGGCGTCGCGGTGACGGCACTGGGCCATCTGCCGAATTACACGCACCGGCGGTGGGCCGAACGGGCCATGGTCCGAAGCCTTGCTCACGACCACCGTGGACGCACACCGGTGCCGCAGCGGCGGGGAGCAGGCACCGGCACCGCCAGACCCACCTTCAACGCCGACAGGGGTGCACGTGGTTCCCAGGACAACCACCACCGGGGACGGACGCCACCGCGTCCTCGCCCGGAGCGGGATCGTCGCGATCGCGGCGGCCCTCACCATGACGGGGGGCGCGGGCATCGCCTCGGCCTCCCCGGACGACATCGCGGCCCGGGCCGGGCAGGAGCGGCTCTCGCTCACCCCGGACCAGCTGCAGCAGGTCCAGGACTCCCTCTCCGCCCGCCTCGACGGCGGCCGACCGGCGGGCCTGCCCGCCAGCGGTCCGGCCTCCTTCTTCGTCCAGACGAGCACCCCCTCCACCTCGGAGGTCTTCACCGACGTCCTGCCCGGCTCCGGCGAGGCGGCCGCGGGAGCCGCAGCCGCGGCCGCCCAGCCGGCCGCCGAGGCCGCGGCCGCCCAGGTGGCCGCGGACGTGCCGGCGGCCGTGCCGGACGCCCAGGTGCTCTACACCACCTCGACGGTGCTCTCCGGCGTGGCCGTCCGTGCCGACGCCGCCGACTACGAGGCCCTGGCCGCGCTGCCCGACGTCGTCGCGGTCCACCCGATCACGCCCAAGCAGGTCAGCAACACCGGCGCCGCGTCGGTCGTGCAGGCCGTGCAGGCCTGGCAGGACCTCGGCAACACCGGCGAGGGGGTGTCGATCGGCATCATCGACACCGGCATCGACTACACCCACACCGACTTCGGCGGCAGCGGCAGCGTCGACCAGTACGACACCCTGCAGTCCTACGAGGCCCAGCCCGCCCCGGCCGGGATCTTCCCGAACGCCAAGGTGGTCGGCGGCTACGACTTCGTCGGCGACAGCTACAACGCCGACCCGAGCAGCCCGGCCTACCAGCCGGTCGCCATGCCCGACCCCAACCCGCTGGACTGCAACGGCCACGGCACCCACGTCGCCGGCACCTCGGCCGGGTACGGCGTGAACGCCGACGGCAGCACCTACACCGCGGGCTACGACGGCGGCGTCCCCGCCGACCTGCGGATCGGGCCGGGCATGGCGCCCGGCGCCGACCTCTACGCCCTGAAGGTCTTCGGCTGCGACGGCTCCACCGACGTGACGATGCAGGCCATCGAGTGGGCGCTGGACCCCAACCAGGACGGTGACCCCAGCGACCACCTGGACGTCGTCAACCTGTCGCTGGGCTCGGACTACGGCCTGGCCGACGACGCCGACTCCATGGCCATCGACCAGGCCATGCAGCTGGGCATGCTCGCCGTCCTGGCCGCCGGCAACGCCGGTGACAGCTACGACATCGGCGGCTCGCCCGGCAACGCCCCCCGGGGCATCGGCGTGGCCGCCAGCAACGACGGCTACGGCGTCTTCGACGGCTGGCAGGTCACCGCACCCGACGGCGTCGTGGACGGCGTCCGGCCCGGGCTGCGCTCGCAGGCCTACAGCGACACCGACGACGCCGGGGCCACGAAGCCCGACGTCACCGGTGACCTCGTCTACGCCCCGGCGGGCAACGAGTCGGCCTGCGCACCGCTGCCGGCCGGCTACGCGGCGGGGGAGATCCTGCTGATCGAGGCCGACGGCTTCGCCTGCGGATCGGTGGCCAAGGGCACCAACGCGGTGAACGCCGGCGCCGCCGGATTCATGATCATCGGCGACGACGACCTGCTGGAGACCGGCATCACCGGGGTCGCCCAGATCCCGGGCATCCTGGTGCCGGCCACCGACGGGGCCGCGCTGCGCGACGCCGTCGGCGGTGGTCAGACCGTCACCGTGACCTTCGGGCCGAGCCTGCGCGACGCCGCGACCGCCACGAGCCCCGAGCAGGTCGACCTGCTCGCCTCGTTCAGCTCCCGCGGGGTGCGCCAGGAGGACGGCGCCAAGCCCGACGTCACCGCACCGGGCGTGACGCTCTACTCGGCCGGCGTCGGCGAGGGCAGCGGCGGGGAGAGCCTGTCGGGCACCTCGATGGCCACCCCGGTCACCGCCGGGGTCACCGCGCTCATCCGCGCGGCGCACCCGGAGTGGACCACCGAGGAGGTCAAGGCCGACCTGATGAACACCGCCGGCCACGACCTCTACACCGGACCGGACCAGACCGGCGACGTGTACGGGCCCAACCGGGTCGGCGCCGGCCGGATCGACGCCGAGGCCGCGCTGAACAACACGGTGCTGGCCTACGCCGAGGCCGGGTCCGGCGTCGTCACCGCCTCCTTCGGCGTCGTCGAGGTCGACCAGGAGCAGGTGTCGGCGACCAAGACGATCACCGTGGCCAACAAGGGCACCCGGGCGGCCGTCTACCGGGTCAGCTACGACGCGCTCGTCGAGCAGCCCGGCGTCCGCTACGCGCTGTCCGCCCAGCGGCTCACCGTGCCCCCGGGCCAGAGCCGCACGGTGACGATCACCATGACCGCCACCCAGGACGACCTGCTCAAGGTCGCCGACCCGACGGTCGTCACCGACGACGGCCGCCAGTTCCTCGGCGAGGCCAGCGGCCGCGTCGTCCTCACCCCGAACAACAACCGGGGCGAGACGCTGCGGGTGCCGGTGCACGCCAACCCGAAGCCGGCTTCCACGCTGACCGCGTCGGCCGACGAGGACGGCTCCACCATCACCCTCGCCGGCGAGGGCGTGGCCAACGGCGAGCCGCTGGACCCGAACAGCTACACCTCCCTGGTGAGCGGGTTCGAGCAGCTCGGCACCAGCCCGGAGATGGCGCAGTGCACCACGACGGTCTCCAGCAGCTGCTACAAGACCGAGCTCGAGCGCTCGGTCGACCTGGCCGCGGTCGGGGTCGCCTCGGACGTGCAGCAGTTCGGCGACGACGCCGGCCTGTACTTCGCGGTCTCCGCGCACGGCCGGTTCACCTCGGCGGAGACGGCCGTGAACTACGGCGTCTACCTCGACGCGACCGGTGACGGGCTCTGGGACTACCAGGTCACCACGACCCGGATCGCGGACTACGACATCCCGCTGGTCGTCATCACCGACCGGGACTACAACCTCGTGGGCCCGGGCGGGGAGCCGTACGTGGCGCCGATGAACCTGTACGACGGGCTCGTCGACACCAACGCGTTCGACTCCGACGTCCAGGTCCTCGGCGTGCCGTTGTCGGCGCTGCCCGAGGTGTCGGGCCGGATCACCTTCGGCGTCCAGTCGGCCAGCTACAACGGCACGGTGGACGACGTCGGCACGGTCAGCACCCCGGCCGGGACCGAGCTCGCGCCCCAGGCGATGAGCTTCGACCCGACCGCCCCGGGCCTGTCCTTCGACGTGGACGGCGAGTCCGCGCTGATGGTGCCGGCGACCGACGGCACGCAGCTGGCCGTCACCCAGGACGCCGCCTCCTACGCCGCGGACACCGCGGTCGGCGGGGACAAGGGCGCGATGGTCGTGCTGAGCCAGAACAGCGGCGCGGTCGGCCGGACCCAGTCGGTGGCCATCGCGCCGTCGGCCGGGGACGCCACGGTCACGACGGTGCCGCCGGCGGACTCCACCCCGGTGGACCCGACGACGCCGCCGGACGAGCAGGTGACCGAGCCGCCGGCGGCCGAGGCGACCGAGTCCCCGGCGTCCGAGGCCCCGGCGTCCACCGAGGTACCGCCCGCGGGCTGACGCCCGCACCGCACGACCCGACGCCCCCCGCAGGAGCCACCTGCGGGGGGCGTCGGTGCGTCCGGGTACGGCGGTGGACCGGCCGGGCACTAGCCTCTGACCCCATGCGCCTGGCAGTGATCCCTGGAGACGGCATCGGCCCCGAGGTGGTGGCCGAGGGCCTCAAGGTCCTCGGCGAGGTGGCCCCCGACGTCGAGACCACGCACTACGACCTGGGAGCTGCCCGCTGGCAGCGCACGGGGGAGCTGCTGCCCGACACGGTGCTCGACGAGCTGCGCGGCCACGACGCGATCCTGCTCGGCGCGGTCGGGGACCCCAGCGTGCCCAGCGGCATCCTCGAGCGGGGGCTGCTGCTCAAGCTGCGGTTCGAGCTCGACCACCACGTCAACCTGCGCCCGGCGAAGCTCTACGACGGCGTCACCAGCCCGCTGGCAGCCCCCGGCGACATCGACATGCTCTGCATCCGCGAGGGCACCGAGGGGCCCTACGTCGGCAACGGCGGGGTGCTGCGCCGGGACACCGCGCACGAGGTGGCCACCGAGGTCAGCCTGAACACCGCCTTCGGCGTCGAGCGGGTCGTCCGGTACGCCTTCGAGCGGGCCGTGGCCCGCCCGCGCAAGCACCTGACGCTGATCCACAAGACCAACGTGCTCACCCACGCCGGGTCGCTGTGGTCGCGCACGGTGGAGGAGGTCGCCGCGGAGTTCCCCGACATCACGGTGGCCTACCAGCACGTGGACGCCGCGGCGATGTTCTTCGTGACCGACCCGAGCCGGTACGACGTGATCGTCACCGACAACCTCTTCGGTGACATCGTCACCGACATCGCCGCCGCGGTGACCGGTGGCATCGGGCTGGCCGCCAGCGGCAACCTGGACGCCTCGGGCACCAACCCCTCGATGTTCGAGCCCGTGCACGGCTCGGCGCCCGACATCGCCGGGCAGGGCAAGGCCGACCCGACCGCGACCGTGCTGTCGGTGGGCCTGCTGCTGGACCACCTGGGCCGCAGCGAGCAGGCCCGCAAGGTCAACGCCGCCGTCGCCTTCGACCTGTCCACCCGGGACAGGGCCCAGCCGATCCGCACCAGCGACGTCGGCGACCGCCTCGCCGCCCTCGCCTCGGGCTGACCCCGCACCGACCGCACCGCCGCTCCACGGGCGCGCACCCGCACCGCGGGTGCGCGCCCGCGCTTGCTCCTCGCGGACCCCGGGTGCGACCATCTGCGGCGATGCACACCGCCGGCACGATCATCATCACCTAGCGCGCAGTCACCTCCCCGACTGCGCGCCGACCCTCCGTACCCCGGGGGGTTTTTTCGTGTCCGGACCCGCACACCCCCCGAGAGGCACGCCGTGACCGAGCAGCAGACCCCCGTCCGCCCCGTCGTCGAGGTCTTCGACACCACCCTGCGCGACGGTGCCCAGCGCGAGGGCATCACGTACTCGGTGGCCGACAAGCTCGCCGTCGCCCGGCTGCTCGACGACGTCGGGGTCGCCTACATCGAGGGCGGGTGGCCCGGGGCGCTGCCCAAGGACACCGAGTTCTTCGCCCGGGCCCGCACCGAGCTGCAGCTGCGGCACGCCGTGCTGGTCGCGTTCGGGGCCACCCGCAAGGCCGGGGTGGCGGTCGAGGACGACGCCCAGGTGCGGGCGCTGCTGGACTCCGGCGCCCCGGTGGTCTGCCTGGTCGCCAAGTCCGACCTGCGGCACGTCCGGGACGCCCTGCGCACCACGCCGGAGGAGAACCTGGCGATGGTGGCCGACACCGTCGCCTTCCTGGTCGGCCACGGCCGGCGGGTGTTCGTCGACTGCGAGCACTTCTTCGACGGGTACGCGTTCGACCCCGACCACGGGGTCGCCGTGCTGCGGGCTGCCTTCGCCGCCGGCGCCGAGGTCGGCGTCCTGTGCGACACCAACGGCGGGATGCTGCCCAGCGGCGTCGGCCGGGTGGTCGCCGACGTCCGGGCCCGGGTCGAGGGCCAGCTGGGCATCCACTGCCAGGACGACACCGGCTGCGCCGTCGCCAACAGCCTGGCCGCCGTCGAGGCCGGCGCCACCCAGGTCCAGGGGACGGCGAACGGGTACGGCGAGCGGGCCGGCAACGCCGACACCTTCACCCTGATCGGCAACCTGGTCACCAAGATGGGGCTGCCGGTCGTCCCCGCGGAGTGCCTGCCCGAGCTGAGCCGGGTCAGCCACGCGATCGCCGAGCTCGCCAACCTCACCCCCGACGACCACCAGCCCTTCGTCGGGGCCTCGGCGTTCGCGCACAAGGCCGGCCTGCACGCCAGCGCCATCAAGGTCAGCCCGGAGCTCTACAACCACCTGGACCCGGTCGTGGTGGGCAACGACATGCGCATCCTGGTCACCGAGATGGCCGGCCGCGCCTCGGTCGAGCTGAAGGGCCGCGAGCTCGGCGTCGACCTGGCCGGGCAGGGGGACGCCGTCGGCCGGGTCGTCGCTGCCGTCAAGGAGCGGGAGGCCCGCGGCTGGTCCTACGAGGCCGCCGACGCCTCCTTCGAGCTGCTGCTGCGCGGCGAGCTGCCCGACGCCCCGGCGCGGCTGTTCGAGCTGGAGAGCTGGCGCACCACCGTCGAGCACCGCCCCGACGGCCAGGTGGTCAGCGAGGCGGTGGTGAAGGTGCTGCTGCCCGACGGCCTCGGCGGCACCGAGCGGGTGGTCACGGTCGGCGAGGGCAACGGGCCGGTCAACGCCTTGGACACCGCGCTGCGGTCGGCCCTGGTGGGCCGCTGGCCGCAGCTGGCCGACGTCGAGCTGGCCGACTACAAGGTCCGCATCCTGGGCTGGACCGGCGGCACCAGCGCGACCACCCGGGTGCTCGTGGACACCGCGGACAAGGCGGGGGAGTGGACCACCGTCGGGGTGCACGAGAACATCGTCGAGGCCTCCTGGCTGGCGATGGTCGACGCCCTCACCTACGCCGTCACGGTGCGCTGACAGAAGGACCCCGTCGCCCCCCACGACGCGCTCCGCGCGCCGCGGGTCCCTGCGACGGGGCCGTTCCATCACCTCACCGTGGAGGCCAGCAGGCAGAACTCGTTGCCCTCCGGGTCGGCGAGGACGTACCAGGTCATCTCCTCGGTGCGCGGTCCCTGGCCGACGTCGGCCCGGGTCGCGCCGAGGTCCAGCAGCCGCTGCAGCTCGGCGTCCTGGTCCCGGTCGGTGGCGTTGAGGTCCAGGTGCAGCCGCACCTTGCCCGGGGTGGGGTCGGGGGTGGGCAGGAAGTCCAGCCCCGGCACCGGGCCCTTCTCGGGCTGACCGGGCGGGCCGAGGCTGACCACGCCGTCCTCCTCGCCGGTCACCTCCCAGCCCAGGACGTCGGCCCAGAAGCGGGCCAGGCGGGCGGGGTCGACGGCGTCGACGGCGACGGAGGTGATGCGGGCTGCCATGCCCGCCGATCCTGGCCCGGCACGGGCCCGACCGCACGCCAGTAGCCTCGACCCGTGCGCATCGTCCGTTACGCCTCACCCACCGGCATGTCCTTCGGCGTCCTCGACGGCGACGGCCAGGTCGCCCAGATCGAGGGCCACCCGTTCGGCCAGATCAGCTTCACCGGCCAGCGGCACGCCGCGGCCGACGTCCGGCTGCTCTCGCCGATCCTGCCCAGCAAGGTGGTGTGCGTCGGCAAGAACTACGCCGACCACGTCGCCGAGATGAAGACCGGTGATGCCCCGAAGGAGCCGCTGCTCTTCCTCAAGCCCTCCACCTCGGTGATCGGGCCCGGCGACGCCATCCGCATCCCGCCGGGCAGCACCAACGTGCACCACGAGGCCGAGCTGGCCGTGGTCATCGGCGCCCGCGGCGCCCGGCACGTGACCGAGGAGCAGGCGGTGGCCAGCATCTTCGGCTACACGATCGGCAACGACGTCACCGAGCGGGACATGCAGCGCGCGGACAACCAGTGGACCCGCGCCAAGGGCTTCGACTCGTTCTGCCCGATCGGGCCCTGGATCGAGACCGACCTGGCCGGCATCGGCAAGGACCCGGCCGACCTGCAGGTCACCTGCACCGTGGACGGCGAGCTGCGCCAGGACGGCCGCACCAGCCAGCTGCTGTTCGGCATCCCCACCCTGATCTCCTACATCTCCCAGGTCATGACGCTGCTGCCCGGCGACGTGGTGCTCACCGGCACCCCGGCCGGGGTCGGCCCGCTGCGCGCCGGTGGCTCGGTCACCTGCGCGATCGAGGGCCTGGGCGAGCTGACCAACAGCGTCACCGGCGCCGACACCGCCTCCACCGCCTCGTGACGGCCCCCGGCAGCAGCTCAGGGACGACGCCGGTCCGGACCCGGTTCTGCCCCTCGCCGACCGGCACGGTGCACGTCGGCGTCATGCGGGCCGCGCTGTTCAACTGGGCCTACGCCAAGCACACCGGCGGGCAGTTCGTCTTCCGCATCGAGGACACCGACGCCGCGCGCAACACCGAGGAGTCCTACCGCCACCTGCTCGACAGCCTGCGCTGGCTGGGCCTGGAGTGGGACGAGGGCCCCGAGGTCGGCGGCCCGCACGGGCCCTACCGGCAGTCCGAGCGCGGCGAGATCTACGCCGACGTGCTGGGCAAGCTGGTCGACGCCGGGCACGCCTACGAGTCCTTCTCCACCCCCGAGGAGGTCGCCGCCCGCCGGGTCGCCGCCGGGCAGGACCCCAAGCAGGGCTACGACGGCGCCGACCGGGAGACCACCGACGCGCAGAAGGCGGCCTTCCGGGCCGAGGGCCGGTCCCCGGTGCTGCGGCTGCGGATGCCCGACACCGACCTGTCCTGGCACGACCTGGTCCGCGGCGAGGTCACCTTCGCCGCCGGCGCCGTGCCGGACTTCGTCCTCGCCCGGGCCGGTGGGCAGCCGCTGTACCCGCTGGTCAACCCGGTGGACGACGCCCTGATGGGCATCACCGACGTGCTGCGCGGGGAGGACCTGCTCTCCTCCACCCCGCGCCAGCTGGCGCTGTACACCGCGCTCACCGACATCGGCGTCGCCTCCGGTACCCCGCGCTTCGGGCACCTGCCGCTGGTCATGGGGGAGGGCAACAAGAAGCTCTCCAAGCGCGACCCCACGTCGAACCTGGACCTGTACCGCGAGCGCGGCTTCTTGCCCGAGGGCCTGGTCAACTACCTGGCGCTGCTGGGCTGGGCCATCGCCGAGGACCGCGACGTGTTCTCGCCGGCCGAGCTGGTCGAGGCCTTCGAGGTCACCCGGGTCAGCCCCAACGCGGCCCGCTTCGACCTGAAGAAGGCCGAGGCGATCAACGCCACCCACCTGCGGGCCCTGCCGGTCGAGGAGTTCGTCACCCGGGTCACGCCGTACCTGGCCGGTGCCGGGCTGGTCGAGGCCACGCCGACCGCCGAGCAGCAGCGGGTGCTGGACGCGATCGCCCCGCTGGCCCAGGAGCGGATGGTCGTGCTGAGCGAGGCGGTGGGCCTGCTGGGCTTCCTGTTCGTGGACCAGGTCGTGCTCGACGAGGCCGCCGTGGCCAAGCAGCTGACCGGCCCGGACGCCGTCGAGGTGCTGGACGCCGCCACGGCCGCGCTGACGGCGCTGCCGGCGTGGACGACGCCGGACCTGGAGGCCGCCCTGAAGCAGGCGCTGGTCGAGGAGCTGGGCCGCAAGCCCCGGCAGGCCTTCGGCCCGGTGCGGGTGGCGATCAGCGGCCGCACGGTCAGCCCGCCGCTGTACGAGTCGATGGAGCTGCTGGGCCGCGAGGTCACCCTGGCCCGCCTGGCGGCGGCCCGGGAGGTCGCGACCGCGTGACCGAGCAGGGGTGGTCCTACGTCGGCCCGCCGGCCACCCGGCCGTGGGGCGCGGCCGAGCAGGTGCCGCGGTCCTGGGTGCAGGCACCCCCGCCCGCCGTCCCGCCCGCGCCGGTGCGGGCCGGGCGGCCGGTCACCCCGCCGGGGGCGCCGCCGTTCGACGTCCCGCGGCCCTACGCGTGGTTGATGCGCACCCGGGACTGGGCCTGGTGGCGGCCGCTGCTGGGCCTGCTGATGTTCGGCGTGCTCTACGCGGTGGCGTCGGTGCTCGTCGTCCTGGCGGTCCTGCTGACCGGCCTGGTGCCGGTGGCCGACCTGCTCGAGCTCACCGACCCGGGTGTGCTGCTGCTGACCAACCTGTCGCTGATCGTGGCCATCCCGATCGTGTGGGCGGCCTGGGCGGTCGCCCACGGGCTCGGGCGTGGCTGGTCCTCGTCGGTCACCGGGAAGCTGCGCTGGCGGCTGCTGGTGCCGCTGACGTGGCGGGCGGTGGCCACGCTCGGCGTGGGCGTCGTGGTCACCATCGGCATCTCGCTGCTCGAGCCCGGGACGACGGTGACCGGTCCGGTACCGGGCTACGTCTGGTTGCTGGTCGTCGTCCTGCTCACCACCCCGCTGCAGTCCGCGGCCGAGGAGTACGTCTTCCGCGGGTACCTGAGCCAGCTGGTGGCGGCCTGGTTCCGCACCGAGCGCACCGGCGCGGTGGTGGCCGCCGTCCTCACCGCGGCGCTGTTCTCGGCCGCCCACGCCCCGCCGGATGTGCTGACCTTCCTGGACCGCTTCGTGTTCGGGCTGGCCGCCTCGTGGGTGACCCGGCTGACCGGCGGGCTGGAGGCGGCCATCGTGCTGCACGCGGTGAACAACGTGGCGGTCTTCGTCCTGTCCGGCGCGGTGGGCGGCGGGGTCTCGACGCAGTCGCCGCCGGCCGGGGTGTTCCTGCTGGTGGTCCTGCTGGACACGGTCGCCATGGGGGCCTACGTGGCCCTGGTGGGCGCCGCGCGCCGCACGCTGGCGCCGGAGCTGCTCAGCCCCGCTGTCGACCTGCGCCGGGCGCCGGTGGCCTGGGCGCCCACCTGGGTGCCGGCGCCGCCGCTGCCCGCGCCGGTCCCCGCCGACGGCGGCCCCGAACCCGACGCGCGGTGGTCCCGGCAGGGGGGTGCGTGAGGCGCGCGGACCCATCGGGTAGTGTCTTCGACGGCGCCGCAAGGCCCGCACAACAGCACAGCCCATGGGGTATGGGGTAATTGGCAGCCCGACGGTTTCTGGTTCCGTTAGTCTAGGTTCGAGTCCTGGTACCCCAGCGAGGAACGCTCCATCTCCTCTGTACGATCAGCACTGCAGTTCTGGCCCCGTCGTCTAGCGGCCCAGGACGCCGCCCTCTCACGGCGGTAGCGAGGGTTCGAATCCCTTCGGGGCTACACCTCGAGAGCCCCCGACCCACCCGGGTCGGGGGCTCTCGGCATTCCTGGGCCCACCTGTGCAACAGGGTGCAACCGTTGACGGGCGGCCCGGCGGTGGTCTGTGATCGAGGTCTCAACCCCTCAGCGCGGAGGACCACATGAGCAGGCTCCGGTTCGGCATCTTCCTGGCCCCGTTCCACCCGGCGGGGGAGAACCCCACGACGGCCATCCAGCGCGACCTCGAGCTGGTCGCCCACCTGGACCGGCTGGACTACGACGAGGCCTGGATCGGCGAGCACCACTCGGCCGGCAGCGAGATCATCGCCTCGCCGGAGATCTTCATCGCCGCGGCCGCCGAGCGCACGAAGCGCATCAAGCTGGGCACCGGGGTGACCTCGATCAGCTACCACAACCCGCTGTGGGTGGCCGAGCGGATGGTCATGCTGGATCACCTGACCCGCGGCCGGGTGATGCTGGGCTGCGGTCCGGGCTCCTTGCCGACGGACTCGATGATGCTGGGGCTCAACCCCACCGACACCCGCGAGCTGCTGGCCGAGAACCTCGACATCATCATGCGGCTGCTGCACGGCGAGACGGTCACCGCGACGACCCGCACGCACACCCTGGTCGACGCCCGGCTGCACCTGCGGCCCTACAGCGACCCGTTGTTCGACGTGGCCGTCGCCGCGGTCGCCTCGCCGACCGGTCCCCGGCAGGCCGGCACGCACGGCATCGGGCTGCTGTCGATCGGCGCGACGCTGTCGCCGGACGGCTTCGACGCCCTCGCCCACCACTGGTCGGTCGTCGAGGAGCGGGCGGAGGCGAACGGGCAGACCGTGTCCCGCGCGGACTGGCGGCTGGTCGGGCTCATGCACATCGCGGAGACCCGCGAGCAGGCCTACGCCGACGTGCAGTTCGGGATCGAGAGCTGGTTCCGGTACTTCCAGAAGACCGCGGCCTTCCCGCAGATGGCGGTCGAGGGCGGCGACGTCAAGGAGATGATCGACTTCATCAACGACGCCGGCATCGGCGCGATCGGCACCGTCGAGGACGCCCGCAAGCAGGTGCAGAAGCTGTGGGACCAGTCCGGCGGGTTCGGCGCCATGCTGCTGCTGGCCCACGAGTGGGCCAACCCCGAGGCCACCCGGCGGTCCTACGAGCTCATCGCCCAGCACGTCTTCCCGCACTTCCAGGGCGGACAGACCACGCACGCCGAGGCCACCCTGGGGGCCAAGGATCGGGCCAGCGGCAAGCGGGAGGACTACGCCGCCCAGCAGATGCAGGCGGTCGCCACGATGACCGAGCGCTACGCCGCCGAGGTGGCCGCCAAGGGCTGAGTGCCCGGTCACGCCCTGGGTTGAGCCTGGTGCGGCCGGGGGACAGGAGCCCCCGGACGCACCCAGCGAGGGTGCCCACGACAGGAGCACCCATGGACCTCGGCATCAGCGGACGCACGGCACTGGTCACCGGCGCCGACTCCGGCATCGGGCTGGAGACCGCGCGGCTGCTGCTCGCGGAGGGCGTGCGGGTGGTGATCACCGACGTGGACCAGGCGGCGCTGGACGAGGCCGCTGCCGGGCTGGACGGCGACGTCACCGCGGTGGCCGCCGACCTCACCGACCCCGAGGACGTCGCCCGGCTGAAGGCCGCCGTCACCGAGGCCGTCGGGGACCCGGCGATCCTGGTCAACGCCGCGGGCATCACCGGTGCGCAGGGCCTCTTCCACGAGATCGACGAGGAGGGCTGGCGGTCCACCCTGGAGATCGACTTCTTCTCGGTGGTCCGCGTCGTCCGGGCCTTCGTCGACGGCATGCGCTCGGCCGGCTGGGGCCGGATCGTGCTGCTGGCCAGCGAGGACGCCGTCCAGCCCTACGTCGACGAGCTGCCTTACTGCGCCGCCAAGGCCGCCGTGCTCAGCCTGACCAAGGGCCTGTCCAAGAGCTACGGCTCCGAGGGCGTGCTGGTCAACGCCGTGTCCCCGGCCTTCATCGCCTCGCCGATGACCGACGCGATGATGACCAAGCGGGCCGACGAGAACGGGACCTCGTTCGACGAGGCGGTCGAGTCGTTCCTCGCCGACGAGCGGCCGGGCATGGAGCTGGGCCGCCGCGGCCAGGTCGAGGAGGTCGCCTCGGTGATCGCGTTCCTGTGCTCCGAGCGGGCCAGCTTCGTCAACGGCAGCAACTACCGCGTCGACGCCGGTTCGGTCGCCACGATCTGAGGACGTCCCGGCCCGGTCGTCGCTGTGCGGCCGGGCCGGTGTTAGCGTTCACAATCGTGATCGCGACCACTCGTCACCTGGCCGACGGCCGGGAGATCGTGTACTTCGACAGCGTCCCGACCCCGCGCGAGGCGGTGGACCCCCGCGACCTGCCCCCGGTGGCGACCCGCTCGCAGGTCCGCTGGGACCCGCTGCTGGGGGAGTGGGTGGTCATCGCCGCACACCGGCAGACCCGCACCTTCCTGCCGCCGGCCGACCAGTGCCCGCTGTGCGCCTCGACGCCGGCCCGGGCCACCGAGGTCCCCGAGGCCGACTACGAGGTCGCGGTCTTCGAGAACCGGTTCCCGTCGCTGTCCACCGAGGTCGACCGGGACGTCCCCGCGCACGCCGAGGGCAACCCGCTGGTCGCCCTGCGGCCGGGGGAGGGGCGCTGCGAGGTCATCGTGTTCACCAGCAACCACGACCGCTCGTTCGCCGACCTCGGGGCCGAGCGCGCCCGGCTGGTGGTCGACGCCTGGGCGCACCGCACGGAGGCGCTGTCCGCGCTGCCCGGCGTCGAGCAGGTGTTCCTCTTCGAGAACCACGGCGAGGAGATCGGGGTGACCCTCGCCCACCCGCACGGGCAGGTCTACGCCTACCCGTTCCTCGCCCCCCGGGTGCAGAAGATCCTGGGCCAGGTCGCCACCTACGAGGGCGACCTGTTCGCCGACGTGCTGGCCGCCGAGCGCTCCGGCCCGCGCGTGGTCGCGGCCAACGAGCACTGGACGGCGTTCGTGCCGGCAGCTGCCCGCTGGCCCTACGAGCTGCAGCTCTTCCCGCACCGCCGGGTCCCCGACGTCGCCACCCTGACCGACGCCGAGCGCGATGCGTTCGTCGAGGTGTACCTGGACGTCCTCGGCCGGTTCGCGCACCGGTTCGACGAGCCGATGAACTACATCTCTTCCTGGAACCAGGCCCCCGTGCACGCCGGCCGCGAGCAGTGGTGGCTGCACCTGCAGCTGTTCAGCTTCCAGCGGGCCCCGGGCAAGCTGAAGTACCTGGCCGGCTCCGAGTCGGGGATGGGCGCCTTCGTGTCCGACACCTCGCCCGAGGGCGCGGCCGACGCCCTGCGTGCGGTGGTCGTGCCGTGACCTCCCCGACGACGTTCCGGGACGTGTTCGGCGCCGACCCCGAGGGCGTGTGGCTGGCCCCGGGGCGGGCCAACGTGATCGGCGAGCACACCGACTACAACGACGGCTTCGTGCTGCCCATCGCGCTGCCGCACCGGGTGCTGGCCTCGGTGGCCCGCCGCACCGACGGCCTGCTCCGGATCGCCTCGGTGCAGCAGCCCGGTGCCGTGGTCGAGCTGCCGATGACTGAGGTCCGCGCCGGCAACCCGGCCGGCT
The DNA here is from genome assembly GCF_037083865.1 of Klenkia terrae. NCBI lineage: Bacteria > Bacillati > Actinomycetota > Actinomycetes > Geodermatophilales > Geodermatophilaceae > Klenkia > Klenkia terrae. The sequence continues at coordinate 100,980 of NZ_JBAPLV010000004.1, read as the reverse complement.
GGGCCGGGTACGTGGCCGGCGTGGCCGAGCAGTTCGAGCTGCCCGGGGGCCTCTCGGTCCTGGTGGACGGCGACGTCCCCGCCGGGGCCGGGCTGTCCTCCTCGGCCGCGGTGACCTGCTCGGTGGCCCTGGCCCTGCGCGACCTGCTGCGGCCGGACCTGCCGCTGGACGCGCTGGTGGACATCGCCCGGCGGGCCGAGAACGACTTCGTGGGCGCGCCCACCGGGATCCTCGACCAGTCGGCGTCGCTGCTCTGCGAGGCCGGCCACGCGCTGTTCCTGGACACCCGGGACCGCAGCCGGCAGCAGGTGCCCCTGGACCTCGCCGCCGCCGGCCTCGCGCTGCTGGTGGTCGACACCGGGCACACCCACTCCCACGCCGACGGCGGCTACGGCGACCGCCGCCGGGAGTGCGAGCGGGCGGCCGAGGCGCTGGGCGTCCCCGCGCTGCGCGACGCCACCCCGGAGGCGGTCGAGGCGCTCGCCGACGACGTGCTGCGCCGCCGGGCCCGGCACATCGTCACCGACGACGAGCGGGTGCTGCAGGTCGTCGGCATGCTCACCGGCGGGGGCGACCCGCGGGCGATCGGCCCGGTGCTGACCGCCGGGCACGTCTCGCTGCGCGACGACTTCGAGATCTCCACGCCCGAGCTGGACGCCGTCGTGGACACCGCGCTGGCCGCCGGGGCGCACGGTGCCCGGATGGTCGGCGGCGGGTTCGGCGGCTCGGCGATCGTGCTGGTGGAGACCGCCGACCTGGACGCGGTCACCGCCGCCGTCCAGCCGGCCGGTGGCAGCTACCGCACCTTCGTCGCCGTCCCCTCGCCCGGCGCGCACCGCGTCGCCTGAGGGGTCCTCCGTGTTCGGGTTCCGCCGCCGTCCCACCGTGCCCCCGGCCCCCGTCGTGCCCTGGCAGGGCGCCGCGGTGCGGGCCGAGTTCGCGCCGCTGCCGGTCGAGCGCCGTCGCGACGTCCCGTCGGTGGTGCTGACCGCGGGCGGGGTCCGGGTGCAGCTGCACGCCTCCGACGTCCGCGCGGTCGGGCGCGGTCGGGCCGGCATCGCGGAGTCCGCCGTCCCGCCGCTGGCCTTCCTGTGCCGGCCGGGCGCCGCGGGCCCCGGGTCGGCGATGCACGACGACCTCGGGCACCTGCCGCCCGACTCCTGGGCGCTGGTCCTGGGCGACGCCCCGCTGGTCGCGGTCGCCGTGCTCGACGGCCCGCAGGCGGCGTCCTTCCTCGCCTGGGCCGCGGACCTCCCGGGCTGAGCACCGTGACCGACCTCCCCGGCCTGCGGGCGTCCTACGACCGGGTGGCCGACGCCTACGTCGAGATGGCCGCCGGTGACCTGGGGCCGCACCCCTGGCTGCGGGCCGCGCTGGCCGCCGTCGCCGAGGACGTGCGCGACCTGGGGCCGGTGCTGGACGTCGGGTGCGGTCCCGGCCTGGTGACGGCGCACCTGGCCGGGCTGGGGGTCGAGGTCTCCGGGGTCGACCTGTCGCCGGGGATGGTGGCCCACGCCCGCCGACTGCACCCGCACCTGCGGTTCGAGGTCGGCTCGGCGACCGAGCTGGACCCGGCGCCGGCGTCGCTGGGCGGGGTGCTGGCCTGGTGGTCGCTGTTCCACCTGCCGCGGCCGGCGGTCGCCGAGGTCGTGGCCACCCTGGCCCGCGCGCTGGTGCCCGGCGGCCAGCTGGTGTGGGGCACCCACGTGGGGGACGGCGAGGTCGAGCGCACCGTGGCCTACGGGGTCGACGGCATCACCTGGACGACGCACCTGTGGCAGCCGGCCGCCATGGCGACGGTGCTCGCCGACGCCGGGCTCGAGCCGGTCGCGGAGCTGAGCTTCCCGCCGATGTGGACCGCGCACCCGCAGGCGCTGCTGGTGGCCCGCCGGCCGGCCTGACCGGTCAGCGGACGGCGCGGCCGATCGCGGCGGCGGCGTCCAGCACGGCGCCGACGACGTCCGGGCTGGGCCGGCGACCGAGCCGCTCGACCGGCCCGGAGACCGAGACCGCGCCGAGCACCGCGCCGCCGGCGTCGCGCACCGGCGCCGACAGCGAGGCCACCCCGGGCTCGCGCTCGGCGACGCTGTGCGCCCAGCCGCGGCGCCGGACGTCGAGCAGCGTGCGGGCGGTGAACGAGGACGCCGACAGCAGCGGGGTGACCTCGTCGGCGGGGGAGAAGGCGAGCAGCGCGTGCGCGGCGGAGCCGGCGGTCATCGGCAGGCGGGCGCCGACCGGCACGGTGTCGCGCAGGCCGGTGAGCCGCTCGGCGGCCGCGACGCAGACCCGGGCCGAGCCGTCCCGCACGTAGAACTGGGCGCTCTCGCCGCTGGCGTCGCGCAGGGTGACCAGGTGCCGGCCGGCGGCGTCGGCCAGCCGGTCGGCCAGGTCGGTGCCGCCGCGGCCGAGCTCGGCGAGGGCCGCGCCGGGGGCCCAGGAACCGTCCGGGAGCCGCCGTACGAGCCGGTGACCCTCCAGGGCCACGGCCAGCCGGTGGGCGGTCGCACGGGGCAGACCGGTGCGCTGGACGAGCTCCGCGAGGCTCGCCGGCTCGTCCGCCACGGCGTGCAGGATCGAGACCGCTTTGTCCAGCACGCCGACGGGGTTAGGCTGTCCCACGAGCTGATACTTGCATCCCATCCAATGAGATGCAACCGAGCCTGAGGAGGCGCAGCCGTGGGGCAGACCCTGGCGCAGAAGGTCTACGAGCAGCACGTGGTGCGGCGCACCGAGGGCGAGCCGGACCTGCTCTACATCGACCTGCACCTCGTCCACGAGGTCACCAGCCCGCAGGCGTTCGACGGGCTGCGGGCCGCCGGGCGCACGGTCCGCCGTCCCGACCTGACGATGTCGACCGAGGACCACAACGTCCCGACGACGAACCTGCTGGCCCCCATCGCCGACCCGGTCAGCCGGGCGCAGGTCGAGGCGCTGCGCACCAACACCGCGGAGTTCGGCATCCGGCAGGCGCCGATGGGCACCCGCGACCAGGGCATCGTGCACGTCATCGGCCCGCAGCTGGGCCTGACCCAGCCGGGCATGACGATCGTCTGCGGCGACAGCCACACCTCCACCCACGGCGCCTTCGGCGCGCTGGCCTTCGGCATCGGCACCAGCGAGGTCGAGCACGTGCTGGCCACCCAGACGCTGACCCAGCGGCCGGCCAAGCAGATGTCGGTCCGGGTCGACGGCGAGCTGCCGGTGGGCGTCAGCGCCAAGGACCTCATCCTGGCCGTCATCGCCGAGATCGGGACCGGCGGTGGGCAGGGCCACGTCATCGAGTACCGGGGCAGCGCCGTCCAGGGCCTGTCGATGGAGTCGCGGATGACGATCTGCAACATGTCGATCGAGGCCGGTGCCCGCGCCGGGCTGATCGCCCCCGACGAGACCACCTTCGCCTACCTGGCCGGGCGCGAGCACGCCCCCACCGGCGAGGACTGGGACGCCGCCGTCGCCGCCTGGCGCGAGCTGCGCACCGACGACGACGCCGTCTTCGACCGCGAGGTCGTCATCGACGCCGCATCGCTGACCCCCTACGTCACCTGGGGCACCAACCCGGGCCAGGGCCTGCCGATCGGCGCCGCGGTGCCCGACCCGGCGTCCTTCGCCGACGAGTCCGACCGGGCGGCCGCGGAGTCCGCGCTGGCCTACATGGGCCTGACCGCCGGCACCCCGCTGCGCGACATCAGCGTCGACACCGTCTTCCTGGGGTCGTGCACCAACGGCCGGATCGAGGACCTGCGGGTGGCCGCCGAGCTGCTGCGCGGCCAGCACGTCGCCGCCGACACCCGGATGCTCGTCGTCCCCGGGTCGGTGTTCGTCAAGCAGCAGGCCGAGGAGGAGGGCCTGGACGCCGTCTTCACCGCCGCCGGCGCCGAGTGGCGCGGGGCCGGGTGCTCGATGTGCCTGGGCATGAACCCCGACCAGCTGGCCCCCGGCGAGCGGTCGGCCTCGACGTCCAACCGCAACTTCCAGGGCCGGCAGGGCAAGGGCGGGCGCACCCACCTGGTCTCGCCCGCCGTCGCCGCGGCCACCGCCATCACCGGGAAGCTGACCGCCCCGGCCGACCTCGTCCCCGCAGGAGCCTGAGCATGGACGCCTTCACCACCCACACCGGCACCGCGGCCCCGCTGCGGCGCAGCAACGTGGACACCGACCAGATCATCCCGGCCGAGTACCTCAAGCGGATCACCCGCACCGGCTTCGAGGACGGCCTGTTCGTCGCCTGGCGCACCAACGAGCCCGACTTCGTGCTCAACCAGCCGCAGTACGCCGACGCCTCGGTCCTGGTGGCCGGCCCCGACTTCGGCACCGGCTCCTCCCGCGAGCACGCCAACTGGGCACTGCTGGACGGCGGGTTCCGGGTGGTCATCAGCGCCCGGTTCGCCGACATCTTCCGCAACAACTCGACGAAGTCCGGGCTGCTGACCGTGGTGCTGCCGCCGGCCGACGTCGAGGCGCTGCAGGACGCCTGCGAGGCCGACCCGACCCTGCCGGTGACCGTCGACCTGGTCGCCAAGGAGGTCCGCTGGGCCGACCGGGTCAGCGGCTTCGAGATCGACGACTACACCCGCTGGCGGCTGCTCGAGGGCCTGGACGACATCGGGCTCACCGAGCGGCACCTGGACGACATCGACGCCTTCGAGGCCGCCCGCCCCTCGTGGAAGCCCCGCACGCTGGCCTGACCGCCGCGCCCGGCCCGGAGGCCGTCGTCCCGACCCGGGACGGCGGCCTCCGGTCGTCCCGGCCGGGAACCAGCGGGGTGCGGACGACGACCAACCCGGTGGATCCCCGACACGCGACCGAGAGGCCCTCCGTGCCCACCACCCGACCCCGCCGGGTCCTGCTGCTCCCGCTCCTGCTGCTCGCCTGCTGGCTGGGGGCCACCGGCACCGCCCAGGCGCACACCTCGCTGACCTCGTCCAGCCCGGCCGAGGGCAGCACCGTCACCGAGCCGCTGTCGGCGGTCACGCTGACCTTCAGCGGGTCGGTCCGCGGCCCGGAGGTGACGGTCGCCGGTCCCGACGGCGCCGTGGTGAGCACCGGGACGGCCACCGGCGAGGGCAGCGCGGTCACCGTCCCGGTGGCGCCGACCGCGACCGGCCCGCACACCATCACCTGGTCGGTCACCTCGGCCGACGGGCACGACCTCACCGGCACGGTCGCCTTCGACCACGCCGGCCCGGTCGCCGCACCCGTCGGACCGGAGCCGGCACCCAGCAGCGCGGCGGCCCCGAGCCCCGCGGCTGCCACCCCCGAGCCGGTCCCGGCCCGGCCCGCCGAGGCCGCCGCGGAGACCCCGGAGGACGAGGGCAGCGGCTCCGGCGTGGCGATCGGGGTCGCGGTGGCCGTGGTGCTCCTGGGTGCCGGCGGTGTCGCGGTCGGACGACGCCGGCGCGGCTGAGCGCCGGCGCCCCGGGTCAGGCCGGGGCGTCCGGGTCGGCCGGGAAGTCGCGGTAGTAGTCGGACAGCAGCGCCCCGGGCCGGCCGCCGAGCACCCAGACGCTGCCCTTGGCCGACGGCGGCCACAGCGCGCCCGCCGTCCCCGGGTAGCGGACGCCCAGCGCCATGAGCACCGAGGGGATCGCGCCGCCCTGGCTGCACACCACGGTGACCCCGGGCTGCGGGCGCGGCTCCAGCCAGCTCTCCACCAGGTCGATGCCGGCCTGCGGGTCGTCGCCGAAGCCGTCCTCGCCGAGCTCGGGCACCTGGCCCAACGGCACGCCCAGGGCGGCCGCCAGCGGGGTGACGGTCTGGACGCAGCGGACCGGGGGAGCGGCGAGCACCTCGGTGGGCGCAAAGGCGGTCAGCACCGAGGCGAGCCGGGCGGCCTGAGACCGACCGCGGCCGTCCAGCGGGCGGCCGGAGTCGGGTCCGTCGAAGTCGCTGCGCTCGCCGGCGCTGGCGTGCCGGACGAGCAGCAGGGTCGGCGACCGCGGCACGTCGGTGCGGGCCAGGTCGGCCAGCACCGCGGCGTCGTGCGGGTGGGTGACCAGCTCGGTCGCCGCGGGCACCGGCAGCCAGCGCAGCTCGTCGACCTCGTCGTTGACCACGAAGTCGCCGGCCACGTGCTGCATCGTCCAGTAGTCCACCCGCTTGGGGCCGTGCCGGTGGACGTACCGGGTCTGCACGCTGCGCCGTCCGACGGCCACCTGCAGACCGGTCTCCTCGCCGACCTCGCGGACCGCGGCCTGCAGCGGGTGCTCGCCCTGGTCGAGCTTGCCCTTGGGCAGCGACCAGTCGTCGTACTTGGGCCGGTGCACGACCGCGGTCTCCAGCACCCCGCCCGCACCCCGCCGCCAGACGGCACCGCCGGCGGCGGGCTGCACGCGCTCAGCCAGCGAGCTCACCGGCCATCACCCGCGCCTGGAAGTCGCGCTGCCCGGTCCGGGTCCAGCTGCCGTCGGCACCGAGCTGCCAGCTGCGGACGTCGTCGGCCATGGCGCCGTCGAACATGCGCTGCAGCTGCTCGGTGGCGTGCACGTCGCTGATCCGCAGCAGCACCTCGACCCGGCGGTCCAGGTTGCGGTGCATGAGGTCGGCGCTGCCCAGCCACCACTCGGGCGACCCGTCGTTGAGGAAGTTGCAGACCCGGGAGTGCTCGAGGAAGCGGCCCACGATCGACCGGACCCGGATGTTGTCGCTGAGCCCGGGGACCTGGGGCCGCAGGGCGCAGATGCCCCGGATCCACAGCTCGACCGGCACATCGGCGCCCGAGGCCTCGTACAGGGCGTCGATGAGCTCCTCGTCCACGAGGGAGTTCACCTTGATCCGGATGCCCGACGGGCGGCCCTCGGCGGCGTGCCGGGCCTCGCGGCGGATCTTCTCCAGCAGCCCGGCGCGGACGCCGTGCGGGGCCACCAGCAGCGAGCGGTAGGTGGTCTGCCGGGAGTAGCCGGTGAGGGTGTTGAACAGGTCGGTGAGGTCGGCGCCGACCCGCGGGTCCGCGGTGAGGATGCCGAGGTCCTCGTAGATGCGGGCGGTCTTCGGGTTGTAGTTGCCGGTGCCGATGTGGCAGTACCGGCGCAGCACCCCGTTCTCCCGGCGGACCACCAGGGCGGTCTTGCAGTGCGTCTTCAGGCCCACCAGGCCGTAGACGACGTGGCAGCCGGCGCGCTCCAGCGAGCGGGCCCAGCTGATGTTGGCCTCCTCGTCGAAGCGGGCCTTGATCTCCACGAGCACCACGACCTGCTTGCCCGCGGTGGCCGCCTCGATGAGGGCCTGCACGATCGGGGAGTCACCGGAGGTGCGGTACAGCGTCTGCTTGATCGCCAGCACCAGCGGGTCGGCGGCGGCCTGCTCGATGAACCGCTGCACGCTGGTGGCGAAGGAGTCGTAGGGGTGGTGGACCAGCACGTCGCCCTCGCGGAGTGTTGCGAAGACGCTCTTGGGCGTCTCGCCCTCGGACAGCCGGGGGTGCGTGCCGGGCACGAACGGGTCGTCCTTGAGCTCCGGGCGGTCCAGCCCGTAGAGGGCCATGAGGGCGGCGAGGTCGAGCAGCCCGGGCACGTGCAGCACGTCGTTGGGGGAGACCTCCAGCTCGTGCAGCAGGACGTCGAGGATCTGCGGGTCCATCGAGTCGGTGACCTCGAGCCGGACGGCGGGACCGAACCGGCGGCGGGCAAGCTCGCGCTCCAGGGCCTGCAGCAGGTCCTCGTCGCGGTCCTCCTCGACCTCGACGTCGGCGTTGCGGGTGACCCGGAACAGGTGGTGGTCGATGACCTCCAGGCCCGGGAAGAGCTGGTTGAGGTGGGCGGAGATGAGGTCCTCGAGGGGGAGGAAGACCGACTCGTCGTCCTCGGTCACCACGGGCACGAAGCGGGGGACGTTGTCGGGCACCTTGACCCGGGCGAACCGCGGGGCGCCGGTCTCGGGGTCGCGCACGGACACCGCGAGGTTCAGCGACAGGCCGGAGATGTAGGGGAACGGGTGCGCGGGGTCCACGGCCAGCGGGGTGAGCACCGGGAAGACCTGGTCGCGGAAGTACTCGCGCAGCCGCATCGACTCGCCGTCGGCGACCTCGCCCCAGTGCACGATGCGGATGCCGTGCTGCTCCAGGCGGGGCGCGACGTCCTGCACGAAGACGGCGGCGTGCCGGGCGACGAGCTCCTGGGTGCGGGCGGCGATGCGGGACAGCTGCTCGCGGATGGTCAGCCCGTCGGGGGAGCGCATCGTGAGACCGGTGCTGTGCCGGCGCTTCAGCCCGGCGATCCGGACCATGTAGAACTCGTCGAGGTTGCTGGCGAAGATCGACAGGAACTTGACCCGCTCGAGCAGCGGGGCGTCCGGGTCCTCGGCGAGCTCGAGCACCCGGGCGTTGAAGTCCAGCCAGGACAGTTCGCGGTTCAGGAAGCGGTCGGCGTGCTGGGCCGTCTCGGTCTGGGTCTCGGACACCGCGACATCTTCTCCTACGCCGGTGAACGGCTGGTGTTCACGCACAGGCCTCGTGCTCGGCCGCCCGGGTGCGCGGCCCGGCGCCCAGTGCCCGGGCCGCCGCGAGGTGCTCGGCGGTGTCGACGTCGCGGCGCAGACCGGGCCAGTCGCCGTCCAGCGCGAGGGCCCCGGACGCCGCGTGCGCCGCGGCCGAGCCGGGCCCGAACGACGGCGCGAGGTCTCCGGTGGTGACGGCCAGCAGGGTGGTGCCGGTGCCCTCGGCGTCGGCGACGAAGGAGCGGGGGACGGCGGCGGCGCGGGTCAGCGCGTCGTCCAGCTCGGCCGGGCGCAGGGCGGGGAGGTCGGAGTTCAGCGCAGCGACCCAGGCGGCGCCGGTCGCGGCCGCGCCGTGCCGCAGCGCGGCGTTGAGGCCACCGGCGGGTTCACCGGCCACCACGCGGGCGCCCAGGCGGGCGGCGACCGCGGCTGCCCGGGGGTCGTCGGTCACCACCCAGAGCGCGCCGACCGAGGGCGCCGCCGCCGCGGCCTCGAGGGTGTCGCCGAGCAGGGCGAGGACGAGCGCCTCGTGCTCGGCGCGGCCGCCGGTGGGCCCCAGCCGGGTCTTGGCCAGCGCGAGCCGCTTCGCGGGGACGACGACCGACCAGCGCTGCACCTGCGCAACGCTGCCACATCTCCCTGCACCTCGACGCCTGACCCGGATCTCCGCGGGCGGCCCTGCCCCGCCGGCCGCCCGGGTCCTGCGCTCGGCCGAGGGCCGGGCCGGGCCGCGGTACAGGTCCTCATAGGTGCCTTCGGGCGTCCCTCGGCCTTGTCTTGGTGACTGCGGTCGTCCGCGGCCTTGCCCGTGCGCCGGTCATCGAGCCCGTCCGTGCCGCCGGGGGCCTCCGTCCTTGGTCTCGTCCTCGCCTGGACTCCGCCCCCGGTCGCGCCCCGTTCGCTGAGGGAGCCAGCGGCCCTGGTCATGCTCCGGTCGCTGCGGATGCCCGCGGCCTTGCTCATGCCCCGGTCGCTGCGGGCGCCCGCAGCCTTGTTCATGCCCCGGGTCCCTGCCCGAGTCCGCTGCCGTCGAGCCGTTGTCCCGGTGCCCCGTCCTCGCGTGGTCCGTCTTGTCGATGCTCTCTGGCCCGGGCCATCGTGCCGGGGGGCTGCCGCCGGTCGCAGGTCCTGGACCGGCGCCGGCGCCAGCTCTGCACCTCTCAACCCGGCGGAGGCTCCGCGCGAACCACTCTCGGCGCAGAGCCACCGAACCCCTTCGATCACCCCCGGTGAGGGGTTCCGAACACAGAATTAGCTGGTCAGCGGCCCGTTCTGCAGCCCGTTTCTGTCAGACCCCTCTGGTGGACTAGGTCCATGACAGCGACGGCGCGACGGTTCCGGGTGGAGGTGACCCCCTACGTCACCGCCGTCCCCGTCGACGCCGCGCCGGTCCCGCGGCTGACCGAGCTCGCGGCCGCCGCCGGGCTCTCCGGTACCGAGCTCGATGCGGAGCTGGCGTCGGTGCAGAAGCAGATGTCGGCCCTGGCCGCGTACCGCGCCGGCCTGATCGAGCGCAAAGCCACCCTGGGCGCCCGCCAGCCCCTCCCGTTCGCGCCAGGCGCCCGGACCGACACCCGCCCCGACGCCGACCCGGACCTCGACCCCTCGGTCCAAGCCGCTGACGACTTCCTGCCCGATGAGGTCGCGGTGCTGCTGAACATGTCCGTCGGGTCGGCCCGGTACCTGGTCGACGACGACCTCACCCTGGTCCGGCAGTTCCCGGCGGTCTGGGAGGCGTTGGCTGATCAGCGGATCGACGAGACCCGCGCCAAGGCGATCGTGCGGGCGTTGCGCTACCAGGCCCGGTCGTGGGGCGGCCCGGTCGACGACGCGATCGTCGATGCCGTCGCCGCGCGCGGGGTGGCGTGGGCCGCGGCTGGGTGCGCGCCGTCGACGTTGCGGGACCGGCTCGAGGCCGCGCTGATCGCTGCTGACCCTGCGGCGGCGGACCGGCGGCGCGAGTTGCGCAAGCGGGAGGCCGGGGTGCGGGTGCAGGGGACGGGCGACGGCCTGGCCGACGTGCGGGTGGCCGGGATGGAGGCTGCGACCGCGAAGCTGGTGAAGGCACAACTGGCGGCGTTCGCGCGGGAGCGCAAGGCCGACGGTGACGACCGCCGGGCCGGGGAGATCGAGACCGAACTGGTGGCGACCCTCATCACCCGCCCCTGGGAAGCCCAGGACCCCGCGGTCGCTCACGTGACCATCAACGCCGACCTCGCCGACCTCCTCCCCGACGCCCCGGCGGAGGCCGACTCGGCAACAGCCGAGGGCACCGTTCCCAGCGACGACGCGGCCAATGACGGAGCGGCCGAGGACGAAGAGGCCGAAGAAGAGGCGCCCGAAGAAGAGGCGGCCGACGCCGACGCCGACGCCGAGCCGGCAACGCGGGACCCAAGGCCCTCGGGGGACCAGGCACGCCAGGACACCCCGGCCCGCGGCGGCAGTCGGGTAGGGCACGTCGGCGGGCTACCGGTGACCCCGGCCGCGGTTCGGTCGCTGCTGCAACGGATCGATGCCCTCGGCCTGACGCACCCCGACGGCGGAGACCTCGACCTCACCATCACCGGCGAGCGCGGCCGACTGCTCGCCGTCGCCACCCCCGAGGAGCTGGTCGCCGCTGCGAAGGGCGGGCGTGGACTCGGACCGCCACCACCGGCACCTGGCTACACACCGACCGCCGCCCAGTACCGGTACCTGCGCGCCCGCGACCGGCACTGCCGCTTCCCCGGCTGCCGACAAGTCGCCCGCGCCTGCGACGCCGACCACGTCATCCCCTACGACCACCACGACCCCGAACGCGGTGGACCGACCTGCGTCAGCAACCTGGCCATGCTCTGCCGACGGCACCACCGCCTCAAGACCCACGCGCTCGGCTGGCGGTTCGCCATCGACCCCGACGGCACCCTGCACGTCACCACCCCCGGCGGCACCACCCGCACGACCAGGCCCCCGGCGATGGGCGAGGTCCTCGACCTGCTCGACGAGCCGCGACCGCCCTACGACCCCGCCGCAGACCCACCGCCGTTCTGACCTGCGCGGGCCGAGATCGGCCGCGACCGGCCCGGCGGCCCGGCGGCCCGGCGGCCCGGGTGCAGCGTTCACCGTTCGTCGTGCTGCTGTTCCCTGCCGAGCACCTCGGCCAGCCCTAGGGTCGGAACATGATCCCGGTGGGGGAGCTCGTCGTGACGGGCGTCGTCGTGCTGGTCCTGGTGGTCGTCGGCGCACTGCTCCTGCGTCGGGCGGTGCGGCGCCGGCGGGAGGGCTGGTACGCCGCCGACGGCGACGGCCCGGCCTCCGACACCCGCGGCGCGGTCAACCGCAGCAGCTGGATGCTCGGCGGCGGAGGTGGTGGCGGGGGCGGCTGACCGTCGGGGTCAGTCGAACTGCGCGGCGTGCAGCGCAGCACCCGCCGGGGACAGGAACCAGGCCAGCAGCCCCAGCGCCACGGCCGCCACGACGACGTGCACCACCACCGTGCCGCGCCCGACGGAGCCGCCGCCGAGCCGCGCGGCCGACAGCAGCGCAGTCCCGCTCAGCACCAGCGCGACGAGTGCCCCCAGCAGGGCCAGCGCGGGGGAGACGAGGTCCAGGACCCGGCCCTCGGTCTGCAGCAGCCCCTCACCGCGCACCCACGGCAGCACGACCGCCCACCCGTACACCGCGGCCGGCACCAGCAGCACGGCGGCGGCGACCGCGGCCCGTCGGCGGGGAGGTGCGGGCGGGCGCCGGGCTCTCCCGGAGGGCGGTCACGGGCACAACGTGCTGGCCCACCCGGCGCGCGTCAACCCCCGTGCGACCTGGTCCGGTGGTTGACGGGGCAAACTGACCGGGTGAGTCCTGACGCCGTCCCCGGTCCGGGGAGTTCCTGGCCGCGGCGACGGTGGCGGCCGCGGCCGAAGCTGGACTGGGCGCTGACGATGTGCCTGCTCGTCGTGTGGCCGGTCTGCGGCCTGATCTACGACCTCCGCCTCCGGCACGCCGAGCGCATCCCGGCCACCGGCGGGGTCCTCCTGGTCGCCAACCACGTCTCGGTCCTGGACCCGCTGGCCTGCGCGATGCTGGTCTACGATGCCGGCCGGGTCCCGCGCTTCCTGGCCAAGTCCGCGGTGTTCACCGGCCTGGCCGGCACCATCCTGCGCGCCGCCGGCCAGATCCCGGTCTACCGCGGCACCTCGGCCGCGCAGTCCTCGATGAGCGCCGCCGAGCAGGCCCTGGCCGCCGGCGAGGTCGTGATCATCTACCCGGAGGGCTCCGTCACCCGGGACCCCGACTGGTGGCCCATGCAGCCGCGCACCGGCGCCGCCCGTCTGGCCCTCACCACCGACGCCGTCGTCGTCCCGCTCGCCCAGTGGGGCCCGCAGCGGGTGCACGACTACCACGCGAAGAAGCTGCACCTGCGGCTGCGCACCCGCGCCGACTACCTGGTGGGGGAGCCGGTCGAGATCGCCGACCTGCGGGACCAGGTGCGCACCGGCCGCCCGCTGTCGGCCGAGCTGCTCCAGCTGACCACCGACCGGCTCATGGGCCGGGTCCGCGACCAGCTCGGCGAGATCCGCGGCACCACGCCCCCGGTCGCGATCCACCCGCGGCCCGGCCGCACCCCGGGCGACCTGCCCGGCGCGGCGGGCGCCGCGTGACCCGCGCCGCGGTGCTGAGCGCGGGCAGCTGGGGGACGACGTTCGCCAAGGTGCTCGCCGACGCCGGTTCCGACGTCACCCTGCACGCCCGCCGTCCCGAGCTCGCCCGGGCCATCACCGCCGACCGGGTGAACGCCGACTACCTGCCCGGCATCACGCTGCCCGATCGCCTCCGCGCCACCGACGACCCGGCCGAGGCCCTGGACGGCGCCGACGTCGTCGTCCTCAGCATCCCGTCGCAGTCGCTGCGGGAGAACCTCTCCGCCTGGGCACCGCTGATCCCTCCCGGCGCCACGCTGCTGTCGCTCATGAAGGGCATCGAGCTGGGGAGCACCCGGCGGATGAGCGAGGTCATCTGCGAGGTCACCGGCGCCTCGGCGGACCGGGTCGCGGTGCTCAGCGGTCCCAACCTGGCCCGCGAGATCGCCGAGGAGCAGCCGGCGGCCACCGTCATCGCCTGCTCGGACACCGACCGCGCCGAGGCGCTGCAGGCGGCCTGCCACACCCGCTACTTCCGGCCCTACACCAACCCCGACGTCGTGGGCTGCGAGCTGGGCGGCGCGGTGAAGAACGTCATCGCCCTGGCCGCCGGCGTCGCCGAGGGGCTCGGCTTCGGCGACAACACCCGCGCCTCGCTGATCACCCGTGGGCTGGCCGAGACCATGCGGCTGGGCCTGGCCCTGGGCGCGGACCCGCTGACCTTCTCCGGGCTGGCCGGGCTCGGCGACCTGGTGGCCACCTGCTCCTCGCCGCTGTCGCGCAACCGCACGTTCGGCGAGCACCTGGGCCAGGGCATGAGCCTGGAGGAGACGATCGCGGCCACCCGGCAGACCGCCGAGGGCGTCAAGTCCTGCCGGTCGGTCCTGGACCTGGCCCGGGCGCACGGCGTCGACGTGCCGATCACCGAGGCCGTCGTCCGGGTGTGCCACGAAGGGGAGTCCCCGGCCCAGATGGTCCGGGAGATCATGAGCAGGGAGGCGAAGTCCGAGTGAGCTGGTCCGACGGCACCCGCGTGGTCCGCGGTGGTGACGAGCCCCCGATCCCGGGCACCCCGCTGCGGCCCAGCCCCGTCTTCGCCGCCCCGTACCACCTGGGCGAGGACCCCTACGCCGCCGACTTCTACGCCCGGCCCGGGCACCCCACGCTGCGCGTGTTCGAGGAGGCCGTCGGCGACCTGGACGGCGGGGACTGCCTGGCCTTCGCCACCGGCATGGCCGCCATCAGCGCGGCGATGTTCGCCGTCCTCCGGGCCGGTGACCGGGTGGTCATCCCCAGCGACGGCTACTACCAGACCCGCGCCCTGGGCGACGGCGAGCTGGCCCGGTTCGGCGTCGTGGTCGAGCAGGTGCCCACCCTGGAGATCGCCGACGCGGCCGCCCGCGGGGACCTGGACGGCGCCGCCTTGGTGCTGCTGGAGACGCCGTCCAACCCCGAGCTCGACGTCTGCGACATCGCCGCCGTGGCCGCCGCGACCCGGGCGACCGGCGCGGTCCTGGCCGTGGACAACACCACCGCCACCCCGCTGGGCCAGCGGCCGCTCGCGCTGGGCGCCGACCTCACCATCGGCGCGGACACCAAGGCGCTGACCGGCCACAGCGACCTGCTGATGGGGCACGTGTCCACCGCCCGCACCGACCGCGGCCGTGAGCTGCAGACCCGGCTCAAGGCGTGGCGGGACCGCACCGGCAACGGGCCGGGTGCCTTCGACGCCTGGCTGGCCCACCGGTCGATGAGCACCCTGGACCTCCGGCTGACCCGGCAGGCCACCACCGCGGCCGCCGTCGCCGAGCTGCTGGCCGACCACCCGGCCGCCACCGGGGTCCGCTGGCCCGGACGGCCGGGGGACCCCTCCCACGAGATCGCCGCCCGGCAGATGCTCCGGATGAACGGCGTGGTGTCGGCGACCCTGGCCGACGAGGCCGCCGTGCACGCCCTGGTCCGGCACAGCCGGCTGTGGCTGGCGGCCACCAGCTTCGGCGGCGTGCACTCCACCGTCGACCGCCGCGCGCAGTGGGGCGGGGACGCCGTCGCCGACGGGTTCGTGCGGTTCTCCTGCGGCATCGAGGACACCGCCGACCTGGTTGCCGACCTGACCACCGCCTTGGACGCCCTGGTCTGACCCCGGCCGATAGGGTCCGGGGCGATGACCGAGACACGCAGGACCAGGGTCGCCGTCGTCTTCGGCGGGCGCAGCGCGGAGCACGCGATCTCCTGCGTCTCCGCCGGCAGCGTGATGGCCGCGCTCGACCCCGAGCGCTACGAGGTGGTCCCGGTCGGGATCACCCGCGAGGGCGGCTGGGTGCTGCACGACGGCTCCCCGCTGGCCATCTCCGGCGGCCGGCTGCCCGAGGTCACCGGCGGGACGGCGGTGTCCCTGGTCGGCGACCCGGCCGGCCGCGGGCTGTCGGTGCTGGAGCCGGGCGAGGCGTTCGGCCGGCTGACCGACGTCGACGTGGTGTTCCCGGTGCTGCACGGCGCCTACGGCGAGGACGGCACCATCCAGGGCCTGCTGGAGATGAGCGGGCTGCCCTACGTGGGCTCCGGCGTCTTCGCCTCGGCGGCGTCCATGGACAAGGAGTTCACCAAGAAGCTGCTCACCGCGGCCGGCATCACCCAGGGCGACCACGTCGTGCTGCGCGACGCCGCGGGGGCGCTCACCACCGACCCGTCGGCGCTGTCGGCCAGCCAGCGCGAGCGGCTGGGGCTGCCGGTGTTCGTCAAGCCCTCGCGGGCCGGGTCCAGCATCGGCATCACCAAGGTCTCGGACTGGGCGGACTTCGACGCCGCCGTGGCCACCGCCGCCGCCGTGGACACCAAGGTCGTCGTGGAGGCCGCCGTCCCCGGCCGCGAGGTGGAGTGCGGCGTCCTCGCCGCCGTCGGGGGCGGGTTGCCCGACACCAGCCTGCCCGCGGAGATCCGGCTCAAGGCCGGCGTCGACTGGTACGACTTCGACGCCAAGTACCTCGACGACGCCGTCGACTTCGACGTGCCCGCCGACCTGACGCCCGAGCAGACCGCCGCCGTGCAGGAGGTCTCCCGCCGGGCCTACCTCGCGCTGGACTGCCGCGGCCTGGCCCGGGTGGACTTCTTCCTCGGCACCGACCCGGTCACCGGCGCCGACCAGCTGGTGGTCAACGAGGTCAACACCATGCCCGGCTTCACGCCCATCTCGATGTTCCCGCGCATGTGGGCGGCCTCCGGCGTCACCTACCCCGAGCTGGTCGACCGGCTCGTCGCCGGCGCCCTCGCCCAGGGGTGACCCGCCGGCTCGGTCTCGTGCTGGTCGGGCTGCTGGCCACCGGGTGCTCTGCAGCGGTCCCGGGCACGGCCACGCCGGTGGCCACCGCCAGCGTGGGGGGCCTGCCCGGCGACGCGGCCGGGCTCGGCGACCTGGTGCTCACCGACGTCCCGTCCGGCCTGCCGCGGGTCCCCGACGACGAGCTGGACCCGCCCGCCGGGCCCAAGACGCTGGACGACGTGGCCGGCTACGCCGACGACGCGCAGCGCGAGGCCGACGTGCTCACCGACTACGGCTACCGCTGGGGCTGGGAGCGGTTCTGGCGCGAGGAGGGCGGCCTCACCTCGGTCTTCCTCGACCAGTTCGACGGGACGACGGGCGCGGCCTCCTACGCCGCCGACCTCGCCCGCAACGACACCGACTACTACGGCGGCAACCCCGACCGCACCCCCGCGCAGCTCCCCGACGGCTGCGCCACCCTGTCGGTGGACGAGCCGGCCGAGGAGAGCGGGCTGACCGGGCCGGCCGCCTTCGCCTGGTGCGCACACGGCCCGTTCACCGTGTCGGTCGCGGTCGTCGGCGACACCTCCGACGCCGCGCTCGCCGAGGTGGAGGACCTGGTCGACGAGCAGCTGGACCGGCTGCCCCGCGGCTGAGCGGGGCGGAACGGTCAGCCCAGCGAGACCCCGTCCAGGTAGTGCCAGCGACCGGCCACCTTGGTGAACCGGCTGTGCTCGTGCTGGGCGTCCCGCCCCCCGTCGGCGCGGTAGGAGGCGCGGAACTCCACGGTGCCCTCGGCCGCCAGCAGGCCGCCGCCCTCGACGGCCAGCACGTCCAGGCCCAGCCAGCGGGTGTCCCCGTCGAGGTCCAGCGACGGCGGTCGGGTGTCGGGGTGCCAGGTCGCCAGCAGGTACGCAGCGTCGCCGACGACGAAGGCGCTGTAGCGCGAGCGCATGAGCTGCTCGGCGGTGCCCGCCGCGGCGGTCCCGTCGTGCAGCCGGCCGCAGCACTCGCCGTAGGTGAGCCCGGTCCCGCAGGGACAGCGCTGGGTCACCGGGGCTGCGGCTCGGCGTACGGGATCGCCCCGGCGATGACCGGGCTCAGCAGGGTGGGGATGGACCCGTCCTGGCTGGCCGGCACCGAGATCTCCACCGGGACCGTGCGGTCGACCGCGGTCCACACGTTGACCGTGGGGTCGGTGGTGTCGACGAACCACTGGACGCCGTTGACCTGGATCAGCTGGGGCCCACCCACGACGAACCCGGCCGGGGCGTCGGCGCCGCAGATCAGCACCTGCGCCGGGTCGCCCCAGGCGTGGGCGTAGGGCGAGTCCGAGTCGACACGTCGACTCGTCGACCCGGCCAGCTCCAAGGGGAGCTGGCTCATCAGCGCGGGGCAGGCGGCGTCGGCCTCGGGCGTGATCGGCGGGGTCTCCACCTCGACCGGGCTCTCATCGCGCTGGGTCGGGGTGGCCCCCGAGACGTCGGCCGCGGCATCGTCGTCCGAGCTGCCCGGGCCGAGGACCCGGATCAGCACCAGCAGCACGATGACCACCGGCACGGCGACCGCGGTGGCCACGATCGCCGCCCGCCGGACCGGGTCCGGCGGGGCCGGGGCGTCGATGCTCTCGGCCTCGACGGTGTCGGTGCTGTCGGCGCTGTCGGGCTCGGTGGTGCCCGGGTCGGGCTGGTCGCTCAGCGGACCGGCCTCAGAGGTTGACGACGGGGCAGGTCAGCGTGCGGGTGATCCCGTCGACCGACTGCACCCGCGCGACGACCAGGCGACCGAGCTCGTCGACCGAGCCGGCCTCGGCGCGCACGATCACGTCGTAGGGGCCGGTGACGTCCTCGGCCTTGGTGACGCCGTCGATCCCGCTGATGGTCTGGGCGACCGCGGCGGCCTTGCCGACCTCGGTCTGGATCAGGATGTAGGCGTGGACCACTGGAGAACCCTCCTCGGGCAGGGCGGCGCTGCCGCCGGACGGCGGCCTGGACGGCAACGTACCCCAGCGACCGGGAGCGCCCGGTGACGCGCCCTCGCCCCCCGGCGGGCACCGCGGACACCGTCGGCGAGGTGGGGGAGTTCGCCGTCGTCGACCGGGTCGTGGCCCGGGCCGGGACGGCCGCGCTGGCCGACGTCGGGCCCGGGGACGACGCCGCCGTCGTCCGCACCCCGGACGGCCGCGTGGTGGCCAGCACCGACGTCCTGGTGGAGGGCCGGCACTTCCGCCGGGACTGGTCCTCGGCGGAGGACGTCGGGCACAAGGCCGCGGCCGCCAACCTCGCCGACGTCGCCGCGATGGGTGCGGTGCCCACCGCGCTGCTGGTCGGGCTGGCCTGCCCGGCCGGCACGCCGACGAGCTGGCTGGAGGGCGTGGCCACCGGGATGGCCGCCGAGTGCGCACCGCACGGCGCCGCCGTCGTCGGCGGGGACACCGTGGCCAGCGCCCCGGACAGCGCGTCGGTCGTGCTGTCGGTGACCGTGCTCGGCGACCTGCAGGGTCGCGCCCCGGTCACCCGGGACGGCGCCCGGCCGGGGGACGTCGTGGCCGTCGCCGGTCGGCTGGGCTGGTCGGCGTGCGGGTGGGCGGTGCTCCGCCGCGGGTTCACCTCACCGCACGGGCCGGTCACCGCGCACCGCCGTCCGACCCCGCCCTACGCCGCCGGGCCGGCGGCCGCCGACGCCGGCGCCACCGCGATGTGCGACGTGAGCGACGGCCTGCTGGCCGACGCCGGGCACCTGGCCGCGGCGTCGGGGGTGCTGCTGGACCTGGACCGCGGCACCCTGGAGTCCTTCGTGGACCCGGCCGGGCAGCTGGCCCAGGTGGCGGCCGCGACGGGGGTGAACCCGTTGGGCTGGGTGCTGACCGGCGGGGAGGACCACGCCCTGCTGGCCACCTTCCCGGCGGCCGCCGACCTGCCGGCCGGGTTCGTCCGGATCGGTGTCGTGGAGGCCGGGCCGCCCGGCGTCCGGGTCGACGGCATCGACGGGGCCGACGTCGCCGAGGGGCTGGGGGAGGGCACCGGGCATGTCTCCTTCTGAGGGGCTGGTGCTGCGCGCCGCCGGCTACGACGACCCGCAGGTGCAGCAGATGGTCGAGGCGGTCCAGCAGGAGTACGTCGTCCGGTACGGCGGCCGCGACGCCATGGAGGTCGACCCCGCCGAGGTGCTGCCGCCGGCCGGGCTGCTGCTGGTCGCCGAGGTCGACGGCCGCGCGGTCGGGTGCGGGGCCTGGCGGGTGCACGACGCCGGGACCGTCGAGGTCAAGCGGATGTACGTGGCACCGGAGGCCCGCCGTCGCGGCGTCGCCGACGCCTTGCTCACCCGCCTGGAGGCCACCGCGGCGGCGGCGGGCCACCGGCGGGTGGTGCTCAACAGCGGTGACCGGCAACCCGAGGCGCTGGCGCTCTACGCCCGTGCCGGGTACACACCGGTCGCCGGGTACGGGGTCTACGCCGACGCGCCGGGCGCGGTGTTCCTGGGCAAAAACCTGGAGGAGGGGTCCTGATGGGGATCGTGACGGTGTCGGCCACGTTCGGCTGCGGTGGTGCGGAGATCGCCCCGGCGATCGCGGAGCGGCTGGGGCTGCCGTTCCACGACCGGGTCATCCCGGCCCAGGTCGCGCTGCGGCTGGGGGTGCCGGTCGAGGAGGCCGAGGCCAACGACGAGAGCGTCGTGCGCGGGCTGTGGCGGGTGGTGGCCTCGCTGGGCACCATGCCCGACCCGGTCGGCGGCGTGCTGCCGGCCTCCGCGGTGCCCGACGAGCGCAGCTACCGGGAGCAGACCGACCAGGTGGTCACCGACATCGCCGACGGCGCCGGGGGAGTGGTGCTGGGCCGGGCCGCCGCGCTGGTGCTCGGGGACCGCCCCGACGCGCTGCACGTCCGCCTCGACGGCCCGGAGCGCCGCCGGCTGCGGGCCGCGGTGGCCCACCTGGGCCGTCCCGAGGACCAGGTCCGGCGGGAGCTGGTGGCCGCCGACCGGGCCCGCACGGCCTACGTGCGGCACTTCCACCGCTGCGACCCCGCGGAGGCCCGGCACTACCACCTGGTGCTGGACTCCACGGTGCTCGACCACGACCTGGTCGTCGACCTCGTCGTGGCGGCGGCCCGGTCCCGGGGGATCAGCGGGTCAGCAGCGGGAGCATGACGTCGTCGACGACCTCCTGGGCCAGGTCGTCGTCCAGCGGTCGACCGAGGACCAGCCAGCGCTGCATCACCACGGCCGGCCCGGCCTCGGCCGCGGCCGTGCCGAGGCGCGTGGGGTCGAGCTCGCCGCGGGCGACCGCGGCGCCGAAGACCTGGCGGAAGGTGTCCCGCCAGACCCCCAGCGAACCCTCCTGGAAGGCCGCGGCCAGGTCCGGCTCGTGCGGCAGCACGCCGATCAGTGCCCGCGAGGCGTCCCCGAGCGGTCCGCGCAGCGTGAGGACCATGGCCCCGACCACCTCGAGCAGGTCGCCGCGGAGGGTGCCGGTGTCCGGTGCGGCGGCCTCGCCGCGGTTGAGCTCCCCGATGGTCTCGGCGACCATCTGCACCCGGGAGGACCACCGCCGGTAGATGCTCGCCTTGCCCACCTTGGCGCGGGCGGCCACGGCGTCCATGGAGATGCCGTCCCAGCCGCGCTCGGCCAGCAGCTCGAGGACGGCGGTCTTCACGGCCTCGTCGACGGCGGGGTCGCGGCGCCGACCGGGTCGGGCGGGGCTGTCGGGGGCGGGCTCGGGGTCACGGCGGAACTGCACTGCGCCGACGCTAACCGCTTAACTGCAGCAGGGCACGTCGGCCCGGAACGCCGACGACCCCGGTCACCGAGGTGACCGGGGTCGTCGTGGCATCCCTCCCGGAGGAGGGGCGGCCGTCAGCTGCGGGTGAGCTTGCCAGCCCGGATGCAGCTCGTGCAGGCGTTCACGCGACGGCGGGTGCCGTTGCCGACGACAGCCTTGACGGCCTGGATGTTCGGGTTCCAACGGCGCGGCGTCCGGCGGTGCGAGTGAGACACCGACATGCCGAAACCGGGCCCCTTGCCACACACGTCGCACACGGCAGCCACGGTCGATCACTCCTAGAGAAGACGTTCAGAAGGCGCGGGGTACGAGCCACCCGCGCGGATTGCTGGTCCACTGTAGCCGGTCCGCGCCCGGCGCGGTCGGCGGGCCCGTGGTGTCGGTGGCCACCGGTAGCCTCCGGCACGTGCTCACGGCGCTGGACGAGGCCGCGGTCGGCCGCTGGAGCCGCACCGCTGTCGATGCGCTGCGCGCGGCCCGGGGCCGGCTCGACGAGCTGAACGTCTTCCCCGTGCCCGACGGGGACACCGGCACGAACCTGCTGCTCACCGCGCAGGCCGCCGCCGAGGCCGCCGAACCCGGTGAGGACACCGGCACGGGTGATCCCGAGTCGGTCTGGACCCGGTGGGCCCGGGGCGCCGTGCTCGGCGCGCGCGGCAACTCCGGGGCGATCCTCGCCCAGCTGCTGCGCGGTCTGGCCGACGAGCTCGCCGGCGCCGGCGCCGTCGACGGCTCCACGTTCGCCCGGGCGCTGCGCCGGGCGGCAGGCACGGCCTACGAGGCCGTCGCCGAGCCCACCGAGGGCACCTTCCTCACCGTCGCCCGGTCGGCCGCCGAGGCGGCCGGGGCGGCGGTGGACCAGGGCCGGGCGGCGCTGGCCGAGGTGGTCCGGGCGGCGGCCGACGGCGCCCGCCGGGCCCTGCACGGCACCACCGACCAGCTCGCTGCGCTCCGCGACGCCGGGGTCGTCGACGCCGGGGGAGCCGGTTGGTGCGTGGTGCTGGACGCCCTGGTCACCACCGTCACCGGCACCGAGCCCGACCGCCCCCCGCTGGCCCGCCGTCCGCAGCGGCCGCACCGCCACGACGCCGGGCCGGGCGTGCAGCGCCCCGGCGCCGACCCCGGCAGCGAGGTCCAGTTCCTGCTCGCCGACTCCTCCGACACCGCTGTCGAGCGGCTGCGCACCGAGCTCGGCTGGCTGGGCGACTGCCTGGTGGTCGTGGGGGTGGACACCCCGACCGGGCGGGAGTGGAACGTCCACGTCCACGTGCACGACGTGGGCGCGGCCATCGAGGCCGGCATCCGCGCCGGCCGGCCGCACCAGATCGCGGTCACCGCGCTGGCCCCGGTCCGGCTGCCCGCCGCCGTCGCCGGGGTGCGCGCCACGCTGGCCCTGGTGCCCGACGGCCCGGCGGCCGAGGGCCTCGCCGAGCTGTTCGGCGGCGAGGGCGTCCAGGTGCTCGTGGTGCAGCTGCCCCAGGACCGCGACGACACCGCAGCGGCCGACGCCGTGCAGGACGCCGTCGCGCAGGCCGTGCTGGCCTCCGGTGCCGCCGACGTGGTCGTGCTGCCCGACGACCCGCTGCTGGTCGGCCCGGTGTCCCGGGCGGCCGCCGCGGTGCGCGGCGAGGGCCGCGACGTCGCCGTGGTGCCCACCCGCTCCCCGGTGCAGGGCCTGGCCGCGGTGGCGGTGGCCGACCCGGGACGGCGCTTCGCCGACGACGTGATCTCCATGACCGAGGCGGCCTCGGCGACCCGGTGGGCCGAGGTGGTCCTGGCCGACACCGAGGCGCTCACGTCGGCCGGCCGCTGCCACCCCGGCGACGCGCTCGGCGTGGTCGAGGGCGACGTCGTGGTGATCGGCGGCGCCCAGCTGACCGTCACCTGCGACCTGCTGGACCGGCTGCTGGCCGGCGGCGGCGAGCTGGTGACCCTGCTGGGCGGGCGGCTGGCCGAGGCCGCGGCCGCCCACCTGGCGGCCCGGCACCCCACGGTCGAGGTGTCCGTGCACCCGCTGGGTCAGGGGGCCCGTCCGCTGCTGATCGGGGTGGAGTGACCGTGCTGACCCTGGACACCCCGCTGACCAAGGTGGTCGGCGACCGCACCGCGAAGGCGATGGCCGACGAGCTGGAGCTGCAGACGGTCCGCGACCTGGTGCGGCACTACCCGAGCCGCTACGCCCGCCGCGGCGAGATGACCAAGCTGACCGACCTGCAGGTCGGGGACCGGGTGACCGTGCTCGGCCAGGTGCGCAAGGTCGACACCCGGCCGATGAAGAACCGGCGCGGCAGCATCACCGAGATCACCGTCGGCGACGGCGACAGCTCGATGCGGCTGGTCTTCTTCAACCACAAGCACGCCCGCCTGGCCGTCGGCGCCTGGGGCCTGTTCGCCGGCACGGTCAGCAGCTGGCACGGCCAGCTGCAGTTCAACCACCCCGACTGCCAGCTCCTGGACGAGTCCACCGACGCCCAGGAGTGGGCCACGGCGATGCTGCCGATCTACCCGGCCAGCAAGAGCGTGTCGAGCTGGGTGCTGCAGAAGTCGCTCAAGCTGGTCCTGGACTCCCCGGCCGCGGCCGACCAGCTGATGGCCGAGGACCCGGTGCCCGCGCCGGTGCGCGCCCGGCACGGGCTGATGTCCCTGGCCACCGCGATCTGGCTCAAGCACCACCCCGAGACCCCCGAGGACGTCGAGCGCGCCGACCACCGCCTCAAGTGGGACGAGGCACTCGTCCTGCAGGTGACCCTGGCCGCCCGGCGGCGCGCCGCGGCCCTGGAGCCCGGCATCGCCCGGCCCCGCCGGGCCGGGGGACTGGCCGACTCCGTGGACGCGCTGCTGCCCTTCGAGCTCACCGACGGCCAGCGCGAGGTCGGTGACGCGCTGGAGGCCGAGATCGGCCGGGAGCAGCCGATGCACCGGCTGCTGCAGGGCGAGGTCGGGTCGGGCAAGACCGTCGTCGCGCTGCGGGCCATGGCCCAGGTCGTCGACGCCGGCGGGCAGGCCGCGCTGCTGGCGCCCACCGAGGTGCTGGCAGCGCAGCACGCCCGGGGCATCGCCGGGCTGCTGGGCCCGCTGGGCCGGTCCGGGGAGCTGGACGGCGACCCCGACGGCACCCGGGTCACCCTGCTGACCGGCTCGCTGCGGACGGCGGCCCGTCGGGCGGCGCTGGCCGAGGTGGCCGACGGGCGGGCCGGCATCGTCGTCGGCACCCACGCGCTGCTGTCCGAGGGCGTGGAGTTCGCCGACCTCGGCCTCGTGGTGGTCGACGAGCAGCACCGGTTCGGCGTGGAGCAGCGCGACCGGCTGCGGGCCAAGGGCCAGCGGCCCCCGCACGTGCTGGTGATGACCGCGACCCCGATCCCGCGCACCGTCGCCATGACCGTCTACGGCGACCTGGAGACGCTCACCCTGCGCCAGCTGCCCGCCGGCCGCGGCGGGGTGAGCAGCTCGGTGGTGCCGGTGCGGGAGAAGCCGGCCTGGCTGGACCGCGCCTGGCAGCGGGTCCGCGAGGAGGTGGCCGAGGGCCGGCAGGCCTACGTGGTCTGCCCGCGGATCGGGGACGACGAGAAGGCCGACGAGCGGCCGGAGGACGCCGACGGCGCACCCGAGGGCGGTGCGGACGGCGGGAGCGAGCGGCGCCCGCCGCTGGCCGTGCTCGACGTCGCCGAGCAGCTGCGCGGCGGCCCGCTGGCCGGGCTGCGGGTCGAGGTGCTGCACGGCCGGCTGACCCCCGAGGAGAAGGACGCCCGGATGCGGGCCTTCGCCCAGCGGGAGGTCGACGTGCTGGTCGCCACCACGGTGATCGAGGTCGGCGTCGACGTGCCCAACGCGACCGTCATGGTCGTCATGGACGCCGACCGGTTCGGCGTCAGCCAGCTGCACCAGCTGCGCGGCCGGGTGGCCCGCGGCCGGCACCCGGGGCTCTGCCTGCTGGTCAGCGAGGCGCCCGTGTCGTCCTCGACGGGGGTGCGGTTGGCCCAGGTCGCGGCCACCACCGACGGCTTCGAGCTGGCCCGGCTGGACCTGGAGACCCGCCGGGAGGGCGACGTGCTCGGCGCCGCCCAGTCCGGCCGGCGCTCGGGGGTCAAGCTGCTGTCGCTGCTGCACGACGAGGAGCTGATCGCTGCGGCCCGGTCCGAGGCCGCCGACCTGCTCGAGTCCGACCTGGGCCTGGCCGAGCACCCCGAGCTGGCCGCGGCCGTCGCCGCCCTCAACGCCGGGGACCGCGCCGACTGGCTGGAGCGGGCATGACCCGGATCATCGCCGGCACCGCCCGCGGCCGGGTGCTCAAGGTGCCGGCCAGCGGGGTGCGGCCGACCGGCGACCGGGCCCGCGAGGCGCTGTTCAACAGCCTCGGGTCGCTGCTGGACCTGCCCGGGGCCCGGGTGCTGGACCTGTACGCCGGGTCCGGGGCCCTCGGGCTCGAGGCGCTCTCCCGCGGGGCCGCCGAGGCCGTGCTGGTCGAGTCCGGCCCGAAGGTGCTGCCGGTGCTGCGGGCCAACATCGCCGCGCTCGGCCTGCCCGGCGCCTCGGTGGTGGCCGGCTCGGTCCCCGCGGTCGTCGGCCGACCGGCGTCCGCGCCGTTCGACCTGGTGGTCGCCGACCCGCCCTACGCGGTCGAGCCCGACGTCGTGCTGGGGGTGCTGGCCGCCCTGTCGACGGGGGGCTGGCTGGCCCCCGAGGCGGTCGTGGTGGTCGAGCGACCGTCCCGCGAGCAGCCCTGGGAGTGGCCGACACCCCTGGTCGGTCTGCGCGACCGCCGCTACGGGGAGGCCCTGCTCCGGTACGGTCGCGCACCGTGAGGGCAGCATGAGGCGGGCGGTCTGCCCCGGGTCGTTCGACCCGGTGACCAACGGGCACGTCGACGTCATCACCCGGGCCGCGGCGCTCTACGACGAGCTCGTCGTGGCCGTGCTGGTGAACCCCGGCAAGGCCGGGCTCTTCGACGTCGAGGAGCGGATGGCCCTGCTGCGCGAGGCCACCGCCGGCCTGGCCAACGTCACCGTGGACTCCTTCAGCGGCCTGCTGGTGCAGTGGTGCACCGCGCACGACGTGCCGGTGATCGTCAAGGGCCTGCGGGCGGTCGGGGACTTCGAGTACGAGCTGCAGATGGCCCAGATGAACCGCGAGCTGGCCGGGATCGAGACGCTCTTCGTGCCCACCGCGCCCCAGGTCGGCCACCTGTCCTCCAGCCTGGTCAAGCAGATCTCCGCCTTCGGCGGGGACGTCTCGCACCTGGTGCCGCCGGGGGTCAACGCCCGGCTGGTGGCCCGGCGCGAGGAGGAGGGGGAGTCGTGACCGAGGTCGTGTACCGGTTGTACGAGGTCGTCGACGAGCTGGCCTCGGTCATCGAGAACGCCCGCAGCGTGCCGATGTCCTCGTCGTGCATGGTGCCGCGGGACCACCTGCTGGACCTGCTCGACGACCTTCGCGAGGGGCTACCCGAGGAGGTGCAGCAGGCCGGCGCGATCGTCGAGCAGCGCACCGAGATCCTCGAGCAGGCCCAGGCCGAGGCCGAGCGGCTCACCGGCCGCACCCGCACCGAGGCCGAGACGGTGGTGAGCACCGCCCGCCGCCAGCGCGACGAGCTGATCGGCACCGCCCGGCGCCAGCGCGACGAGCTGATCACCCAGGCCCAGGCCGAGGTCGAGGACCTGCTGTCCCGCGCCGAGGCCGAGGCCGACCGGATCCTGGCCGAGGCCGACCGGCAGGCCGCCGAGCTCCTGGCCGACGGCCGGGCGCAGCACGCGGCCCTGGTCGCCGCCGGGCAGGCCGAGCACGACCGCCTGGTCACCGAGACCGAGGTCTACCGCGGCGCGGTGGACCGGTCCGACGAGCTGGGCCAGCAGACGGCTGCGGAGGTCGCCCGGATGCGCACCGAGGTCGACGAGTACGTCGACAGCCGGCTGGCCGACTTCGGCACCACGCTGGGCCACATGGTGCGCTCGGTCGAGGCCGCCCGCGGCCAGCTGCGCCAGCCCTGACCCCGTCCACCGCACCGGGCCGCCCGGTGTAACCTGGGCTGCTCCCGCATGCGCTGCCCTGCACGCCCTGCGGTGACACCTGCCCCCGAGCACAGAGAATCCGTCATGCCTGCTGCCCCCTCGCCCCGCCGAGGCGCCGCGTCCCCCGACGCCCGGCGCCCCGGAGCCGACCCCTGGAAGGTCGACCTGCGCGAGCTGGGTCGCCGCGCCGGGTCGATGCGCGACTGGGAGAAGACCGTGCCGGCGTCCGAGCGCTGGGGCATCGAGATGATCGGCGTGCCCCAGGGCGCCCCCGTCGAGCTGCACCTGCGGCTCGAGTCGGTCATGGAGGGCGTCCTCGTCACCGGCGAGGTCGACGCCCCGGTCACCGGGCAGTGCGCCCGCTGCCTCGAGCCGGTCGAGGACACCCTGCACCTGGACGTGCAGGAGCTCTTCGCCTACGAGGGCAGCACCACCGAAGCCACCAGCGAGGAGGACGAGGTACGCCGGATCGACGGCGAGCGCCTCGACCTCGCGCCGCTGGTCCGGGACGCCGTCGTCCTGGCCCTGCCGCTCTCGCCCACCTGCACCCCGGACTGCTCGGGTCTGTGCGTCGACTGCGGACTGCGGCTCGACGACCTCCCGGCCGACCACACGCACGAGGTGCTCGACCCACGTTGGGCCGGGCTCGCCGACCGTTTCACCCCGTCTAAGGAGAACTGACCGTGGCTGTCCCGAAGAGGCGCACGTCGCGCTCGAACACCCGCTCGCGTCGCTCGCAGTGGAAGGCCACGGCCCCCACCCTCGCGCCGTGCCCGAACCGCGCGTGCGGCGAGCTCAAGCCCCCGCACATCGCGTGCCCCACCTGCGGCCAGTACGACGGCCGCCAGGTCATCGCGGTCTGACCCTGCTGGACCAGCACGATCCCGTCGTGACCGGAGACGCCCTCCCCGGGGGTGCCGAGCACGCCGACCGGGCCGCCGACTGGCTGCGTGACGCCCTGGGCGTCACGTTGCCCGGCGGCCTGTTGGCGTTGGCGCTGACCCATCGGTCCTTCGCCTACGAGAACGGCGGGCTGCCGACCAACGAGCGCCTGGAGTTCCTCGGGGACTCCGTGCTCGGCCTGGTCGTCACCGACGAGCTCTACCGCAGCCAGCCCGACCTGCCCGAGGGCCAGCTGGCGAAGCTGCGGGCCTCGGTGGTCAACATGACCTCGCTGGCCGGCGTGGCCCGGCTGCTGGGCGAGGGCGGCATCGGCCCGCACCTGCTGCTGGGCCGGGGCGAGACGGCCACCGGCGGCCGGGACAAGGAGTCGATCCTGGCCGACGCCCTCGAGGCGCTGCTGGGGGCGATCCACCTCGGGCTCGGGCTGGACGCCGCCGCCGCGATCGTGCACCGGCTGTTCGACCCGCTGCTCGTGGAGTCCGCGACGCTGGGCGCCGGCCTGGACTGGAAGACCAGCCTGCAGGAGCTGGGGTCGGCCCGGGGGCTGGGTGCACCGGTCTACCTGATCGAGTCCGAGGGACCCGACCACGCCAAGTCCTTCACCGCCACCGTGCTGCTGGCCGACGAGCCCCGCGGCGACGGGCACGGCCGGACCAAGAAGGCCGCCGAGCAGATGGCCGCCCAGAACGCCTGGCGTGCCCTGTCGGCGACCGGCACCGCGAAGGGCTGAGCGAGGTGCCCGAGCTCCCCGAGGTCGAGGTGGTCCGGCGCGGGCTGGAGCGCTGGGTGGCCGGCCGCACCGTCGCCACCGCGCAGGTCCTGCACCCCCGCGCCGTCCGCCGGCACCTGGAGGGGGCCGACCACTTCGTCGCCGACCTGACCGGGGCGACCGTGACCGGCGCGCACCGGCGCGGCAAGTACCTGTGGCTGCCGCTGGCCCGCGACGGGGTCGCCACCGGCCGGGTGCTGGTCGGCCACCTCGGCATGAGCGGCCAGCTGCTGGTGGAGAAGCCGACCGAGCCGCTGGAGAAGCACCTGCGGGCGCGGTTCACCTTCACCGACGGCGGCCGTGAGCTGCGCTTCGTCGACCAGCGCACCTTCGGCGGGCTCGCCGTCGAGGACGCCGGGCCCGAGGGCCTGCCCGGCCGGCTGCAGCACATCGCGGTCGATCCGCTGGTCGAGGAGTTCGACGTCGACGCGTTCGCCGCGGCGCTGCGCCGCCGGCGCACCGATGTCAAGCGGGCCCTGCTGGACCAGACGCTGATCGGCGGGGTGGGCAACATCTACGCCGACGAGTCGCTGTGGCGAGCGAAGCTGCACGGTGCCCGGCCGACCGAGAAGCTGACCCGCGCCCAGGTGGTGGACCTCGTCGAGGGCGTGCAGGACGTGCTGCGGGAGTCCCTGGCCCAGGGCGGCACCTCCTTCGACTCCCTGTACGTCGACGTCAACGGCCAGAGCGGGTACTTCTCCCGGTCGCTGGCGGTCTACGGCCAGGTGGACCGGCCGTGCCCGCGCTGCGGCACGCCGATCCGCCGGGAGTCGTTCATGAACCGGTCGAGCTACAGCTGCCCGACCTGCCAGCCGCGACCGAGGGCCCGACGGTCGTGACCCGCCGGGTGGTCGCCCTGGTCTCCGGCGAGGTGCAGGGCGTGGGCTACCGCTGGTTCGTCCGGGGTCTGGCGGGGGAGCGCGGGCTGGCCGGGTCCGCGACCAACCTGGCCGACGGTCGGGTGGAGGTGGTCCTGGAGGGGGCGGACGACGACGTGCGCGCCGTCGTGGACGCGCTGACCGGGCCGGGGGCCGCCGGTGCGCCGCGGGACGTCGCCCTGACCGATCAGGACCCCGTGGGCGAGGAGGGCTTCACCACCGGCTGAGCGGCGTGAGGCAGACGACACGACCGCGACACGGTGAACGCCTGACCACGGCGTTGACCTCGGGACGGGGGGCTGTCACCCTGGCAGCACCAGCCCGCGTTCCCGGTCCCCGGACGCCGCGGGACCACCCGTACGTCGAAAGGCCGTTGTCGTCATGGCCAAGGCCCTCATCGGATCCGTCGTCGCCCCGCGCGACCTGCGCGTCGCGGAGGAACTCGCCGCCCTGCGCGGCCGGGTACGCCGCCTGGAGGCGGAGGTGGCCGAGCTGCGCGCCGAGCGCGACGAGCGCATCGCCCACGAGCTGCTGACCATGGCCCACCCCGAGGTCGAGCCCGCCCTCTCCCGGTAGTTTTGGCCCCGTCCCGAGGCTCGCCGCGAGCCTGCGAGTGGTGAGGAGGACGGGGTCCTGTTTCTGTCGAGCCTGACGCTCAAGGGCTTCAAGTCCTTCGCGTCGGCGACGACCCTCCGGCTCGAGCCGGGCATCACCGCCGTCGTCGGACCCAACGGCTCGGGCAAGTCCAACGTCGTGGACGCCATCGCCTGGGTGCTCGGCGAGCAGGGCGCCAAGAGCCTGCGCGGCGGCAAGATGGAGGACGTCATCTTCGCCGGCACCGCCGGCCGTGCGGCGCTGGGCCGGGCCGAGGTGACGCTCACCATCGACAACGCCGACGGCGCGCTGCCGATCGACTACGCCGAGGTGGCGATCACCCGCCGGATGTACCGCTCCGGCGAGAGCGAGTACGAGATCAACGGCGACAAGGTGCGCCTGCTCGACGTGCAGGAGCTGCTCAGCGACTCCGGCATCGGCCGCGAGATGCACGTCATCGTCGGCCAGGGCCAGCTCGACGCCGTCCTGTCCGGCCGCCCGGAGGACCGCCGCGGGTTCATCGAGGAGGCCGCCGGCGTCCTCAAGCACCGCAAGCGCAAGGAGAAGGCGCTCCGCAAGCTCACCTCGATGCAGGCCAACCTGGACCGGCTGGCCGACCTCACCACCGAGCTGCGCCGTCAGCTCAAGCCGCTGGGCCGGCAGGCCGAGGTGGCCCGCCGGGCGGCCGGCATCCAGGCGGACCTGCGCGACGCCCGGCTCCGGCTGCTCGCCGACGACCTGGTCGCGCTGCGCACCGCGCTGGACGCCGACGTGGCCGACGAGACCGCGGCCCGCGAGCAGCGCTCCCGGGTCGAGGCCGACCTCGCCGCCGCGAGCGGGCGGCAGGCCGCGCTGGAGGCGGCGCTGGCCGCCGACGCCCCGGCGCTGACCGCTGCCCAGGACACCTGGTTCGGGCTCTCCACGCTGGCGGAGCGGTTCCGCAGCACCGCGCAGCTGGCCGGTGAGCGGCACCGGCACCTGTCGGCCCCGGTCGCCGTCCCGGCCGGCCGGGACCCCGACGCCCTCGACGAGGAGGCCGGCCGGGTGGAGGTCGCCGAGGTCGAGCTGGCCGACCAGCTGGCCACCGAGCGGAACCGGCTGACCGCCGCCACCGCGGCCCGCACCGACCTGGACGCCGCCCTGGCCGTCGCCGAGCGCGAGCTGGTGACCGCGGCCCGCGCGCTGGCCGACCGCCGCGAGGGCCTGGCCCGGCTGTCCGGCCAGGTCGCCGCAGCCCGATCGCGGACCGCGGCCGGGGAGGCCGAGGTCGAGCGCGCCACCCAGGCAGCCCGGGAGGCGCAGGCCCGCGCGGACGACGCCGCGGACCGGCTGGCCGCGGCCGGTCCGGAGGTCGAGCCCGAGGACGACGGCGCCGAGGAGTCGCTGCCCCAGGTGCGGGCGCACGAGACGGCGCGGGCGGCCCAGGTCGAGGCGGCCCGGGAGGTCACCCGGCTGGCCGACGCCGAGCGCGCCGCCGAGCGGGAGCGCGGCGCGGCCCGGGCCCGCCGGGATGCCCTGGCGCTCGGGCTGGCCCCGGTCGACGGCGCGGCCGCCGTCCTGGCCGCGGCCGACGACGGGGCGCTGGGCGGGGTGGCCGGCCCGCTGGCCGCCCGGCTGGCCGTGCACCCCGGGGACGAGGTGGCCGTCGCCGCCGCGCTCGGCGGGCTCGCCGAGGCCCTGGTGGTCACCGGGCCGCGGGCGGCCGCCGACGCGCTGGCCCACCTGGCCGACACCGCGGCCGGCCGGGTCGGCCTGCTGGTCGCCGGACCGGGGGAGGACGCCGTCCCGACCGCGCACGGCCCGCTCCCGGACGGCGCGCGGTGGGCGCTGGACCTGCTGGACGCCCCGGACGACCTGCGCCCGGCGCTGACCCGGGTGCTGGACCGGGCGGCCGTGGTGGCCGACCTCGCCGCCGCGGTCGCGCTGGTCACCGCCCGGCCCGACCTGCGCGTGGTGACCGCGGCCGGTGACTCGCTGGGGGCCGGCCGGGCGACGGGCGGCCAGCCGGATGCGCCCTCGGGCCTGGAGGTCCGCGCCCGGGTGGACGCCGCCGACGGTGACCTGGGCCGGGCCACCGCGCACGCCCGGGACCTCGCCGAGCAGCTGGCGCCGGCGCAGGTGGCGCACCGCGCGGCGACCGCCGCGGTCGAGGCGGCCGCCACGGCCCGCCGGGACGCCGAGCGGGAGCGCGCCGCCCGGGACCGGGAACGCGCCGGGCTGAGCGCCGACCTGCGCTCCGCCGTCGCGGAGGCGCAGCGCGCGGACGCCGCGCTGGTGCGGGCCGAGCAGGGGCTGGAGCAGGCGGCGGTGGCCGAGGCCGGGCTGGCCGACCGGCTCGCCGCGGCCGAGGCCGAACCGGTCCCCGACGAGCCCTCCCCGGCGCAGCGCGACCAGCTGCGGGCCGAGGTCGCTGCCGTGCGGGTCACCGAGACCGAGGCCCGGCTGGGCGTCCGCACCGCCGAGGAGCGGGCCCGGTCGCTGCACGGCCGCGCGGAGTCGCTGCGCCGGCAGGCCCGCCAGGAACGGGCCGCCCGCGAGCGCGCCGAGCAGGCCCGCCGCACCCGGGCGCAGGGCGCCGCGGTGGCCGCCGAGGTGCGGGCCGGCGCCGAGCACGCACTGGTGGTGCTGGGGACCTCCCTCGAGCTGGCGGTCGCCGAGCGCGACGCCCTGGCGGCGGCCCGGACCGGGCGGGAGGCGGATCTGCTCGCCGTCCGCACCCGGGTCCGTGAGCTGACCGCCGACCTGGACCGGCTGACCGGCGAGGTGCACCGCGACGAGGTGGCCCGCGCCGAGCAGCGGCTGCGCATCGAGTCGCTGGAGACCCGGGCGGTGGAGGAGCACGGCATCGAGCTCGACCAGCTCGTCGCCGACTACGGCCCCGCCGCCCCGGTCCCGGTGCCCGGCCCGCACCCCGACGACGAGCCCGAACCCGAGCCGGTGCCCTACGTCCGGGCGGTGCAGGAGCGCCGGGCGGCCGCGGCCGAGCGGGACCTCGCGGCGCTGGGCCGGGTCAACCCGCTCGCGCTGGAGGAGTTCGCCGCGCTGGAGGAGCGCAGCGCGTTCCTCACCACCCAGCTGGAGGACCTGCGGGCCACCCGCCGGGACCTGCTCACCGTCGTCCGTGAGGTCGACGACCGGATCCACGAGGTGTTCGCCGCGGCCTTCGCCGACGTGCAGCGGGAGTTCGAGCAGGTCTTCCAGACGCTGTTCCCCGGCGGTGAGGGCCGGCTGACCCTGACCGACCCCGAGGACCTGCTGACCACGGGCGTGGAGGTGGAGGCGCGGCCGCCGGGCAAGAAGGTCAAGCGGTTGTCGCTGCTGTCCGGCGGGGAGCGGTCGCTGACCGCCGTCGCGCTGCTGGTCGCGATCTTCCGGGCCCGGCCGTCGCCGTTCTACGTCCTCGACGAGGTCGAGGCGGCCCTGGACGACGTCAACCTCGGTCGCCTGCTGACCCTGGTGGAGCAGCTGCGGGACACCTCGCAGCTCATCGTGATCACCCACCAGAAGCGCACGATGGAGATCGCCGACGCGCTCTACGGCGTCTCGATGCGCGGCGACGGCATCACCGGGGTGATCAGCCAGCGCCTGCGCCCGGCGGGCTGAGCCCGCCCCCCGGGTCAGCCCGCGGGCTCAGCCCAGCAGCGCCCGGCGCAGCGCCTGCACCTGTGCGGTGGTGAAGTCGCGGGAGACCGGCGCGGACCGCTGCACGGCGTCGAAGCCGTGGTATGCGCCGGGCACCTCGACCAGCTCGACGTCGACGCCGGCCTCCCGCAGCCGGCGGGCGTGGGTGACGTCCTCGTCGTGGAAGAGGTCGTCGGTGCCGACGCCGATCCACGTCGGCGGCAGCCCGGCCAGGTCCTGCGCCCGCGCGGGCGCAGCGGTGGCCGGCACCTCGGTGCGGCCGCCCAGGTAGGCCGACCAGCCGAAGCGGTTGGACCCCGGGGTCCAGATCCGCACCGCGCTGGTGTCCAGGTCGGTCCGGGTGGTCGTCCGGTCGTCGAGCATCGGGTAGACCAGCAGCTGGAACGCCAGCTCGACGCCCCGCTCCCGGGCCAGCAGGGCGGCCCCGGCGGCCAGGTTGCCGCCCGCGCTGGCACCCCCGACGGCCACCCGGCCGGCGTCGACGTCGGCCCGGCCGACGAGCCAGGTGAGCGCGGTCCAGCAGTCCTCCAGCGGCACCGGGTACGGGTGCTCCGGCGCCAGCCGGTACTCCACCGACGCGACCACCGCGCCCAGCTCCTCGCTCACCCGGCGGCAGAACACGTCGTCGGTCGCGGCGGTGCCCAGCACCAGGCCGCCGCCGTGCACCCACAGCAGGGCCGGGAACGGACCCGGGCCGGCGGGCCGGAACAGCCGGACCGCGACGTCGGGCGACACCGGGACGACGGGCACCCGGCCGTCGGGGCGGGCCAGCCGGCCCAGCGTGCGGACCACGCACAACGACCGGGGGCCCAGGGACACCCGGGGGAACCGGCGGGCGGCCTGCAGGTCGGGGTGGAACGGGGGCATCGCGGTCAACCGATCTCGAGGTCGAGCTGGAGGGGGTGGTGGTCCGAGCAGGTCGAGCCGTCCAGCACCTCGGCGCCGCGGACGCCCACGCCGGGGGAGACCCAGACCTGGTCGATCCGGACGCGGGGACTGCGGGCCGGGTGGGTCAGGCCCTGCTCGCGCTTCCACAGCTGCCAGCCGCTGGCCTGGTCGGCGCGGGAGCCGGCGGCCTGCCAGCCGTCGCGCAGCCGCTGCCGCAGCGGGGCCAGCTCGGGCGCCGTCGGCCCGCAGTTCAGGTCACCGACGACGACCGCGGGTCCCTCGGCCGGGAGCAGCCCCACCAGGGCCTCGGCCTGCGCCGCCCGCGCCCGGGCGGACTGGCTGGACAGGTGCGTGGTCACCACGGTCAGCGCGCTGCTGCCCAGCCCCAGCAGCGCCCGGACGGCGCTGCGCGGCTCGCCCTCGCCCGGCAGCGCCAGCACCTGCTCGTCGAGGACCGGCAGCCGGGACAGCAGCGCGTTGCCGTACCGCCGCGCGGGGGCGCCGGCGACGCCCTTCTCGATCGCCGAGGCCCAGACCAGCTCGCGGTCCAGCGCCCGGGACAGCACCTCGGCCTGGTCGACGTCCTCGCTGCGCGGCCCGAAGTTCCGGTCCACCTCCTGCAGGCAGACGACGTCGGCGTCGGTGCGCTGCAGCAGCTCGGCGACCCGCACCAGGTCGTGGCGGCCGTCGTCGCCGACGCCGTGTCGGATGTTGAACGTGACCAGCCGGAGCGCCGCCATGGCCCCACCTTCCCAGGCGCGCCCGGCCGGGGCGATGTTGCATGGGGGCATGCGCATCTTCTTCACCGGCGGCTCCGGCAAGGCCGGGCACCACGTGGCCCCCTACCTGGCCGACCAGGGCCACCAGGTCACCAACGCCGACCTGACCCCGCTGCGGCACGAGGGCATCGCCGACCTGCGGGTCGACCTGACCGACCTGGGTCAGACGTACTCCGCGCTGGCTGGGGCCGCGCGCCCGGCGGAACTCGACCTGCCCGCGGTGCCGGCCTACGACGCCGTCGTCCACTTCGCCGCCGTCCCGGCGATCCTGCTGTCCGCCGACGCGACGACCTACGCGACCAACGTGCTGAGCACCTACAACGTGCTGGAGGCGGCCACCCGGCTGGGCATCGGCAAGGTGGTGTTCGCCTCCTCGGAGACCACCTACGGCATCTGCTTCGCCCAGGGCGAGCGCCGTCCGCAGTACCTGCCCGTCGACGAGGAGCACCCCACGGTGCCCGAGGACTCCTACGCGATGAGCAAGGTGGCCGGCGAGGTCACCGCGCGGTCGTTCCAGGCCCGCACCGGGGCCGACGTGTACGGGCTGCGGGTCAACAACGTGATCGAGCCGCACGAGTACGAGCAGCTGTTCCCGGCCTTCCTCGCCGACCCTGCGCTGCGCCGGCGCAACGTCTTCTCCTACATCGACACCCGCGACCTGGGCCAGTTCGTCCAGCGCTGCCTCACCACCGACGGGCTGGGCTACGAGGTGTTCAACGTGGCCAACGCCGACACCTCCGTGGCCGCGACGACCGAGGAGGTCCGGGAGCGGTTCTACGACGGCGTCGAGCTGCGCCGGGAGATGGGCCCGCACGAGACCTTCTACTCGATCGAGAAGGCCCGCCGGCTGCTCGGCTTCCAGCCGCAGCACTCCTGGCGCGACGTGCTGGCCGACCCGCGGGCCTGAGCCCGGGCCGGCAGCGGCTCAGGCGAGCTCGGTGTCCAGCACCCGGGTGAACACCGGCGCCCCGTCGTCGTCCCGGCTGGTGGCCCACAGCCGGAACCGGGCGTCCCGGCCCTGGAACACCAGCTCGCCCAGCTCGTTGCCGAAGAACGGCCCGGCCTGCTTGCGCCACTCCAGGCCGGTGCGGGGCACCCGGGCGGCCTTGGTGATCGAGCCGGTGAGCGCCCGGGCCCAGCGGCTCCAGCCGATCCGGAAGCCGATCTCGATGGCGTGCGGTGCCTGGTTGTGCAGGGGCGACACCGTCAGCTGGTGCACCCGCCCGGTCAGCCCGCCGGGGGCGACCAGCTCGGCGGCGTAGGCGTGGTGCACGTCACCGGACAGCACCAGGGTGGTCGCCGGGGCCGGCCCCGCCTCGCCGCGGGCGACCGAGACCAGCAGGCGGCCCAGCCGCTCGAAGGACTGCCCGAACGCCGCCCAGTGCTCCAGGTCCGCGGCCTGGCGCAGCTTCTCGGCCAGCCGGCCCAGCAGGCGGCCGTGGTGCCGGACGGCGAGCGTCTCGTCCCACCGCTCGATGTCGTGGATCGCGTGCGGCAGCAGCCACGGCAGCGACGTGCCGACCAGCACGTGCTCGACGCCGTCGGACACCGCCTCCCGCACCGCCTCCTCCACCCAGGTGAACTCGGCGTCGTCCAGGATCTGCCGGTCGCGCTCGGCCAGCACCCGGCCCGCCCGGCTGTCCACCATGACCAGCCGCACGTGGTCCCAGTGCCGCACGTAGCTCCAGCGGAACGCGGTCGGGTCGCCGTCGGCGCGCTCGGCCATCGCGGTGAGCATGGGCTCGGCGTCGTCGTGGCCCTGCATCTGCTGCCAGGTGTCGTTGGCGGCCAGCTCGGCCGGCGACAGGTTGCCCAGGTGCTGGTAGACGAAGTAGCTGGTCAGGCCGCCGGTGATCCGGGCGCGCCACCAGGGCTCGTCGACCACGGAGTCCCGCCAGGCCGCCGAGGTGTTCCAGTCGTCGATCATCTCGTGGTCGTCGAAGATCATGGCCGACGGGATGGTGGACAGCAGCCAGCGCACCTCGGGGTCGCCCCAGGACTCCCGGTACAGCCGGGTGTACTCATCGAAGTCGGCGACCTGGGTGCCCGGCGCCACCGACACGTCCCGGCGCCCGGCCAGCCACGCCTGGGTGGGCGGGGTCGTCTCGTCGGCGTAGACCTGGTCGCCCAGCAGCACCAGGGCGTCGGGCCACTCCGCCTCGTCCTGGCCGGCCAGCCGGGTCGCGTAGCAGTCCAGCGCGTCGGGCGGGATGCCGTCGCGGACGTCGACCGACGCGGGGGTGGCGTACCGGCAGGACCCGAAGGCGATCCGGAAGGGCCCGGGGCCGCCGGGCGTGCGGATCCGGCTGGGCGGGAAGGCCGAGTGCCGCGACGGCCACGCCGGGACGTCGTCGAGGTGCACCTCGTAGGGGGTCGTGCTGCCGGGGGCCAGGCCCTCGACCACGAGCAGCGCGAAGTGGTGGCCGCCCACGCAGAACGTGCGCGCGGTGGCGTCGAGGACCCGGACGGTGCACGCGCGGTCGGTCTCGACCCAGACGGTGGCGGACACCGGGTCCACGTGGCGGAGCAGGGGGCCGAGGACCAGCCGCGGGTTGTCGGGCACGCGACCAGCTTCCCGCACCGCACCCGGTGGCGCGCAGCGCGGGCTGGGAGACTGCTGTCCATGGAGTTCGTGATCATCGCCGTGGCGATCGTCGTCCTCGCCCTGCTCGTCGGGGCGGGGCTGCTGGTCGGCCGCGGCCGCCGCACCACCCGCCTGGACGACGACGCGGCCGCCGGCACGACGCTCACCCGGCCGCGCCCCACCGACGTCGTCCCCCCGGCGGCGCCACCGGCCACCGCGCCGCCGACCGGCACCCCGACCGACGAGGACGTCGTCCCGGTCGACCTGCCGCCGGCCGAGCCCGAGCCCGGGCTGGTCTTCGACGTCCCGCCGCCCTCGGCCGGTCGGCTGGTCCGGCTGCGCAGCCGGCTGGCCCGCTCGCAGTCCTCGCTGGGCCGCGGCCTGCTGACGGTGCTGGCCCGGGAGAAGCTGACCGAGGACGACTGGGAGGAGGTCGAGGAGACCCTCCTGGCCGCCGACGTCGGCGTGGCCGCCACCACCCAGATCGTGCAGCGGCTGCGCACCCAGTCCCTGGTGCTGGCCACCGGGGACGCCGGGGCGCTGCGGGAGCTGCTGGTCACCGAGCTGGCCGCCGTCCTCGGGCCGGACATGGACCGCACCCTGGCCACCGACCGCGAGCTCGACCGCCCCGCGGTGGTGCTGGTGGTCGGGGTCAACGGGGCCGGCAAGACCACCACCTGCGGCAAGATCGCCCGGGTGCTGGTCGGCGACGGGCGCAGCGTGCTGCTCGGTGCCGCCGACACCTTCCGCGCCGCGGCCGCCGACCAGCTGGAGACCTGGGGCGAGCGGGTCGGCGTCCCCACCGTGCGCGGGGCCGAGGGCGGCGACCCGGCCTCGGTCGCCTTCGAGGCGGTCAAGGTGGGCAAGGCCGCCGACGTCGACGCCGTCCTGATCGACACCGCCGGCCGGCTGCACACCAAGAGCGGCCTGATGGACGAGCTGGGCAAGGTCAAGCGGGTCGTGGAGAAGCAGAGCCCGGTCGACGAGGTGCTGCTGGTGCTGGACGCCACCACCGGCCAGAACGGCGTGGTGCAGGCCCGGGTGTTCACCGAGGCGGTCACCGTCACCGGGATCGTGCTCACCAAGCTCGACGGCACCGCCAAGGGCGGCATCGTGGTCTCGGTGCAGCGCGAGCTGGGGATCCCGGTGAAGCTGGTCGGGCTGGGGGAGGGGGCCGACGACCTGGCCCCGTTCGAGCCCCGCGCCTTCGCCGAGGCCCTGGTCGGTTAACCCGCGACCGGGTCCTGCTGCCAGCGGTCCTCGATCCGGCCGTAGCGCCAGACGGCCAGGGCCACCGCCCAGGTGACCACGAACAGGCCGACGATCGCGAAGCCGACGTAGTCCAGGTCCAGCGAGGCGATCCAGGCCAGCGGGCCGCCGTCGATGCCCAGCCGCTCCACCAGCAGCCCGATGAGCACCATCGTGCCGACGACCAGGGCCACCAGGACCGACAGCACCGTGATGGTCAGGTTGTAGAAGACCTTGCGGACCGGCTTGACCATCGCCCAGCCGTAGGCCCGGGTCATCAGGATGCCGTCGGCGGTGTCGAACAGGCTCATGCCGGCCATGAAGAGCACCGGCAGCACGACGATGGCGTACCAGGGCAGCACGAAGGCCGCGGAGCCGGCGATGAGCACCAGCAGGCCGACCTGGGTGGCGGTGTCGAAGCCCAGGCCCATGAGCAGGCCGACCGGGTACAGGTGCCAGGGCTCGGACACCCGCCGGGTCACCCGGCCCAGGATCCGCGCCATGAACCCGCGGTTGTGCAGGTGGTGCTCGAGCTGGGCCTCGTCCAGCTCGCCGGACCGCATGCCGCGGAACACCTTGGCGATGCCGACCACCGACACCAGGTTCATCAGCCCGATCAGCAGCAGGAACCCGCCGGCCACCAGGGTGCCGATCAGCCCCAGGGTCTGCGCGCTGGAGGAGTCGCCGTCCTGCATGACACCGGCCACCGACTCGACGCCCACCGCGAGCAGCACGCTGGCCACCAGCACCACCGACGAGTGACCCAGGGAGAACCAGAACCCGGTCCCGACGGCGGACCGGCCGTCGCCGACCAGCTTGCGGGTGGTGTTGTCGATCGTGGCGATGTGGTCGGCGTCGAAGGCGTGCCGGACGCCGAGCAGGTAGGCGGTCAGCCCGACCCCGACCCCGAGGACGCCGGCGCTGCCCAGCTCCAGCCGCTGCGGTGCTACGCCGAGGACGAGCACCCCCCAGCCGACGACGTGCAGCGCCACGACGACCAGGGTCATCACGGTGATGCTGCGCTTGTCCTGCGCGCTGAACCGTGCGCCCGTCGCGGGGCTGGTGGGCGACGTCGTCGCTGCCGTGGTCACGGCGGGACTCTAGTGCGACTTCCCCGCATCTGCACAAGGGTTGCAACAAGGCGCGAACGAGGGTGGCCGCGGACACGTCTGCGGGGTCGGCAACAGCACCGCAACACGGGCCCGCGACACGCGCAGCGGAGTTCACGGTGCGGAAACACGCGCGCGCAGCCCCCGGAAACACGGGATCGGCACTGTCTCACCACATCACCCCGCCCTCCCGGGCTCCCGATGCGGCCGATGGCCGACGACCCCTGATCAGGAGGTTGCCGTGGTCAACACCGGCGACACCGCCTGGATCCTCACCAGCGCGGCTCTCGTGCTGCTGATGACGCCAGGTCTCGCGCTCTTCTACGGCGGCATGGT
Source organism: Klenkia terrae (assembly GCF_037083865.1). Lineage (NCBI taxonomy): Bacteria > Bacillati > Actinomycetota > Actinomycetes > Geodermatophilales > Geodermatophilaceae > Klenkia > Klenkia terrae. The sequence continues at coordinate 60,157 of NZ_JBAPLV010000004.1, read as the reverse complement.
CCGCGCGAAGAGCGTCCTCAACATGATGATGATGAGCTTCGGAGCGGCTGCGCTGATCAGCGTGCTCTGGGTGCTCTACGGCTACTCGTTCGCCTTCGGCAACGACGTCGGTGCCGGGCTGCTCGGTGACCCCACCGAGTTCTTCGGGCTCAAGGGCCTGATGGAGGACCTCACGGCCGAGGGCGGGCTGCCGGTCATGGCGTTCGTCGGCTTCCAGGCCGTCTTCGCGATCATCACCGTCGCGCTGATCTCCGGTGCCATCGCCGACCGCGCCAAGTTCGGCGCCTGGATGGTGTTCGCCGGCGTCTGGGCCACGATCGTCTACTTCCCGATCGCGCACTGGGTCTTCGACTTCACCCTCACCGCCGACGACGGCACGGTCACCCACGTCGGTGGCTGGATCGCCAACAACCTGGCGGCGATCGACTTCGCCGGCGGTACCGCCGTCCACATCAACGCCGGTGCCGCGGGCCTCGCCCTGGCCCTGGTGCTGGGCAAGCGCCGCGGCTTCGGCCGCGAGGCGATGCGCCCCCACAACCTGCCGCTGGTCATGATCGGCGCCGGGCTGCTCTGGTTCGGCTGGTTCGGCTTCAACGCAGGCTCCGCCCTGGCCGCCAACAACACCGCCGCGGTGGTCTGGGTCAACACCCTGGTCGCCACCGGTGCCGCCGCGCTGGGCTGGCTGCTGACGGAGAAGATCCGCGACGGCCACTCCACCTCCCTGGGTGGTGCCTCCGGCGTCGTCGCCGGCCTGGTCGCCATCACCCCGGCCTGCTCCGCGGTCTCCCCGGTCGGCGCGATCATCCTGGGCGCGATCGCCGGTGTGCTCTGCGCCCTGGCCGTCGGCCTGAAGTACCGCTTCGGCTACGACGACTCCCTCGACGTCGTCGGCGTCCACCTGGTCGGTGGCCTCTGGGGCACCATCGCCATCGGCTTCCTGGCCGACCCCGACGCCCCCGCCGGCGTGGAGAGCCTCTTCTTCGGCGGTAGCGTGGACCAGCTGTGGCGCCAGGTCGTCGGCGCCCTCGCCGTCCTCGTGGTCTCCTTCGTCCTCACCTACCTGATCGGCCTGGCCATCGAGAAGACGATGGGCTTCCGCATCACCGAGGAGGACGAGGTGGCCGGGATCGACAACGTCGTGCACGCCGAGTCCGGCTACGACTTCACCAGCCTGAGCGGCGGGAGCGGCTCCGCGCTGCACCAGGCCACGACGGCCAAGACCGTGGAGGGTTCCCACTGATGAAGCTGGTCACCGCGATCGTCAAGCCGTTCAAGCTGGACGACGTCAAGAACGCCCTCGAGCTCATCGGCATCGCAGGCCTCACGGTCAGCGAGGTCCAGGGCTTCGGCCGCCAGCGCGGCCACACCGAGGTCTACCGCGGTGCGGAGTACCAGGTGGACTTCGTCCCCAAGGTGCGCATCGAGGTCGTCGTCAGCGAGACCGACGCCGCCCGCGTGGTCGACGCCGTCGTGGAGTCCGCCTCCACCGGCCAGATCGGCGACGGCAAGGTGTGGGTGACCACGATCGACGAGATCGTCCGGGTCCGCACCGGTGAGCGCGGGGCCGACGCCCTGTAGCTCCACCGCACGACCCGTCGGCCGGGGTGGAGGGATGCGTCCCACCGCCCCGGCCGACGGCGTTGCGCCCCCGCTGCGCGGCACCGCCGCCGCCCACCCGGAAGAGGAGCCCGTGGTCGACCCCGCACCCGCACCGCAGGACCCGCAGGACGACGCACCCCGGCCGCACGACCTGGGCGCCCTGGACCGGGCCGGCCGGGTGGCGGCCCTGGACGGCTGGCTGGCCGGTCTGCTCGCCGGCGCCGTGGCCGCCGCCCCCGCGCAGAAGGTCCGCCGGGGTCAGTCCGCGCCCGAGCCGGGCACCGGGATCGCGCTGGTCGCGGTCGGCAGCCTGGGCCGGCGCGAGCCCGCGCCCTACGGCGACCTGGACCTGGTGCTGGTGCACGACGGCCGGCCCGCGATCGCCGCGGTGGCCGACGCCCTCTGGTACCCGATCTGGGACGCCGGGCACCAGCTCGACCACTCGGTGCGCACCGTGGCCGAGGCGGTGCAGGTGGCCGGCACCGACGTGAAGGCGGGCCTGGGCCTGCTCGACGCCCGGCTGGTCGCCGGGGACGCCGAGCTGGCCGCGGGGCTGCGCACCGCCACCCTCGCCGGCTGGCGGCAGTCGGCCAGCCGGCTGCTGCCCGAGCTGCGTGACCTCCGCCGCGGCCGGATCCGCACCGTCGGCGAGCTGGGCTTCCTGCTCGAGCCCGACCTCAAGGAGGCCTACGGCGGGCTGCGCGAGGGCCAGGTCCTGCGCGCGCTGTCCCTCGCCCAGCTGGTCGACCAGCCCCCGGCCGACGCCGAGGAGGCCTACGCGTTCCTGGTCGACGTCCGCGACGAGCTGCGCCGGCGCACCCGCCGGGCCACCGACGTGCTGGTCCGGCAGGAGCAGGCCGGTGTCGCCGACGCCCTGGCGCTGGCCGACGACGACGTCCTGCTGCGCCGGGTGAGCCTGGCCGGCCGACGGCTGGCATTCGTCGCCGACGAGGCCTGGCGCCGGGTGGACGCCGCCCTGGTGCGCCGCCCGCGCGCCCGCTATCGGCGGGTGCAGCGCGAGCCGCTGGCCGAGGGCGTCGTGCGCCAGGGCGACGAGGTGGTGCTGGCCCGCGAGGCCCGCCCGGCCGCCGACCCCGGCCTGGTGCTGCGCGCCGCCGCCGCGGCCGCGCACGCCGACCTCCGGCTGTCGCCGTACACGCTCAAGGTGCTCGCGGTGCACGCCCCGCCGCTGCCCGAGCCGTGGACGGCGGAGGTGCGCTGGTCGTTCCTGCGGCTGCTGGCCAGCGGGCGCAGCGCCGTCCCGGTGCTGGAGCAGCTGGACCAGGAGGGCCTGCTGGTCCGGATGCTGCCGGAGTGGGACCACGTCCGGTCCCTGCCCCAGCGCCACCCCTGGCACCGGTTCACCGTCGACCGCCACCTGGTGGAGGCCGCCGCGGCCGGGGCCGAGCTGACCCGGGACGTCGACCGCCCCGACCTGCTGCTGGTCGGCGCGCTGCTGCACGACATCGGCAAGGGCCGGCCCGGGGACCACTCCGAGGTGGGCGGCGTGCTGGTCCGCGGCATCGCCGCCCGGATGGGCTTCCCGCCGGCCGACGTCGACGTGCTCGTCGCCATGGTCCGGTTCCACCTCGTGCTGCCCGACGTGGCCACCCACCGCGACCTCGACGACCCGGCGACCATCGACCGGGTGGTGGAGACCATCGGCGGGGACGGCGCGCTGCTGCAGCTGCTGCACGCCCTGGCCCAGGCCGACGGCGCGGCCACCTCCAGCTCGGCCTGGTCGCCGTGGAAGGCGCACCTGGTGGCCGCCCTCGTCGGCCGGGTGGCCGCCCGGCTGGGCTCGACCGCGGTGCCCGAGCCGGTGCTGGAGCCCAGCGACCCGCAGGTCGAGGCGCCGGCGCCGGAGATCCCGGGCCCGACCCGGCCGGTGACCGTCGGCGTGGAGGACGTGGTGGACGGCCAGCAGGTCACCATCGGCGCCCCCGACCGGCCCGGTCTGTTCAGCGTCTGCGCCGGGGTGCTGGCGCTCAACCAGCTCGACGTCCGCGCCGCCCGGGTGACCGTGGACGCCGGGTACGCGACGTCGGTCTTCGCCGTCCGGCCGCGGTTCGGCCGCCCGCCGGTGCCGGGCATCCTCGCCGACGCCGTCCGGGCGGCGATGGAGGGCACCCTCCCGCTGGGGGAGCGGCTGGCCCAGCGCGAGCGGGACTACAGCCAGGACGGCTCCCGCGGCGCCCCGCCCCGGGTCGCCTGGTTCGACGCCGAGGCGACCGGCGCGGCGAACACGCTGGTGGAGGTGCGGGCCGCCGACCGGACCGGCCTGCTCTACCGGCTCACCGCGGCGCTGGCCGCCGAGGGCCTGGACGTCCGGGGCGCGACGGTGGAAACCCTCGGGGCCGACGCCGTCGACGCCTTCTACCTGGCCGACCCCTCGGGCACCCCGGTCGACGAGGGCCAGCGGGAGCGGGCGGCGCGCTCGCTGCTCGCCGCGGCGTCGGGCACGGCACCGGACCCGGCCCCGCGCTGAGCCTGGATACCCTGGGGCCCGTTGGTTCCACCGCTGCTGAGGACGTGTTGTGTTCGAGACCCTCTCCGACCGGCTCGACAAGGTCTTCACCGGGCTGCGCGGCAAGGGCCGCCTGTCCGAGGCCGACATCGACGCCACGGCCCGCGAGATCCGCATCGCGCTGCTCGAGGCCGACGTCGCGCTGCCAGTGGTGCGCGAGTTCATCACCGCGATCAAGGAGCGGGCCCGCGGCGCCGAGGTCAGCCAGGCGCTGAACCCGGCGCAGCAGATCATCAAGATCGTCAACGAGGAGCTGATCGGCGTCCTCGGCGGGGAGACCCGGCGGATCCGCTACGCCAAGAACTCCCCGACGGTGATCATGCTGGCCGGCCTGCAGGGCGCCGGCAAGACCACGCTGGCCGGCAAGCTCGGCCGCTGGCTCAAGGCGCAGGGGCACACCCCGCTGCTGGTGGCCTGCGACCTGCAGCGCCCCAACGCGGTCAACCAGCTGTCCATCGTCGCCGGCCAGGCCGGCGTGGACGTCTACGCCCCGCAGCCGGGCAACGGGGTGGGCGACCCGGTCGCGGTGGCCCGTGAGTCGATCGAGCACGCGCGGCGCACCATGCACGACGTCGTCGTCGTCGACACCGCCGGCCGGCTGGGCATCGACGCCGAGCTGATGGCCCAGGCCGCCGGCATCCGCGACGCCGTCCAGCCCGACGAGACGCTCTTCGTCGTCGACGCGATGATCGGCCAGGACGCCGTCACCACCGCGATCGCCTTCCAGGAGGGCGTCGGGTTCTCCGGCGTCGTGCTCACCAAGCTCGACGGCGACGCCCGCGGTGGTGCCGCGCTGTCGGTGCGCGGGGTGACCGGGCAGCCGATCATGTTCGCCTCGACCGGTGAGAAGCTCGCCGACTTCGACGTCTTCCACCCCGAGCGGATGGCCTCGCGCATCCTCGGGATGGGCGACGTCCTCACCCTGATCGAGCAGGCCGAGCAGGCCTTCGACGCCGACCAGGCCGAGGCCATGGCGAGCAAGCTCGCCAGCCGCGAGGGCTTCACCCTCGAGGACTTCCTCGAGCAGATGATGGCCATCCGCAAGATGGGCCCGATCGCCAACCTGCTGAAGATGCTGCCCGGCGCCGGGCAGATGAAGGAGCAGCTGGCGAACATCGACGACCGCGACCTCGACCGCACCGCGGCGATCATCCGGTCGATGACCCCGGGGGAGCGGGTCACCCCCAAGATCATCAACTCCTCCCGCAAGGTGCGCATCGCCAACGGCTCCGGCGTCACCGTCACCGAGGTGAACTCGCTGCTGGAGCGGTTCGTGCAGGCCCAGAAGATGATGGGCCAGATGGCCGGCTCCATGGGCATGCCGGGCATGGGCCCGATGTCGAAGAAGGCCCGCGGCCGGCAGCAGCAGGCGGTCGCCCGCAAGGGCAAGAAGGGCAAGAAGGCTCCGGCCCGCCGGCAGATCGGTGCGGGGTCCGGCATGCCACCGGGCGGGATCCCCGGCCTGCCGCCGGGCCAGGCGATGCCGGACCTGAGCAAGCTGGACTTCAGCCAGTTCAAGGACCGCTGACCGCCGTGCTGCACCTGTCGGGGGTGCTGCTGCCCGAGGGCGAGCAGCGCGACCTGTGGGTGCGGGACGGCGCGATCACCTTCGAGCGGGTGCCCGGCGCCGAGACGGTCTCCCGGGGCGGCTTCGTGCTGCCCGGGCTGGTCGACGCGCACTGCCACGTGGGCATCGCCCGCGGCGGCGGCCCCGTCGACGACCTCACCGCCGCCCGGGAGCAGGCGCTGGTCGAGCGGGACGCCGGGGTGCTGCTGCTGCGCGACTGCGGCTCCCCGGTCGACACCCGGGCGCTGGACGACGACCCCGACCTGCCGCGGATCCTGCGCGCCGGGCGGCACGTGGCCCGGGAGCGCCGCTACATCCCCGGGCTGGCCGTCGAGGTCGAGCCGGCCGACCTGGTCGAGGAGGTGCGCCGGCAGGCCCGCCGCGGCGACGGCTGGGTGAAGCTGGTCGGCGACTGGATCGACCGCGGGGCGGGTGACCTGGGTCCGCTGTGGCCCGACGACGTGCTGGCCGCCGCGGTCTCGGCCGCGCACGCCGAGGGCGTCCGGGTCACCGCGCACACCTTCGGCACCGACGCGCTGCCGGGCCTGGTCGGGGCCGGCATCGACTGCATCGAGCACGGCACCGGCCTGACCGAGGACCTGATCGGCGAGATGGCCGCGCGCGGCACGGCCGTCGTGCCGACGCTGGTGAACGTGGCGCACTTCCCGGGCTTCGCCGACGCGGGGGAGCGCAAGTTCCCCTCCTACGCCTCCACGATGCGCCGGCTGCACGCCTCGTCGGGGGCCGTCGTCCGGGCGGCGTACGAGGCCGGGGTGCCGGTGTTCGCCGGCACCGACGCCGGCGGCGGGATCGACCACGGGGTGGTCGCCGACGAGATCCGCGCGCTGCACGCCGCCGGGCTGCCGCGCGCCGCCGCGCTGGCCGCCGGCTCGTGGGCCGCGCGGGAGTGGCTGGGCCTGCCCGGCCTGGTGGAGGGCGCGCCCGCCGACCTGGTCGTCTACGCCACCGACCCGCGGGAGGACCTGGACGCCCTGACCGGCCCCGAGCTGACCCTCCTCCGCGGCCGGGTGGTCAGCGCTCCCCGGAGTTGATCATCGTCATCCGCAGGTCGGACCCGCCGCCCGCCGGCGTGTCCCACCTGCACCTCACGATGATCAACGAGGCAGCTCGAGCTTGAACCCGGTGTGCGAGGCGCGGAAGCCCAGGCGCTCGTAGAAGCGGTGGGCGTCGGCGCGCTGCGCGTCGTTGGTGAGCTGGACCAGCGCGCACCCCCGTCCCGCTGCCTCCTCGACCGCCCAGCGCACCAGCGCGGACCCCAGCCCGGAGCCGCGGTGGTCGCGGTGCACCCGGACCGCCTCGACCTGCCCGCGCCGTGCTCCGCCGCGGGACAGGGAGGTCAGCACGCTGAGCTGCAGGGTCCCCACCACCATGTGCTCGGCCTCGGCGACGACCAGCAGGTGCGCCGGGTCGGCGTCCACCTCGGCGAACGCGCGCCGGTACGGGGCCAGGTCGGTCGGTGACTCCCGCGTGCGACCCAGCGGGTCGTCGGCGAGCAGCCCGACCAGGGCGGGGACGTCGTCGGCCCGGGCCCGGCGCAGGGTCGCCGCGGGGGTGAGCGCCACGGACAGGTCCACGCCGGCACCGTAAACCGGTCGCGGGTGGCCCGGAGGGTGCTGGGAGGATGCAGCCCGTGCTGCTCAAGATGTCCACCCTGTTCGTGCGCACCCTCCGGGACGACCCGGCCGACGCCGAGGTCCCCAGCCACCGTCTGCTCGCCCGCGGCGGGTACATCCGCCGGGCGGCCCCCGGTGGGTTCACCTGGCTGCCGCTGGGCTGGCGGGTGCTGCGCAACGTGGAGCGGATCGTCCGCGAGGAGATGGACGCGATGGGCGCCCAGGAGGTGCACTTCCCGGCCCTGCTGCCCCGCGAGCCCTACGAGGCCACCGGCCGCTGGACCGAGTACGGGGACAACGTGTTCCGGCTCAAGGACCGCCGGGGCGCCGACTTCCTGCTCGGCCCCACCCACGAGGAGATGTTCACGCTCCTGGTGAAGGACCTCTACGGCTCCTACAAGGACCTGCCGGTCTCGCTGTACCAGATCCAGACCAAGTACCGGGACGAGGCGCGGCCCCGGGCCGGGCTGTTCCGCACCCGCGAGTTCGTCATGAAGGACAGCTACAGCTTCGACGTCGACGACGCCGGGCTCGAGCGCTCCTACGCCGCCCACCGCGAGGCCTACACCCGGGTCTTCGAGCGGCTGGGCCTGGAGTACGTCATCGTCTCGGCGACGTCGGGGGCCATGGGCGGCTCCCGGTCCGAGGAGTTCCTGACCCCGACGGCCATCGGCGAGGACACCTTCGTCCGCTCGGCCGGCGGCTACGCGGCCAACGTGGAGGCGGTCACCACCGTCGTCCCCGAGTCGATCCCGCTCAAGGGCCTGCCCGCCGCGCACGTCGAGGACACCCCCGACACCCCGACCATCGACACCCTGGTGGCCGTCGCCGTCGAGCGCTTCCCGGACGCCGGGTACACCGCGGCGCACACGCTGAAGAACGTCGTCGTCCAGCTGCGGCACCCCGACGGCACCGCGCAGCCGCTGGTCATCGGCCTGCCCGGCGACCGGGACGTGGACACCAAGCGGCTGGAGGCCCAGGTGGCCCCGGCCGAGGTCGAGCCGTTCACCGACTTCGCCGCGCACCCCGCGCTGGTCAAGGGCTACATCGGGCCGCAGGTGCTGGGGGAGGAGTCGGCCTCGGGCATCCGCTACCTGGTCGACCCCCGCGTGGTCCCCGGCACCCGCTGGATCACCGGGGCCAACGAGCCCGGCAAGCACGTCTTCGACCTCGCCGCCGGCCGGGACTTCACCTGGGACGGCGTGATCGAGGCCGCCGAGGTGCGCGCCGGCGACCCCGCCCCCGACGGCTCGGGCCCCCTGGAGCTCGCCCGCGGGGTCGAGATGGGCCACGTGTTCGCCCTGGGCCGCAAGTACGCCGAGGCGCTGGACCTCAAGGTGCTCGACGAGAACGGCAAGCTGGTCACGGTGACCATGGGCTCCTACGGCATCGGGGTCTCCCGGGCCGTGGCCGCGATCGCCGAGTCCACCCACGACGAGCTGGGCCTGGTCTGGCCGCGCGCGGTCGCCCCCGCCGACGTGCACGTCGTGGCCACCGGCAAGGACGCCGCGGTGTTCGAGGCTGCCCTCGCGCTGTCCCAGGAGCTGGTCGCCGCCGGGCTCACCGTGCTCTACGACGACCGGCCCAAGGTCAGCCCCGGCGTGAAGTTCAAGGACGCCGAGCTGCTCGGGATGCCGACCATCGTCACCGTCGGCCGCGGCCTGGTCGACGGCGTCCTGGAGCTGCGCGACCGGGCCACCGGCGAGCGCGAGGAGATCCCCGTCGACGGCGCGGCCGCCGCCGTCCTGGCCGCCGTCCGCGGCTGACGCCCCCGGCGTGGATCAGCTCAGCTGATCCACGTCCGTCCTGGCTCACCGACGCCGGTGAGCCAGGACGCACGGTGCTGCACCCAGCTGATCCACGCCGGTCAGCGGGCGACCAGCTCCACCTCGAAGCCGTCGGCGTCCTCCAGGTAGGCGGCGCGGTGGTCCCGGCCACCGGCGAACGGGTGCCGGTCGCCGAACAGCAACCGCCACCCGTGGGACGGCGCCGCGGCCACCAGCTCGTCCAGGTGGCCGGCCGCGACGTGGAACGCCAGCAAAAGGACCCCGTCCTCCTCACGACTCGCAAGCTCGCCGCGAGCCTCTGGACGGGGCCGAGCACCACGTAGAGGTCGCCGTCCCGCCACGACCGCCCGTGGTCCCACGCCTGGTACGGCTGCGCGCCCAGCGCCGTCAGCAACCACCCTCACGAGCGCTCGGCGCGCGTGAGGTCGGGCACCCACAGCTCCACGTGGTGCAGCAGCATCCGGCGTCCTCCCGTCGTCTGGCATGATGAGCGGTCGAACACGTGACCCGGCGGCCCTCTCACCGTCGACGAGCGTGTCCAGCCGCACCGCCCCCGGACGCAACCCCACACGTCTGCCGGGGTGGGCACCCCGAATCTCGTACGAGGAGCACACCACACACCGTGGCCACCAAGATCAAGCTCATGCGTCTCGGCAAGAAGCGCGCGCCGTACTACCGCATCGTCGTCGCCGACGCCCGCACCAAGCGCGATGGCCGGTCGATCGAGACCATCGGTCTGTACCACCCCAAGGAGGACCCCTCCTACATGGAGGTCGACGCCGAGCGCGCCGCCTACTGGCTCGGTGTCGGCGCCCAGCCGACCGAGGCCGTGGCCGCGATCTTCCGCGTGACCGGTGACTGGCAGAAGTTCAAGGGCGAGCCGGCGCCGGCCCCCATGCGCGTCGCCGAGCCCAAGCCGGACAAGAAGGCCACCTACGAGGAGGCCGCCCGCGCGGCCGCCGACGAGCCCGCCGCCGGTGCCACCACGCCGAAGAAGAAGGCTGCGGTCAAGGCCGACGCCACCCCCGAGGCCGAGGCCAAGCTGGCCGAGGACGCCCCTGCCGACGGCTCCGCCGGCAAGACGGCCGCCGAGTAACCCGTGCTCGAAGAAGCGCTCGAGCACCTGGTCAAGGGCATCGTCGACAACCCCGACGACGTCGCCGTCGACCTGATCGACGGCCGCCGCGGCAAGACCCTCGAGGTCCGGGTGCACCCCGAGGACCTCGGCAAGGTGATCGGCCGTGGCGGACGCACCGCCAAGGCGCTGCGCCAGGTCATGACCGGTGTCGGGGGGCGCGGCCTGCGGGTCGACGTCGTCGACACCGACGGGCGCTGAGCACCACCCCGCACCCGCAGGACAGCTCACCGGACACCGTGGTGGTCGGCCGCATCGGCCGGCCCCACGGTGTCCGTGGTGAGGTGACCGTCGAGGTGCGCACCGACGACCCCGACCGCCGCTTCACCGCCGGCGCGGTGCTGGCCACCGAGCCGGCCGAGCGCGGTCCGCTCACCGTCGAGTCGGTGAAGTGGCACTCGGGCACGCTGCTCCTGCGGATCGCCGGGGTCGAGGACCGGCAGGCCGCCGAGGCCATCCGCAACACGATGCTCGTGGTCGAGGTCGCCGACCTCCCCGAACTCGACGACGACTCGTTCTACGACCACCAGCTCGTCGGGCTCACCGTCCAGCTGGTCGACGGCACCGTGGTGGGCACCGTGTCCGGGGTCCGGCACGACGCCGCCGAGCTGCTCGTCGTCCGCCGCCCCGGCACCCACGACCTGCTGGTGCCGTTCGTGACCGCGATCGTGCCGACCGTCGACCTGGCCGCCGGCCACCTGGTCCTGACCCCGCCCGAGGGGCTGCTGGAGCTGTGAGGATCGACGTCCTCACGATCTTCCCGGAGTACCTCGCCCCGCTCGGCCAGGCCCTGTTGGGCAAGGCCGCGGCCAAGGGCCTGGTCGAGATCGGCGTGCACGACCTGCGCCGGTGGACCGACGACGTGCACCGCACCGTCGACGACAGCCCCTACGGCGGTGGCCCCGGCATGGTCATGCGCCCTGAGCCGTGGGGCCGCGCGCTGGCCGAGGTCCGCCCGCCCGGCACCCGGCTGGTCGTGCCCACCCCGGCGGGCCGGCCGTTCACCCAGGCCGTCGCCGCGCAGTGGGCCACCGAGCCCGGCCTGGTGTTCGCCTGCGGCCGCTACGAGGGCATCGACCAGCGGGTCGCCGACGCCGCGGCCGCCGCCGGCCCGGTGTCCGAGGTCAGCATCGGCGACTACGTGCTGGCCGGTGGGGAGTCCGCCGTCCTGGTGATGGTCGAGGCGGTCACCCGGCTGCTGCCCGGCGTGGTCGGCAACGCCGAGTCCGTGGAGTTCGACTCGCACGCCGACGGCCTGCTGGAGGGCCCGTCCTACACCCGCCCGGCCGTCTGGGAGGGGCACGCCGTCCCGCCGGTGCTGCTGTCCGGCGACCACGCGGCGATCGCCCGCTGGCGGCGCGCGGAGTCGATCCGGCGCACGGCCGACCGACGTCCCGACCTGCTGGCCGGGGTGGAGCTGACCGCGGCCGACCGCGCCGCGCTGGACGCCGACGCGTGAGCTGGGTCCGGCCCACCGCCCGCGTGCTGGTGCTGTCGCCGGAGGGCCGGGTGCTGCTGCTGGGGGCCCGGCTGACCGGTCCGGACGCCGTCCCCGGGGACGTCCTGTTCTGGTGCACCCCCGGCGGCGGCGTCGAGGACGGCGAGACGCTGCGGGCGGCCGCCGCCCGTGAGCTGGCCGAGGAGGTCGGGCTGGTCGTCGCGCCCGAGGACCTGGAGGGCCCGGTGTGGCTGCGCCGGCACCTGGGCCGGTTCGGCGACCAGGAGATCGACAGCCGCGAGACCTTCTTCCTCCTGCGGGGCGTCGAGCACGTGGTGCAGGTCGGGGCCCGCACGGAGCTCGAGGTGCTGGCCGACGAGCCGCACCGCTGGTGGAGCCGGGACGAGGTGGCCGCGTCGGGGGAGGCGTTCGCCCCCGGGGACCTCGCCGACCTGCTCCCCGACCTGCTGGCCGGGCCCTGGACCGGCCCGCCGCGGGTGGTCGAGGGCTGAGATCACAGGCCCCCGGCACCCGGGGGCCGGCAGGTGTGGCAGGATAGGACGCTGCTGCTGCCGCTCTGCATCGAGCGCGGTTCCCCGGATCAGACGCCGAGGCCGCTGCGCGCCCGGCAGGCAGCCCGGATACAGACACCGCTAGGACTGAGGACTGCTGCGATGAACACCCTGGACGCCCTCGACGCCGAGTCGCTGCGCGACGACATCCCCGACTTCCGCCCCGGGGACACCGTGAAGGTGCACGTGCGGGTCATCGAGGGCACCCGCTCGCGCATCCAGGTGTTCCAGGGCGTCATCCTGCGTCGCCAGGGCGGCGGGATCCGCGAGACCTTCACCGTCCGCAAGGTCAGCTTCGGCGTCGGCGTGGAGCGCACTTTCCCGGTGCACACCCCGGTCGTCGAGCAGATCGAGGTGCTGACCCGCGGTGACGTCCGCCGGGCCAAGCTGTACTACCTCCGCGACCTGCGCGGCAAGGCCGCCAAGATCAAGGAGAAGCGCGAGGTCCGCGAGGCCGTCGCCCGCTGACCCTGCGCCACCCGCACCACCCCAGCGCCACCCAGGACGGCCCGGCTGCGACACGCAGCCGGGCCGTCCTGCGTCCCGGGGGGCTCGTCGGCGGCGGAACGTACGCTGACCGGCGATGAGCACCGACCGGGCACGCGGCCCCGCCGACGACGACAGCGCCGGCCACCGCGCCGAGGGTGCCCGCGACGAGGTGCCGGTCGGGCGGTTCTCCCGCCGCGCCCGCCGCCGCGACCGCGAGGAGCAGAAGAAGGGGTCGCTGCTCAAGGAGTTGCCGATCCTGCTGGTCGTCGCGTTCGTGCTGGCCCTGCTGGTCAAGACCTTCCTCGTGCAGGCCTTCTTCATCCCGTCGGGGTCGATGGAGACCACGCTGCACGGCTGCACCGGCTGCACGGGGGACCGGGTGCTGGTCACGAAGCCGCCCTACTGGTTCTCCGACCCGCAGCCCGGCGACATCGTCGTCTTCCAGGGCCCGGACACCTGGACGCCGGAGGTCGAGGTCGCCGAGCCCACCAACTGGTTCTCCTCGGCGGCGCTGTTCCTGGGCCGGGCGATCGGGGTGGCGCCGCCCAGCGAGGACGACTACGTCAAGCGGGTCATCGCCACCGGCGGCCAGACCGTGCTGTGCTGCGACGACCAGGGCCGGATCACCGTCGACGGCCAGCCGCTGGACGAGCCGTACATCTACCAGAACACCCCGCCGGAGTCCCGTTCGTTCGGACCGGTCACCGTGCCCGAGGGACGGCTCTGGGTGATGGGCGACCACCGGTCGGCGTCGGCGGACTCCCGCTCCCACGTCTCCGACCAGTACTCGGGGACGATCGCCGTGGACGACGTGATCGGCAAGGCCTCGGTCATCGTCTGGCCGTTCAGCCGGTTCACCTTCCTGGACAGCCCGGACATCCAGCCCCAGCAGGTCGAGGGCGCCGCGCCGCAGGCCGACGTGGTGGCCGTGGCCCCGGTCCTGCTCGGCCTGGCCGGTGCCGTGCCGGTCACCGCCTGGCGCCGTCGCCGCTACGGCTGATCCGCGACGCCATTCGGGAATGGCATTGCGTGTTTCTGGTGATGTTCGAGAAAAATCATCAGAAAGTGTTCAAGCACCCCGTGGGGTGAGTCGATGAACTCATTGTCAGTCATCGCTCTCGAAACGGAGAAATCGCAATGTCCAGCACCCCGGCCGGAACGACCCGCGGCGTCACCCGCGTGCTGCTGCTCGCCGACGCCCCGGTCCTGCGCCGCGGCCTGGTCAGCATGATCAACGAGACCGCCGGCATGCAGGCCGTCGGCGTCCCCGGCGAGGTCCGCCGGGCGCTCACCCTGGTCGAGTCCGCCCGCCCCGACGCCGTCGTCGTCGAGCTGGGTGCCGGCCGCGCCGCCACCCTGAACGTCTGCCGCGACCTGCGCCGCCGCTACCCCCGCGTCGCCATCGTCGCCCTGGCCACCTCCGAGGACCCGGCCGTGGTGAACGAGGCCCTGGCCGCCGGCATCCGCGGCTACCTGCTGATGAACACCTCGCCCACGCTGCTGGGCTGGTCCGTGCTGGCCGCCCGCGCCGGGCGCACCGTCGTGGACCCCCAGATCCGCCGGGTGGAGCCCAGCGAGGTGCCCGCCGCCAAGGAGCTCACCCCCTCCGTGCCGCTCACCCGCCGCGAGTCCGACGTCCTCGACGAGCTCATCCAGGGCCAGAGCAACCGCGCCATCGGCCGGAACCTGTTCATCAGCGAGGACACCGTCAAGAGCCACGTCAAGGCCATCCTGCGCAAGCTGGGTGCCCGCGACCGGGCGCACGCCGTCTCGCTGGTGCTCTCGGCCCGCAACGGCAGCACCTGCACCTGCTCGCACGGCCACACCGCCGAGGTCCCCGCCGACGTCGAGGCCGCCGCGGTCTGACCCCCCGACCCGTGCGGTCGGGGTGTCCGCCTCCTCGGCGCCCCGGCCGCACTCCCACCCTCCGACCCCCGGGCCGGTCCCCGTCGCCCGGGGGCCGGCCCGTGACACGTCCCGGGCGTCGTAGGGTCGGGAGGCGATGTCTGCTCCCGCCCGCCGTGCCCCCGCCCGGCCCGACGCCCTCTGGTCCATGGAGGGCTCCCTGCGCCGCCGCGGGTTCGCCGCCGTCGCCGGCGCGGACGAGGCCGGGCGCGGTGCCTGCGCCGGACCGCTGGTGGCCGCGGCGTGCATCCTCCCGGCCGGACGACGGGGCCGGGTGCCCGGCCTGGCCGACTCCAAGCTGCTCACCGCCGCCGCCCGCGAACGCGTCTACGCCGAGGTCGTCGACCGCGCCCTGGCCTGGTCGGTGGTCGTCGTCGACGTCCCCGAGCTCGACGAGCGCGGCATGCACGTCACCAACATCGAGGCCCTGCGCCGCGCGGTGGGCACGCTGGCGGTCACGCCGGACTACGTGCTCACCGACGGCTTCCCGGTGCCCGGGCTCGCCCAGCCAGGCCTGGCGGTGTGGAAGGGCGACCGGGTCGCGGCCTGCGTCGCGGCGGCGTCCGTGCTGGCCAAGGTCACCCGGGACGCGATGATGGTCGACCTGCACGGCCGGTTCCCGCACTACGAGTTCGACGTGCACAAGGGCTACATCACCGACCTGCACACGGCCGCGTTGGACCGGTTCGGCCCCTGCCCGGAGCACCGGCACCGGTTCGTCAACGTGGCCCGGGCCCGCGACGCGCACGCCGCGCGGACCGCCCCCGGGACCGCGCGCGGCCCGATGGACGATGATGGCCGCGTGCACCAGTCCCCGACGCCCGTGGAGAACTCGCGATGAGCACCGAGGACCTCGAGAAGTACGAGACCGAGATGGAGCTGCAGCTCTACCGGGAGTACAAGGACATCGTCCGGCAGTTCTCCTACGTGGTGGAGACCGAGCGGCGGTTCTACCTGGCCAACTCGGTCGACCTGCAGGTGCGGGAGGCCGGCGGCGAGGTCTACTTCGAGCTGAAGCTGTCCGACGCCTGGGTCTGGGACATGTATCGACCGGCCCGGTTCGTCAAGAACGTGCGGGTCGTGACGTTCAAGGACGTCAACGTCGAGGAGCTGGACAAGCCCGACCTCGAGCTGCCGGAGAACCCGCGGATCACCTGATCCCCAGCACATCCGCGCCGGTCGTGCGCGCCGTCGTCCACATCCGGGGGCGCCGTCCACAGATCGGCGCAGGGCACCCCGCGGAGCACGTGTGCGCGGAACGGTGACGGGGTGCCCCCACCTCCCGCCCGTCCACCGCTCACCAGGTCCCAGCTCGGCGCCCTCGGCGAGGACATCGCCGTCCGGTACCTCACAGACCACGGCCTGCTCGTGCTGGACCGCAACTGGCGGCACGCCCGCGGGGAGCTCGACGTGGTGGCCCGCGAGGCCGACGCGCTGGTGTTCTGCGAGGTGAAGACCCGGCGCGGCACCGGCTACGGCGTCCCGGCCGAGGCGGTCACGGCGGTCAAGCGCCGCCGGCTGCGGACGCTGTCCGGGTTGTGGCTGCAGGCCCACGAGGCGCACGCCGCGCAGCTGCGGTTCGACGTCGTCGCCGTGCTGGCCCTGCCCGGCCGCCCGGTCCAGGTCACCCACCACCGGGCAGCGTTCTGATGCTGGCCCGCACCTGGTCGGTGGGTCTGGCCGGCGTCACCGGCACGCCCGTCGAGGTCGAGGTGGACAACGCGCAGGGCCTGCCGGGCATCGCCCTGGTCGGGCTGCCCGACGCCGTGGTCCGCCAGTCGCTGGACCGGGTCCGCGCGGCGCTGGGCAACGTCGGCCACGCCCTGCCGCAGCGCAAGTTCACCATCGGGCTGTCCCCGGCGTCGATGCCCAAGCAGGGCAGCGGGTTCGACCTGGCGATCGCGGTCGGGCTGCTGGCCGCGTGCCAGGTGGTGCCGCGCACCGGGCTGGACGACCTGGTGTTCCTCGGCGAGCTCGGGCTCGACGGCTCGGTCCGCGAGGTGCGGGGCGTGCTGCCCGCCGTGCTGGCCGCCTCGCGCACCGGGCGCACCCGGGTGGTGGTGGCCCGGGCCAACGCCGACGAGGCGTCCCTGGTGCCCGGGGTGGAGGTGCTGGCGGTCGGCGAGCTGGCCGAGGTCCTCGCCCACCTGGCCGGCCGGGTCCGGGTGGCGCCGCACCGGCGCCGTCCCGGTGGCCCGCCCGCGCCGGGGCCCGACCTGTCCGACGTGGTCGGTCAGGCCACCGGCCGCCGGGCACTGGAGGTGGCCGCGGCGGGCGGGCACCACCTGTTCCTGTCCGGTCCACCGGGTGCGGGCAAGACCATGCTCGCCGAGCGGCTGCCCGGGTTGCTGCCGGCGCTGGCCGACGACCTGGCGACCGAGGTCACCGCGATCGCGTCGGTGGCCGGCACGCTGCCGCCCGGTGCACCGCTGATCACCCGGCCGCCGTTCGAGGCGCCGCACCACTCGGCGACCGCGGTCAGCCTGGTCGGCGGCGGCTCCGGGCAGATCCGGCCCGGCGCGCTGTCCCGGGCGCACGCCGGTGTCCTCTTCCTGGACGAGGCGCCCGAGTTCCCGCGGGCGGTGCTGGACACCCTCCGCCAGCCCCTGGAGCGGGGCACGGTGACCATCCACCGGGCGCACGGGTCGGCGACCTTCCCGTGCCGCTCCCAGCTCGTCCTGGCCGCCAACCCGTGCCCCTGCGCCTCCCCGGCCGGCGACGCGTCGTGCACCTGCGGCTCGGTCGAGCGCCGCCGGTACGCCGCGCGGCTGTCGGGCCCGCTGCTGGACCGGGTCGACCTCCGGGTGCAGCTGCCGCCGGTCACCCGGGCCGGCTGGCTGGACGGCCGCACCACGCCGGAGTCGACGGCCGCCGTCGCCACCCGGGTGGAGCAGGCCCGCGCCGCCGCGGCCGACCGGCTGGCCGGCACCGGCCTGCGGACGACGGCCGAGGTGCCCGGACGGCTGCTGCGCGAGAGGTGGCCGGTGCCGCGGGGTGCGCTGCAGCTGGCCGAGCGCGCCCTGGAGCGCGGCGCGCTGTCGGTGCGGGGGCTGGACCGGGTGATCCGGGTGTCCTGGACGATCGCCGACCTGGCCGGCCGGGCGGTCCCCGGGGCCGACGACGTGGCCGAGGCCCTGGGGCTGCGGCTGACCGGGGCAGCGGCGTGAGCGCGGTGCCGGGCGGCCCGCTGCCGGCCGCCCTCGCCGGGGACGCCGACGACCCCGGGCGGTCGCGCCGCGCGCGGGCGTGGCTGTCCCGCGCCTTCGAGCCGGGCACGGCGGAGGTGGTGCGCTGGGTGGAGCAGCAGGGTCCGGTCGCCGCCGTCCGCGCCCTGCTGCGGGGGTCTGCGCCGCCCCGGGTGCTCGCCCTCGCCGGCTCCCGGCTGGCCGAGGACCGCACGGCCGACGACCTGGCGGCCGCGGCCCGCATCGGCGCGCGGCTGGTCACCCCGGAGGACGAGGAGTGGCCGACGGTGGCCCTGCACTGCCTGACCCTCGCCGCCGCGGGCGGGGACCAGGGCGGCGACCGGACGACGGCGCTGGTGCCCCCGCTGGCGTTGTGGGTGCGGGGGCGGCCGCGGCTGGACCACGCCACGGTCCGGTCGGTGGCCGTGGTGGGGTCCCGGGCGAGCACCGCCTACGGCAACCACGTCGCCGCCGACCTCGCCGCGGGGTTGGCGGACCGCGGGTGGTCGACGGTGTCCGGGGGAGCTCTGGGCATCGACGCCGCCGCGCACCGCGGCGCGCTGGCCGCCGGCGGGACGACGGTGGCGGTGCTGGCGTGCGGGGTCGACCGGGTCTACCCGCGCCAGCACGAGGCGCTGTTCGCCGCCGTCCTGGCCGAGGGCCTGCTGGTCAGCGAGTGGCCGCCGGGCTGCGCGTCGCTGGGGCACCGGTTCCTGGTCCGCAACCGGCTGATCGCGGCGCTCACCGCCGGCACGGTGGTGGTCGAGGCGGCGGCCCGGTCGGGGGCGCAGGCCACCGCCCACCGGGCCCGCGGCCTGGGCAAGGTGGTGATGGCCGTCCCCGGCCCGGTCACCAGCGCGATGAGCGTGGGCTGCCACCAGCTGCTGCGCGCCGACGACGGTGTGCAGCTGGTCAGCTCGGCCGCCGAGGTGCTGGAGGCGGTGGGGGAGCTGGGGGTCGACCTGGCCGACCCGCCCGCGCGGCCCGACGACGTCCGCGACGACCTGCCCGACGTGGCCCGCCGGGTGCTGGACGCCTGCCCGGTGCGGGTCGGCGTGCCGCCCGAGCGGCTGGCCGCGATCGCCGGCTGCGCCGAGCTCGACGCGCTGCGGGTGCTCCCGGTGCTGGAGCTGCACGGGCTGGTCGAGCGCACCGGCACCGGCTGGCGGGTGGCGCGGGGGAGGAGCCCGGGGGTGCACGCTCGGTGATCGGCTGCGACGGCGCTCACCCGGGGGCCTGCACCTGCGTGCCCGAGGGGATGGCGTGCGCGGCGTGGCCGGTTGACCAGCCGGGGCGGCCTCGCGCAGGCTCGCCGTCATGACCAGCCGGACCGCCCTGGCGCGTGCGGCGCTGCCGCCGACGCTGGCCGAGCCGCTGGACGCCTGGGTCGAGCACCTGGTCGCCGGGCGGGACCTGTCCGAGCACACGGTCCGCGCCTACACCGGCGACGTGGTCTCGCTGCTGGACCACCTGGTCCGCCTGGGCGGCACCCGGGTGACCGACCTGGACCTCGCCGCCCTGCGCAGCTGGCTGGCGCTCGGGCGCACCCGGGGCGACAGCCGGGCCACCACCGCCCGCCGGGCCGCCTCCGCGCGCGGGTTCACCGCCCACCTGCGGCGCAGCGGCCTGACGACGGAGGACGTCGGCCTGCGGCTGGCCAGCCCCCGCTCGCACCGCACGCTGCCCGACGTGCTGACCGCCGACCAGGCGCGGGCGGTGTCCGAGGTGCCCCGCCCGGTGGCCGAGGACGCCCCGCCCGCCGACGCCGCCCTCGCGCTGCGCGACGCGCTGGCCGTGGAGCTGCTCTACGGCAGCGGGATCCGGGTGGCCGAGCTGGTCGGCCTGGACGTCGACGACGTGGACCACGGCCGACGGCTGCTGCGGGTGCTGGGCAAGGGCCGCAAGGAGCGCAGCGTCCCGTTCGGCATCCCGGCCGAGCAGGCACTGCGCCGCTGGCTGGCCGACGGCCGCCCGGTGCTGGCCCGCGAGGGCAGCGGACCGGCCCTGCTGCTGGGCGTGCGCGGCGCGCGGATCGACCCGCGGGAGGTCCGCCGGGTGGTGCACGCGGCCACCGCGGCGGTGCCCGGGGCGCCCGAGCTGGGCCCGCACGGGCTGCGGCACTCAGCCGCCACGCACGTGCTGGAGGGGGGCGCGGACCTGCGGTCGGTCCAGGAGCTGCTCGGTCACGCTAGCCTCGCGACGACGCAGATCTACACGCACGTGACGGTCGAGCGGCTCCGGGCGGTCCATGCGGCAGCCCATCCGCGGGCCTGAGGAGGAGCACACGGTGACGGGGACGACCAGCACGGCACAGGAGCGCTCGCGTGGCTGAGGCCCGGGTGGACGACCAGGCGGCCCGGGACGCGGACGCCGCGCTGGCCGACCTGTGGGCCCGGTACGTCGCGGGCCGGGACGGCGGCCTGCGGGACCGGCTGATCCTGCACTACGCCCCCCTGGTCAAGTACGTGGCCGGGCGGGTCGGCTCCGGCCTCCCCGCGCACGTGGAGCAGGCCGACCTGGTCTCCTACGGCACGTTCGGCCTGATCGACGCGATCAGCCGCTACGAGCCCTCGCGCGAGGTCAAGTTCGAGAGCTACGCGATGGCCCGCATCCGCGGCGCGATCATCGACGAGCTGCGCTCCACCGACTGGATCCCGCGCTCGGTGCGGATGAAGGCCCGGGAGTTCGAGCGCACCGTGGCGTCGCTGGAGACCACGCTGCAGCGCAGCCCCACCGACAGCGAGGTCGCCGACGCGATGGGCGTCGAGGTGGAGGAGATCCGCAAGTTCCTCGGCCAGCTCTCGCTGGTCAACGTGGTGGCCCTCGACGAGCTCCTGGGCGACGACGACGGCGGCGCGCCGCGGCTGGTCGACACCCTCAAGGACACCTCCGCGCTGGACCCGCAGGCGATGGCCGAGCACGGCGAGGCCCGCCAGCTGCTGGCCCGCGCGGTGGAGCAGCTGCCCGACCGGGAGAAGGTCGTGGTGAGCCTCTACTACTTCGAGGGCCTCACCCTGGCCGAGATCGGCCGGGTGCTCGGGGTGACCGAGAGCCGGATCTGCCAGCTGCACACCAAGGCCGTGCTGCACCTGCGCACCAAGCTCGCCGACATCGCCTGAGCGCCGGTACCGCCGGGGGACACATCCCGGCGTAGCACCCCCCTCGACCCGGGTAGCGCGCCGTGGTGGACCAGCTGACCGGACCCCGCCGCCCCGCCCCGCCCACCGTCGTCGACGCCACCCCGCTCTGGGTGGACTCACGCCTGCGGTACGAGCTGGGCCTGCGGGTCGAGGGGGCGGCGCTGGCCCGCCTGGGTGCGCACGGGGCCCGGTGCCTGGACGTCGGCACCGGCCGCCGCGGCCTCGGTGCGCGGGTCGCGGTCTCCGCCCTGGGCGCCACCGCGGTCCGCGCGGTCGACCTGCACCCGGCCTCGGTCGAGGCGGCCCGGCGTGCCCTGGCCGACCTGGGCGACCGGGTCACCGTCGAGCGCGCCGACGCGGCCGCGCTGCCGGTGGGCTCCGCCAGCCAGGACCTCGTGGTCTCGATGCACACGCTGCACCACGTCCCGGACTGGCCGGCCGTGGTCGCCGAGTACGCCCGGGTGCTCCGGCCCGGCGGGCAGCTGGCCTACGCCGAGCTGACGTCGGCGCTGATCGACGCCCGGTGGTTCCGCCTGCTGTCCCGGCACCCGGCGGACCGGTTCACCGAGGACGACCTGCTCCGCGGGCTGGAGGAGGCCGGCTTCGACGTCCCCGCGCGGACGCACCGCAGCCGGGTCGGGGGACGGTGGCTGCTGGGCGTGGCCACCCGCCGGTGACCGGGTCGGCGCGGGACGTGCTGACCCGGGCGCTCCGCCTGCTGGTCCGCCACCGCCGCACCGCCTACCTGACCGCCGCGCTGGCCACGGCGGTCAACACCGTCCCCGACGTCGTCCGTCAGCTCCTGGTCCGGGACGACCCCAGCCGCTGGCACGCGCTGGCGGTCGACGTCGTCGGCGTGCTGACCGCGGTCCTCGCGCAGCTGTGGGTCACCGGTGCCCTGGTGGACCTGCCCGGGGGAGGGGTGGCGCGTCGCCGCGGGGCCCTCGCCCGGGGCACCCGCGTGGGTCTGCGGGCGGTCCGCGCGGCACCGGCGACGGTGCTGGCCGGGGTCGTCGCCGGGGGTGCGGTCTCGGCGGTCCTCACCCTGCCGGCCTCGGTCGCGGCGCTCGGGGCGGGCCAGGTGCTCGGCCCGCTGCGGGACCCGGACGCCGGCGCCTTCGCCGTCGCCACCGTCAGCGACGTCGTGGCCAGCGCCGCCACCTTGCCCTTCCTGGCGCTGGTCCTGGTGCTGGTCGGCGCCGGCAGGGTTCGGGACGGGGGCGACCGGGTTACCGGGGAGCCATGACCGATCCCTGGGCCACCACCCGCCTGTCCGTCGGCTCCCTCTCGATGTGGCTGGGCACGGTCGCCCTGTTCGCACCGCGGCGGATGGCCCGGCTGCTCGGGGTGCACCCCCGGGCGACGGAGCACGACCGCGCCCTGCCGTTGCTGGTCCGGCTCGTCGCCGCCCGCAACATCGCCATGGGTGCGGCCGTGCTGGTCAGCCCGCCTCCCCAGGCGCAGCGCACCACCGAGGTGACCCTGCTGCTGACCGGCATCGACGCGGCTGCGGTCCTGGTGGCCACGCGGAAGTCCGACACCGCGACCCGCAGCGCGGTGCTGTCCCTGCTGGTCCTCGCCACCAGCGCTGCCGGGGCCCTGCGCTGGCACCGTCGGTGAGCACGCCGACCGACGACGGGGTGCAGCAGGCGGTCGAGGGCGAGCTCGCCCTGCTGCGGCCGCAGGTGCGGTCCTCGGCGCAGGCCGGGGAGCTCCTGCACCCGGACTTCGTGGAGTTCGGGTCCTCCGGCCGGGTCTGGACCAGGCCGGAGATCGTGGCGGCGATGGCGGGGGAGCTGTCCCTGGCCGGCGTCGAGCTGGTCGTGTCCGGCATGGGCGGCACCCGGCTGGCCGACGACGTCGTCCACCTGACCTACCGCACCGAGCGCGACGGGGTGGCCGTGGGGCGCAGCTCGGTCTGGCGGCGCACGGGCGACCGCTGGCAGATCTGGTTCCACCAGGGCACGCCGCTCAGCCCCACGGCAGCAGCCGCACCCGCGGAGGGGTGAGCAGCAGCAGCGGGTCCAGGTAGGTCTCCCCGGTCCGGGCACCCCAGTGCAGGCAGGCCTCGACCGGGCAGCCCGCGTGACCGGCCAGCAGCACGCCGACCGGTGCGCCCCGGGCCACCGGCTGCCCGGCCGCCACGGTCGGCTGCACCGGCTCGTAGGTGGTCCGGACGCCGTCGGGGTGGTCGACGCTGACCACCGGTCGGCCGGCCACCATGCCGGCGAAGGCCACCACGCCCGCGCCCGCGGCGAGCACCGGGGCACCGGCCGGGCCGGCCAGGTCCACCCCGCGGTGGCCGGGCCCGTACGTGCTGGCCGGCGGTGCGAACGGGCGGGTCACCGACGGCGTCCCCGCCAGCGGCCAGCCGTAGGTCCCGACCGGCACGGGCGGCGCGGCCACCGCCGGGGCGGCCCCGGTGAGCAGGGCGCCGGTCAGCGCGGCGAGCAGGACCAGGCGCAGCACGGGCATGACCGCAGGGTGCCGCGGAGGACCGCCCGGCAGGGCCGGCGAGGCCCGGCTGTGGACGGCGGGCCCGGCTGTGGAGGACCGCGGTCGGGGGTCCCCGGGGTGCGGGTATGCTCGCCCCTGCGACCGGTCTCGCGACCGGTCGACTTCGCGCGTCCTCCTCCCACCGCCACGCGGTGGGGCGGATGCCACCTCGGTCCCGCTCCGGCGGGGGAGTGGCCCGCTCAGGACGCCAGGGCGGTGCACCACCCGGTGCCCGCGACAACCGAGTAGCGCGGTGGACCGGCCGGAGGGTCGGGTGCCGCGCGTGCACACAGAGAGGCGGCGCCACGTGGCAGTCGTCAGCATGAAGAACCTGCTCGACAGCGGGGTCCACTTCGGGCACCAGACCCGTCGCTGGAACCCGAAGATGAAGCGCTTCATCTTCACCGAGCGCAACGGCATCTACATCATCGACATCCAGCAGACGCTGGGCTACATCGACCAGGCCTACGAGTTCGTGAAGCAGACCGTCGCCCACGGCGGTTCGATCATGTTCATCGGGACCAAGCGCCAGGCCCAGGAGGCCATCGCCGAGCAGGCGACCCGCGTCGGCATGCCCTACGTGAACCAGCGCTGGCTGGGCGGGATGCTCACCAACTTCCAGACCGTCTACAAGCGGCTGGAGCGCCTCAAGGAGCTCGAGGACCTCGAGCAGACCGGTTCGCTGGTCAGCCTGTCCAAGAAGGAGCAGCTGGTCCTCTCCCGCGAGAAGGCCAAGCTGGAGCGCTCCCTCGGCGGTATCCGCGACATGAAGAAGGTCCCCAGCGCCGTCTGGGTCGTGGACACCAAGAAGGAGCACATCGCCGTCGGCGAGGCCCGCAAGCTGGGCATCCCCGTCGTGGCGATCCTGGACACCAACTGCGACCCCGACGAGGTCGACTACAAGATCCCGGGCAACGACGACGCGATCCGCAGCGCCGCCCTGCTCACCCGGGTGATCGCCGACGCCGTCGCCGAGGGCCTCATGGCTCGCTCCGCCGCGCAGGCCAACGCCGGTCGCGGTGAGGACGGCGCTGCGCCGGCCGCCGCCGACGCCGAGCCGCTGGCCGACTGGGAGAAGGAGCTGCTGACCGGTGGTCAGGGCGCCGACGCCGCTGCGCCGGCCGACAGCTCGGTCCCGGCCGACGCCGCTGCCGAGACCCCGGCGGAGACCCCTGCCGAGGTCCCCGCGGTGACCGAGGCCGACCAGGCGCCGAACGCCGGCGACCCGGCCGTCACCGAGATCGTGCAGGACAGCACCACCCAGGCGTGACCCGACGGCGCCGCCGTCCGTCCACCCGGGCGGACGGCGGCGCCGCGGCATGTCCCCCCACACCCAGCACAGAAGAGGAAGTGACATGGCTGCTGTCACAGCGACCGACGTCAAGCGTCTGCGCGACGCCACCGGCGCCGGCATGATGGACTGCAAGAAGGCCCTGACCGAGTCCGACGGCGACTACGACAAGGCCGTCGAGCTCCTGCGCGTCAAGGGCGCCAAGGACGTGGGCAAGCGCCTGGAGCGCTCGACCACCAACGGCCTGGTCGTCACCCGCGACGGCGCGATGCTCGAGCTCGACTGCGAGACCGACTTCGTCGCCAAGAACACCGACTTCGCCGCGCTGGCCGAGCGACTGCTCGACATCGCGCTGCAGAGCAAGCCGGCCGACGCCGCTGCGCTGCTGGCCACCGAGGTCGACGGCCAGACCGTGGAGAAGCTCGTCGAGGGCGAGTCCGCCCGCATCGGCGAGAAGCTCGTGCTCTCCCGCTTCACCGTCTTCGACGGCCCGACCGCGGTCTACCTGCACAAGCGGGCCACGGACCTGCCCCCGGCCATCGGCGTCGCGGTGCAGTACTCCTCGGGCACCGAGGAGGCCGCCCGGTCGCTGGCGATGCACATCGCCGCTGCCCGTCCGCGCTTCCTCACCCGCGACGAGGTCCCGGCCGAGGCCGTCGAGACCGAGCGCCGCGTCGCCGAGCAGACCGCGAAGGAGGAGGGCAAGCCGGAGCAGGCGATCACCAAGATCGTCGAGGGCCGGGTGAACTCCTACTACAAGGACTTCGTGCTCCTCGAGCAGCCCTCCATCACCGAGCCCAAGCGCACGGTGAAGCAGGTCATCGACGAGGCCGGCCTGACCGTGGACCGGTTCGCCCGGTTCGAGGTCGGCCAGAGCTGACAGCAGGACCCGCACGTCGCCACGGATGAGGACCACGTGACCCAGACCCCCGCACTGCCGCTCTCGGCCCCCACCGCCTTCCAGGCCGCCGGGGCCGGCGGCTACGACCGGGTGCTGCTCAAGCTCTCCGGTGAGGCCTTCGGCGGAGGTGGGGTCGGGGTCGACCCGACCATCATCCGCGACATCGCCGAGCAGCTGGCCGTCGTCGTCTCCCGGGGCACCCAGGTGGCCATCGTCGTCGGCGGCGGCAACTTCTTCCGCGGCGCCGAGCTCTCCCAGGCGGGCATGGACCGCGGGCACGCCGACTACATGGGCATGCTCGGCACGGTCATGAACTGCCTGGCCCTGCAGGACTTCTGCGAGAAGGCCGGCATCGAGACCCGGGTGCAGACCGCCATCACGATGGGTCAGGTCGCCGAGCCCTACATCCCGCGCAAGGCCATGCGGCACCTGGAGAAGGGCCGCGTGGTCATCTTCGGCGCCGGCGCCGGCATGCCGTACTTCTCCACCGACACCGTGGCCGCCCAGCGGGCCCTGGAGATCGAGTGCCAGGTGCTGCTGATGGCGAAGAACGGGGTGGACGGCGTCTACGACGACGACCCCCGCACCAACCCCGCCGCCACGATGTACACCGACCTGGACTACGCCACGGTGCTCACCGACCAGCTGGCCGTCGCCGACGCGACCGCGATCAGCCTGTGCATGGACAACCGCATGCCGATCGTCGTGTTCAACCTGCTCCGCGACGGCAACATCGCCCGCGCGGTGGCGGGTGAGAGGATCGGCACGCTGATCAGCCGGTCCGCCTGAGGCCCAGCCCGCACGACCAGAACAGACCGGCCGCAGGGCCGCAGGAGGAGAACAACGTGATCGACGACACCCTGCTCGACGCCGAGGACAGGATGGACAAGGCGCTCTCCGTGGCCCGCGAGGACCTCGGCTCCGTGCGCACCGGCCGGGCCGCCCCGTCGATGTTCAACCGCATCGTGGTCGAGTACTACGGCGCGATGACCCCGGTCCCGCAGATGGCCTCCATCACCGTGCCCGAGGCCCGCATGGCGGTCATCAAGCCCTACGACGCCGGCCAGCTGGGCGCCATCGAGAAGGCGATCCGCAACTCCGACCTGGGCGTCAACCCGACCAACGACGGCCAGCTGATCCGGGTCAACTTCCCGCAGCTGACCGAGGAGCGTCGCCGCGACCTGGTCAAGCAGGCCCGCAGCAAGGGCGAGGACGCCAAGATCGCGATCCGCAACGTCCGCCGCCGGGCCAAGGAGGAGCTGGACCGGATCAACAAGGACGGCGAGGCCGGCGAGGACGAGGTGCGCCGCGCGGAGAAGGAGCTCGACGACCTCACCGCCCAGCACATCACCGGCATCGACGACGCGATGAAGAACAAGGAAGCCGAGCTGCTCGAGGTCTGACCGACCCCCGCCGCCACCGCCGATGGCCTCCTCACCGCACCCGCAGCCCGGTCCCGACGGACCGGGCTCCGGCCGTTCCCGGCTGGCCGAGCCCACCACCGAGGCCCTGCCGCTGGTCGGCCGGCCGGCGCCGGCCGCGGACGGCCCCCGGCCGGAGATCCCGCCACCGGCCAACCCCGCCGACGACGGCGACGAGCCCCCGCTGACCGCGCTGCCCGACGCCCTGGGCGCCGAGGCCACCGGCGAGCCGCCGGCCGACACCCCCAGCGGGGCACCGCGGACCAGCCGGACCGGTCGCAACCTGGGTGCGGCGATCGGGGTCGGCGCCGGCATGGGGGCGGTGGTCATCGCCTCCCTGTTCCTGTACCGGCCCTCGTTCCTGCTGGTCGTGGCGCTGGCCGTGGTGGTCAGCGTGACCGAGCTGGTGCGGGCGCTGGACCGGGGCGGCTACCGGCCGCCGCTGCCGCCGGTGCTGGTCGGCGGGCTGCTGATGGTGGGCCTGGCCTGGACCCGCGGCGCCTCGGGCCTGGTCGTCGCCTTCCTGCTCACCGTGCTGGCCGTGCTGCTCTGGCGGCTGGGCGACGGCCCGGTGGGCTACCTGCGCGACGCCTCCGCGGCGGTTCTGGTGGCGCTGTACGTCCCGTTGCTGGCCGGGTTCGCCGTCCTGCTGCTGACCCCGGCGGACGGCACGGCCCGGGTGCTGCTGTTCATCGCCACCGTGGTCTGCAGCGACGTCGGCGGCTTCGCCGCCGGCGTGCTGTTCGGCAAGCACCCGATGGCCAAGTCGATCAGCCCGAAGAAGTCCTGGGAGGGCTTCGCGGGCTCGGTGCTGGCGTGCGCGGTCATCGGCACCCTGGTCATCACGCTGACCTTCCACGGGCCCTGGTGGGGCGGCATCGCCTTCGGGGTGGCCATGGCGGCCACCGCCACCCTCGGCGACCTCGCCGAGTCGCTGATCAAGCGCGACCTCGGGATCAAGGACATGGGCACGATGCTGCCCGGGCACGGCGGCCTGATGGACCGGATGGACTCGTTGCTGCCCTCGGCCGTGGTGGCCTACCTGCTGCTCACCGCGATCGTCCCGGGCTAGAGCGCCGGCAGGTCGGTCGCCGTCCGCGGCTCCGGCCACGGCACGGCCCGCACCACCGCGGCGGCGGGCAGCCGACCGTAGAGGTGCGGGAAGCGCATGGACTCCGGGTCACCGGGGACGCCGGGCTCGTAGCGCACCGGGTCGGTCAGCCGGTCCTCGTCCACCACGAGCAGCAGGACGTCGTCCCGGCCGGCGAACAGCCGCTGGGCCGGCAGGTGGACCTGGTCGGGTGTAGACAGGTGCACGAAGCCGACCTCGGGCAGCGGGTCGACACCGCCCCGGGCGGCAGCGGTGTCCCAGTCCTCGACGGTGCACAGGTGCAGCAGCACGCCGCCAACCTAGGCTGCCCGCGATGGACCAGCAGCCCGACCCCACCGACGACCCCGGTCCGGTCGACGAGCCCGACCAGGTCGGCGAGCCAGGCCCCACCGAGTGGCCGACGTCGGTCGGGGTCGGTCCGTGGGCCGGGCCGTGGCCGACGGACCCTAGGTACGACCCGCAGCTGCTGGCCGAGGGCGACCGTCGCAACGTCGTCGACGGCTACCGGTACTGGACCGTCGAGGCGGTGGTGGCCGACCTGGACCGCCGGCGGCACCCCTTCCACGTGGCCATCGAGAACTTCGGCCACGACCTGAACATCGGGACGGTGGTGCGCACCGCCAACGCGTTCCTGGCCGCCGAGGTCCACGTGGTCGGCCGCCGCCGCTGGAACCGCCGGGGGGCCATGGTCACCGACCGCTACCAGCACCTGCGCCACCACCCCGACGTCGCCGCGCTGCTGGACCACGCCCGCGCCGAGGGGCTGGCCGTGGTCGCGGTGGACAACGGTCCCGGCGCCGTGCCGCTGGAGACCGCCGACCTGCCGGCGGCCTGCGTGCTGCTCTTCGGCGAGGAGGGACCCGGCCTCACCCCCGAGGCGCGGGCCGGCGCCGACCTGACGGTGGCGATCGCCCAGTTCGGGTCCACCCGGTCGCTGAACGCCGGGGTGGCGGCCGGGATCGCGATGCACGCCTGGATCCGGCAGCACACCAGCCCCACCGGTCACGGCGGCTGACCGCACCCCGGCCCGGGCCGTGGCGCCTCCCGCGTCGGGCGCCGGTGGTCGGTCAGCATGGCCTGCGTCCGGGACCCGCCGGGCCGGAGGGAGGTCCCGTGAGCAGCTCCGTGGTGCCGCGGCCCGGACCGGCCTGGGACGACGGCTGGTTGCCCGAGTGGCTCACCGCGGGGGACGCCGTCGCCCCGTCCGACGCCGCCGGGGACCCCGTCCCGGAGGTCCCGGCGGTCGACCCGCCCCCTGCCCGGTCCCCGGGCTCGGTGGGCCGCCTGGTCGTGGCCACCGGTGCGGTGGTGCTGGTCGTCCTCGCCGCCGTCCTGGCGTCGCTGGGCAGCCCGACGGCCCCGGCACCCGCGTCCGCCGCCGTCCCCGCCGCGGCGGGCACCGCGGGGACGGCGGTCCCGCTGGCCCAGGGCGACCCCGCCCCGCCGACCGCCCCGGCGGTGGCTCCGTCGTCGACGCCGGTCGCCGACGCCACCTCGCCGGCCGTGCCGCGACCGTCCGCCGGAGCCGTCGACGCAGTCCCTGCTGCCCCCGCGCTGCCGGCGGTCCCCACCCCGGACCCGACCGCAGCACCGTCGCCCCCGGCAGCGGGGCCGGCGGACCCGGCCGTGGTCCCCGTGGTGGTGCCCACCGACGCGGGCCCGACCGCGCCCACCACCAGCGCCTCGGGCCCCGGCCCTGCCGACCCGGGGACGCCCGACCCGGGCACGGACCCGGCGTCGACCGACCCGGCGACGTCCTCCGCGCCCACCACCGCAGCACCCACCGAGCAGCCCACGGCGCCGTCGGCCGGGCCGACGACCGACCCCGCCGGGCCGGTGACGACCGACCCGCCGGTCTGAGCCGGGACCGATCTCACCGTCCCGACGAGGACACGGGGCACCTGCCGGTGGGACAGTGGTGCGGTCATGACTGCTGAAACCACCGCTCCCCGGGCCCCGCTGCCCCTGGTCTTCGACGCCCCCCGCCGGGCGGTGAAGCCTCCGCGGCACCTCGCCGACCTGACCCGCGAGCAGGCCCGCGCGGCCGTCGTCGAGCTGGGCCACCCGGCCTTCCGGGCCGACCAGCTCGCTCGCCACTACTACGCCGGGGTGACCGACCCCGCGGCGATGACCGACCTGCCGGCGGCGACCCGCACCGAGCTCGTCGAGGCGCTGCTGCCGGGGCTGCTGACCGTCGTCCGGCACCAGAGCGCGGACGGCGGCCGGACCCGCAAGACCCTCTGGCGGCTGCACGACGGCGCCCTGGTGGAGAGCGTGCTCATGCGCTACCCCGACCGGGCCACCGTGTGCATCTCCAGCCAGGCCGGCTGCGGCATGGCCTGCCCGTTCTGCGCCACCGGGCAGGGCGGGCTGACCCGCAACCTGTCCGCGGCCGAGATCATCGGCCAGGCGGTCGCGGCGGCCGCGGCGATGGCGAACGGGGAGATCCCCGGGGGCCCCGGCCGGTTGTCCAACGTGGTCTTCATGGGCATGGGCGAGCCGTTGGCGAACTACAACCGGGTGCGCACCACCCTCGGCGCGCTGCTCGCGCCGGCGCCCTACGGCCTGGGCCTGGCCCAGCGCTCGGTCACCGTGTCGACCGTGGGCCTGGTCCCGGCGATCCGCCGGCTGACCGAGGAGGGCCTCAACCTGACCCTGGCGGTCAGCCTGCACGCGCCCGACGACGAGCTGCGCAACACCCTGGTGCCGGTCAACACCCGGTGGAACGTCACCGAGGTGCTCGAGGCCGCCGACGCCTACGCCCGGAAGACCGGTCGCCGGTACTCCATCGAGTACGCGCTGATCCGGGACGTCAACGACCAGCCCTTCCGGGCCGACCTGCTCGGGTCACGGCTGGCCAAGCGGCTCGCGCACGTGAACCTGATCCCGCTCAACCCGACGCCGGGGAGCCAGTGGGACGCCAGCCCGCTGCCGGCCCAGCGCGAGTTCGTGGCCCGGCTCCGCGCGCACGGCGTCTCGACGACGGTGCGCGACACGAGGGGCCAGGACATCGACGGCGCGTGCGGCCAGCTGGCGGCCAGCGAGGACGTCGGTGTGCCCGGCGTGGCCCTGCCCCAGCCGCAGCTCGAGCCCACCGTGGAGCTGGGCGCCGAGTCCGACGACTGACCTGCTCGGCTCCGTCCGCCCACGGGGCGGACGGAGCCGGTCGGTCACTTGGAGCGCCAGGCGTTCTTCCGGCGGCGCCAGTCCCACACCAGGATCACCAGCAGGATGACGACGAAGGCGTTGAGCCAGATGTTCTCGACGTCGCCCTCGTGGTTGGTGAACTGCATCGAGAAGAGCACCAGCGCGGCGACGAAGACGCCGATGCGGCCCTTGCGGCCGGTCTCGCCGTGCCAGCCCCAGTCCTCGGGGCGGTCGATGTCGTGGACCGGCTCGGAACCCGCCCGGACGATCGCCTCCTCGCGGTTGGACTGGGCGACGACGGTCGCGCTGGTCTGCTGGCCGAGGTGGTCGTTCGCGCTCACCGCCCCATCATGGCAGGCGCACACCCGCCGCACCCGGCAGCCGGGCGGGTCGGCCAGGATGGCCGCATGAGCGAGCCCCGCACGGTCACCGTCCTGGGGTCCACCGGCTCCATCGGCACCCAGGCGATCGAGGTGGCCCGGGCCAACCCGGACCGTCTCCGGATCACCGGCCTGGCCGCGGGGGGCAGCGACATCGCCCTGCTGGCCGAGCAGGCGCTGACCCTCGGGGTCGACACGGTGGCGGTCGCCCCGGCGACCGCGGCCCAGGACCTGCAACTGGCCTTCTACGCCACCGCCCAGCAGCGCGGCTGGGCGACGGGGGACTACCGGCTGCCCGAGATCCTGGCCGGCCCCCGCGCCGCCGAGGAGCTGGCGATCCGCCCGGCCGACGTCGTCCTCAACGGCATCACCGGCTCCATCGGGCTGGGCCCGACCCTGGCCGCGCTGGGTGCCGGGCGCACCGTCGCGCTGGCCAACAAGGAGTCCCTCGTCGCCGGCGGCGCCCTGGTCACGGCCGCGGCGGCCCCCGGCCAGCTGGTGCCGGTGGACTCCGAGCACTCCGCGCTGGCCCAGTGCCTGCGCGGCGGTGCCCGCGGCGAGGTGGCCCGGCTGGTGCTCACCGCCAGCGGCGGGCCCTTCCGCGGCCGCAGCGCCGCCGAGCTCACCGACGTGACGGTCGAGCAGGCCCTGGCCCACCCGACGTGGGCGATGGGGCCGGTGGTGACCATCAACAGCGCCACCCTGGTCAACAAGGGCCTGGAGCTGATCGAGGCGCACCTGCTCTTCGACGTGCCCTACGCCGACATCGACGTCGTGGTCCACCCGCAGTCGATCGTGCACTCGATGGTCACCTTCGCCGACGGCGCGACCATCGCCCAGGCCAGCCCGCCGGACATGCGGCTGCCGATCGCCCTGGCGCTGGCCTGGCCCGACCGGCTGCCGCACGTGCAGCCGGCCCTGGACTGGTCGGCCGCGCAGTCCTGGGAGTTCGCCCCGCTGGACGCCGAGGCGTTCCCCGCCGTGCGGCTGGCCCGGGCGGCCGGGGAGGCCGGCGGCGTGGTGCCCGCGGTGTTCAACGCGGCCAACGAGGAGGCGGTGGCCGCGTTCGTGGCGGGTCGCCTGTCGTTCCCAGGGATCGTGCAGACGATCGCGCGTACCCTCGACGCGGCGCCGGACCTCGGCGTCCCCACCCGTGTCGAGGACGTGCTGGCCGCCGAGAGGTGGGCCCGGGAGCACGCCCGCCGCACCGTCGCCGGAGGTTGAGCTGACCGGGTTCCTGCTGACCGTCCTGGGGATCGTCGCCTTCTTCGCCGGGTTGCTGTTCTCGATCGGCTTCCACGAGTTCGGCCACTTCTACTGGGCGCGGAAGTTCGGCATGCGCGTGCCGCAGTTCATGGTCGGCTTCGGGCCGACCCTGTTCTCCCGCCGTCGCGGCGAGACCGAGTACGGCGTGAAGTGGATCCCGCTGGGCGGCTACATCCGCATCGTCGGCATGATCCCGCCGGCCGAGGCGGGCGAGAGCAAGCGCGCCACCCGCATGCGCAGCTTCATCGCCGAGGTCCGCGGCGCGGCGCTCAACGACGTCCTGCCCACCGACGGCGACCGGGTCTTCTACAAGAAGCCCTGGTGGCAGCGGGTGGTCGTGATGTCGGCCGGTCCGCTGCACAACCTGCTGCTGGCCGTCGTGCTGTTCACCATCACGCTCACCGCGATCGGCACCCAGGTGCTCACCACGACCCTGGCGTCGGTGCCCGCCTGCGTGATCCCGTCCAACGCGGAGACCCTGACCCAGGACTACACCGACGCCCAGCGCTGCTCCACCCCGCTGGTGACCACCGGCGCGGACGCCGGCCAGGTCTGCGAGGAGGGGACGGCGGACTGCGCCGTGCCGGCCGCGAGCCCCGCGGCCGAGGCGGGCCTGGAGCCCGGCGACACCATCACCGCGATCGACGGCCAGCGTCTGGACCCGACCGGTTGGGACTCCTGGACGACGGTGCAGACCGCCGTCCGCGGGGCGCCCGACCGGCAGCTCACCCTCACCGTCGAGCGCGACGGGCAGGAGCGCCAGGTCGAGATCACCCCGATCCCGAACACCGTGGCCGACCTGGACGGCGAGGGCACGGTCACCGCCGGCTACCTCGGCGTCAGCCCGGCCGACACCCTGGCCCGGCAGTCGATCACCGAGGTGCCGGCCTACTTCGGCAACATCGTGGCCCGCTCGGTGGACCGCCTGCTGGAGATCCCGCAGCGCATCCCGGCGCTGTTCGGCGCGGCCTTCCTCGGCGACGAGCGCGACGAGAACGGCCCGATCGGCATCGTGGGCGTCGGCCGCATCTCCGGCGAGGTGTTCTCCCTCACCCAGTTCAGCGGCCTGGAGAAGCTCAGCTTCTTCCTCGGCCTGCTCGCCAGCGTCAACCTGGTGCTGTTCCTGTTCAACCTGCTGCCCATCTACCCGCTGGACGGCGGGCACGTGGCCGGCGCCCTGTACGAGAAGGCCCGGTCCACCGTGGCCAGGATGCGGGGCAAGGCTGACCCGGGCCCGTTCGACATCGCCCGGCTGATGCCGGTGGCCTACCTGGTCGCCGGCTTGTTCATCGCGCTGTCGGGTCTGCTGCTGGTGGCCGACATCGTCAACCCCATCACGCTGCAGTAGAGGACACTGGGAATCGTGAGCGTCTCCCTCGGCATGCCTGCCCCACCGCCCCCCGTCCTGGCCCCGCGACGCAAGACCCGTCAGCTGGACGTCGGCGGGGTCGGCGTCGGCAGCGACTCCCCGGTCAGCGTGCAGTCGATGTGCACGACCAAGACCGCCGACATCAACGCCACGCTGCAGCAGATCGCCGAGCTGACCGCCTCGGGCTGCCAGATCGTGCGGGTCGCCGTCCCGGACACCGACGACGCCGAGGCGCTGCCGATCATCGCCAAGAAGTCGCAGATCCCGGTCATCGCCGACATCCACTTCCAGCCGCGGTACGTGTTCGCCGCGATCGAGGCCGGCTGCGCCGCCGTCCGGGTGAACCCGGGCAACATCAAGAAGTTCGACGACAAGGTCGGCGACATCGCCCGCGCGGCCAAGGAGCACGGCACGCCGATCCGGATCGGGGTCAACGCCGGCTCGCTGGACAAGCGGCTGCTGGAGAAGTACGGCAAGGCCACCCCCGAGGCGCTGGTGGAGTCCGCGCTGTGGGAGTGCTCGCTGTTCGAGGAGCACGACTTCCGCGACATCAAGATCTCGGTCAAGCACAACGACCCGGTCGTCATGGTGCGGGCCTACGAGCTGCTGGCCCAGCAGTGCGACTACCCGCTGCACCTGGGCGTGACCGAGGCCGGTCCGCAGTTCCAGGGCACGATCAAGTCCGCCGTGGCCTTCGGCGCGCTGCTGAGCCAGGGCATCGGCGACACCATCCGCGTCTCGCTGTCCGCGCCCCCGGTCGAGGAGGTCAAGGTCGGCCTGCAGATCCTGGAGTCGCTGAACCTCAAGCCGCGCCGGCTGGAGATCGTGTCCTGCCCGTCGTGCGGGCGCGCCCAGGTCGACGTCTACAAGCTGGCCGACGAGGTCACCGCCGGGCTCGAGGGCATGGAGATCCCGCTGCGCGTGGCCGTCATGGGCTGCGTCGTCAACGGCCCCGGCGAGGCCCGCGAGGCCGACCTGGGTGTGGCCTCCGGCAACGGCAAGGGCCAGATCTTCGTCAAGGGCGAGGTCGTCAAGACCGTGCCCGAGTCGATGATCGTGGAGACCCTCATCGAGGAGGCGTTCCGGATCGCCGAGCAGCAGGCCGACGCGGGCGTGGCCTCCGGCGCGCCCACCGTCAGCGTCTCCTGACCCGGTGACCGTGCTGGGCGCCCGGGCCGCCCGGGTGCTGGACGCCTCCGACGAGCGGGCGGTGCGCGAGCTGCTGGACACCGACCCGGTGGCCACCTGCATGCTCGCCGGCCGGGTCGAGACCCACGGCGTGGACCCGGCGTCGCTGGGCGCCCCGCTGTGGGGCGTGGGGGCGCCGGGCCGGCTGGACGCGGTCTGCCTGGCCGGGGCGAACCTGATCCCGTTCGCCCGGCCGGGCACCGAGGTCGAGGCCGCCCGGGCCTTCGCCGACCGCGCCCGACGGGCCGGCCGACGGTGCTCGACCATCGTCGGCCCGGTGGCCGCCGTCGCCCCGCTGTGGGACCGGCTGGCCCCGCACTGGGGTCCTGCCCGCGACATCCGGCCGCGGCAGCCCCTGCTGGCCATCGACGGGCCCCCGCTGGTGGCCGCCGACACCCGGGTCCGCCCGGTCCGGCTGGCCCAGCTGGAGACCCTGCTCCCGGCGGCCATCGCGATGTTCACCGAGGAGGTCGGGGTGAGCCCGCTGCGGGTGGACGGCGGCGCCGGCTACCGGGCCCGGGTCACCGAGCTGGTGCGGGCCGGTCAGTCCCTGGCCTGGATCGAGGACGGCGCCGTGGTGTTCAAGGCCGAGGTGGGCGCGGTCTCCCGCCGGGCCTGCCAGGTGCAGGGCGTGTGGGTGGCCCCCGAGCACCGCGGCCGGGGGATCGGCCAGGCGGGCACCGCCGCGGTCGTCGAGTACGCCCGCCGGTCCATCGCCCCGGTGGTCAGCCTGTACGTCAACGACTTCAACGCCGCGGCCCGCGCGGCCTACCACCGGGTGGGCTTCCGCGACGCCGGCACGTACGCGTCGGTGCTCTTCTAGGACCGTCGGGGTCCCGTGCCAGAGTGCAGGGGTGAGCACACGACGGGGCGCGGTCCTGCTGGTGACGACGGCCCTGCTGGCCGTGCCGGTGCTGGCCGCCTGCTCCTCCGACGACCCCGCCGACGGCGCCCGGTCGGCCGCGCAGGCGTTCCTGGACGCCTGGACCGGCGGGGACCTCGAGGGCGCGGCCGGCGACACCGACGACCCGGCCACGACCACCGCGCTGCTGCAGCAGACCGCCACCGACCTGCCCGACGCCACCCTGGCCGCCGACCTCGGCGAGGTGACGGTCACCGGGGACGACGAGACCGCCGCCACCGCCGGGTGGACGGCGACCTGGGACCTCGCGGCGGCCCCCGACTGGACCTACACGGCCACCCTCGACCTCACCCGGGCCGACGCCGATGCCGACTGGCAGGTCGTCGCCGAGCCCACCGTGGTGCACCCGGAGCTGGGAGTGGGCCAGCACCTGCAGCTGTCGCGGGCCCTGCCCGAGCGGGCCGCGATCACCGACGCCTCCGGCGCCCCGCTGTTCACCGAGACCGAGGTGGTGAACGTCGGCGTCGACAAGGCCCAGGTCACCGACCTGCCGACGCTGGCCGCGGCGCTGGGCGCGGCCACCGGCATCGACCCGGCCACCATCACCACCGACGTCGAGGCCGCGGGCGAGGGCCAGTTCGTCCCGGTGATCACCCTGCGCCGTCCGGACTTCGAGGCCATCCGGGCCCAGGTGTTCGACCTGCCCGGGGCGGTCTTCCCGACCTCCACCCGCGTGCTGGCCCCCACCGCGCAGTTCGGCGCCGCCCTGCTGGGCCGGGTCGGCGACGCCACCGCCGAGGCGATCGAGGAGACCCCCGGCGAGGACGGCCAGCCGCTCTACGCCGCCGGGGACTCCCTGGGCCTGTCCGGGCTGCAGCGCGCCTACCAGGAGCAGCTCACCGGCACCGCCGGCTTCACGGTGTCCGTGATCAGCCTGGACACCAGCACCGGCGACACCGGCACGGTCGTGGGCTCGGTCGACCCGGTGCCCGGCACGCCGGTGCAGGTGCCGCTGGTCCCGGCGATCCAGTCCGCGGCCGACGCCGCGGTCGCCGGGCAGTCCCTGGCCACCCACGTCGTGGTGGTGCGCCCGGGCACCGGCGAGGTCCTGGCGGTGAGCTCGAACGCGGCCGCCAACCCGGCGAACGCGCTGAGCGGGCAGTTCCCGCCCGGCTCGAGCATGAAGACGATCACCGCGACCGCCCTGCTGCAGGCCGGCGCGGTCACCCCCGACACCGCGGTCGCCTGCCCGGGCACCACCACCGTCGACGGGCGCGAGTTCGAGAACGAGGACCAGTTCGACCTGGGCACCGTGCCGTTCACCGAGGCCTTCGCGCAGTCGTGCAACACCACCTTCATCCAGCAGGGCCTGACGCTGCCCGACGACGCGCTCAGCGCGGCGGCGGCGAGCTACGGGGTGGGCACCGACTGGCAGCTGCCGGTCGGCATCTTCTCCGGCAGCGTGCCGGCGACCAGCACGGGAACGACGAAGGCCGCCGACGCCATCGGCCAGGGCGAGGTGCTCATGAGCCCCGCGCAGCTGGCCCTGGTGGCCGCGGGCATCGCCAGCGGCACCCCGGCCGCGCCGGTCGAGGTGGTCGGCGCCGACCCGGCCGGTGCCGCGCCGGCCGGCCCGGGCCAGGCGGTGCTGGACCAGCTGCGGCCGATGATGCGCCAGGTGGTGCTCTCCGGGACGGCGACCGGGCTGGCCGGGCAGGGCGAGGTCTACGGCAAGACCGGCACCGCCGAGTTCGGCACGAACACGCCGCCGGACTCGCACGGCTGGTTCGTCGGCTACCAGCTCGGCGGGCCGCAGGGCGACATCGCCTTCGCCGTCCTGGTGGAGGCCGGGCAGTCCAGCAGCGTCGCCGTCCAGGTGGCCGACGCCTTCCTCGCCGGGCTGGGCTAACCGCCGGGGTTGAGCACCTGGTTGCCGATGATGACCGCCGAGATGCCGCCGAAGACCAGGACCGCGACGACCATCACGACCAGGCGGTAGCCGCGCACCCGGATGGCCTTCGGCAGCGCGGTCCGGTTGAGGCGGATCAGCAGGATCGAGTAGACGAACATCATGAAGCCGCCGACCACGGAGCTGATCACCAGCAGCACCAGCGGCTGGTCGAAGCCGGACAGCAGCACCACGGCGCCGACGACGAGCAGGCCCCAGACGACGGTGGAGTAGATCCGGCTCTCGCTCCAGCGCTGCGACCCGGCCAGGTAGGTCACCTTGACGGTGTCGGCCACCAGCCGGGCTGTGTAGTCGCAGATGCCCAGGGCGGCCGCGTACAGCGACACCGCGCCGATCCACCAGAAGAACGTGCCGAACCAGCTGCCCACGGTGTCGGTGAGCACCTGGCCCTCGGTCTGCAGGAAGCTGATGTCGTTGCCGGGGGTGTCGGCGCCGAACACCGTGGCGTAGGCGATGACCGACGTCGCCGAGATGGTCAGCCAGGTCAGGAACCAGAAGCTGACCATCTGCTCGGTGTTGGCGACCCGCCACCAGCCCTTCCAGCGCCGCAGGTTCTCCGGCGTGGCCGGGAACAGGAAGCCCGTGGACGGCTTCGCCTGGTCCTCGCCGGTGACGGGGGAGACCAGGCGGGGGATCCGGGCACCCATGCCGAAGCCCTTGTCCCGGATCCAGTTGCTCTGCACCAGGTTCTGCCCGCCGCCCCCGCCGGCGAACGCCAGCGCGCCCAGCACCAGCGCCAGGCCGAGCTGGCTGGGCACCGACCCGAAGTCGGTGACGACCCGGCGGGTCTCGGCCACGTCGTCGGCCCCCACGACGGCGACGAACGCGATCACGATGAACGCCAGCACCGCGCCGACCTTGACGAACTCGATCCGCTCCACGGCGGTGTAGACCACCGGCGACAGCGTCAGCACCAGCCCGATCGAGCCCAGCATCAGCAGGGCGATGAGGGTGACGTCCCCGCCGCCGACCGCGTAGGTCAGCACCGTGGCCGAGCTGGTCGCCCACCCGGGCCACAGGTTGGCCAGGATCGTCAGCAGCCCGAAGACCAGGCCCCAGTGCCGCCACAGCCGGGAGAACCCGGTCAGCGCCGTCTCCCCGGTGGCCAGGGTGTACCGCTCGATCTCCATGTTGATGAACAGCTGCAGGGTCACCCCGACGAACGCCGCCCACAGGAACGACAGCCCGACCTCGCTGGCGATGTAGGGGTAGAGCACGAACTCACCCGACGCCAGCCCGATGCCCGCGCCGATGACGCCGGGGCCCAGGACCTTCCGCAGCGGCCGGGGCTCGGGCAGGTCGGCGGTCCCCGGCAGGGGCAGGGCACCCCGGGCGGTGGGGAACCGGCGTCCGGGTTCCTGGGCGGCGAGGGGGTCGGTCTCGGGCTCGGCCATGCCGCCGATCATCGGGGCCGCACAGCCGGCTCGCAGGTTCAGGCCGCGGGCAGGCCCGGGGTCGCCGTCGTCACCGGGGTGACCCCGGCCTGCGGCCGCCAGGACACCGCGCGCACCTCCGCGGCGCAGGCGGCGGCCACGGCGGTCTCGCGCACGGAGCGCTCGGCGGCCTGGTCCAGGACCCAGACCCAGGCCGACGTCGTGCCCTCCTCCAGGGTGACCGCCAACCGGGCGGCGTCGACGGCGGACAGCACCGGGAACGGCAGCTGGTAGGCCGCCTGTGTCGGCACCGGGTCGGCGCCCCGTGCGGTCAGCACGGCGGCCACCTGGTCCCGCAGGTCGCGGTGGGACTCGGCGGCCGCGACGACCGGGGTGCGGTCGGCACCGGCCAGGGCCGCGCCGACGGTGCCGTAGCCCCAGACGGCGGCGTGCTCGGCGGCCAGCGCCTCCTGCAGCGCGGCGGTCTCGGCGCGGGCGGACCCGGCCTCGCCGTCGTCGGAGGAGGACGTGGACGCGGGGGAGGGGGACGGGGAGGTCATGCCAGCTGCCCGTCCTGGCCGCGCAGCCCGGCGGCGATGCTGCCCAGCAGGGCCGCCCGGGCGCCGGTGAAGTCCAGGCAGGCGGTGGCGTGCGACTGCGCCGCCGCGGCGACCTGGGCGCGCAGGTCCGCCCGGGGGTCGCCCGTCGCCGCCGGCGCCGTCCCGCCCGAGGGGGTCGCCGACCCGGTGACCGAGGGGGCCGCCGCCCGCAGCCGGTCGAGCTGGGCCTGCGCCTGGTCGGCCAGCGCGGTGGCCGCGGCCGCCAGGTCCGGCGCCGCGGTGAACGCGGTGGCGTAGGCGGCCACCAGCTGCTCCTGCACCGCCACCTGCTCGGCGAGCTGGTCCACCTGGGCCGGGGTGACGGCGTCGGCGCCGGGCGGGGCGTCGGTGCACCCGGCGACCACCGCCAGCAGCGGGAGGGCCCCGGCGGCGACCAGCAGCGACCGGCGGGACAGCGTGCCCGCGGCGGCCGGGTGGACGGGGCGGGTGGACATCGGGCACATCCTGGCAGCAGCCCCGGGGCCGGGCACGCCCGCCGGGCCGGGAGCGGGCCCGCGGGCGGTACCGTGGGGCTTCCGTCGCGGCTCCCCGCGACCGTCGCCGCGTCCGGTGCCCGCTCCCCGGTCCGCCCGGGACGCGCACCGGTCCGCCACCAGCCCGCCCGAGGAGGCCCCCGGTGTCCACGTCCGGCTCCCGCTCCGGTCCCGTCGCCGCCCAGCGGCTCACCGGCTGGTTCACCCCGGTGGTCACCGCCGCCGGCTACGACCTCGAGGACCTCGACGTCCGGGCCGCCGGCACCCGGTCGGTGGTGCGGGTCGTCGTGGACCGGGACAGCGGCGTGAGCCTGGACGACGTCGCCGAGGTCAGCCGCGCGCTGTCCGACGTGCTCGACGTCCAGGACGACGACCCGGGCCGCTCGCCCTACGTCCTGGAGGTCACCAGCCCCGGCGTGGACCGGCCGCTGACCCTGCCCCGGCACTGGCGGCGCAACGTCGGCCGGCTGGTCACCACCAGCGTCGGCGGCGCCGAGGTGCTGGGCCGGGTCGTGTCGGTCGACGACGCCGAGGGCGTGACCCTGGCGGTCGAGAAGGGCGGGGCCAAGAAGGGCCAGGTCCGCAAGGCCGCCGGCGACCGCACGCTGGGCTGGGACGAGCTCGGCGAGGGCCGGGTGCAGGTCGAGTTCAACCGCCCGGCCGGCCACCGCGACGAGCACCTGGTGCACGAGGGACCCGCGGACGACGACGACGAGCCGCTCACCGCCGACGACGTCGACGAGCTGGACGACGGCACAGACGAGCAGGACGACGCGCACGACGGGGCCGCCGACGCGGCCCAGGACCAGGACCAGGAGAGACAGTGAACATCGACGTGACCGCCCTCAAGGCGGTCGAGCGCGAGAAGGGCATCCCGGCCGACACCGTGCTGCAGGCGATCGAGACCGCGCTGGTCACCGCCTACCGGCACGCCGAGGGTGCCGCCAAGCACGTCCGCGTGCAGATCGACCGCAAGAGCGGCGAGGTCGCCGTGCTGGCCCAGGAGCTGGGCGAGGACGGCGAGGTCGTGCACGAGTGGGACGACACCCCCACCGACTTCGGCCGGATCGCGGCCAGCACCGCCAAGCAGGTCATCGTGCAGCGGCTGCGCGACGCCGAGCACGAGAAGACCTTCGGCGAGTACATCGGCAAGGAGGGCGACATCGTCGGCGGCGTCGTCCAGGCCCACGAGCGCCGCAACAGCGAGGGCACCGTCCTGCTGGACATCGGCAAGGTGGAGGCGAACCTGCCCTCCACCGAGCAGGTCCCGGGCGAGACCTACCCGCACGGCAGCCGGCTGAAGGCCTACGTCGTGTCGGTCGCCCGCACGTTCCGCGGGCCGCAGGTCACCATCTCCCGCAGCCACCCCAACCTGGTGCGCAAGCTGTTCGCCCTCGAGGTCCCCGAGATCGCCGACGGCAGCGTCGAGATCGTGGCGGTCGCCCGCGAGGCCGGTCACCGCTCGAAGATCGCCGTCCGCACCTCGGTGCCCGGGCTGAACGCGAAGGGCTCCTGCATCGGCCCGATGGGCCAGCGGGTGCGCAACGTGATGAGCGAGCTGCACGGCGAGAAGATCGACATCGTGGACTGGTCGGACGACGAGGCCACCTTCGTCGCCTCCGCGCTGTCCCCGGCCCGGGTGACGAGCGCCCGGGTGGTCGACCCGGCCGCCCGCGCGGTGCGCGTCGTCGTCCCGGACTACCAGCTGTCGCTGGCCATCGGCAAGGAGGGCCAGAACGCCCGCCTGGCCGCCCGCCTGACCGGCTGCCGGATCGACATCCGCAGCGACGCCCAGCCCGAGTCCGAGGACACCGTGTCCCCGGGCGTCGGCCGGGCCCCGCTCCGCTCGGCCCCGCGGCCGGCGGGGGAGACCGGTGGCCTGCCCGGTCGGGGTGGCCCCCAGCGCGGCGGCCCGCGGGACGCCCGCGGGGGTCCCGTCCGACGGCCGGAACACCGCGGGCCGTCGGCGCGCTAGACTCGTCGATGGCCGAGACGCCGATCCCTGTCCGCACCTGTGTGGGCTGCCGACGACGCGCCCCGGTCACCGAACTGCTGCGCGTCGTCGTGCGGGACTCCCGGCTCACCCCGGACCCCGCCCGGCGGCTCCCGGGACGGGGTGCCTCCGTGCACCCCACCCCCGAGTGCCTGCGCGCAGCGGATCGGCGTCGGGCCTTCCCGCGGGCGCTGCGCGTCAGCGCCCCGCTGGAGACCGGACCGCTGCAGGACCACGTCGACCCGGCGCGGACCGGCAGTGCACAGCACCAACCGTCGGACCGGCACCCGGCCGGTCCGCTCGTCGAGAGCAGGACGTCCTCGGATGACCCACCCGTGAAGTCGCACCGATGACCATGTACCACTGACGACGAGGTCGAGCGGGCTAGCCGCCGGCCTCACCACTGAGGAGACCCGTGCCAGGCAAAGCCCGCGTACACGAGCTCGCTAAAGAGCTCGGTGTCGACAGCAAGGCCGTACTCGCCAAGCTCAAGGAGCAGGGCGAGTTCGTGAAGTCCGCATCGTCCACCGTCGAG
The DNA here is from genome assembly GCF_037083865.1 of Klenkia terrae. Taxonomy (NCBI): domain Bacteria; kingdom Bacillati; phylum Actinomycetota; class Actinomycetes; order Geodermatophilales; family Geodermatophilaceae; genus Klenkia; species Klenkia terrae. The sequence goes on along the minus strand of NZ_JBAPLV010000004.1, from coordinate 16,784 downwards.
GCCCCCGTGGCCCGCCGTCTGCGCGAGGCCTACGGGTCCACGACGCCGACCCCAGGTCCCCGGCCCGCCCCGCGCCCGGCCGCCCCGGCGCCTGCGGCCCCGGCGGCCAGTGCCCCGACCGCGCCGGCGCAGTCCGCGCCCCCCGCAGCTCCGGCTGTCTCGACCCCTGCCCCCGGACCCCGTCCGGTGGGCCGCCCGCCGGGTGCTGCCCCGCGGCCCGGCCCGCGGCAGGCCCCGGCCCCGCAGGCCCCCGCAGCCCAGGCACCCGCCGCGCAGGCGCCGGCTGCCCAGGCTCCGGCTGCCCAGGCCCCCTCCACCCAGACCCGTCCGGGCCAGGGTGCGCCGGGCCAGGGTGCTCCGCGTCCGGGTGCCCCCCGGCCGGCTGCCCCCGGCGGCTCGGCGCCCACCCAGGCCGGTCCCGGCCAGGGCGCCCCGCGCCCCGGCGGTGCCGCTCCGCGGCCCGGCCCCCGTCCGGCCCCGCGGCCGGGCAACAACCCCTTCAGCAGTGCGCCGCGTCCCGCCGCGCCCGGCCGCCCCGGCGGTCAGGCCCCCGGCGGCAGCGCGCCCGCGCAGGGTGCCCCGGGCCAGGGCGGTCCCCGTCCGGCCCCCGGTGCCGGTGGGCCCCGTCCGCCGTCGGGCCCCGGTGGCCCGCGTCCGGCTGCCGGTCCCGGTGGACCGCGCCCCAACCCGGGCATGATGCCGCAGCGTCCCAGCCCGGGCATGATGCCCGGCCGGGCTGCCGGTCGTCCCGGTGCCCCCGGTGGCCGTGGCCGTCCGGGTGCCCCCGGTGCCGGTGGCGGCTTCCGCCCCGGTGGCGGTGGCGGTGCCCCCGGTGGCGGCGGCGCTCCCGCGGGCGGTTTCCGTCCCGGTGGTGGCGGTCGCGGCCGTGGTCGCGGTGGCTCCGGTGCCGGTACCGCGGGTGCCTTCGGGCGTCCCGGTGGTCGCGGACCCGTCCGCGGGCGCAAGAGCAAGAAGCAGCGGCGTCAGGAGTTCGACTCCATGTCGGCGCCCTCGATGGGTGGCGTCAGCCTGCCCCGCGGCAACGGGCAGACCGTCCGGCTGCCCCGCGGTGCCTCGCTGACCGACCTCGCCGAGCGGATCGACGCGCAGCCGGCCGCGCTGGTGACCGCCCTGTTCCACCTGGGCGAGATGGTCACCGCCACGCAGTCGGTGAACGAGGACACGCTCCAGCTCCTCGGTGCCGAGATCGACTGGGTCATCCAGGTCGTGAGCCCCGAGGACGAGGACCGCGAGCTCCTCGAGACCTTCGACCTCACCTTCGGCGACGAGGAGGGCGACGAGACCGACTGGGACTGGCGTCCGCCGGTCGTCACGGTCATGGGTCACGTCGACCACGGCAAGACCAAGCTGCTGGACGCCCTCCGCAACACGAACGTCGTGGCGAAGGAGGCCGGTGGCATCACCCAGCACATCGGCGCCTACCAGATCGTCACCGAGCTGGACGGCGTCGAGCGGCCGATCACCTTCATCGACACCCCGGGTCACGAGTCGTTCACCGCGATGCGTGCCCGTGGCGCCAAGGTGACCGACATCGTGGTGCTGGTCGTGGCCGCCGACGACGGCGTCATGCCCCAGACGGTCGAGGCGCTCAACCACGCCCAGGCCGCCCAGGTGCCGATCGTGGTCGCGGTGAACAAGGTGGACAAGGAGGGGGCCAACCCCGCCAAGATCCGCCAGCAGCTCACCGAGTACGGCCTGGTCGCCGAGGAGTACGGCGGCGAGACGATGTTTGTCGACGTCTCGGCGACGGCGCGCACCGGCCTGGAGGACCTCGAGGCCGCGGTGCTGCTGACCGCCGATGCGTCGCTGGACCTGCGCGCGAACACCGAGCAGGACCCGCAGGGCGTCGTCATCGAGGGCAAGCTGGACAAGGGTCGGGGCCCCGTCGCCACGGTCCTGGTCCAGCGCGGCACGCTCCGCGTCGGCGACTCGATCGTGGCCGGCGACGCCTACGGTCGCGTCCGGTCGCTGCTCGACGAGCACGGCAACAAGCTGAAGGAGGCCCTGCCGGCCCGCCCCGTGCAGGTCGTGGGTCTCACCTCGGTGCCCCGCGCCGGCGACACGTTCCTCGTCGTCGAGGAGGACCGCACGGCCCGGCAGATCGCCGACCGCCGCCAGGCCCGGATCCGCAACGCGCAGAACGCCTCGGCGCGCAAGCGGATCAGCCTCGAGGACCTGGACGCAGCCCTCAAGGAGAGCCGCGAGCTCAACCTGATCATCAAGGGCGACAACTCCGGCACCGTCGAGGCGCTGGAAGAGGCGCTCATGAAGATCGAGGTCGACGACGACCTGTCGCTGCGGGTCATCCACCGCGGCGTCGGCGGGATCACCAAGAGCGACATCGACCTGGCGCTGGCCGACGACGTCATCGTCCTGGGCTTCAACGTCCGGGCCGAGGGCCAGGCCACCGAGCTCGCCAACCGCGAAGGCGTGGACGTCCGGTACTACTCGGTCATCTACCAGGCCATCGAGGAGATCGAGGCCGCGCTCAAGGGCATGCTCAAGCCGATCTACGAAGAGGTCCAGCTGGGCCGCGCGGAGGTCCGCGAGGTCTTCCGGGTGCCCAAGATCGGCAACGTCGCGGGTTCGCTGGTGCGCAGCGGCACGATCGTGCGCAACAGCAAGGCCCGGCTCATCCGCGACGGTGCGGTCGTCGCCGACAACCTGTCGGTCGACTCGCTCCGCCGCTTCAAGGACGACGCGACCGAGGTCCGCGAGGGCTACGAGTGCGGCATCGGGCTGGGGTCGTTCAACGACATCAAGCCCGAGGACGTCATCGAGACGTTCGAGCTGCGCGAGAAGCCCCGCGCCTGACGGACGGGACCCCGCTGCCTCCGGGCAGCGGGGTCCCTCCCGCACGTCCACCGGGAGGTTCGGTTGTTCACCGGTTCGCTGACCGCTGACCTGCTGCTCGGTGACGTGCACTCGCTGAAGGGCAAGCGCGCCGTGGTGAAGCCGATCGTGGCCGAGCTGCGGCGCCGCTTCGCCGTCGCGGCGGCGGAGGTCGGCGACCAAGACCTGCACCGCCGCGTGCAGGTCGGGGTCGCCACCGTGGCCGGCGAGGCCAGGCAGGTGACCGACGTCCTGGACGCGTGCGAACGGATGCTGGCCGAACGGCCCGAGGTGACCCTGCTGGCCACCCACCGACAACTGATCAGCGACACCGATTCCTGAGAGGTCCTCGCTATGGCCGACGCGGCCCGTGCACGGAAGCTGGCGGTGCGCATCCGCCAGATCGTCTCCGCCACGATCGAGATGCAGATCAAGGACCCCCGGCTGGGGATGGTCACCATCACCGACTCGCGGGTGACCAGCGACCTGCGCGAGGCCACGCTGTTCTACACCGTGTACGGCGACGCCGAGGCCGTCGCCGACTCCGCGGCGGCGCTGGCCAGCGCGACGGGGGTGCTGCGCTCCACGGTCGGCAAGCAGACCGGCATCAAGTTCGTCCCCACGCTGGAGTTCATCGCCGACGTCGTCCCGGACACCGCCCGCGAGCTCGAGGAGGCCCTCGAGCGGGCCCGCCGGGCCGACGAGGAGCTGGCCCGGGCCCGGGAGGGTGCCGCCTACGCCGGCGACGCCGACCCGTACCGCAAGCCCGCCCTCGACGACGAGGACGACGACGGCACCGAGGGCACCACCGACGACGTCACCGACGGCACCGCCGACGGCGGCGTCCCGGCCGACGACGAGCTCGACACCCACCGGCAGAGGAGCACCCCGTGACCGAGGCGGTCGACCCCGACCCGAACACCCCGCAGGAGGACCAGCCGGGCTCGACCCTGGGTGGTCGGACCGTGCCGGGGGACCGGCGTGACCCCACCGCGGGCGGTCGGGACGGCGAGGCCGGCTCCGCCGACCCGGCCACCGACCCGAACGCGGCCTCCATCGCCGCCGACGAGCCCACCGACGGCGGCCCGCCCATCCCGGTCGCCGGCGGCTCGCCCGGCGAGGAGCCCGACGAGGTCCCGCACGCCTCGTCCGGCCCGACCGACAGCTGATCCCGGTGGCCCCCGAGGGTGCCCTGGGTGCCGCGGTCGCCCTGCTGTCCCGGGCCGCCGACGACGGCGCGGTCGTCGTCCTGTCGGCGCACGTGCAGCCCGACGCCGACGCCCTGGGCAGCACGCTGGCGCTGGCCGAGGGGCTGCGCCGGCGCGGGGCCCGGGTCACCGCGACCTTCCCGGGGCCGTTCGTGCTGCCCGCCTCGCTGGGGTGGCTGCCCGGCGCCGACCGCCTGGTGCCCGCCGACGCGTTGCCCGTCGCCCCTGACCTCGTGGTCGGGCTGGACGCCGCCGACCTCCGCCGGCTCGGCGAGGTCGGACCGGTGCTGGCCGCGGCCCCGCAGTCCCTCGTCGTGGACCACCACGCGTCCAACCCCGGCTTCGGCGCGGTCCGGCTGATCGACGCCGACGCCGCGGCCACCGTCGTCCTGGTCGCGGACCTGCTCGACGGCCTCGGCGTCGACCTGGACGTCGACCTCGCCACCTGCCTGTACGCGGGGCTGGCGGCCGACACCGGGTCCTTCCGCTTCGGCAACACCTCCCCGGGTACGCACGCCCTGGCCGGCCGGTTGCTGGGCACCGGGATCGACCACGCCCGGATCAGCCAGCGGTTGTTCGACACCGCGCCCTTCGGCTGGCTGGCGCTGCTGTCGCTGGCGGCCGGCCGGGCCGCGCTGGAGACCGGCACCGGCGCCGGCCTGGTGTGGACCTGGGCGACCGCTGCCGAGGCCGCCGGGCACGGGTTGGCCGCCGACCACCTGGAGGCCCTGGTCGACGTGGTGCGCTCGGCGCAGGAGGCCGACGTGGCCTGCGTGCTCAAGGGCGACGACGACGGCAGCTGGAACGTCTCGCTGCGCTCCCGGGGCGGCACCGACGTGTCCGCGATCGCGCAGGCGCTCGGCGGCGGCGGCCACCGGATGGCCGCCGGCTTCACCTCCCACGTCGGCCGCGAGGAGACGATGGCCGCCATTCGGGGACACCTGATGTCGGCCTCCGGCCTCCACCCGCGGCCAGGGGCCGTCCCCGACCGGGCATGAGCCGGCTCGGACGACCCGGTCGGGAGCCCTCCGGGCCCCGCGACCGGTCCGTCCCCGCCCTGGCGCTGCCGGCGCTGGTCGTCCTGGCGGCCGAGCCGCTGTACCTGCTGGTCGACACCGCGGTCATCGGCCACCTGGGCACCGTCCAGCTGGGCGGGCTGGCCGTGGGCGGTGGGCTGCTCGCCCCGGTCGTCGGGCTGCTGAACTTTCTGGCCTACGGGACGACGGCCCGCGCGGCCCGGCGGGCGGGCGCCGGGGACCGGGCGGGCGCCGTCGCCGAGGGCGTGCAGGCCACCTGGCTGGCCCTGGGCCTCGGCCTGCTGGGCGTCCTGGGCTTCCAGCTCGCCGCCGGACCGCTCACCCGGCTGCTCGCCGGCGGGGCGGGACCCGTGGCGTCGGCGGCCGAGGGGTGGCTGCGGATCGCCGTCCTCGGCCTGCCCATGCTGCTGGTCGCCCTGGCCGGCAACGGTTGGCTGCGCGGGGTCGCCGAGCTGCGCCGCCCGGTCCGGTTCGTCGTGGCCGGGAGCCTGGTGAGCCTGGCGCTCAACCCCCTGCTGGTCTACCCCGCCGGGCTGGGGCTGGAGGGTTCGGCGGTGGCCAACGTCGCCGGCCAGACCGTGTCCGCCGTCCTTTTCCTGGCCACCCTGCGCCGCGAGGGCGTCCCGCTGCGGCCCCGGCTGCCGGCGGTCCTCGCCCAGCTGACGATCGGCCGCGACCTGCTGCTGCGCGCCGCCGTCCTGCAGGGCGCCTTCGCGGTGGCCGCCGCCGTGGTGGCCCGGTCGAGCACCGCGGAGCTCGGCGCCCACCAGATCGCGCTGCAGCTGTGGCTCTTCCTGGCCCTGGTCCTGGACGCCTACGCGATCGCCGCGCAGACCCTCGTGGGCCAGGCGCTGGGTGCCGGCCGGGTGGACGAGGCCCGCGGCGCTGCCCTGCGGGTCGCCCGGTGGGGGCTGGGCACCGGGGTGGTCGTGGCGGCGGCCCTGCTGCTGGCCCGTCCGGTGGTGGTCCCGCTGTTCACCGACGACCCGGCCGTGCTGGCCCAGGCCGCGGTCGTCTGGTGGTTCCTGGCCCTGATGCAGCCGGTGGCCGGTGTGGTGTTCGCGCTGGACGGCGTCCTCATGGGCGCCGGCGACGTGGCCTACCTGCGAACGGTGACCATCGGCTCCTCGCTGGTCGGCTTCGTCCCGCTGTCGCTGCTGTCGGTCCCGCTGGGCTGGGGGCTGCCCGGGGTGTGGAGCGGGCTGACCCTGTTCGTCGCGCTCCGGCTGGTGGCGGTGGTGGCCCGGGTGTCCGGCCACCGGTGGACCTCTGCGACGGTGGTCCGGTGAGCCCGAGGAAGCCCGACGCCGACGTCCCGCCCGGCCTGCTGGTCGTGGACAAGCAACCGGGGATGACCTCCCACGACGTGGTGGCGATCGCCCGGCGGGTGCTCTCGGTGCGCAAGGTGGGCCACGCCGGGACGCTGGACCCGATGGCCACCGGCGTCCTCGTGCTGGGCGTCGGCACCGCGACCCGGCTGCTGGGGTACCTGTCGGGGAACGACAAGAGCTACGCGGCCACCGTCCGGTTCGGCCAGACCACGGTCACCGATGACCGGGAGGGCGAGGTGCTCGAGACCACCTCCGCCGCGCACCTCGCCGACGACGACGTCCGCGCGGCGCTGGCCGCCCAGACCGGGCCCCTGCAGCAGGTGCCGTCCTCGGTCAGCGCGGTGAAGGTCGACGGCGTGCGCTCCTACGACCGGGTGCGGGCCGGCGAGGAGTTCGAGCTGGCCGCCCGCTCGGTCACCGTGCACGCCCTCGCCGTGCACGGGATCCGCCGTCCGACCGCGGACCTGGTCGACGTGGACGTCGACGTCACCTGCTCCACCGGCACCTACATCCGGGCCATCGCCCGGGACGCCGGGGCCGCCCTGGGCGTGGGCGGCCACCTCACGGCGCTGCGGCGCACCCGGTCGGGTCCCCTCGACGAGGCGGTGGCCCGGCCGGTCGAGGAGGCCGCCGCGGCGCTGCTGGCCGGCGGCGGTACCGGGTTCGTGCCGCTGACCACCGCCGCGACCGCGGTCTTCCCCGAGCGCCGGGTGACCGCCGCGGAGGCGGTGGACCTCGGCCACGGCAAGCGGGTCGCGGCGACCGGGGCGCCCGGCCTGCACGCGGCCGTCGACCCCGACGGGCGGCTGGTCGCCCTCGTCGAGGACGCCGGGACGACGGCCCGGGTCGGGGTCGGCTTCCCCGCCTGAACGGGCTGCGGACCCCCGGGGGCTGGGGCAGGCTGGAGGCATGAGCGTCGTGAAGATCAACGTGCTGACCGTGCCGGCCGAGGCCCGCGAGCGGTTGGAGGACCGCTTCAGCAACCGGGCCGGGGCCGTGGAGGCCTCCGACGGGTTCGAGTGGTTCGAGCTGCTCCGCCCGGTGGAGGGCACCGACTCCTACCTCGTCTACACCCGCTGGCGCAGCGAGGCCGACTTCGAGGCGTGGCAGAACGGGCAGGACTTCGCCCGGGGCCACTCCGGCGGCGGGTCGGGGATGGCCCCGGCCGCCACCGGGTCCAGCGTGTGGTCCTTCGAGGTGGTCACCCAGGCGTCGCCGAAGGCATGACGGCCCGTTCGACGTCCCGTTCGACGTCCCGGACCGTGGTCGCCCCCCGGACGGCGGCCGCCCAGCGCTCCTCCCGCCCGGCGGGGGTGAGCACCTGGTCGGCCGTCGTGGCCACGAAGTCGGCGACGACGGCGGCGAACCGGGCCGGGTCGTCGACCTGCGGGAAGTGCCCGGCCCCGGCGAAGACCTCCAGCCGGCTGCCGGGCAGCTGAGCGTGCAGGTCGTGGGCGTGCCGCACCGGGATGACGGTGTCCGAGCCGCCCCAGACCAGCAGGAGCGGGAGGGCCTCGGCGAGGTAGAGGCGGTCGGCGGCGCTCACCCGCTGGCCCCCGGCGTCCAGGACGGCGCGGGCGGTGTGCACGAAGGCCGCGCGGGAGTCCGCGTCGGCGAGCGTGTCCAGCCCGGTGACCACCTGGGTGGTGCCCGGCGGGGTGAAGCGCTGCAGCGGGCCCAGCACCTGCCGGCCCGCCGCGCGGGTCCAGCGGTTGAACACCGCGGGCAGCACCCACTCCGCGCCCGGCAGGGTCACGGCGCGGAGGGCGGGGGAGACGTCGCGGCCCAGGCCGCCGGAGTCCACCAGCACCAGCCGCTCGACCAGGGCGGGGAACTGGTGGGCGAACTGCAGGGCGATGCCCCCGCCCAGGCTGTGCCCCACCACGGTGGCGGCCTCGGCGCCCAGCACGGTGAGCAGGTCGCGCGCCTGGGTGGCGAACGAGCCCAGGCTGTAGTCCCCGGCCGGCTTCTCCGACTGCCCGTGGCCCAGCAGGTCCGGGGCGACCACCCGGTGCGTGCGGGCCAGCTCGCCCAGCGCGGGACCGAAGCTGGCCCCGGACCCGAGCAGGCCGTGCACCAGCAGGAGCACGGGGCCGTCCACGCCGCCGATCCGGGCGTGCAGGTCGTGCCCGTGCAGGCGGACCCGGATCCGCCGCACGCGGGTCGACGTCCATGGTGTGTCCGCGGGTGACATGCACCGAGCCTAGGACGCCGGGCAGCCCGGCAGTGCAGCTCCGCCGTCGCGGCCGGGCCGGGGGACCGGGGCTAGTCTCGGGTCGCCGGGCACGTGCCCGGCGTCGTCCCGATCCGAAGTGGGAGCCATGACCGACATGCTCAGCCCCAGCCGTACCTCCTCGCGCACCTTCGCCGAGGGCGTGCCGGTGGTGGTGGAGCAGGCCACCCCGCGCCCGGCCGCCGAGCGCCAGCAGCTGCTGGCCGACCCGGGCTTCGGCAAGGTGTTCACCGACCACATGGTGGTCGCGCGGTACGTCGCCGGTCGGGGCTGGACCGAGGCGAAGCTGACCGGCTACGCGCCGCTGCAGCTGGACCCGAGCACCGCCGCGCTGCACTACGCGCAGTCGATCTTCGAGGGGCTGAAGGCCTACGCCCAGCCCGACGGCTCGGTCTCGATCTTCCGGCCGGAGCAGAACGCCGCGCGGATGGCCCGCGGCGCGGTCCGCATGGCCATGCCGCCGGTCCCGGCCGAGGGCTTCCTGTCCGCCGTCGACGCCCTGGTCGACGCCGACCGCGACTGGGTCCCCACCGGCCCGGACCAGACCCTCTACATCCGGCCCTACCAGCTGGCGGTCGAGCCCTTCCTGGGCGTGCGGCCGGCGGCGGAGTACCTCTTCGTCGTCATCGCCAGCCCGGCCGGGGCCTACTTCCCCCGCGGCGTGCAGCCGGTGTCGGTCTACCTCTCCGAGGACTACATCCGCGCCGCCCCCGGCGGCACCGGCGACGTCAAGTGCGCCGGCAACTACGCCGCCAGCCTGCTGGCCCAGGAGCAGGCCATCGCGGCCGGCTGCGACCAGGTCGTCTGGCTGGACGCGACGGAGAAGAAGTACGTCGAGGAGATGGGCGGGATGAACCTGTTCTTCGTCCTCGGCACCGGCGCCGACGCCGAGCTGGTCACCCCCGAGCTCACCGGCACCCTGCTGCCCGGCATCACCCGCGACTCGCTGATCACCGTGGCCCGCGAGATGGGCCACCGGGTGACCGAGCGCCGGTTCACCGTCGAGGAGTGGCGGGCCGGCGTCGCCGACGGCACGGTCACCGAGACCTTCGCCTGCGGCACCGCGGCGGTCATCACCCCGGTCGGCGAGGTCAAGGCCCGCACCGGCGACTTCACCGTGGGCGACGGCACCCCCGGCACGCTGACGATGGCGCTGCGCGAGCGGCTGCTGGACATCCAGCACGGCCGGGTCGCCGACGACCACGGCTGGCGGCACACCGTCACCGCGGGCTGAACCGGTGCAGAGATGGCGCGGGCTGGAGGCCACCCCGGCCGACCTGGGTCGCACGGTGGTCACCGTCGGCATGTACGACGGCGTCCACCTGGGGCACCAGCAGCTGGTGGCCGCGGCGGTCGCGAAGGCGCGGGGGCTGGGTCGACCGGCCCTGCTGCTGACCTTCGACCCGCACCCGGCCGAGGTGGTCCGCCCCGGCTCGCACCCGGCCATCCTCACCTCGCCGGACCGCAAGGCCGAGCTGGTCGCCGACCTGGGCGTCGATGCCATGTGCGTGCTGCCGTTCACCCCGGAGTTCAGCCGGCTGTCCCCGGAGGGCTTCACGCACACCGTGCTGGTCGAGCACCTGCACGCGGCCGCGGTGGTGGTGGGGGAGAACTTCACCTACGGCCACCTCGCCGCCGGTGACGTCGCCTCCCTGACCCGGGAGGGCCGCCGGTTCGGCTTCGCCGTCGAGGGGCTCGGGCTGCAGACCGCCAGCGCCACCGACGTGGCCGACGACGGCGAGGTCACCATCTCCTCGACCTACATCCGCGCGTGCGTCTCCGCCGGTGACATGCGCTCGGCCGCCCGTGCCCTGGGCCGCCCGCACCGGGTGGACGGCGTCGTCGTCCGCGGGGACCGGCGCGGGCGCGAGCTCGGCTACCCCACGGCCAACGTCGAGTCGCCGAAGTTCACCGCCGTCCCCGCCGACGGCGTCTACGCCGGCCGGTTGGTGCTGCAGGACCCGCACGGCCGCAGCGGCGAGAGCTTCCCCGCCGCCATCTCGGTGGGCACGAACCCGACCTTCCAGGGCACCCGGCGCACCGTGGAGGCCTTCCTGCTCGACTGGTCGGGCGACCTCTACGGCGAGCACGTCGGCGTCGAGTTCGTCGAGCGCCTGCGCCCGATGGTCGCCTACCGGGGCGTCGAGGCCCTCATCGAGCAGATGGACCAGGACGTGGTCCAGGCGCGGGTCGTCCTGCAGGTGCCGTGACGAGTGGGGCCCGGAGGGTCCCGCAAGGATCGGCAGGGGGGCTCGTCGGAGGTCGGGACGGCACCTGGCCGCGGTCGGAGTCCGCAGGACGACCATCAGCACCGTGTAACCTGGTGGGAGCGTCGGGAGACCGACGCGTGTGCATGCTGCCCCCGTGACACCGACCGGGGGCCACACGTGACCTGCCCAGGAGGCACCACATGGCGCTCGACAGCGCGACGAAGAAGCAGATCATGACCGAGTACGCCACGGTCGAGAGCGACACCGGTTCCCCCGAGGTGCAGGTCGCGATGCTGACCCGACGGATCAGCGACCTGACCGAGCACCTCAAGATGCACAAGCACGACCACCACAGCCGGCGGGGCCTGCTCCTGCTGGTGGGCCGGCGTCGCCGGCTGCTGAACTACCTGGCGAAGACCGACATCAGCCGGTACCGCTCGCTCATCGAGCGGCTCGGCCTGCGCCGCTAGCCAGTCGAGGGGACCGCTCCGCACCGCGGAGTCGGTCCCCTCACTCGTGCGGCACCCGTCGCACGGGCCCAGGCGGCCACGCCCGGCCCTGGTCGCGCCACCCCGGCGCACGGCCCGGTCCTCGGTGGTGGCCCCCGGGATGCGGCAGGCGCACGCCCCGCAGCCCGAGGGCTTCGATCGAAGACCGGTCCCAGGGACCACCCGGTGCACCGCCGCCGAACCAAGAGGGCGCCGCCGCATGCGGCGCAGGAAGAGGACACGATGTCCGCACCCACCACCGACGTCGTCGACTACGACGAGGACGGCGTCTTCACCGCCTCCGCCGTGATCGACAACGGGTCCTACGGGTCCCGCACCGTCACCTTCGAGACCGGCCGGCTGGCCAAGCAGGCCGCCGGCTCCGTCGTCGCCACCATGGGCGACACCACGCTGCTGTCGGCCACCACGGCCGGCCGCCAGCCCAAGGACCACTTCGACTTCTTCCCGCTGACGGTGGACGTCGAGGAGCGGATGTACGCGATCGGGAAGATCCCCGGTTCGTTCTTCCGCCGCGAGGGCCGCCCGTCCGAGGACGCCATCCTCACCTGCCGGCTGATCGACCGCCCGCTGCGCCCGACCTTCGCCAAGGGCCTGCGCAACGAGGTACAGGTCGTCATCACCGTGCTGAGCCTGGACCCCGACCACCTGTACGACGTGCTGGCGATCAACGGCGCCTCGGCGTCCACCCAGCTGTCGGGCCTGCCCTTCTCCGGCCCGGTCGGCGCCACCCGCGTCGCGCTGATCAACGGCCAGTGGGTGGGCTTCCCGACCCACACCGAGCTCGAGGACGCCGTCTTCGACATGGTCGTGGCCGGCCGCGTGCTGCCCGATGGCGACGTCGCGATCATGATGGTCGAGGCCGAGGCCACCGAGAAGACCATCGACCTGGTCGCCGGTGGGGCCACCGCCCCGACCGAGGAGGTCGTCTCCCAGGGCCTCGAGGCCGCCAAGCCGTTCATCAAGGCGCTGTGCGACGCCCAGTCCGCGCTGGCCGGCAAGGCCGCCAAGCCCGAGGCGCACTTCCCCCGCTTCCTGGACTACCAGGACGACGTCTACGCCGCGGTCGAGGCCCAGGCCACCGAGAAGCTCACCGCTGCCCAGGCCATCCCGGGCAAGGCCGAGCGCGAGGACGCCACCGACGCGCTCAAGGACGAGGTCAAGGCCGCGCTGGCCGACCAGTTCGAGGGTCGCGAGAAGGAGGTCTCCGGTGCCTTCCGCGCGGTGACCAAGAAGGTCGTGCGCCAGCGCATCCTGCGCGACAAGGTCCGCATCGACGGCCGCGGCGTCACCGACATCCGGCCGCTGTCGGCCGAGGTCGAGGTGCTCCCGCGGGTGCACGGCTCGGCGCTGTTCGAGCGCGGCGAGACCCAGATCATGGGTGTCACCACGCTGAACATGCTCCGCATGGAGCAGCAGCTGGACACGCTGAACCCGGTGACCCGCAAGCGCTACATGCACAACTACAACTTCCCGCCGTACTCCACCGGCGAGACCGGCCGCGTGGGTTCGCCCAAGCGTCGCGAGATCGGCCACGGTGCCCTCGCCGAGCGGGCGCTGCTGCCGGTGCTGCCCGACCGCGAGGCGTTCCCCTACGCCATCCGCCAGGTCTCCGAGGCGCTGGGCTCCAACGGCTCGACGTCGATGGGCTCGGTCTGCGCCTCCACCCTGTCGCTGCTCAACGCCGGCGTGCCGCTGCGCGCCCCGGTCGCCGGCATCGCCATGGGTCTGGTCTCCGACGAGGTCGACGGGCAGACGCAGTACGTCGCGCTCACCGACATCCTCGGCGCCGAGGACGCCTTCGGGGACATGGACTTCAAGGTCGCCGGCACCAAGGACTTCGTGACGGCGCTGCAGCTGGACACCAAGCTCGACGGCATCCCCTCCGACGTCCTCGCTGGTGCGCTGACCCAGGCCCGCGCGGCCCGGCTGCACATCCTTGACGTCATGCTCGAGGCGATCGACGGTCCCGACGAGATGAGCCCGTTCGCCCCCCGGGTGACCACGGTGCGCATCCCCGTCGACAAGATCGGTGCGGTGATCGGGCCCAAGGGCCAGATGATCAACGCGATCCAGGACGAGACCGGCGCGGACATCACCATCGAGGACGACGGCACGATCTACGTCGGCGCCTCCGACGGCCCGTCCGCCCAGGCCGCGGTCGACCGGATCAACGCCATCGCCAACCCGACGCTGCCCAAGGTCGGCGAGCGGTTCCTGGGCACGGTCGTCAAGACCACCGCCTTCGGTGCCTTCGTCTCCCTGCTGCCCGGCCGCGACGGCCTGGTGCACATCAGCAAGCTGGGCAACGGCAAGCGGATCGCCAAGGTCGAGGACGTCGCGAACGTCGGCGACAAGCTGCAGGTCGAGATCACCGACATCGACGCCCGCGGCAAGATCAGCCTGGTCCCGGTCGTCGAGGGCGGTGCCTCCGCGGAGGCGCCGGCCGAGGCCGCCGACGCCCCTGCGGGTGAGTGACCACGGCTGACACCAGCCTGGACGGCGCCGGGGTGGGTGCGGCTGCGGCCGCGCCCACCCCGGTGGTCGTCGGGCACACGGAGGTCCTCGACGTCGACGAGTTCGGCGGTCGCGTCGAGCGCACCGAGCTGCCCGGTGGGCTGCGGGTCATCACCGAGCTGATGCCCGGTGTCCTGTCGGCCACCGTGGGCATCTGGGTCGGTGTCGGCTCCCGGGACGAGACGCCGGTGCTGGCCGGGTCCTCGCACTTCCTGGAGCACCTGCTGTTCAAGGGCACCCGGTCGCGCACGGCGCTGGAGATCGCCACGGCGATGGACGCCGTCGGCGGTGAGATGAACGCCTTCACCGCCAAGGAGCACACCTGCTACTACGCCAACGTGCTCGCCAGCGACCTGCCGTTGGCGGTGACCCTGCTCGGTGACCTGGTCACCGATGCGCTCAACACCGCCCCGGACCTGGAGTCCGAGCGCACGGTGGTGCTCGAGGAGATCGCCATGCGCGACGACGAGCCCGCCGACGCCGTCCACGACCTGTTCGCCGAGACGCTCTTCGGCGACACCCCGCTGGGCCGGTCGGTGCTGGGCACGGTCGGGTCCATCGAGTCCCTGACCCGCGAGGACGTCGACGGCTGGTACCGCGGCCGGTACGCCGCCCCCTCGATCGTGGTGGCCGCCGCCGGCCGGGTCGACCACCGCGAGGTCCTGGAGCTGGTCCGGCAGGCGTTCGGCGAGCGGCTGTCCGGCGACACCCGCCCGGACCCGCTGCGCACCGGGGACGACGGGGTGTCCACCGCGCCGGCCCGGCGCACCGGCCTGATCCACCGCCGCACCGAGCAGACGCACCTGCTGCTGGGCTCGGTGGGCATGGGGCGGCTGGACGACGCGCGCTACGCCGCAGCGGTGCTGGACGCCGCCGTCGGCGGGGGGATGAGCTCCCGGCTGTTCCAGGAGATCCGCGAGAAGCGGGGCCTGGTCTACAGCGTGGGCTCCGCCCTCACGCACTACGCCGGGACCGGGGTCTTCTCCGTCTACGCAGGCTGCGCGCCCAAGCGGGTGCCCGAGGTGCTGCGGCTGATCCGGGAGTCCCTGGGTGAGGTCGCCGCGCACGGCATCACCGACGACGAGGTGGCCCGCGGCATCGGCCAGCTCAAGGGCGGCCTGGTGCTCGGTCTGGAGGACACCGGGTCCCGGATGAGCCGGCTGGGCAAGAGCGAGCTGTCCTACGGGGAGTACCTGCCGGTCACCGAGGTGCTCGCCCGGTTGGACGCCGTCGGTGCGGACGCGGTGCGGGCGGTCGCGGCCGACCTGTTCACCCGGCCGACGGCGCTGGCCGTGGTCGGGCCGTACCGGGACAAGGACCTGGAGCGGCTGTCGGCATGAGGGAGTGGTTCGGCGAGCACGGCGCACTGGCCCGCGGCGCGTTCGTGGTGACGGTGCTGGTGTCGCTCGCCGTCCTCTTCGCCCCGCCCGGCGACGTCCCGCCCAGCCCCTACGGCATCGACAAGGTCGTCCACGCGGCCCTGTTCGCCGCGCTGGCGTTCACCGCCCGCTGGGCCGGGGTGGGTCAGGCGGTCACCGCCGGGCTGGTGGTGCTCTACGGCGCCGTCAGCGAGGTGGTGCAGGGCACCGACCTAGTGCAGCGGGACGCCTCGCTGGGGGACCTGCTGGCCGACGTCGTCGGCGTCCTGGTCGGGCTGGCCCTCTGGCGGCTCGCGGAACAGGTCCGGCCGCGTCCCTGACCGGCCCGGGGTTGCATCGGCGTCCGGGGTTGGTGAGAGTGCCGACATGACCACCAGCAGCCCCACCACCCCTGCCCCTGAGGCCCCGCTCACGTCGGTCGCCGTCCTCGGGGCCCGCGGTCGCATGGGGGTGGAGGTCTGCAAGGCGGTCAACGAGGCCGAGGACCTCGAGCTCGTGGCCATGGTGGAGGGCAGCGAGTGGCTGTTCAACGTCGCCGACGGCGGCGCGCAGGTCGCGGTCGACTTCACCCGCCCGGAGTCGGTGATGGAGAACATCAGGTTCTGCATCGACCAGGGCATCCACTGCGTGGTGGGCACCAGCGGGTTCGACGAGGCCAAGATCGCCACCGTCCGGGAGTGGCTGGCGCCCAAGCCGGACCTCGGCGTCCTGATCGCGCCGAACTTCGGCATCGGTGCCGTCCTGCTGATGAAGTTCGCCGCCGAGGCGTCCCGCTTCTTCTCCTCCGTCGAGCTGGTCGAGCTCCACCACCCGGGCAAGGTGGACGCCCCGTCGGGCACCGCGACCCGGACCGCGCAGCTGATCGGCGAGGCCCGTCGCGCGGCCGGGCTCGGGCCCGCCCCGGACGCCACCCAGGCGGAGGCCTCGCTGCCGGGGGCCCGCGGGGCACTGGTCGACGGCGTGCCGGTGCACGCGGTCCGGCTCGCGGGGTTGGTCGCGCACCAGGAGGTGCTGCTCGGTACCCAGGGCGAGACGCTGACGATGCGCCACGACTCCTACGACCGGGCGTCCTTCATGCCCGGGGTGCTGCTGGCCGTGCGCGAGATCCAGCGCCGGCCCGGCCTGACCATCGGGATCGACTCCCTGCTCGGTCTCTGACCCCGTCCGCGGGGGCGGGGGACCGGGTCGAACCCGGCCCGACACCCCCGCGACACACCGCGGACACGTGACCTGCGTCGTAGACGGGTCCGGATCGGAACCTGGTTGACCTGCGGTTTGTCCTCCGCGGCCCACCGCGCCGACCCCTGCGGGCCACATCGGGGACCCCCCGGGTTTGACGACCCCCACCCCATGGCGTAACTTTCTCTTTGCGCCGGGAACGACCGAGAGGCCGGACCTGAAGCGCCGAGCAGGACAAACCAAGCCGTTCACGAAGGCCTCCGGGTCGGGTTGAACGCGCGTCCGCTCCTTGAGAACTCAACAGCGTGCCGAAAGTCAGTGCCATATGTTT
>NZ_JBAPLV010000003.1:0-335604 GCF_037083865.1 Klenkia terrae | reverse complement strand
AAACATATGGCACTGACTTTCGGCACGCTGTTGAGTTCTCAAGGAGCGGACGCGCAGGAACTCCAGCCTCGCGGCCTTTGCTTCCCAGCAGATTGTCCATCTCGGCGCTTCGGGCCCGGCCTCGCGGTCGTCCCCGGCGCAGAGAGAAAGTTACGTGGCTGGGCCCCCCGTGTCAAACGGCTCCTGGGGTGACGCCCGCCACGCTCCCGTCACACCCGTGTCACACGCCGTTCACCGACGGCGTCCGCGCAGGTCAGGGGTCAGCGCGGTAGGCGCACGCCGGCGATGTTCCGCTTGCCGCGCCGCAGCACGAGCCATCCGCCGGCGAGCTGGCCGGCCGGGTCGGGCGCGGCCTCCGCGTCGGTGACCCGCTCGTTGTTCAGGTAGGCGCCGCCCTCCTTCACCGTCCGCCGGGCGTCCGACAGCGACGTGGCCAACCCGGTGCGCTGCAGCAGGGCGGCCACCGTGGGCAGTGCCCCGTCGACCAAGTCGTCGTCGGACAGCTCGACGGCACCGGCCTCGCCGAGCGACGCCGTCAGGGTCGACTCCCCCAGGGCGGTGAGGTCGTCCCGGCCGAACAGGGCCCGGCCGGCGGCCTCGGCCTGGTGCAGCTCCGCCTCCCCGTGCACCAACCGGGTGAGGTCCTCGGCCAGGGCTCGCTGGGCCTCCCGGCCCTGGGGCCGGTCGACCGATGCCTGCACCAGGGCGGCGACCTCGTCGGCGGGCCGCTCGGAGAACAGCGGCAGCCAGGCCCGCGCGTCGACGTCGTCGATGCCCAGCCAGTACTGGAAGAACGCGTAGGGGCTGGTGAGCTCGGGGTCCAGCCAGACGGTCGCCCCTTCCGTCTTGCCGATCTTCGTGCCGTCGGCTCGGGTGATCAGTGGTGTGCCGAGGGCGTGCACCGACACCCCGTGGGTGCGGCGGACCAGGTCGGTGCCGGCGGTGATGTTCCCCCACTGGTCGGACCCCCCGGTCTGCAACGTGCAGCCGTGCCGCTCGTGCAGCTCCTTGAAGTCGTTGGCCTGCAGGATCTGGTAGCTGAACTCGGTGTAGCTGATCCCGGCGTCGCTGTTGAGCCGCGCGGAGACCGCCTCCTTGGCCAGCATCCGGTTCACCCGGAAGTTCTTGCCCAGCTCGCGCAGGAAGTCGATGGCCGACAGCGGCGCCGTCCACTCCAGGTTGTTGACGTAGATCGGCGCGGACAGGCCCTGCTCGGCCGCCGGCAGGTCGAGGAACGGGGCGACCCGCGACCGGATCCGCTCCACCCACTCGGCGACCAGCTCCGGGGAGTTCAGCGTCCGCTCGGCCGAGGGACGTGGGTCCCCGATCAACCCGGTGGCCCCGCCGACCAGCACGATCGGCTGGTGGCCGGCGCGCTGCAGGGCCCGCAGCACCATGAACTGGATCAGGTGGCCGACGTGCAGCGAGCGGGCGGTCGGGTCGAACCCGCAGTAGTAGGTGACCGGACCGGCGGCGAGCGCCGCGCGCAGCTCGCCCTCGTCGGTGCTCTGGGCGATGAGCCCGCGGCGGTGGAGGTCGTCGACGACGTCAGCACTACTGGTCACGGTGGTCCATCCTGCCCGGCGGCCCGGGACCGGCGCCGCACCCCTGCGCGGAACGGGCTCACCGTGGGCGCCCCGGTCTCGGTGAACCGCCACGGCAGGTCGGCGGCCTGGGTGATGCCGACCCGGGGGCCGGCGGTGACCGCGGCGGGTGCATCGCCCCGGTGCAACCGGACCGGGGACGACGCCGTCAGCAGGTACCGGTCCCGGTCGTCGGGCCCGATCGCGAGGGCCGAGGTCAACCGGGCGGGTCCCCGGGCCAGGTCGCGCGGCCGGGCCGAGGCCGGCCGACGGGCCCGCGCCACCGACTCGCCCACCACGACCTCACCGGCCCGCAGCAGCACCGCCGACCCCTGGCCCTCGGGACCGACCACGACGTTGGCACACCAGTGCACGCCGTAGCTGAAGTAGACGTACAGGTGCCCGGGCGGTCCGAACATCACCGCTGACCGCGGCGTCGGACCGCGGTGCGAGTGCGCCGCCGGGTCGTCCCCGGCACCGGAGTACGCCTCCACCTCGGTCAGCCGGACGGCGACCGTGCCCTCGGGCCGGTCGGTCACCACCCAGCAGCCCAGCAGGGACGGCGCGACGACGTCCAGCGGGCCGAGCAGGTCCTCGGGGGTGAGGAGCTCGCCCGGCCGCTGGACGTCGGTCACGGGGTGCCTCAGAGGGCGGGGGCCACCGGTGAGGCGCCGGCCCAGGTCCGGTGCTCCCCCACCAGCGCGGTGAGCGCGGTCAGCTGCTCGGCGACCCGCTCGGGCGCCGTCCCGCCACGGGCCTTGCGCGCGGCCAGCGCGCCGGGCACCGACAGCACGGTGCGGACGTCGGGGGTCAGGTGCTCGGAGACCTCGGCCAGCTGGTCGTCGGTGAGCTCGTCGAGCTCGACGCCCAGGGACTCGCAGCGGGCGACCATCGCGCCGCTGATCTCGTGGGCGGACCGGAACGGCACCCCGGCCGACACCAGCCACTCGGCCACGTCGGTGGCCAGCGCGAAGCCCTGCGGGGCCGCGGCCTCGAGCAC
This sequence comes from Klenkia terrae, assembly GCF_037083865.1. Classification (NCBI taxonomy): domain Bacteria; kingdom Bacillati; phylum Actinomycetota; class Actinomycetes; order Geodermatophilales; family Geodermatophilaceae; genus Klenkia; species Klenkia terrae. Next base: position 333,021 of record NZ_JBAPLV010000003.1, on the reverse strand, counting down.
CTCCGGGCGCAGGGTGAGTGTGGCGACCATGCCGGTGACGGCCGGCAGCAGGAGGGCGAGCTGCTCGACCCCGTCGAAGACCGGCTCCTTGTCCTCCTGCAGGTCCCGGTCGTAGGCCAGCGGCAGGCCCTTGAGCATGGTCAGCAGCCCGGTCAGGTTGCCGACGAACCGGCCGGCCTTGCCGCGGGCCAGCTCGGCGATGTCGGGGTTCTTCTTCTGCGGCATGATCGAGGACCCGGTGGCCCAGGCGTCGTCCAGGCGGGCCCAGCCGAACTCGGTCGACGTCCAGAGCACGACCTCCTCCCCCAGCCGGGACAGGTGGACGCCGAGCAGCGCCGCGGCGAAGCAGAACTCCGCCGCGAAGTCGCGGTCGCTGACCGCGTCGATCGAGTTGTCGGCGGCCCGGTCGAAGCCCAGCTCGGCGGCGACGGCGTCGGGGTCCAGCCGCAGCGAGGAGCCGGCCAGCGCGCCGGCGCCCAGCGGGCTGACCGCGGTCCGGCGGTCCCAGTCGAGCAGGCGGTCGACGTCGCGGGCGAAGGAGTGCGCGTGGGCCAGCAGCTGGTGGCTGATCAGCACCGGCTGCGCGTGCTGCAGGTGGGTCATGCCGGGGGCCGCGACGGTGCGGTAGCGCTCGGCCAGCCCGACCAGGGCCTCCTCCAGGTCGGCGACGTCGCCGACGAGGGCCCGGACGTGGTGCCGCAGGTACAGCCGCAGGTCGGTGGCGACCTGGTCGTTGCGCGACCGGCCGGCCCGCAGCTTGCCGCCCAGGGTGCCGAGCTTGGCGGTCAGCCCGCGCTCGAGGGCCTCGTGCACGTCCTCGTCGGCCTCGATGGCGGTGAAGGTGCCCATCGCGACCTCGGCGGACAGCTCGGTGAGCGCACCGACCATCTGCTCGAGCTCGTCGGCGTCCAGCAGGCCGGCACGGTGCAGCACCCGGGCGTGCGCCCGCGAGCTGGCCAGGTCGAAGGGGGCCAGCCGCCAGTCGACGTCGGTGGACTTGGACAGCGCGGCCATCGCGGCCGACGGCCCGCCGCCGAAGCGGCCTCCCCACAACCGGGTGTCGGATGCGGCGTCTGCGGTGCTCACGGGTGTCCTTCGTGGTCGGGGATCGGGGTGCCGGCGGCGAGGGCCAGCAGGCGTCGGGCCAGCGCGTCGCCGCCGAGCGGGTCGCGGGAGATCACCAGGAGAGTGTCGTCGCCGGCGATGGTGCCCAGGACGTCGGGCAGACCGGTCTTGTCCATGGCCGAGGCCAGGAACTGGGCAGCGCCGGGCGGGGTGCGCAGCACGGCCAGGTTGGCCGACCCCTCGGCGCTGGTCAGCAGCTCGCCGAGCATGCGGGTCAGCCGCCCGGGGGCGGACTGCGCCGGGCGCAGCGGCGCGTTCTCCGGCGGCAGCACGTAGGAGGCCGGTGCGCCGTCGGAGCCGCGCAGCTTGACCGCGCCCAGCTCCTCCAGGTCCCGGGACAGCGTCGCCTGGGTGACCTCGACGCCGGACTCCCCCAGCAGCCGGGCCAGCTGGGTCTGCGAGGTGATCGGCTGACCGGCGATGAGCTCGGCGATCCGGGCGTGCCGGGCCGAGCGGGTCAGCGCGCCGGTCACCGCTGCGCCAGCAACCAGGTGAGCAGCGCCTTCTGCGCGTGCAGCCGGTTCTCCGCCTCGTCCCAGACGGCGCTCTGCGGCCCGTCGATCACCTCGGCCGCGATCTCCTTGCCCCGGTAGGCCGGCAGGCAGTGCAGGACCACGGCGTCCGACGCGGCCCGGGCCAGCGCCGCCTCGTCCAGGGCGTAGGGCAGGAACGGGGCGATCCGGGTGTCGACCTCGTCCTCCTGGCCCATGGAGACCCAGGTGTCGGTGGCCAGCACGTCGGCGCCGTCCGCGGCCGCCGCCGGGTCGGCGGTCCAGGTGACCGAGCCGCCGGTCCGGGCGGCGACCTCGGCGGCCCGGGCCATGATCGCGGCGTCCGGGCGGTACTCCTCGGGCGAGCCGATCCGGACGTGCATGCCCGCGGTCGCGCCGCCCAGGGCGTAGGAGTGCGCCATGTTGTTGGCGCCGTCGCCCAGGTAGGTCAGCGTCAGCCCGGCCAGGGTCGGCCGCCGCTCGGCGATGGTCTGCAGGTCGGCCAGGATCTGGCACGGGTGGTAGTCGTCGGTGAGTGCGTTGACCACCGGGACGCGGCTGACCGCGGCCATGGCCTCCAGCCGCGACTGGGCGAAGGTGCGCCAGACGATCGCCTCGACCTGCCGGTCGAGCACGCGGGTGGTGTCCTCCACCGGCTCGCCCCGGCCCAGCTGGGAGGACCTGGCGTCGATGACCAGCGGGTAGCCGCCGAGCTCGGCGACCCCCACCGAGAAGGACACCCGGGTGCGGGTGGAGGGCTTGTCGAAGATCACCGCCACCGCCTTCGGCCCGGCCAACGGGGTCGGCGCGTCCGGGGTGTGCCGGGTCTTCTTCAGCTCCGCGGCCAGGGCCAGCACCTCGGCCTGCTCGGCCGGGGTGAGGTCGTCGTCCTTGGTGAAGTGCCGGGGGCTCACGGTGCGGTCTCCAGTGCTGCGTCGAGGACGGGGGGCAGGGCGGCCACGAAGTGGTCCACCTGCTCGTCGGTGACCACCAGCGACGGCGCCAGCCGGACGACGCCGGGGGCGACGGCGTTGGTCAGGTACCCGGCCGCGCGCAGGCCCACCTCGACCTGGGGGGCGACGTCGGCGGTGAGGACGACGCCCAGCAGCGCGCCCCGGCCACGGACCCCGCTGATCCCGGCGTGGCCCAGGCCCTCGATGCCGGTGGTGAACCGGTGCTCGAGGTCCTTGGCCCGCTCGAGCAGGCCCTCGTCGCGGATGGTGTCCAGCACGGCCAGCGCGGCCGCGGCGGCGATCGGGTTGCCGCCGAAGGTGGAGCCGTGGGACCCCGCGCCCAGCAGTTCCGCGGCGTCGCCGAAGGCCAGCGTGGCGCCCAGCGGCAGCCCGCCGCCCAGCGACTTGGCCATGGTGACCACGTCGGGGGTGACGCCGTCGGCGGCGTGGGCGAACCACTGCCCGGTCCGGCCCATCCCGGTCTGCACCTCGTCGACGGCGAACAGCGCGCCGACCGCGTGCGCCTGGGCCTGCGCGGCGGCCAGGTAGCCGGCCGGGGCGGGCAGCACGCCACCCTCGCCCAGCATCGGCTCGAGCAGAACCATGGCCGTTTCGTCGGTGAACTGCAGGGCATCCGGGTCGCCGTAGGGCACGTGCCGGACGCCGCCGGGGAGCGGGGCGAAGGCCTGCGCCTTGGCCGGCTGCCCGGTGAGCGCCAGCGAGCCCATGGTCCGGCCGTGGAACGAGCCCAGCGCGGCGACCACCTCGGGCCGGCCGGTGAGCCGGCTGATCTTGAAGGCTGCCTCGTTGGCCTCGGCGCCGGAGTTGCAGAAGAACACCCGCCCGGGCCGGCCGGCCAGCTCCAGCAGCCGCTCGGCCAGGGTGACCCCGACCTCGTGCATCGCCAGGTTGGACACGTGGCCGAGCCGCGCGGCCTGGTTCGTGATCGCGGCGACGACGGCGGGGTGCGCGTGGCCCAGGATCGTGGTGGCGATGCCACCGAGCAGGTCGACGTACTCGCGGCCGTCGACGTCCCAGACCGACGCCCCGCGCCCGTGCGCCAGGGCGACCGGCGGGGTCTTGTAGTTGTGCATCATCACCGCCGACCAGCGGCGGGCCAGCTCCTCGGTGTGCGTCATGCTGCCTCCCCCTCGGTCGGTGAGGGCACGACCATCGTGCCGGTGCCCTCGGTGGTGAACATCTCCAGCAGCAGGGCGTGCGGCAGCCGGCCGTCGACGACGGTCGCGCGCTGCACACCGCCCTGCACGGCTCGCAGGCACGCGGCCATCTTCGGGATCATCCCGGCGTCCAGCGTCGGCAGGATCGTCTCCAGCTCGGCGGCGTCGATCTGCTCGACCAGCGAGGACTTGTCCGGCCAGTCGGAGTACAGGCCCTCGACGTCGGTGAGCACGACGAGCTTGACCGCACCCAGGGCGACGGCCAGTGCGGCCGCGGCGGTGTCGGCGTTGACGTTGTGCAGCTGGCCGTCGACGTCGGGGGCGACGGTGGCGACGACCGGGATGTGCCCGGTCTCCAGCAGGGCGGTCACCGGCGTCGGGTCCACGGCCACGACATCGCCGACCAGGCCGACGTCGACCTGCTCGCCGCCGACGGTGGCGGTGGTGCGCTCGGCGGTGAACAGCCGGCCGTCCTCGCCGGACAGGCCGACCGCCAGCGGTCCGTGGGAGTTGATCAGCCCGACGACCTCGGGGCCGACCTGGCCCACCAGCACCATCCGGACGACACCGATGGTCTCCGGGGTGGTGACCCGCAGCCCGCCGCGGAACTCGCTCTCCACGCCCAGCCGGGACAGCATCGCGCTGACCTGGGGACCGCCGCCGTGCACGACGACCGGCAAGATGCCGCAGGTCCGCAGGAAGACCATGTCCTCGGCGAAGGCGGCCCGGCACTCCTCGTCGACCATGGCGTGCCCGCCGTACTTCACGACCACGACGTTGCCGTGGAACTCCTTGAGCCACGGCAGCGCGCCGGTGAGCACGGCGACCTTGGCCGCGTCGCCCGCCGGGTCCGGGGTGCGCATGACCCGGCTGGTGCCGTAGCGCCGCTTGGGTGGCGCCTCGTCGGGCCGGACGTCGGGCGGGCTGGGGTCCTGGGCTGCAGGCGGGGTGCTCATGTGGAGTAGGCCGAGTTCTCGTGCACGTAGGCGAGGGACAGGTCGTTGGTCCAGATCGTGGCCTGCTCGGGGCCGGCGGCCAGATCGACGTCGATGGCGATGGCCCGGCCGGTGAGGTCCACGCCGTCCCGGTCGTCGCCGATGGCTCCGCCACGGCAGACGGTGACCCCGTTGATGGTCACGTCGACCCGGTCGGCCTCGAAGGCCGCGTCGGTGGTGCCGATCGCGGCGAGCACCCGGCCCCAGTTGGGGTCGTTGCCGAACAGCGCGGTCTTGAGCAGGTTGTTCCGGGCGCAGGCCCGCCCGGCGGTCAGCGCGTCGGCGACGGTGGCCGCGCCGCGCACGGTGATCGCGATGTCCTTGGTGGAGCCCTCGGCGTCGGCCAGCAGCTGCATCGCCAGGTCCAGGCAGGCGGCGTCCAGCGCCGCGCCGAGCTCCTCGGCGGTCGGGCTCACCCCGCTGGCTCCGTTGGCCAGCACCAGCACGGTGTCGTTGGTGGACAGGCAGCCGTCGCTGTCGACGCGCTCGAAGGAGTGCGCGGTGGCGTGCCGCAGCGCGGGCTCGAGCACCTCGGCGGGGACCACGGCGTCGGTGGTGAGGACGACGAGCATCGTGGCCAGGCTGGGCGCCAGCATGCCGGCGCCCTTGGCCATGCCGCCGACCGTCCAGCCGGTGCCGGCCTGCACCGTCGTCTTGGGCACCGAGTCGGTGGTCATGATCGCCCGGGCGGCGTCCGGGCCGCCCTCGGCGGACAGCCGGCCGGCCGCGTCGGTGACCCCGGCGGTGAGCAGGTCCATCGGCAGCCGGACGCCGATCAGCCCGGTGGAGGCCACCGCGACCTCGCCGGCGCCCAGGCCGAGGGTCGAGGCGACGTGCTCGGCGGTGGCATGGGTGTCCTGGAAGCCGCCCGGCCCGGTGCACGCGTTGGCGCCGCCGGAGTTCAGCACGACCGCCCGGACCCGATCGCCGGCGAGGACCTGCCGGGACCACAGCACGGGGGCGGCCGGGAACCGGTTGGTCGTGAACACGGCCGCGGCCGCGTCGTCGGGCCCGTCGTTGACGACGAGGGCCACGTCGGGGTCGCCGGAGGACTTCAGCCCGGCGGCGACGCCGGCGGCCCGGAAGCCCTGCGGGGCGGTGGTGCTCACGGTGCGACCCCCACGAGGGGCAGGCCGAGGGTCTCGGGCAGGCCGAGGGCGATGTTGGCGCACTGGATCGCGCCGCCCGCCGTCCCCTTGGTCAGGTTGTCGACCGCGGCGACGACGACCAGCCGGCCGGCGTCGGGGTCGACGGTGACCTGCAGGGCGACCGTGTTGGCCCCCAGGACGGCGGCCGTGGTCGGCCACTGGCCCTCGGGCAGCACGTGCACGAAGGGCTCGTCGGCGTAGGCCTCGACGTACGCGGCCCGGGCGGCCGCGGCGTCGACGCCGGGGCGGACCTTGGCCGAGCAGGTGGCCAGGATGCCGCGGGCCATCGGGACCAGGGTGGGGGTGAAGCTCACGCCCACAGGTGTACCGGCGACCTCCGACAGGTTCTGGATCATCTCCGGGGTGTGCCGGTGGACCCCGCCGACGCCGTAGGCGCTGGCCGCGCCCATGACCTCGGAGCCGATCAGGTTGGGCTTGGCGGCCCGGCCGGCACCCGAGGTGCCCGACGCGGCGACCACGACGACCTCGGGCTCGACCAGCCCGGCGGCCAGGGCGGGCGCCATGGCCAGCGAGACGCTGGTCGGGTAGCAACCGGGCACCGCGATCCGCCGTGCCCCGGCCAGCTTGTCCCGCTGACCGGGCAGCTCGGGCAGGCCGTAGGGCCAGGTGCCGGCGTGCTCGCTGCCGTACCACCGCTGCCAGGCGGCGGGGTCGGCGAGCCGGTGGTCCGCGCCGCAGTCGAGCACCAGCACGTCGTCGGGGAGACCGGCGGCGATGGCCCCGGACGCACCGTGCGGCAGGGCCAGCACGACGACGTCGTAGCCGGCGAGGTCGGCCGGGTCGGAGGGCTGCACGACCATGTCGGCGTAGGGCAGCAGGTGGGGCTGGGACTCCCCCAGGCGTCGGCCGGCGCTCGATGCCGCGTGCACCCCGGCCAGCTGCAGCTGCGGGTGCCCGGCCAGCAGCCGGCACACCTCACCGCCCGCGTACCCGGTGGCGCCGGTGACCCCGACCGTCCACGTCCGCTCTGCGCTCACGATGCATGAGTATGCACTACGCCGGATGACCGTGCAGTCGAGGGGTGCGGGCCGGCGCACCCCTGCTCGTCCAGGATGGACCCGTGACCACGACCCCGCCGGACCCCGACGCCGACCGCCGCTTCCTCGCGCTGGCGGTGGAGCAGGCACGCACCGGGTGGGCCGAGGGCGGGGTGCCCATCGGCGCCGCCCTCGTCGTCGACGGCGATGTGCTCGCCGTCGGGCGCAACCGCCGGGTGCAGATGGACAGCGCGATCCGGCACGGGGAGACCGACTGCATCGAGCGGGCCGGCCGACTGCCGGCGTCGGTCTACCGGCGCAGCACGCTCTACACGACCCTGTCGCCCTGCTGGATGTGCGCCGGGACCGCGCTGCTCTACGAGATCCCGCGGGTCGTCGTCGGGGAGAACCGCAGCTTCCAGGTGTCGGAGTCGCTGCTGCGCTCGCACGGCGTGCAGGTCGACGTGCTCGACGACGCCGACTGCCTGGCACTGATGCAGCAGATGCTCGCCGAGCGGCCCGCGCTGTGGCTGGAGGACATCGGCGAGGAGGCGTGAGCACCCGGTCGGGCGCCGGGGTCCGCTGACCCGGAGGATCACGGGCGCGGGGCGCACGCCCCGCGCCCGTGATCGTCTGCCTGGAAGGGTCCCCGTGGCCGCGTTCGACCGGATCGTGATCGTCTTCAACCCGCACAGCACGGGTGACGCCCCGACCCTGGCCCGCGAGCTGCGCGACGACCTGGCCGAGCAGCACCCCGACCTCCCGCTGGAGATGGCCCCCACCGAGCGGGCCGGGCACGGCCGCGAGCTCGCCGCGGCTGCGGCCCGCGCCGGCCGGCCGCTGGTGGTGTCGGTGAGCGGGGACGGCGGCTACAACGACGTCGTCAACGGCCTGATGGACGCCGGCAACCCCGACGCGGTGGCCGCGGTGCGCGGGGCCGGCAACGCCAACGACCACCGGCGAGCCACCAAGCGTCGGCCGCTGGACGCCGCGATCACCCACGCGCTGCGCACCGGGAAGACGGCCCGGTTCGACCTGCTGCGGCTGACCCTGACCCCGGCGGGCGGGGAACCGGTGGTCCGGTACGCGCACTCCTACATCGGGCTGGGCATCACGCCGGTGGTCGCGGTGGACATCGAGGAGGGCGGCAAGGGGTCCTGGCGGGAGATCGTCGCCGTCGTCCGCGGGTTCCGGCGGTTCCGGCCGTTCCCCGTCGACCTGGCCGACGGCTCCCGGATCGAGGTGGACAGCCTGCTCTACGCCAACATCGACCGGATGGCGAAGGTGGCCACCCTCTCCGACGACGGGCGCCCGGACGACGGCGAGTTCGAGCTGGTGCTGCTCCCCCACCACAGCAAGCTGCGGGTGCTGCTCACCGCGCTGCGCTCGGCCACCGTGGGCCTGGGTCCGCAGCCGCACGAGACGCACCACGAGCTGACCATCCGCAGCCCGATGCCGCTGCAGCTGGACGGCGAGCTGGTCGAGCTGGACGCCGACACCCACGTCGCCGTGGACATCGCCGCGGGAGCCCTGCGCACCGTCGGCTGAGCGCGGGCCTCAGGCGACCGGGTCGCCCGCTCCGTAGGGGGTGAGCCGCACCTGGCGCTGGGTGCCGGTGGGCGTCGTCGCGGCGAGGGTGTCCACGGCGTCCTTGCCGGCCCGCACGAACCGGCCCGACCAGGCGTCCAGCCGGCCCGCGGCGATCGCGGCCACCAGCTCGACGACGGCGTCGGCCGGCGTCCAGTCGGTGAAGCCCTCCCACATGGCCATGGAGCGGGTCATCGGGGTATCCACCACGCCCGGCGCGACGTCGAAGGCCAGCACGCCGGCCGCGGCCAGGGACTCGGTGATCCGCAGCTGGCCGGCCTTGCCGACGGAGTAGGCGCTGTAGTCCGGGTTCGCCCGGGTGGACATGCCGCTGGCCAGGTCCACCACCCGCCCAGACCCCCGGGCCACCATCGCCGGGACGACGGCCTGCACCAGATGGAACGGCCCGCGCAGCTGGCTCTCCACCACCGACCACCACTGCTGCGGGTCGGCCTCCCACACCGGCACCTCGGCCGCGTCGATCAGCCCGGCGTTGTTGACCAGGAGGTCGACCGGCCCCAGCTCGTCGGTGACCCGCTGCACCGCGGCCCAGACCGCGGCCAGGTCGGTGACGTCGGCCGGCACCGCGAGGCCGCCGAACCCCGCGAGCGCCTCGGCCAACCGGTCGGCGCCGCGGGCCAGCCCGGCCACCCGGGCACCGCGCTCGGCGAGCCCGCGGGCCACCGCCAGCCCGATCCCGGTGGAGGCGCCGGTGACCAGCGCGACCTGCCCGGCCAGCGGCCCCTCAGCCACGGCGCACGGCGCCGACGGCACCGGCCGCCCGCAGCGCGGCGTCCACGGCCTCGCCGACCTCCGCCCGGGTCAGCGTGCGGTCCGTCGCCCGGAAGGTGAGCGCGTAGGCGAGCGACCTCTGCCCCTCGCCGGCCTGCTCGCCGGTGTACACGTCGAACAGCCGGAGGTCCTCCAGCAGCTCGCCGGCGCCCGAGCGCAGGGCGGCCTCCACGTCGGCGGCCGGCACGTCCGCCGGCACCGACAGCGCGAGGTCCGAGTGCACCGGCGGGAACGCCGAGATGTGCGGACCCTGGGCCACGGCCTTCGCCGGCAGCGCGGCCAGGTCGAGCTCCATCACGCAGGTCCGCGGCGGCAGCTCGAGCGCGGCGCACACCCGCGGGTGCAGCTCGCCCGCGTGGCCCACGACGGTGTCGCCGACCAGCAGCTGGGCGCAGCGGCCCGGGTGCCAGGGCAGCTGGTCACCGGCCCGCACGGTCAGCTCGACCCCGGCGGCGCCGGCCACGGTGCGGGCGGCCTGCACGGCGTCGGCCCAGTCGGCGGCCCGGCCCGGGCCCCAGTGCCCGCGGGGCTCGCGCAGCCCGGTGAGCGCCACGCCGACGTGCCACGGCTGGTCCGGGACGGCGCCCAGCAGCGCGGCGAGGGTCTCGCCGTCCGGCCGGCGGTCGACCGAGGGCAGCGGGGCGACTGCGCCGTCCCCGGGCAGGAAGACCGCGCCGAGCTCGAAGACCGCCAGGTCGCGCTGGCCCCGGCCCAGGTTGCGGGCCAGCGTGGCCAGCAGGCCGGGCAGCAGCGAGCCGCGCAGCAGCGGCTCCTCGTCCGACAGCGGGTTGCGCAGCGCGTGCAGGCCCTCGGCGGGCAGCCCCAGGGTGGCCAGCACGCTCGCCCCGACGAACGGGTAGGACGGCGCCTCGACGTACCCGGCGTCGGCCAGCGCCCGGCCCACCGAGCGGCGCCGCCGCTGGTCGGCGGTGAGCCCGCGGCCGGGCGGGACGGTGGGCAGCACACCCGGGATCTCGTCGTAGCCCACCGCGCGCACCACCTCCTCGACGAGGTCGGCCGGGTCGGTCAGGTCCGGGCGCCAGGACGGCGGGGTGACCGTGAGCACCGCGCCCTCGGGGGCGACGGAGCAACCCACGATGCGCAGCGCGTCGATCACGGTGTCCGCACCGATCGGGATGCCGGCCACGGCCTGCGGCCGGTCGGCACGCAGGGCGATCTCCGGCCGGGGGCCGCGGGTGTCCACGTCGACCACCCCGCCCACGACGCGGGCACCGCCGTACGTGGCCAGCAGCTCGGCGGCGCGGGCCAGGGCCACCACGGTGACGTCGGGGTCGGTGCCGCGCTCGAAGCGCTTGGCGGCCTCGCTGGGCAGCTTGTGCCGGCGCACCCCGCGACCGATGCCCGAGGGCTCCCAGTGCGCGGCCTCCAGCAGCACCGCGGTGGTCGAGCCGGAGATCTCGGTGCTGGCCCCGCCCATCACGCCGGCCAGGCCGATCGGGCCGGACTCGTCGGTGATCAGCAGGTCGTCGGCGTCCAGCGCGCGGTCGACGCCGTCCAGGGTGGTCAGCCGCTCGCCGGGGCGGGCGGTGCGGACGACGACCGGTCCGCGCAGGGCGTCGCGGTCGAAGGCGTGCATCGGCTGGCCGAGCTCGAGCATCACGTAGTTGGTCACGTCGACGGCCAGCGAGATCGAGCGGATGCCGCAGCGCGACAGCCGGCGGCGCAGCCACCACGGGCTGGGCGCTGTCGGGTCCAGGCCCTCGACCGCGACCATCGAGAACCGGTCGCAGCGCTGCGGGTCCTCGACCTCGACGGTCCAGGCCGGCTCGCCGGGCCAGGCCGGCGGGGTGGCGGCGGCCGGGTCGCGCCAGGGTGCGCCGAGCGCGCCGGCCACCTCGCGGGCGATGCCGCGGATGGCCATGCAGTAGCCGCGGTCGGTGGTGACCTCGAGGTCGAAGACCACGTCGTCCAGGCCGACGACGCCAGCCGCGGGGGTGCCCGGCTCGATGCCGTCGGTGCCCAGCACCAGGATGCCGTCGTGGTCCTCGCCCACGCCCAGCTCGCGGGAGCTGCAGATCATGCCGTCGGAGACGTGGTCGTAGGTGGTGCGGGCGGCGATGGCGAAGTCGCCGGGCAGCACGGCCCCGGGCAGCGCCACGACCACCAGGTCGCCGACGGCGAAGTTGCGCGCGCCGCAGACGATGCCCTGCGGGGTCGCGTTGCCGACGTCCACCTGGCAGTAGCGGATCGGCTTCTTGAAGCCGGTGAGCTCCTCGATCTCCAGCACCCGGCCGACGACCAGCGGGCCGGTCGTGGCCGGGGCGCGCAGCACGTCCTCGACCTCGAGGCCCTGCCGCACGAAGACGGTGTCCAGCTCCGCGACGCCGGTGCCCGCGGGCAGGTCGACGTGCTCGGACAACCAGCTGACGGGGACCTTCACTGCTCGACTCCGAACGCTCGTGTGAACCGGACGTCGCCCTCGACGATGTCGTGCATGTCCGACACCCCGTGCCGGAACTGCAGGGCCCGCTCGATGCCCATGCCGAAGGCGAACCCGCCGTACTCCTCGGGGTCGATCCCGCAGGCCACCAGCACCCGCGGGTTGACCATCCCGCAGCCGCCCCACTCGACCCACTGCGGGCCGTCGCGGTGCTCGGGGAACCAGACGTCGAACTCCGCCGACGGCTCGGTGAACGGGAAGAAGTGCGGCCGCCAGCGGATCTCGGACTCCGGCCCGAACAACGCCTTGGCCAGCGCCTCCAGCGTGCCCCGCAGGTGCGCCATGGTCAGCCCGCGGTCGATGGCCAGGCCCTCGACCTGGTGGAAGACCGGGGTGTGGGTGGCGTCGAGCTCGTCGGTGCGGAAGACCCGGCCCGGGGCGACGACGTAGATCGGCGGGGTGCGCTCGAGCATGGTGCGGGCCTGCACCGGCGAGGTGTGCGTGCGCAGCACCAGGCCCGAGCCCTCGGGGGCGACGAAGAAGGTGTCGGCCAGGGAGCGGGCCGGGTGGTCGGGGCCGGTGTTGAGGGCGTCGAAGTTCAGCCACTCGCTCTCCAGCTCCGGGCCCTCGGCGACCTCGTAGCCCATGCCGACGAAGATGTCGGCGATCCGGTCCTGGATGGTGGTCAGCGGGTGCCGGGCGCCGACCGGCGCGCGGTCGGCGGGCAGCGTGACGTCGACCCGCTCCTCGGCCAGCACCCGCTCGTCCCGCTCGGCGGACAGCACGGCCAGCCGCGCGTCGTAGGCCTCGGTGAGCGCGAGGCGGGCGGTGTTGACCCGCTGCCCGGCGTCCTTGCGCGCGGCCGGGGGCAGCGCGCCGAGCTCGCGGCGGGCCAGCAGGACCGGCCCCCGGTCACCCAGGTGCGCGGGCCGGACGGCGGCGAGCTGGTCGAGGTCGGCGGCGCCGGCGAAGGCGGCCAGGCCCTCGCGCACCGCCGAGTCGAGGGCCTCCGGGGAGAGGGCCGCGACCTGCTTGGGGTCGAATGGATCGTTGGCGCCGGACACGGGAGGCCATTGTGCCTGGCGCCCCCGAGCCGCCGTCCCTCAGTCGGCCGGGGCCGGGGGCAGCAGGGCCGACAGGCCGCCCCACGCGAGGGCGGTCAGCTGGTCCACCAGCTCGGCCGAGGTGACGCTGCGCTCCGAGGACCACCAGTGCGCGGCGAGCTGCACCATGCCCACCACGCCGTAGGCCCAGGTGTGCGTGCCCTCGGGCCCGCGGCCCAGGGACGCCAGCCGCTCGGCCATCACCCACGCCAGCGCCTCGGCGACCTCGCGCTCGGTCTGCGCCACCAGGTCGGCGCGGCCGGACCGGCCGGCCTGCGCGTAGGCGAACCGGTAGAGGGCCGGCTCCTCCTCGATGATCGCCACGAAGGCGGCCACCACCGCGCGCAGCCGCTCCTGGTCGGTGGCCCGGTCCAGGGCGAGCTCGCCCAGCAGGCGGGGCAGCAGGATCTCGGTGCTGATCTGCTCCAGGACGGCGTCGACCAGCTCGTCCTTGTCGGTGAAGTACCGGTAGAGCACCGTCTTGCTGACCCCCGCGGTGCGGGCCACGTCGTCGACGGCCAGCTCCGGACCGGTCCGGCGCACCGACTCCACGGCGGCGGTGACGAACTCGACGCGGCGGACCCGGCGGTGCTCGGTCCACCGCGAGGAGCGTCCGTCGGAGCGGCCGGAGGGTGTCACGGCTCAGGAGTCTCCCAGGCTGCTCCCCAGGACCGACGACGTGTTCGTCAGACTGCGCTGCGTGACCCCTCGCGCCGGAGTGCCGGCCGCCGCCCTGACCGTGCTGGTGGCCGTGCTGGCGTCGGCGTGCTCGTCGTCCCCCGCCGCCGAGGTCGTCGAGACCCCCTACGCCGGCGGCCAGCACACGGCGACGTCGGTGGACCAACCGCAGACCCCGCGAGCGCCAGGCCTGACGAGGTTCTGTACGTACGTACACATCGTGGGCTAGGGTCCCGGCGTGACCGACGAGCGCTCGATGCGCGACCGCATGCTGGCCGGCGACGCCTACATCGCCGACGACCCCGACCTCCGCCGGGAGAACCTGCGCGCCCAGACCCTCACCCACCGCTACAACGCCCTCGGCCCGGCCGACGCCGAGGCCCGCCGCGCGCTGCTCACCGACCTGCTCGGGGCGTTCGGCGAGGGCAGCACCATCCGGGCGCCCTTCCACTGCGACTACGGCTACCGGACCACGGTGGGCGCCGGCACCTTCGTCAACTGGGGCCTGGTCGCCCTGGACGTCGGGCCGATCACCATCGGCGACGCCGTCCAGATCGGGCCGGGCGTGCAGCTGCTCACCGCCACGCACCCGGTCGAGCCCGGCCCGCGGCGCGACGGCTGGGAGGGGTCGGCCCCGATCACCCTGGAGGACAACGTCTGGCTGGGCGGCGGCGTCGTCGTCCTGCCGGGGGTCACCATCGGCCGGGACAGCGTCGTCGGCGCCGGCTCGGTGGTCACCCGCGACGTGCCGCCGGGGGTGGTGGTCGTCGGCAACCCGGCCCGGGTGGTCCGCGACATCACCCCGTGACGACTGCCCGGACGACGGCGGCCCGCCGGCACGACCCGGACCGCCGGGACCGGCTGGTCGACGTCACCATCGACGTGATCGCCGAGCACGGCCTCGCCGGGCTGACCGCGCGACGGATCGCCACCGCGGCCGACGTCCCGCTGGGCTCGGTGAGCTACCACTTCACCGGTCTGGACGGGCTGGTCCGCGAGGCCTTCACCCGGCACGCGCACGGCATGGCCGAGGTCTTCGCCGCGCACTTCGCCGGCGTCACCGACCGGGCCTCGATGCTGGACGCCGCCACGGACTTCGTGCTGGGCGGCCACCTGGCGACGTCCCGGCAGTGGGCGATCGCCTACGAGCTCTACCTGGCCGCCATGCGCGACCCCGCGCTGCGCGAGATCACCGAGGCCTGGATGCAGAGCAGCCGGGACACCCTGCAGCGCGTGCTGGAGCCCGACCTCGCCCGCGCCCTGGACGGCGTCATGGAGGGCCTGACCATGCACGCCATCCTCACCACCTCCCCACCCACCCGCGAGGAGACCCGCACCGTGCTCGCCCGCGTCCTGGAGGTCACCCCGTGACCGCCACCGCTCCCCCGCCGACCCGGCAGCTGCGCCGCGCGCGGGTCGCCGTGGCCACCTGCTTCGCGCTCAACGCCGTCTTCTACGCCAACCTGGTGCCCCGGCTCCCCGAGCTGCGCGACGAGCTCGGCCTGTCCAACGCGGCGCTGGGCACCGCGCTGGCCGCCGCCCCGCTGGGGGCCCTGGTCATGGGCCCGGCCGCCGCGGTGCTGATCGCCCGGCTGGGCTCCGGCCCGGTCGCCTCGCTCGGGCTGACCGGGCTCGGCGTGGGCGTGGCCATCGCCGCCTCGGCCCCCAACTGGGCGGTGCTGGCCGGCGCGCTGCTGCTGGTCGGCGCGTTGGACACCATCGTCGACGTCGCCCAGAACGCCCACGGCCTGCGCGTCCAGCGCGGCTACGGCCGGTCGATCCTCAACGCGCTGCACGGGCTGTGGAGCCTGGGCGCGGTGGCCGGCGGGCTCCTGGGCTCGGCGGTCGCCGGGCTGGGGGTGTCCCTGGAGGTGCACCTGTGGGTGACGGCCGCGGTGTTCGGCGTGGTCGCCCTCGCCGTCCGGGCCTGGATGCTGCCCGGCCGGGACACCCCCGAGGACGACGCCACGACGGCGCCGGCCCCGGCGGACGGCGCCCGCAGCCACCGGCGGGCGGCGGTCGGCGCCCTGGCGGTGCTGGGCGTGCTCGCCGCGATGGGGGCCTTCATCGAGGACTCCGCGGCGTCGTGGAGCGCGATCTGGCTGCGCGACGACCTGGGCGCGACCGTGGTCACCGCCGGGCTGGGCTTCGTGGCCTTCCAGGTGGCGATGACCGCCGGCCGGCTGACCGGGGACCGGGTGGTCGACCGGTTCGGCCAGCGCCGGGTGGCCCGGGTGGGCGGCGCGGTCATCGCGGCCGGGTTCGCGCTGATGCTGGCCGCGCCCACCGTGCCGACGACGCTGGTCGGGTACGCGCTGGCCGGGCTGGGCGTGGCCACCCTGGTGCCGGCGGTCTACGCGGCGGCCGACGAGCTGCCCGGGCTGGGCGCCGGGGTCGGGCTGACCGTGGTCAACCTGCTGCTGCGGATCGGCTTCCTGGTGTCCCCGCCGCTGATCGGGCTGATCGCCGACGGCGTGGGCCTGCGGGTGGGCCTGCTGACCGTGGTGGTGGCCGGGGTCCTGGTGCTCGTGCTGGGCCGCGCGCTGCGGACCCGGGTCGGCTGAGCCGGGTCACCGCTCCGGTGCCGGGTCGGCCAGCGCGGCGACGACGCCGAGCAGGACCAGGCCCAGCGCCGGGGCGGCGACCACCCAGGGCGCCCGCTCCAGGTAGCCGGTCGTCTCGGCCAGCGCCCGGCCCCACTCCGGTGACTCCGCGCCGGCGCCCAGGCCGAGGAACGACAGCCCGGCCGAGACCAACGCGCCGTGGCCGAACCGGGCGAGCACGTCGCGGCCCAGCGCAGCGGACGCCAGGTCGCGGGGCCGGCGCCGACGACCTCGGTGTCGGCGATGCGCACGATGCCGGGTGACCCGCAGGCCGGGCGGGGTGAGCCCGAGCAGGGCGGCGACCAGCTGCGACTTCCCGGCGCCGGAGGAGCCGACGACGCCGACCCGCTCGCCGACGGCCAGGTCGGAGCCGACGCCGTCCACCAGCCGCCGTCCGGGCAGGGCGACGGACAGGTCGTGCACGCGCAGCACTCGCAGCTCCTCGGACCAGGGGCAAGCCCGACCCCAACTGCGAGGTCTTCGCATCGACGACTGCACATCTGTCGACGTGGGATCAGCCCTGGGCGAGCTGGGTGGCGTAGAGGCAGATGCCGGCGGCGACGGCGAGGTTGAGCGACTCCGCGCGGCCGCGCATGGGCACCCGCACCCGGTGGTCGGCGAGGCCGGCCAGCTCGTCGTCCAGCCCGCGGGCCTCGTTGCCGAACAGCCACAGCACCGGACCGGCGAGCAGGCCGTCGTCCCCGGCCCGGTCCAGGCCGACCTCGCCGTCGCCGGCCGCGGCCAGCACGGTGACGCCGGCGGCCCGGACGTCGGCGACCAGCGGCACGAGCGGGGCGCTGCGGACGACGTCGAGGTGGAACAGGCTGCCGGCGCTGGAGCGGACCGCCTTGCCCTGGAACGGGTCCGCCGACCCCGCGCCGAAGACCACGGTGCCGGCGCCGCACGCATCGGCGGTCCGCAGCACGGTGCCGGCGTTGCCGGGGTCGTTGAGCTCGGCCAGGGCGACCGCCAGCTGCGGCGGGGCGGTCACCAGCGAGGACGCCGGGACGTCGCGCAGCGGGCACACGGCGACCAGGCCCTGCGGGGTGGCGGTCTCGCTCAACCCGGCCGCGGCCTCGACGGTGACCAGCCGCACGGGGACCCCGGCGGCCGCGAGCAGCGCCTCGTGCTGGGCGGCGGCGGCCACGGTGGCGAACACCTCGACGGCCGCCCCGGCCTCCAGCGCCTCGACCACCGCCTGCCGGCCCTCGGCGAGGAACAGGCCCGCGGCGTCCCGGCCGGCCCGGCGGGTGAGCTTGCGGGCGGCGGCGACCCGGGAGTTCCGCGCGGTCAGCGGCTCGGTCAACGGCTTCCTTCCGACGGGCAGACGACGACGCCGCCGGTACCGGGCAGGTGCCCGGCGCCGGCGGCGTCGTGGTGAGGTGCTGGAACGGCCCCCTGCAGGGACCCGCCGCGAGCTTGCTCGTGGTGGGGGGCAGGGGGTCCTTCCTCAGGCGGCTGCGACGCCGGTCTGGTTCGGGGCGGCGGCGACCGCGGCGCGCGCGGTCTCCACGAGCGCGGCGAAGGCCGCGGGCTCGTTGACGGCGAGCTCGGCCAGCACCTTGCGGTCCAGCTCGATCCCGGCCAGCTTCAGGCCCTGCATGAAGCGGTTGTACGTCATGTCGTTCTGCCGCGCCGCGGCGTTGATCCGGGTGATCCACAGCTTGCGGAAGTCACCCTTGCGGACCTTGCGGTCGCGGTAGGCGTAGGTCGCCGAGTGGAGCAGCTGCTCCTTGGCCTTGCGGTACAGCCGGGACCGCTGACCCCGGTAGCCGCTGGCGGCCTCGAGGGTCGTCCGGCGCTTCTTCTGGGCGTTGACCGCCCGCTTCACGCGTGCCACGTGAGAGCTCCTGTCTGTCTAGGGGGAGAGAGGGGCGCCGGTCAGAGACCGAGCAGCTTCTTCATCCGGGGGGCGTCGGCCGGGGACAGCACCTCGGTGCCCTTCACGCGACGCTTGCGCGAGGAGGACTTCACCTCGAACTTGTGCTGGTTGTTCGTGTGCTCGCGGACGAGCTTCCCGGTGCCGGTCACGCGGATGCGCTTGGCCGTGCCCTGGTGGGTCTTGTTCTTCGGCATGTCCTGGTCCTCACTCGTGCGGTCTGGGTCGGGCCGGCTCAGGCCTGGTCGGCCTCTTCAGGCCCGGGGGGTGCGGGCTTGGGCGGTGCCTGCGGGGCCAGCGGCTTCTCGTACGGGGCGTCGACCGCGGGTGCGGACTCCTCGCCGGCGTTCTCGGCCGCCTTGGCCTTCTTCCGCTCCACGATCTGGGCCTGCTGCGCCGCCTGGTTCCGGTGCGGCGCGATGACCATGACCATGTTGCGGCCGTCCTGCTTGGGGTTGGACTCCACGATGCCGAGGTCGGTGACGTCGCCCGCCAGGCGCTGCAGCAGCCGGTAGCCCATCTCGGGGCGGGACTGCTCGCGACCGCGGAACATCACCGTGATCTTGACCTTGTCGCCGCCCTTGAGGAAGCGGACGACGTGGCCCTTCTTGGTCTCGTAGTCGTGCGGGTCGATCTTCAGCCGCAGACGCATCTCCTTGATGACGGTCTGCGTCTGGTTGCGACGGGCCTCGCGCTCCTTCTGCGCGGCCTCGTACTTGAACTTCCCGTAGTCCATGAGCTTCACGACGGGCGGGCGCGCCATGGGAGCGACCTCGACCAGGTCGAGCTCGGAGTCCTGCGCCAGGCGCAGCGCCTCGCCGATCGAGACGATGCCGACCTGCTCGCCCTCGGGTCCCACGAGGCGGACCTCGGGGACGCGGATGCGGTCGTTGATGCGTGGCTCGGTGATGGCCTCTCCTCTGCATTCTGCGACGAGGAGTCAGCGTCCCGACCCGAAGAAGGGCCCTCGACCCGCGTGAGCGGGGAGGGCCAGGAGCCGGCGGACCGGCCCCGCACTTCAGGTGACCTGGGTGCCTGTGACGGCGCCAGGTGGGAGCGGGCTCCTCTTGGTCCGACAGCCCGGGGCGGGGCAGTCGGTGGTGGTGCGCCTCATGTAGCGGGGTGAGACATCGCTCAGACTACCCCGTCGGCACGGCTCGCGGCCAGCAGGGTGCGCATCCCCTCCACCGCGCGCACCGCCCGCTCGCCGTCGGCGGCCTGCACGGCCAGCACGGAGAGCTCGTCGTCGTCGACCAGCAGCAGCGAGGCCCACGGCGAGTTCTGGTCGAACCGGACGGCGCGGACGTGCGCCCACGGCAGGCGGTGGGTGCCCACGATGTTGCGCACCGTCACGCCCTCGGCGTCGGCGTCCACCCGGGCCCGGGACAGGTACAGGGTGGCCGCGGCCATCGCCAGGCCCAGGCCGCTGGTGGCCAGCTGGTCGGAGGTCCGGAACGCCACGACGCCGGTGGTGGAGGACTTCAGCAGGATCGACACGACCAGCATCACGCCGAAGATCACGGCCGCCATGAGGCCGCACATGATGCGCTGGCGGCGGGGCGTGGCGGACACGGTCGTGATCGCGGTCGAGGTCACCGCCCGAGTGTCCCACTGGCAGAGTGCCGGGGGTGACCAGCAGCGAGACCACGGGCAGCGAGACCACGGCCAGCCAGATCACGGGTGCCGCCCAGCACGCGGCCTGGCAGGCCCGCGAGCTGCCCCCGGTGGAGCAGGTGCGCCCGGGGCTGTGGTCGGTCCCGGTGCCCATCCCGCACAACCCGCTGCGCTACGTGTCGGTGTACGCCTTCGCCCTCGACGGCGGCGGCCTCGGGCTGGTCGACTGCGGCTGGGAGCACGAGGCCGGCTGGACCGCGCTGACCGACGGGCTGACCTCGATCGGCGCGGGGATCACCGACGTCCGCGGCGTGCTGGTCACCCACCTGCACTTCGACCACCTCGGCCTGGCCGGCCGGGTCCGCGAGGCCAGCGGCGCGTGGGTGGCCATGCACCCGGCCGACGGCGACGCGGTGCGGGCGATGTCCGGCCGGGACGGCGGCGCCGCCGTCGCCGCCCAGGTGGACTTCCTCGTCGGCCTGGGCGCCGACCGGGACACCGCCGTCTCCGACACCGGCGACCCCGACCGCTGGGAGGCGTTCCACCGGATGGCCACCCCGGACCGGGACCTGCTCGACGGCGACGTCGCGGACTTCCCCGGCTGGTCGCTGCGCGCGGTGCACACCCCCGGGCACACCGCCGGGCACCTGTGCTTCGCCGAGGAGCGCACCGGGGTGTTCCTGTCCGGCGACCACGTGCTGCCGCGGATCAGCCCCAACATCTCGACCAACCCCGGCGGCGTGCCCGACCCGCTGCGCGACTACCTGGGCTCGCTGGCCGCCGTCGGCGAGCGCCCCGAGCCCACCGAGGTGCTGCCGGCCCACGAGTGGCGGTTCACCGGGCTGGCCGCGCGCACCGCGGCGCTGCGCGAGCACCACGAGGGCCGCCTCGCCGAGCTGCTGGCCGCCGTCCGGGACCACCCGGGCAGCACCCCGTGGGACCTGGCCGGCGAGCTGACCTGGTCGCGGCCCTGGTCGTCCTACGAGCGCAGCATGCGGGTCTTCGCGGTCACCGAGACCGACGCGCACCTGCGGCTGCTGGCCTCGCGCGGGGCCGTCGTCGGCACCGCCGGGCCGGTGCCCCGCTTCACCGCGGCCTGACCGGCGTGCGCTTCGCCGAGCTGGCCGACCGGGTGCGGGCGTCCCCGGCCCGGCTCGGCGGCACCCGGCTGGTGGTCGTCGACGGACCGGCCGGGTCGGGCAAGACCACCTTCGCCGACCGGCTGGCCGCCGAGCTGGACGACGCCCCGGTGGTCCACCTGGACGACCTCTACGCCGGCTGGACGCTGGACGGCGTGGTCGACCGG
The DNA here is from genome assembly GCF_037083865.1 of Klenkia terrae. Lineage (NCBI taxonomy): Bacteria > Bacillati > Actinomycetota > Actinomycetes > Geodermatophilales > Geodermatophilaceae > Klenkia > Klenkia terrae. The sequence goes on along the minus strand of NZ_JBAPLV010000003.1, from coordinate 312,170 downwards.
CTGCGCGACCAGGTGCTCGGGCCCCTCGCCGCCGGCCGCGAGGCCCGCTTCCTGGCCTACGACTGGGCGGCCGGGGAGTTCGCGGTGCCCACGACGGTGCCGGTGGCCGGCGTGCTGGTCGTGGAGGGCTGCGGTGCCGCGGCCCGGGCGGTGGACGACGTGGTCTCGCTCCGGGTGTGGGTGCAGGCGCCGCCCGAGGTGTGCGCGGAGCGCTGGGCGGCCCGGGGCGGGGCGGCCATGACGGCGTTCCAGCCGGACTGGGCCCGCGCCGAGGCGGTCGTGTTCGCCCGCGAGGACACCCGCGCCCGGGCCGACGTCCGGGTGGACGGCGCCCCGGTGACGCCTCCGCCGCCGGGGTCGTTCGCGCTCGCCTGACCGATGGTCAGGCGCAGGCCAGGATCGACTCGACGAGCTCGGCCCGCCGGGCGGTCGGGACGGGTCGGCCGCGGCCGGTGATCCGCTCCCAGACCGCGCCGCCGAGCACGGCGGTGATCCACTGCTGCCGGGCGGCCCCGATGGGCTCGCCCCGGCGGCGGGCGCGGGAGGCCACCGCGCACATGACCTCGTGGACGGCGTCGGTCACCGCGGTCTCCACCCCGGCGCGCAGCAGCGGGTCGCGCCCCGCGGCCTCGGCGACGGCGGCCACGGCCAGCTCGCTGCGGCCCAGCGGGCGCGACCAGTGCTCGAGGGCGAGCGCGAGGTCCCCGGCCGCCGAGCCGGTGTCCCCACGGTCCACCACGACGGGCACGGTGGCCACGGCGGCGCCGACCAGGGCGGACAGCGACGGCCAGGTCGCGCGCAGGCGGGTCGGGGCCAGCCCGGCGCGGGCGGCCACGTGGTCCAGCGCGAGCCCGTGCCACCCCCGCTCGGCGAGCAGCTGGAGCGCGGCGGCCAGGACCAGGTCCGGGGCCGGAGTGCAGGAGGGTGCGAGGGGGAGCGGTAGCGACATGGCCGGTCCTGGGGTCCCAGAGGGGTGAGGTAGCTCACCCATCGGCACCCTCGGCCACCACCGGTACCTCGTCGTCCCACCTGCCCCTGGTGTCCCTGCCCCCGCAGCGGGGCACGGTGAGCGGGTGGACTCCCCCGCCCGGCACGGCCGGTACCCCTACCGCGCGCTCCCCGACCGACCCGTCTACGACTGGCCCGACGGCCGGCGGCTGGCGGTCTACGTCGGGCTGAACCTGGAGGTCTTCGACTTCGGGACCGGCCGCGGCGCCCAGCTGGCACCCGGCGGCGGGGACCCCGACGTCCTGAACTACGCCTGGCGGGACTGGGGCAACCGGGTCGGCGCCTGGCGGTTGCTGGAGACCTTCGACGCCCTGGGCCTGCCCACCTCGGTGATCGCCAACAGCCGGGTGTTCGCCGACTGCCCCGGCCTGGTCGAGGCGTTCCTGGCCCGCGGCGACGAGCTGGTCGGGCACGGCCGGACCAACGCCGAGCGGCAGGCCGACCTGGCCGAGGACGACGAGCAGGCACTGGTCGCGGAGGCCACTCGGGTGCTGGTCGAGCGGGGCGGACGACGGCCGGCCGGCTGGCTCGGGCCGTGGATCTCCGAGAGCCACCTGACCCCGGACCTGCTGGCCGAGGCCGGCTACACCTACCTGCTGGACTGGGCGCACGACGACCAGCCGACCTGGCTGGCCACCCGGGACGGCGGCGCGATCCTGTCGGTGCCCTACCCGCAGGAGCTCAACGACATCCCCGCGGTGGTGTCCCGACAGGTCTCCGGCCAAGAGTTCGCCGACATGGTGGTGGCCACCTTCGACGAGATGCGCGAGCAGGCCCGGACCGCGCCGCTGGTCATGGGCATCGCGCTGCACCCCTACGTCGTCGGCGTCCCGCACCGCCTGCGACCGCTGCGGTCCGCGCTGGCGCACGTGGCGACGCCCCGGGACGACGTGTGGCTGACGACGGCCGGTGCGGTGGCCGAGCACGTCGCCTCGCTCCCGGACACACCGGCGGAACACGGGCGCGACACGATGGCCCGGTGAGCGCGAGCACGGAGACCAGCCCGGGACCGGACCTGCTGCCGCTGGCCGGCTACACGGTCGCGGTCACCGCCGCCCGGCGCGCCGAGGAGCTGGTCGCGCTGCTGGAGCGCCGTGGCGCCCGGGTCGTGGCCGCCCCCGCGATCCGGCTGGTGCCGCTGGAGGACGACGCCGAGCTGGGCGCGGCGACCGCCGAGGTGCTGCGGGCACCGGTGGACCTGGTCGTGGCCACCACCGGCGTCGGCTTCCGGGGGTGGCTGGAGGCCGCCGACGCCTGGGACCTGCCCCTGGTCGCGCACCTGTCGTCGGCCCGGGTGCTGGCCCGCGGACCCAAGGCCCGAGGGGCGATCCGCAGCGGTGGGCTGGTGGACGCCTGGTCGCCGGCGTCGGAGAGCTCCGACGAGGTGCTCGAGCACCTGCTGTCCGGCGCCGAGGGCCCGCTGGCCGGACGCCGGATCGCCGTCCAGCTGCACGGGGACCCGCTGCGGGAGCTGGTGGCCGCGCTGCGCGCCGATGGCGCCGAGGTGCTGCCGGTGCCGGTCTACCGCTGGGTGCTGCCCGAGGACACCGCGCCGCTGCGCCGGCTGGTGCACACCGTGGCCGCCCGCGCCGTCGACGCGGTCACCTTCACCTCGGCCCCGGCCGCCGCCTCGATGCTGCAGGTCGCCGAGCAGGAGGGCGTGCTGGCCGGGGTGCTGGCCGCCTTCGCCGACGGCGTGCTGGCCGTCGCCGTCGGGGTGGTCACCGCCGGTCCGCTGGAGGCCGCCGGGATCGCCACCGTCGCGCCGGAGCGGGCCCGGTTGGGCGACCTGGCCCGCGAGGTGGTGGCCCGACTGCCCGAGCGGGACCCGGTCCTCGTGGTCGGCGGGCACACCCTGCAGGTGCGGGGGCACGCCGTGGTCCTGGACGGCCGGCTGGTCGAGCTCGCGCCGGCGCCGATGACCGTGCTGCGGTCCCTGGCCCGCCGCCCGGGCGCGGTGGTGTCCCGGCCGGACCTGCTGGCGACGGTGTCCGGCGGCTCGGACGCGCACGCCGTCGAGATGGCGGTGACCCGGCTGCGGGCCGCGCTCGGCGCCCCGGTCGTGGAGACCGTGGTCAAGCGCGGCTACCGGCTGGCGGTGTGACCCGACGTGGGGAGTGGCCCTGCGGTACCCCGGCCCCACCGACGATGATCGTCGCGTGACCTCACCGGAGCCCGGCCGTGCGCTGATCGAGTCGGGCTTCGGGATCGCCGGGTCGATGACCGGCTCGGCCGCCGTCCTCGTCTACTCCCCCGCCGACGCGGCCCTCCAGCTCGACGACCGCTTCGCCGCCTGCCTGCGCGACCTGGCCGACGACCTCGCCGGCGGTGCCCTGCCGCGGCGCGAGGCCGCCCGGGCGGGGGCCGCGCTGGCGTTCGCCGTCGAGCACGGCGTCTCGCTGTCCCGCCGGGACCGGCACGTGCGCTCGGACGGGTTCTTCACCGAGCGGGCCGGCGGCCGGGTCGCCGCCCGCGAGGTCGGGGAGGGCGTGCTGCTGGCCGCGCGCGCCTCGGCCGACGAGCGCCGGGTGCGGAACCTGGGCTACCTGCTCGCCGAGGTGGTCTTCTCCCCCGACGTCGATGCTGCCCTGGCCGACCGGGCGCTGCTGCTCACCCGGTCGCTGACCTGGCGCCAGCTCGCCCTGCTGGCCGCGGTCGGCCGCCGGGAGCGCCACCCGCTGCCGCTGACCCCGGTGCCGGTGGACCCGCGGGGGTGGATCGCCTGGGGCGCCGCCGAGGACCTGACCGACCTGCAGCGGGCCGGCCTGCTGGACCCGCCGGTCGCCGTCCCCCGGCCCGGCGGTGCCGCCCAGCCGCGGCTCCGCCCGGCCGACCTGCGGCTGACCCGCCGCGGGGTGCTGGTGCACCGGCTGCTGGCGCTGGACTTCGTGCACGCCGACGACGTCGACGCCGCCCTGGCCGCGCTGGCCTGAGCAGGGCGCCGCCGACCGAGGCAAGTCCACATCCTCGGCGTGGATCCACTCCATGACCGTGGATAGGCAACGAGGTGGGGACGGACCTGCCTCCCGTGCGCGAACGTCGCCCCCGTCATGGCCGATCCGTACCCGACCGGGCCTAGTTCACGAGGCCTCCATGTGGCCCGTCGAGCACGTGCGTGAAACCGGCGACCGGTCTCTAGTGCGGGGCCGTCCTCTGTGGACGGCCCCGCACCAGCTGTGAGGGTCAGCGGTTGTTGAGCCAGGCGGCGCGATCCGACGAGAAGGAGAACGTCGGCTTGTAGATCACGACGTAGGTCCCGGTGACGGTCGTGTCCGCATCGAAGCACACGTCACCAGTCACGTTGCCCCCGGCGACCAGATCGCCGGCGCCCAAGAAGTTGCCCGTCCCGGCGAAGTTCGTGTTTCGGCTGGCCCCGTTCGGGTCCTGCATGGACCAGTCGAATCCACCGTTGAAGTTCACCGTGTCGTCGGTGCCGTTCTGGATGGTCACGGTGGTGCACAGGACGGCGCCGGTCCCGAACGACTCGCCGTCCACCAAGGGGGTCGACGTGACCGAGACCCCTTCGAGATCGATGGCCTCGCCGGCATTGGCCGAGGAGTCATCCTCCTGCTGCCCGGCAAAGCTCGGTCCAGCCGGCTGAGAGGTGTCGGACGACGAGTCGTCACCCCCGCTCGTGGCGATCACGATGATCACGATGACCACGATGAGCGCCAAGATGATGAAGATGGGCTTTTTGTAGAAGGGCCGGCTCGCCTTGCGGTAAGCCTTGTCAGCCTTGGCCTGCGCCTTGGCGGACCGGGCGTCCTGAGGCGGTCCCTGCTGCCCGTACTGCTCTGACACGATTTGACCCCGTTCGTCACAAGTGGCCGCCGAGCTCGACGGACAACTCCGAGGACATCACACAGCCGAGGCTCAGGCAGCCGACCAGGTGGACGAACGGATCGGTTCAGTTTCGTCCAATCCCGCCAGGGCTCGCTCCATCAGCACCACCTGCCCCAGCACCACCTCGCGTGCGCGGCTGCGGTTCCTCGCCGCCCGGTCAACCGCTGTGAACGGCGCTCAGCCTCCTGCGATTCGCGAGCCCGGTGCGGAGGGGCCGACTTGTGTCGACCGACCCCAACCGCGCTCAGTCCAGCGTGCCGCGCTGCTTCTTGAGCTGACCGCGCTGCTTCTTCGCGGTGATCCGCCGCTCCTTGGACCCGCGGGTCGGCTTGGTCTTGCGCCGGGGCGGGGCCGGCGGCGCGAGCGCCTGGCCGACGGCCATCGCCAGCCGGGCGCGGGCGGCCTCCCGGTTGCGCAGCTGCTGCCGGTGCTCCGAGGCCGCGATCGTCAGGACGCCGTCGACCAACCGCGCGCCCAGCCGGTCAGCCAGCCGGGCCTGCTGGTGCTCGGTCAGCCCGGGGATCTCCAGCACCCGCACCGACAGCTCCACCCGGCTGTCGGCGGTGTTCACGCCCTGCCCGCCGGGCCCCGAGGACCGGCTGAACCGCCAGCCCAGCATCGCCGCGGGCACGACCAGCCGCGGGGTGACCGGGAGGTCGCCTGCGGGGTCGTCGGTGGGCACGGGACCATCCTCCCGTGCCCCTCCCCCTCGCCGCTGCGCTGGCCACCGGTCCCGTCGTCCTGGACGGCGGGCTGTCCACCGAGCTGGAGTCCCGGGGGCACGACGTGACCAGCGCGCTGTGGTCGGCCCGGCTGCTCCGCGACGACCCGGGCGCGATCCGCGACGCGCACGCCGCCTTCGAGGCCGCCGGGGCCCAGGTCGCGACCACCTCGAGCTACCAGGCCACCGTGCCCGGGTTCACCGCCGCCGGGTTCGCCGACGCCGAGGGGCTGATCCGCCGGTCGGTGCAGCTGGCCCGGGAGGGCGCGCCCTCCTCGTGGGTGGCCGGGTCGGTCGGTCCGTACGGGGCGTACCTGGCCGACGGGTCGGAGTACACCGGCGCGTACCTGGACGAGGTGTCGACCGCGGAGCTCCGGGAGTTCCACCGGCCCCGGCTGGCCGCGCTGGCCGAGGCCGGGGTCGACGTGCTGGCCTGCGAGACGCTGCCCGGCGCCGGCGAGGTCGAGGCGTTGCTGGCCGAGGTGACCGCGCTCGACGTCCCCGCGTGGTTCTCGCTGTCCTCGGTCACCGGCGCCGACGGCGTGGCCCGCACCCGCCGCGGCGAGCCGCTGTCCGACGTGCTGGGCATGGTCCGCGGGATCGACCAGGTGGTCGCCGTGGGCGTCAACTGCACGGACCCGGCGTCCGTCGTCCCGGCCGTTGTCTGGGCACGGGTGGCCAGCGGCAAGCCGGTCGTGGTCTACCCCAACAGCGGCGAGAGCTGGGACGCCGACGCCCGGGCGTGGACCGGCACGCCCGGGGTCGGCGACGTCACCGCGTGGCTGTCAGCCGGTGCCCGCCTGGTCGGCGGGTGCTGCCGGGTCCGGCCCGCCGACATCGCCCAGGTCGCCGCAGCCGTGCACGGCTGACCCCGGCGGGACCGGGTCGGCGCCGCCGGCGGCTCCCGGCCGGCAGCGGACCAACCGGGCCAGGGTCAGCCGGGTGCCGGTCCGGGCGCCGTGCGTCTCCAGCGCCTCCACCGCGTAGGCCGAGCAGCTGGGGGTGAACCGGCAGACCGGCGGCCGGTGCGCGCTCACCTCCCGCTGGTAGGTCCGGACGGCCGACACCAGGCGCTCCGCCGCCGTCGTCCCGGTCAGCCCGCGGGCCGCCCGCGGTGCCAGCAGCACCGACTCCAGGCCGCAGCCCAGCGACTGCGCCAGGCAGCAACCGGTGTTGAGGAACAGCAGGTCCCGCAGGCAACTGTCGTCGCCCCGGCGCCGGCCGTACCCGGGCCCGTAGCCCGGTCCGTAGCCGCCGTAGCCGGGCCCGCCACCGCCGTAGCCGGGTCCCGGACCCCAGCCCGGCCGCCGGCGCCGCCGGCCGCCACCCCATCCCCAGACGAAGACCATGTCAGAGGATCGGGTTGCCGCCGGTCACGGCGACCCGGGCCCCCGAGACGTAGCTGGCCTCGTCGCTGGCCAGCAGCACGTACACCGGCGCCAGCTCCGCGGGCTGGGCGGCGCGGCCCAGCGGCACCTGCTGGCCGATGGACTTCACCTTCTCCTCGGGCATGGTCGAGGGGATCAGCGGCGTCCAGACCGGGCCCGGCGCGACGCTGTTGGCCCGGATGCCCTTGTCCGCGTAGAGCTGGGCGAGGCTGGCGGTGAAGTTGGCGATGCCGGCCTTGGTCATCGCGTAGACGGCCAGCGTCGGGCTGGGCATGTCGGAGTTGACCGACGAGCTGTTGATGATCGACCCGCCCGGGCCCATGTGCGCCACGGCGTCCTTGGACAGGGTGAACATCGCGCCCAGGTTCAGCGCCACGGTGTGGTCGAACTCCTCGTCGGGGGTCTCCTCGAGGGACTCCCGGGTCATCTGGAACGCGGCGTTGTTGACCAGGACGTCGATCTTCCCGAACTCCTCGATCGCCTTCGGGACGACGGTCTTGGCGTGCGCGCGGTCGGCGAGGTCGCCGCGCACGAGGACGCAGCGGCGGCCGGCCTCCTCGACCAGGCGGGCGGTGTCCCGGGCGTCGTCGTCCTCCTCCAGGTAGGCGACGAGGACGTCGGCGCCCTCCCGGGCGAAGGCGATGGCCACGGCGCGGCCGATGCCGCTGTCGCCGCCGGTGACGACGGCGGCCTTGCCGGTCAGCCGGCCGGACCCGCGGTAGCTGTCCTCGCCGTGGTCGGGGCGCGGCGACATCTCGCCGAGGGTGCCCGGTGGGGTCTGCTGCTGGGTGGGCTGGTCGTCGGGCTCGGGGCGCGGTGCGGACACGAGGCGTCTCCTGTCTCCTGCTGGTGCGGCCTCGTCTCGACCCGTGGCCCGCGTACCCGGGAGGGGCGACCGGCACGCGTGGGGCACCCTGGTGAGCACGATGACCGCCGCCCGCACCCCCCTCTCCCCGCCCGACGGCGCCGACGCCGACACCCTGTTCACCGAGTTCGCCGCCTGGGCGGAGGCTGCGGGGACCCCGCTGTACCCGCACCAGGAGGAGGCGCTGATCGAGCTGGTCAGCGGCGCCAACGTGGTGCTGGCGACCCCGACCGGCTCGGGCAAGTCGCTGGTGGCCACCGGCGCGCAGTACGCCGCGATGGCCCAGGACCGGGTGAGCTTCTACACCGCGCCGATCAAGGCGCTGGTCAGCGAGAAGTTCTTCGCCCTGTGCGGGGTCTTCGGCGCGGAGAACGTCGGCATGCTCACCGGCGACGCCGCGGTCAACGCCGACGCCCCGATCATCGCCTGCACCGCGGAGATCCTGGCCAACATCGCGCTGCGCGAGGGCCCGGAGGCCGACATCGGGCTCGTGGTGATGGACGAGTTCCACTTCTACGGCGATCCGGACCGCGGCTGGGCCTGGCAGGTGCCGATCCTCGAGCTGCCGAACGCCCAGTTCCTGCTGATGTCGGCCACCCTCGGCGACACCACCGCGCTGCGGGAGGACCTCAGCCGGCGCACCGGCCGGACCACCGCGCTGGTGGCCGGCGCCGAGCGCCCGGTGCCGCTGCACTTCTCCTACGCCACCACCCCCGCGCACGAGACGATCCAGGAGCTGCTGGACACCCGGCAGGCACCGGTCTACGTCGTGCACTTCACCCAGGCCGCGGCCCTGGAGCGGGCGCAGGCGCTGATGAGCGTGAACGTGTGCACCAAGGAGGAGAAGGCGAAGATCGCCGACCTGATCGGCGGCTTCCGGTTCTCCAGCGCCTTCGGGACGACGCTCTCGCGGCTGGTGCGGCACGGCATCGGCGTGCACCACGCCGGGATGCTGCCCAAGTACCGCCGGCTGGTCGAGCAGCTGGCCCAGGCCGGGCTGCTCAAGGTCATCTGCGGCACCGACACCCTGGGCGTGGGCATCAACGTGCCGATCCGCACGGTGGTGTTCTCCGCGCTCTCGAAGTACGACGGCACCCGGGTGCGCATGCTGTCGGCGCGGGAGTTCCACCAGATCGCCGGCCGCGCGGGCCGGGCCGGCTACGACACCGCGGGGTACGTCGTCGTCCAGGCGCCCGAGCACGAGGTGGAGAACCTCAAGCAGTTCGCCAAGGTCGCCGACGACCCGAAGAAGCGCCGCAAGCTGGTGCGCAAGAAGGTGCCCGAGGGCATGGTGCCGTGGAGCGAGGCGACCGCCCAGCGGCTGGAGACCGCCGAGCCCGAGCCGCTGACCAGCCACTTCCAGGTCACCACCGGGATGCTGCTCAACGTGCTGGCCCGCTCGGGCGACCCGGTGGCGACGCTGGCGAAGCTGCTGACCGACAACCACGAGCCGCGCAAGCGGCAACTGAAGCTGATCCGGGACGCGATCGGTATCGGCCGCACGCTGCTGGCCGCCGAGGTGGTCGAGCGGGTGGTCGTGGACGGCCGGGTGACCTACCGGCTGACCGGTGACCTGCCGGCCGGGTTCGCGCTCAACCAGCAGCTGTCCACCTTCGCCCTGGCCGTGATCGACCTGCTGGACCCGGAGTCCGACACGTTCGTCATGGACGTGGTCAGCGTCATCGAGGCCACGCTGGACGACCCCCGGCAGATCCTCGGCGCGCAGCTGAACAAGGCCCGCGGCGAGGCGGTGGCCGAGATGAAGGCCGAGGGCATCGAGTACGACGAGCGGATGGAGCTGCTCGAGGAGGTCAGCTACCCCAAGCCGCTGGCCGAGCTGCTGGAGGCCGCGCACGAGACCTTCGTGCGGGGCAACCCGTGGGCGGCCGCCGTCCAGCCCTCGCCCAAGTCCGTCGTCCGGGACATGTGGGAGAGCGCGTACACCTTCCGCGAGCTGGTCAACGCCTACGGGCTGACCCGGTCGGAGGGCGCGGTGCTGCGCTACCTGACCGACGCCTACCGCGCGCTGCGGTCCGGGGTGCCGGCCGAGGCGCGCACCGAGGAGGTCACCGACGTCGTCGAGTGGCTGGGCGAGGTCGTGCGGCAGGTGGACTCGTCGCTGCTGGACGAGTGGGAGGAGCTGACCAACCCCTCGGACGCCGTCGACGTGCCCGCCGTCCCGGCCCGGCCGCGGCCGCTCACCGGCAACGTGCGGGCGTTCACCGCGATGGTGCGCAACGCGGTCTGGCAGCGGGTGCAGTTCTGGGCCCGCCGCCGCTGGTACGACCTCGGCGAGCTGGACGGCGCCGCCGGGTGGGACGCCGAGCGGTGGGGCGAGGTGGTGCAGGCCTACTTCGCCGAGCACGCCGAGGTGCAGACCGGGGCGGACGCGCGGGGACCGGCGCTGTTCGTCGTGGACCGCTCCGTCGAGGGCGTGTGGACGGTCCGGCAGATCATCGACGACCCGGCCGGCAACCACGACTGGGGCATCGACGTGGAGGTGGACCTGGAGGCCTCCGACGAGCAGGGCGCCCCGGTGCTGCGGGTGGTGGACGCCGGCCGCAAGGACTCGTGAGCGGCTGGGAGATGGTCGCGGTCGCCCTCGCCGGGCTGGCCGCGGGGTCGATCAACGCCGTCGTGGGCTCGGGCTCCCTGGTCACGTTCCCGGTGCTGCTGGCCGTCGGGCTGCCGCCGGTCACCGCGACGGTCTCGAACTCGATGGGGTTGGTGCCGGGCAACCTGACCGGGGCGATCGGCTACCGGCGCGAGCTGGCCGGGCAGCGGCGGTTGCTGCTGTCGCTGTTCCCGGCGTCCGTGCTCGGGGCGCTGAGCGGGGCGTTCCTGCTGCTGCACCTGCCGGCCGCCGCGTTCGAGACCGTCGTCCCCGGGCTGGTCGCGCTGGCCGTCGTCCTGGTGGCGGTGCAGCCGTTGCTGGCGCGGCGGCTGCGCGACCGTGGGTCGCCCACGGCGCGGGTGGGGCCGGGCCGGACGGCGGCGCTGTTCGGCTTCGCCTACGTCACCGGCACCTACGGCGGGTACTTCGCAGCCAGCCAGGGCGTGCTGCAGATCGGGCTGTTCGGGCTGCTGCTCCCCCACTCCCTGCAGCAGCTCAACGCGATCAAGAACGTGCTGACCCTGGGGGTGAACTTCGTGGCCGCGGCGACCTACGTCGTCGTCGCCACCGACCGGGTCGACTGGACCGCCGCCGGCCTGGTCGCCGGCGGTTCACTGGTCGGGGGCTACCTCGGCGGGCGGTACGGACGGCGGCTGCCGGCCTGGCTGCTGCGGAGCCTGATCGTGGTGGTCGGCGTGGTGGCGATCGTGGTGCTGCTGACCCGATGAGGCAGGGTGGGCACACGTGGACGTGCTGACCTGGGTGCTGCTGCTGGTCGCCGGGGTGGGCGGTGGGCTGACCGGCTCGATCGCCGGGCTGGCGTCGCTGGTCAGCTACCCGGCCCTGCTGGCCGCCGGGCTGCCGCCGGTCACCGCGAACGTCACCAACACCGTCGCGCTGGTGTTCAACGGCGTCGGGTCGGTGAGCGCCTCGCGCCCGGAGCTGGTCGGGCAGGGCCGCCGGCTGGTCCGGCTGTCGGTGGCCGCGCTGCTGGGCGGCATCACCGGGACCGTGCTGCTGCTGATCACCCCGGCCGGCGGGTTCGAGCGGATCGTGCCGTTCCTCATCGCCGGGGCGTCGGTGGCGATCCTGGTGCAGCGCCCGCCGCGCGAGCTGGCCGCCGAGGGTCGCCGGAACGCCCTGGGGCTGGTCGCCGGTGTCTACGTGATCGCCATCTACGGCGGCTACTTCGGGGCGGCGGCCGGGGTGCTCATGCTGGCCATGTTCCTGCTGACCACCGGCACGACCGTGGCCCGGGGCAACGCCGCCAAGAACGTGCTGCTGCTGGTCGCCAACGCCGTCGCCGCCCTCGGGTACGCGATCTTCGCCGACGTCGACTGGGTGGCGATGGTGCCGTTGGCGATCGGCTTCTTCGTCGGCGGGCGGCTGGGTCCCCGGGTGGTGCGTCGGGTAGACGGCACGTGGTTGCGGCGGGTCATCGCCGTCCTCGGGCTGGGGTTGGCGGTCAAGCTCGGGTTCGACGCGTTCAGCTGAGGACGGCGGCCAGCGCCCGCAGCGACTGGGCGACGATGCCGGGGTTCGTGTCGCGGTAGTAGGGCAGCGCGATGACCGCCTGGCTGATCACCCACCCGCGGGCCCGGGCGGCCGCTGCGTCGTCGGCGTCGCCGAGGAACCGCCGCCGCTGCGGTCCGTCGAACAGGTGCCAGCCGGCGACCAGGTCGGCCGCGGGGTCACCGGTGGTCAGGCAACCCCAGTCGATGACGGCCGAGAGGCGATCCTCGTCGGCCAGGACGTTGCCGGGCAGCAGGTCGCCGTGCAGCCACACGTCGTCGGTCCACCGGGGCGCCTGCACGGCCTCGGCCCACAGCGCCAGCGTGCGGGGTGCGTCGACCAGGTCCCCGACCCTCCTGATCGCCGGCTGCACCTCGTCGTCCAGCTCGGCCAGCGGCCCGCCCCGGCTGTGCGGCCGCCGCGGCGGCGCGACATCGGTGGGGACGGCGTGCAGCGCGTCCCGGAACCCGGCGAGGGCATCGGCGGCGGCGTCGTCCAGCCGACCGTCGACCGACCTGCCGGGCAGCCAGTCCCAGACCGACCAGGTGAACGGGTAGCCGTGGTCCGGTCGGCCGGTGGCCCGGTGGGTGGGCACGGCCAGCGGGAGGTGCGGCGCGAGCACCGGGAGCCAGCGCCGCTCCAGCTCGGCCTGGTCGGTGGCCCAGGCGACCACCGGCAGCCGGACGACGAGGTCGTCGCCGAGGCGGTGCACGTCGTGGTCGGTGCCGGCGTGGCGGATGCGGGTGAGCGGTCGGTCGGCCCAGTGCGGGAACTGCTCGTCGACCAGGCGGCGGACGAGCTGCGGCGGAGTGGCGACCTGGTCCGGGTGCATGGGGTGGGTCATCGAGGCGATCCTGGCGCGGCGGCGGTCGGTGCACGAGCGGATTTGGTGGAGCGGGCGCCCGGTCGTGGGGATGTCCGCATCTCCCGAGGTGCCTGGCGGATCCGCAGGTGCCGCTCGGTGCGGGCTGGGTCGGTGGGGTGAACAGAGCTGCCCCTCGGGGACAGCCGGAGCACGCTGCCCGCCCGGCTCCAGCCCCGACCGACCGGGTCACGGCCCTGCCGCGCGCTGGCCACCCAGTCCGGGGACCTGGTCGCGATCCCGCTCGCCCGACAGCCGCCGCGTGCGGCACACACCCGGGCATCACCCTGCCGGCACGGAGGCCGCCCCGTCCGGCACCCACCCGCTCATGACGCTGCCCGCGCGCCAGCCGTCCCGTGCGGCACAGACCCGCACATGACACTGGCCGCGCGCCAGCCGCCTCTTCGGGCACAGACCCGGTCACGACACTGCCCGCTCGCCAGCCGCCCCTTCTCGCACGGACCCGGTCACGACCCTGCACGCTCGCCAGCCGCCCCTTCTCGCACGGACCCGGTCACGACCCTGCACGCTCGCCAGCGGCCTCTTCTTACGCAGACCCGGTCACGACCTCGCCCCTCATCCACGCGGCGGCCGCCGGCCGGGTCGATCAGCCGCCCACCCGACATCTCGCCCATCGAGGACGGACCACCTCGTGACGTTCCCAGTTGCCACCGACACTTCGCACTCTGCCTGTGGACGGGCGTCTGATCAGGCCTTTCGTGTTGTCGGCGTGCGCCAGGTCCGCTAGACTTCGAACACATATTCGAACGGCAAGGGGAGGTGACAGCGGTGCAGCAGCAGGTGGTCGGGACGCGGATGGGGTTGTCGGTGGGCATCGCCCAGGTCGAGGTCTTCGCCTCCGCCGCCGCCCGTGCAGCGGTGCTGGAGGCCGAGCAGGCGACCCGCGTCGCCGCCGGCCTCGCGCCCGCAGGTGCCACCCTGCGACCGACCCGGCTGTCCGAGCTGCTGGTCACCCCCGACACCGGCCGGGCCAGGGTGCACGCGGTGCTGCGCGACGTCGCCGACGCCCAGGCGCAGCTGCACGCCCTGCAGGCCGCCGCGATCGCCCGCCTGGCCGAGCTGCAACCGGCGCAGGAACCGCTGCCCGGCGCCCGCCGCGATGACCCCGCCGCCCCGGAGAGGCCCGATGACTGGGTCGCCGACGAGGTCGCCGTGGTGCTGGGCATCAGCGTCGGGTCCGCCTCTTCGCTGGTCGCCAAGCAACGGTCCCTGGTCGAGCAGCTCCCCCAGGTGTGGGCCGCCGCGGCGGACGGGGTGATCGACGTCCGCCGTTGCCAGGTGATCGTGGACGCCCTGGCGGACCGCAAGCAGTCCGCCGGCGGCGGCCTGGCCGACGACCTGGTGGACACCATCGCCGCCCAAGGCCTCGGCTGGATCGCCGAAGGCATCGGCCCCACCCCGCTGGCCGACCGGATCGGCGGCGCGGTGATCGCCGCGGACCCGGCCGAGGCGGCAAGGCGGGCCGAGCGCCGCAAGCGCAGGCAGAACGTCACCACCATCGGGCAGGGCGACGGCCTGGCCTCCCTGCGGACCGACCTGGCCGACGCCGCCGACGTCGCCCAGGAGATCGAGGTCATCGACGCCCTGGCCGCCACCATGCGCAAGGGCGGGGACAACCGCCCCCTCGGCCAACTGCGGGTCGCCGCCCACCACCAGCTGCTGACCCGCCCCTGGGAGCCCCTGCCCGCCGAGGTCACCGCCGCCCGCTGGCACCTGACCCTACGAGCCGACCTGGCCGACCTCGACGACCTCGGCCCGCTGACCAACCCGCCCGCAGACCAACCCCCGCCCGACGCCGACGGCGTGGACGAGGCGACTGACGCCGACGACGTGGACGACGGCGTGGACGACGGCGTGGACGAGGCGACTGACGCCGTCGGCGTGGAGGGCGCGACCGACGCCGTCGGCGTGGACGGCGTGGACGGAGAGATCGACGCCGTCGGCGTGAACGGCGCGGCCGGCGTTGCTGACACGCCCGTCGCGACCCTGGACGGAGCAGCTGCCGGCTCTGGTGTGGGTGCGATCGGTGGGCTGCCCGTGTCCCCCGTCGCGGTGGCCGAGCTGCTGGCCCGCTACGACGCGCTCCTGGCCTCCGGTGCCCGTGGTCGGGTCCAGGGCGGGGACGTGTGGTTCGAGATCCTCGACACCACCGGCCGACTCCGCGCGCTCACCTCACCGGCCGAAGCCCGCGCCGCCCTCCGCCGCGGCACCGGTCTCGGACCACCACCCCGGATCGCCGACTACGAACCGAACGCAGCACAGACCCGGTTCGTGAAAGCGCGGGACCAGCACTGCCGATTCCCCGGCTGCAGCAGACCAGCCGAGTACGTCGACCTCGACCACGCCATCCCCTACGACCACCACGACCCCACCGCCGGCGGCCCGACATGCGTCACGAACCTGGTGTGCCTGTGCCGCAGGCACCACCGGTTGAAGACCCATGCGCCGGGCTGGGTGTTCGCCATGGACCCCGACGGCACCCTGCACGTGACACCGCCCGGTGGCCGCACCCGCACCACCAGACCCTCCGGCATCGCCGAGGTCGACATGTCGACACCCACCCACCTCGACACCCTCACCGACCTCCTGGGACCCACCCCCAAGCGGTTCCGCTCACCCACCCCCGAACAACGAGCCGCCCGCCGGGCCGCCGCAGCCGACCGTGCCCGACTCGCCGCCGAGATCGAAGCCGAGCTCGACGCCGCCCTCGCTCGTCGAGCAGGGGAGGCCGAGGTCGGCATCCAGACAGCGGCAGACACCGCCGGCCCAGCCAGAGACGACGGGCGCCCAGCGGACAGCGCGGACCCGCCGCCGTTCTGATCGACCGCCCGGGCTGACGGGTCGGTAGCGTCAAGCAGCGTTGAACTTCAGGGTGTGGATCTTGAAGTCGATGGTGTTGGTCGGGCGTAGAGCTTGGGTCAGTGTGGTCCAGGCGGGGTGGTCGGTCATCCGGGCCAGTTGGATGGTGACCAGGTCGCGTAGGCCCTCGACTGACCAGCGGGTGCCGCCGATGTCGGTGCGGGCGTTGAGTTCGCGCATGACGCGCTCGATGACTCCGGAGCCCAGTTCGGGTCCGCCCAGGGGTGCCAGTCGTTGTCGGAGTTCGGGGCGCAGGCAGGTGAAGACCTGGTCGCGGGCGCCGGTGAGCAGCTGTGCGGCGGCGTGGTGGTCGGCGTCGGTGATGGTGTCGACGAAGGCGTCGTAGAGGTCCAAGGCCTGGGCGTGGGTGAGTCGTTCGCGGGCCACGCGGTGCAGGAGGTCGACCAGTCCGGCGCGCTGGGCGTTGGCCCAGGGGTGCGGTGCCTTGTCGGCGTAGAGGGCCCAGCGCAGCGCACGGGGCAGGTGCCACCAGCAGCGCTGGATCGGGGCGTCGGGCCACACGTCCTGGGCCAGTCGGGTGATCGCCAGCTCCCCGTCCACGACGACCATCGCCGGTGGGTCCACCGCACGCAGCTGGGTGGCCATGGCCGACCACGGCTGGCCCAGGGTCAGCCCGAGCAGGTTGACCGTGGCGCGGCGGCGGCGGCGTGGGCCGGTGCGGGCGGTGAGCCCGATGGCGATGTTGGTGTCCACGCCCAGCCTGCGGCGACCGGCGCGCATGCCGGTGCCATCCAGGATCACCACCTCGGCCCGCCCGGGGGCACCAGGTAGGTCTGCGCACCCCACCCCATCAAGCATCGGGGCCAGGTCGGCCACAGCCGAGTGCGCTCGCCCGGCCGTCCCGGGTGCCCCGAACTGCGCGGCCACAGCCCCGGCGCGGGCGAAGGACATCTGGGTGGCCAACTCGGCCAGCTCGACCATCAACCGATCAGTGCGTCGCCGGCCCGACAGGTCCAACAACAACAGCAGCGGGGCGAACACCCGCCCGCACGACCGGCACCCCACGTTGGCCAACTGGATGCGCACGATCCCGGTGGCGGTGTCCAGCCGGCGCGGACGGGTGCGCTTGCCCTTGCGGGCGAAGTCGCTCATCACCCCGCACCCCGGGCACCCGAACGGCGCCGGCAGGTCCCACACCGGCAGCCATCTGGGACCACACACCCGGTCGATCAGCCTGTCCTGCAGCTCCTCCACAGCCGCCGCTACCGCGGCGGCGGGCACCTCATCGCGCATCGCCACCGCCCACGCCTCCAGCTGCGACCAGGTCAACGAACCACCCAGCTCAGGCAGCTCAACGGTCAGGGCAAGGGTAGTGACAACCACCAGGAACTCCTCGGATCAGGCGACCCCCACCTCAAGCCCAAGATCCGAGAACTTCAACGATGCTCTGCGCTACCGACGGGTCAGTGGTCGACAGGGACGGGGCGGCGGAAGACGTAGCGGGCGAAGATGCGGTCGTCGGAGTACTCGGCCTCCTCCAGGACCAGGCCGGCGTGCTCGGCCAGGGCCTCGAGGACCCAGGTGTAGGTCGAGTGCTCGTCGCGCACGTGCTCCTCGTAGTCGGCGCGGCTCCAGGCGTCCGCCGAGTCCGGACCGCCGGTCGCGCACCACGCCTCCAGGCGCGCCTCGGCCTCGGCCGGTTCGAAGCCGTAGACCACGTCCCACACCCGCAGCACGCCTCCCGGGCGCAGCAGGGCGCACATCCGCGCCAGCGCCACGCCCTTCCAGAAGTCGGGCAGGTGGTGCAGCGCATAGCGCGTGTAGACCACGTCGGCGGGGCGCCCGGCGTGCTCGTAGTCCAGGAACCCGGCCTCGACGACCTCGACGCCGTCGACCGCCTCGCGGGCCAGCGTCTCCCGCAGCGACGCGAGCATCGGCGGCGAGACGTCGACCGCGACCACGTCCGCGCCGGCCCGGGCGGCGGCGATCGCGAACTGGCCGGTCCCCGTGCCGATCTCCACCACCCGGCAGCCCGGACCCAGCCCGTGCCGCCGCAGCAGCTGCACCTCGGCCCCCGCCCCGGCGTCCTCGATCCGGTCGTACCGGGCCACGTGCACCGGGTCCAGGTTCTCCCGGCCCGCGCCGGCCACCTGGTCCCACCGCCACCCGGCGTCCACCGCTCAGCCCAGCGCGGCGACGGCGGCCGCGGTCGTGGTGACCCGCGCGATCAGCGGGAAGACCCGGGCCACGGCGAACTCGTGCATGACGGCGTCCACGCTGCTGGTCGCGTCCTCGACGACGACCACCGCGTAGCCACGCTCGAACGCCGACCGCGCGGTGGACTCCACCCCCATGTTGGTGGCCAGCCCGGCGAGCACCACGGTGTCCACCGACCGCTCCCGCAGCTGCGCGTCCAGATCGGTCTCGTGGAACGCGTCCCAACCGTGCTTCACGACCACGACGTCACCGAGGGGTCGCAGCTCCTCCACCACGTCGCCCAGCGCCGGACGGCTGCGGCGCCGCTGCACGTCGGCGTCGGTCGGCGGGGCCGCCCCGTCCCGCGCCTCGACCTGCACCAGCACCACCGGTGCACCGGCCGCCCGGAACGCCTCGGCCAGCTGCAGCGCGTTCTCCAGCACCGTGTCCGCCGGGTGCGGCCCGACGTCCCGGCTCACCACCCCGCGCTGCAGGTCCACCAGGACGAGTGCGGTGCTGGCGCGGTCCAGCGACGAGACGGGCACGCCACCGAGCCTGCCACGGACCGGTCAGCCGGACCCCTTCGGGCGAGCCCGCAGGTGCATCCGCTCGCCCTGCTTGCTGAACAGCGTCAGCAGCTCCACCGGCTGGTCGTCGGCGCTGCCGAACCAGTGCGGCGTCCGGGTGTCGAACTCCGCCGCCTCCCCCCGGCCGAGCACCAGGTCGTGCTCGGCCAGCACCAGCCGCAACCGGCCCGACAGCACGTACAACCAGTCGTAGCCCTCGTGCGTCTTCTGGTCCGGCTCCCCGCGCACCGACCCGGCCGGGATCAGCAGCTTGTAGGCCTGCAGCCCGCCCGGCTGGGTCGACAGCGGCCACATCGTCATGCCGTGCATCTGCACCGGCGCCGCCCGCACCCGCGGGTCCCCCACCGGCGGCGCCCCCACCAGCTCGTCCAGCGGCACCCCGTGCGCCCGGGCGATCGGCAGCAGCAGCTCCAGGGTCGGCTTGCGACCCCCGGACTCCAGCCGCGACAGCGTGCTCACCGAGATGCCGGTGGTCACCGACAGCGCCGTCAGCGTCAGGTCCCGGCGCTGCCGCAGCGCCCGCAGCCGCGGCCCGACCCCGGCGAGCACCGAGGAGTCGGTCGACATGTCGACATCTCGACTCACAGCGGTCCCGTCACAGCAGTCGCCGCGTCCCCGGGGCCACCACCCGCAACCACCGGTACCCGTACCCCTCCAGCGCCAGCTCGGCCCGGCCCTGCGCGTCCACGGCCGTGGTGCCCTCGACCAGCAGGTCGGCCAGCAGGTGCTCGGCCCCGCACCCGTCCAGGTCCACCGGCACCACCACCGGCTCCGGGCCCAGGTTGTGCAGCGCGACGAGCGCGCCGTCGTCCCACGAGCACAGGTGCGCCAGGACGGCGGCGTGCGGCTGCTCCAGCACCTCGAACGAGCCCCAGCCCAGCTCCGGGCACTCCTTGCGCCGCGAGATGAGCAGCCGGAAGAACGACAGCAGGGAGTCCGGGTCCTTGCGCTGGTCGGCCACGTTCACGAACTCCGGCGCATAGCCCCCGGTGACCACCGGCCCGGGCAGCTTCGACGCGCGAGCCCGCGAGAACCCGCCGTTGGTCCCCGACGTCCACTGCATCGGCGTCCGGACGGCGAGCCGGCTGCCCACCGACAGCTGCTCCCCCATCCCGATCTCCTCGCCGTAGAACAGCGTCGGGGTGCCGGGCAGGGAGAACAGCAGGCTGTAGACCATCCGCACCCGCCGCGGGTCGCCGCCCAGCATCGGGGGCAGCCGCCGGATCAGGCCGCGGTCGTAGATCTGCATCTCCGGCTCGGGGCCGAACGCGGCGAAGACCTCCTGCCGCTCGGGCTCGGTCAGCTTGTCCAGGGTCAGCTCGTCGTGGTTGCGCACGAACGTCGCCCACTGCGAGTCCGGGGCGGTGGCCGGCCGGCCCTGCAGCGCGGTGGCCAGCGGACCGGCGTCGCCGCGGGCCAGCGACAGGTAGGTCGCCTGCATGCCGATGAAGTCGAACTGCATCGTCAGCTCGTCGCCGTCGGCCCCGCCGTAGAACTCCAGCTGCTGCTCGAAGGGCAGGTTGACCTCGCCCAGCAGGATCCCGCCGTTGGTCCGCCGGTCCAGGAAGGCCCGGATGTCGCGCAGGTAGCCGTGCGGGTCGGGCAGCCGCGCGGCCTCGCCGTCCCCGTTGCCGGAGGTGTCCAGCAGGAACGGGACGGCATCCATCCGGAAGCCGTCGATGCCGAGCTGGGTCCAGAACCCGACGATCTTGGCGATCTCGTCGCGGACCAGCGGGTTCGTGACGTTGAGGTCGGGCTGGGTCTTGTAGAACTGGTGCAGGTAGTACTCACCGGTCTTCTCGTCGAGCTCCCAGATCGAGTCCTCCTGGTCGGGGAACACGACCTGGTCGCTGGTGTCCGGCGGGGTGTCCGAGCGCCACACGTACCAGTCGCGGTACGGATTGTCCGTGGACTTCCGGGACTCCTTGAACCACGGGTGCTGGTCGGAGGTGTGGTTGACCACCAGGTCGACGATCACCCGCAGCCCGCGGTCGTGCGCGGTGCGGATCAGCTCGACCACGTCGCCGTGCGTGCCCAGCCGTGGGTCGACGCCGTAGAAGTCGGTGATGTCGTAGCCGTCGTCCCGCTCGGCGGTCGGGTAGAAGGGCATCAGCCACAGGCAGGTGACGCCCAGGTCGACCAGGTGGTCCAGCCGCTGCACCAGGCCGGGGAAGTCACCGGTGCCGTCGTCGTCCCAGTCCATGTAGGTCTCGACGTCCAGGCAGTACAGGACGGCGTTCTTCCACCACAGGTCCGCGGTGTCGCTGACCCTCACGCGAGCACCGCCGGCTGGGGCTCCTGCTCGGGACGGCGCACGCCCTCGGGGCCCGGTGGGTCGATGGCCACCGCCGGCCCGGGCCGGGTGACGTCGAGCTGGGGCAGCACCTTCTCCCCGAACGCGTCCAGGAACGCGGTCTGGGTCTGCCCGACGTGGTGCAGCACGACCTGGTCGAAGCCCAGCTCGGCGTACTCGGCGATCCGGGCTGTGTGCTCGCCCAGGTCGGCCGAGACCTGCACCGCCTGCTTCACCTGGTCGCGGCTGACCAGCTCGCCGACCTGGTCGAAGCTCTTCGCGCCCTCCAGCTCCCAGCAGGTGGGCGGCGGCAGCAGGTTCGACCGCCACTGGTCGTAGGCGATCTCCAGCGCCTCATCCTCGTCCGGCGCCCAGGACAGGTGCACCTGCACGGTGGCCGGGCCCTGCCCGCCGGCGTCCCGGTAGGCACCGAGCACCTCGCGCAGCCGGTCGTGCGGCTGGTTGATCGTGATCAGCCCGTCGGCCCAGTCCGCGCCGCGGCGGGCGGTCGCCGCGGTGACCGCCGGGCAGACCAGCGCCGGCTGCTGCTCGGGCAGCGACCAGACCCGGGCCCGGTCGACGGTGACCAGGCCGTCGTGGGTGACCTCCTCGCCGGCCAGCAGCGCCCGGATGACGTCCACGCACTCCCGCAGCCGGGCGTCGCGCAGCTCCTTGCGCGGCCACTGCTGCCCGGTGATGTGCTCGTTCATCAGCTCCCCGGAGCCCAGGGCCACCCAGAACCGGCCCGGGTTCATCTGGGCCAGCGTCGCGACCGCCTGGGCGATGATCACCGGGTGGTACCGCTGGCCGGGGGCGTTCACCGCCCCGAACGGCAGCGACGTCGTCGCCAGCGCCGCGCCCAGCCAGGACCAGGCGAACCCGGACTGGCCTTGCCGCACCGACCACGGCTCGAGGTGGTCCGAGCACATGGCGGCGGTGAACCCGACCTGCTCGGCGTGCTGGACGGCGGTGAGCAGCTCCGCGGGCGGGATCTGCTCGTGCGAGGCGTGGAAGCCGATCACGGTCATGGCGCCTGTCTATCGGCTGGTCCGGTTCCGGGCATCCTGGGTTGCGCGCGACAACGACCCGGTGACCGGGCAGGATCCCGGCCCGTGACCTCGTTCCCGCTGGTCCGCGGCTGGCAGGTCGTCCCCCGCCCGGACCGGACGTCGCTGGACGTGCTGGACGCCACCGGCCGCCCGCGCGCCCGGGTGGTGGGTCTGCACCCGCGTCGGACGACCCCGGCCGGCCGTCAGGTGCTGCAGGTCCTGCTGCCCGACGGCTCCGCCACGACGCTGACCAACGGCACGCGCTGGTGCGGTGGCCGCCGGGCGCGCACCCGCGGCCTGCTGCCGCTGGCCGGGCACGCCTACGTCCTCCAGCACCGCACCGGACGGCGGGCCCGGGTGCTGCGCGACGCTGCCTGGATCGCCACCGCCCGCCGCGACGTCCCCGGCCCGACGATCGAGGTGCGCACGGTGCTGACCCCGGACGACGAGCTGGCCTGCGCCCTGCTCGCGCACGTGCTGCGGCCGGGCCGGGACAGCGTGCTCGGGAACCTCGCCGAGCTGCTCAACGGCTTCCCGTGACCGCGCCGTTCGCCCTCGCCGGCTGGCGGCTGGCGCCGCCGCTGGGCCCGCCCGCGGTGGACGTCCTCGACCCGGCCGGCCGGTGCCGGGCGCGCGTCGTCGGCATCAGCACCCAGGCCGAGCTGCGCGGTCGGCAGGTGCTGCCCGTCCTGCTGCCCGACGGCCGGGAGACCACGCTGACCAACGGCACCAGCGCCTGGGGACCGCGCCGGCGGCGGACCCGCGGGCTGCTCCCGCTGGGCCCGGTGACCTACGTGCTCGAGCACCGGTCGGGACGCCGGGCCCGGCTGCTGCGGGCGGGCACCTGCGTGGCCGAGCTGCTGCGGGAGCCGGAGTCCGCGGCCGACCGGCTGCTGCGGGACGTCCCCGGCCGGACCATCACCCCGCTGGTGGAGCTGCGGGCGCCGCTGACCGCCGACGACCAGCTCGCGCTGGCCGTGACCGGCCTGGTGCTGCGGCCCGGCCGGTGGAGCCACGTCTTCCGGGTGGTCGACGTGCTCTGGCGGACCGGCTGAGCCCGGGCCGCCCGGCTGCGACCCGCCAGACTGGGGCCGTGCTGCCACCTCCCGGGACACCCGGCACCGACCTGCCGGTGCGCGCCGTCCTCGGCGAGCTGACCGCGGCCCTGGCCGCGCACGGCACCGCGGTGCTGGTCGCCCCGCCCGGCACCGGCAAGACCTCGCTGGTCCCGCTGGCCCTCGCCGGGGAGGGCACCGTGCTGGTCGCCGAGCCACGCCGGGTGGCCGCCCGTGCCGCGGCCCGCCGGATGGCGTCGCTGCTCGGCGAGCGGGTGGGCGACCGGGTCGGGTTCAGCGTCCGCGGGGAGTCCAGGCGCTCGGCGGCCACCCGGGTCGAGGTGGTCACCACCGGCCTGCTGCTGCGCCGGCTGCAGGCCGACCCCGACCTGCCCGGGGTGGACACCGTGGTGCTGGACGAGGTGCACGAGCGGCAGACCGACACCGACCTGGCGCTGGCCTTCGCCCTCGACGTCCGGGCCACGCTGCGGCCCGAGCTGCGGCTGCTGGCCATGTCGGCGACCGCGCAGGCGGAACGGCTGAGCGCGCTGCTCGGGGACGCACCGGTCGTCGAGGCGACGGGCGCGCTGTTCGACGTCGAGACCGTGTGGTGCCCGCCGCGGCCGCCGGTGCAGCCGCCGCTGGGCACCCGGGTCGACCCACGGCTGCTGGACGCCGTCGCCGACACCGTCCGCCGGGCGCTGACCGAGACCGGGCACGACGTGCTGGTGTTCCTGCCCGGGGCCGCCGAGATCGGCGGGGTGCAGCGCCGGCTCGGCGGGCTGGACGTCGACGTCCGGCCGCTGCACGGCCGACTGCCCGCGGCCGACCAGGACGCCGCGCTGACCCCGGGCCCGCGCCGGCGGGTGGTGCTGGCCACCGACGTCGCCGAGTCCAGCCTGACCGTCCCCGGCGTCCGGGTGGTGGTGGACGCCGGGCTGGCCCGCACCCCGCGGGTGGACCTGTCCCGCGGTCTGGGCGCCCTGGTGACCGTGCCGGCGTCGCAGGCCGCGGCCACCCAGCGGGCCGGCCGGGCCGGGCGGGAGGGGCCGGGCCGGGTCTACCGGCTGTGGTCGGAGGCCGAGCACGCCCGCCGCCCGGCCGCACCCGAGCCGGAGATGGCCACCGCCGACCTCACCCAGGTCGCGCTGGAGCTGGCGACCTGGGGCGCCCCCGGCGGGGTCGGCCTGGCGCTGCTGGACCCGCCCCCGGACGCCGCGATGGCGGTCGCCGGGCAGACCCTGCGCACCCTGGGCGCGGTCGACGACGCGGGCCGGGTGACCGACCGGGGCCGGCGGCTGTCCGCGGTCGGCGCGCACCCCCGGCTGGCCCGCGCGCTGGTCGACGGCGCCCCGCTGGCCGGCCGGCGCCGGGCCGCCGAGGTGGTCGCGCTGCTCTCGGCCGACAGCAGCCCGCGCTCCGACGACCTGGTCGCCGCGCTCCGCGAGGCCCGCGGTGGGCACGGGCCGTGGCGGGACGAGGTCTCCCGGCTGGAGCGCGCCGTCCCCGACGTCCGGCGGACCGACCTGACCGACGACCAGGCCGCCGGCCTGGTCACCGCGCTGGCGCACCCGGAGTGGCTGGCCCGCCGCCGGCCGCGCACCGAGCGCACCTACCTGCTGGCCGCCGGCACCGGCGCGGAGCTGCCGCAGGGCACCGCGCTGTCCGGCGCCGAGTGGATCGCGGTCGCCGCCGCCGACCGGGCGCCGGGACGGCGCGACGCCCGGGTGCGGCTGGCCGTCGCGGTCGACCAGGCCACCGCGCTGGAGGTCGGTGCGCACACCGACGGCCCGGAGGTCACCTGGCGGGACGGCGACGTGCGGGCCGCCCGTGTCGAGCGGCTGGGCGCGATCGTGCTGACCGAGCGCCCGCTGCCCGACCCGGACCCCGAGCTGGTCGCCGCCGCGGTGGCCGAGGGCCTGCGCACCGAGGGCCTGGCGCTGCTGCGCTGGACGCCGGCCGCGACGAACCTGCGGGAGCGCCTGGCCGCCGCGCACGCCGGGCTGGGCGACCCGTGGCCCGCCGTCGACGACGACGCGCTGCGCACCGCGCTGGGCGCCACGCCGCAGGTCCGGGCCGCCCGCAGCCGCGCCGACCTCCGCCGGCTGGACGTGGTGGCCGCGCTGCGGGCCCTGGTGCCGTGGCAGGTCGCCGGGACGCTGGAGGACGTCGTCCCCGAGAAGATCACCGTGCCCGGCGGCACCGGGCACCGGGTGGACTACGCCAACCCGGAGAGCCCGACGGCGTCCATGCGGGTGCAGGAGGCGTTCGGCTGGTCCGAGACGCCCACGGTCGCCGGCCGTCCGCTGCGGCTGGAGCTGCTGTCGCCGGCCCGCCGGGTGGTGGCCACGACCGGGGACCTGGCCGGGTTCTGGACCACCGGCTACCCCACCGTGCGCAGCGAGCTCAAGGGCCGCTACCCCAAGCACCCGTGGCCCGAGGACCCCGCCCGGGCGGTGCCGACCCGACGGGCCAAGCCCCGCCCCTGAGTGACAGCGGTCCTAGGGGGAGGATCGCCGCGTGCAGAGACGAACCGTGGAAGCCGACATCTCCCGCTCCTGGCTGCTGGTCAACGGCGCGCGGGACCACGCGGAGTTCGACTCCGCCCTGGCCTCCCGGGCCGACCAGGTCATCCTCGACATCGAGGACGCGGTCGACCCCAAGGCCAAGCCGCAGGCCCGCGCGTCGGTCGTGGAGTACCTGGGCACCGCCCGCGAGCGCTCGGCCTGGGTCCGGATCAACGACCACTCGACCCCGTTCTGGGCCGACGACGTCGCCGCCCTCGCCGGCCTGCCGGGCCTGGCCGGGGTGATGCTGGCCAAGACCGAGGACGGCAGCCACGTCACCGAGACCTTCGACCGCCTGGGCGGTGCCACCCGGGTGCTCGCCCTGGTCGAGTCCGCGCTGGGCATCGAGGAGTCCGTCCGGATCGCCTCGGCCCGCGGTGCGTTCCGGCTGGCGTTCGGGTCCGGTGACTACCGCCGCGACACCGGCACCGCCGCCGACGACCTGGCCATGGCCTACCCCCGCTCCCGCCTGGTCATCGCCAGCCGGGTGGGCAACCTGCCCGGCCCGATCGACGGCCCGACCGTCGGCTCCAGCCACGGCGTGCTGCGCGACGCCACCGAGGTCACCGTCTCCCTCGGCCTCACCGGCAAGCTCTGCCTGCAGACCGACCAGCTGCCGGTGATCAACGAGGTCATCTCCCCCACGCCCTCGGACGTCGCCTGGGCCACGGAGTTCCTCGCCGACTTCGAGGCCCGCGGCCAGGTCATCCGGGACGGCAGCGACCTGCCCCGGCTCGGCCGGGCCCGCAAGATCATGACGCTGGCGACGGCGTTCGGCGTCCAGCCCGCCTGAGTCAGCCCAGCAGCGCCAGGACCCCGGCGGGGTCGGTGGCGACGTCGGTGTGCGCACCGGCGCCGTCGCCGACCACCCGCCACCCCCGCCGGCCGGCCTCCGCCGCGTCGGCGTCGTAGGCCGGCGACAGGTGCAGGTAGGTGACCTCGCCGTCCGGCCACCGCTCGGGCACCGGCACGCCCTCGTCGTAGAGGTCCAGCGGCAGCGACGGCGCCTCCGCGGTGATCTCGGCGCGGAGCGCGTCGTCCGGGACGAGCTCGGCCATCGCGTCCGGGCCCCACCAGGTCGGCCACGGGGCGATCGCGCCGTCGCGGGCCAGCGCCGCCACCCGCGACCGCAGCTCGCGCGAGGGGTAGGTCGTGCCCGTCGCGGCCGGCACGACGGCGTCCACCCACACCACCCGGGTCGCGCCCACCGCGACCGCGACCTGCGGCAGCACCACGCCGGCGCCGGACCAGCCGAGGACGACGTCGGCCCCGCCCGGCACCGCGTCGGCGGCCGTGCGGGCGTACCGGTCCCACCAGCCCTCCGCCGTCTCGACGGCGGCCCGCAGGTCGGGGACGACGACGACCGCTCCCCCGGCCCGCAGCTCGGCGGCGAGCGGGCGCAGGGTCGCGGGGCCCAGCAGCGGCGGGTGGCAGAGCAGCCAACGGGTCATGTCGCCCATCCCACCGCGGACACGCCGACGCCGCCCGGCGGCCCGCGTCGGCAGCCCGGAGGATGGACGGGTGACGACGGAACCCACCCCACCCGTGACCGACCGCTGGGGCATCGACGCCACCTGGCTCGACGCCCTGGACACCGAGCACACCGTCGACCAGGCCACGATCGACCGGTTGCGCGAGGTGGTCGGCGAACCGCCGGCCGACCTCGAGGACACCGCCCCGATCGTGGCGATGCCCGGGGACGCCCTGGAGGTCGACCTCGCGCTGGTGGTCTGCGAGGACGGCACCAGCGTGGACGTCGACGGCGAGCTGCCCGAGGACATGCCGCTGGGGTACCACCGCCTGCGGACCCCCGACGGCGGCGACCGCCTGCTGGTCGTGCACCCCGGGCGCTGCTGGCTGCCCGAGGACCGCAGCTGGGGATGGGCCGTGCAGCTCTACGCCGCGCGCGGCACCGGGTCCGCCGGCATCGGCGACCTGGCCGACCTGCGCACCGTCCGCGAGCTCGCGGAGTCGCAGGGCGCCGGCTTCGTGCTGGTCAACCCGCTGCACGCCGTCGGCCCCGGCGCCGACCAGGAGGACAGCCCGTACCTGCCGGCCACCCGCCGCTTCCGCAACCCGGTCTACCTGCGCCTGGACGACGTCCCCGGCGTGCAGCTGACCGACTCCGACCGGGCCCGGGCCGCCGAGCTGAACGACGGCGAGCTCATCGACCGGGACGCCATCTGGGCGTTCAAGCGCGGCGTGCTGCAGCGCACCTTCGACGCCGACCCGTCGCCGGAGGGCTTCCGGGACTGGTGGTGGCACCAGGGCCAGCCGCTGCAGGACTGGGCGAACTGGTCGGCGATCGCCGACGAGCACGGCGCGAACTGGCCGGACTGGCCGGCCGACCTGCGCGACCCGCGCTCGGCCGCCGTCCGGGAGTGGTCGACCGCGCACGAGCCGCAGGTCGCCTTCCACGCCTGGCTGCAGTGGCTGCTGGACGGCCAGCTGGCCGACGCCACCGGCGACCTCACGGTGATCCAGGACCTGCCGATCGGGGTGTCCGGCGGCGGCGCCGACGCCTGGGCCTGGCAGGACGTGCTGGCCCAGGGCGGGGTCAGCGTCGGTGCCCCGCCGGACGCGTTCAACGCCGCCGGCCAGGACTGGGGCTCCCCGCCGCTGGTGCCCTGGCGGCTGCGGGCGGCGGACTACGCCCCGTTCGTGGAGTCCATCCGGTCGACCATGGCCGGCGCCGGCGGGCTGCGGATCGACCACGTGATGGGCCTGTTCCGGCTGTGGTGGGTGCCCGGCGGCGACCCGACGAAGGGCGCCTACGTGCGCTACCCGGCCGAGGACCTGCTGGGCATCGTCGCGCTGGAGAGCCACCGCGCGCAGGCCGTCGTGGTCGGCGAGGACCTGGGCACCGTCGAGGACGGCGTCCGGGAGGCCATGGCCGAGCACGGCGTGCTGTCCTACCGCCTGCTGTGGTTCGAGGACGACGCCCCCGCCGACTGGCCGGCCGCGTCGATGGGGGCCATCACCACCCACGACCTGCCGACCGTGGCCGGGCTGTGGACCGGCTCCGACGTCGCCGAGCAGGTCGAGCTGGGCACCGGGGAGCGCGAGCAGCTGGAGTCCGACCGGCAGCAGCTGCTCGCCCACCTCACCGGCCACCCGGACGGCCCCACGAAGAAGATGGGCGTGGCCAAGGCCGTGGAGCGCGCGCACCGCCTGCTGGCCACCGCCCCGTGCACCCTGCTCTCGGCGACCCTGGACGACGCCCTGGGCGTCGAGCGGCGGCCCAACGTGCCCGGGGCGATGCAGCGGCCCAACTGGTGCCTGCCGCTGCCGGTCCCGGTGGACCAGCTGGCCGGGCACCGCGGCGTGCAGACCGTCGCCCGGGAGCTCGGCCGCGGGCTGGCCCGACCCTCAGCCCGCGAGGCGCTCCCGCAGGAGGGGTAGTCCGTCGCCGGCCAGGTCGTCCAGGTGGGCGGCCCGGCCGGCGACGACCATCAGCAGCGACAGCGTGGGACCGGTGACCTCCGGGCCCTCGCCGGCGGCGAACGGCCCGTCGTCGGCCCGCAGCGCCAGGCCGGCCGCCGTGGTGCGGCCGGCCACCGTGAAGTCGCGGGCGACCGCGAACCGGAGCACCGCGGCCAGGGTGGCCGGGTCCGGGTCGTGGGCCAGGCCGAGGGGACGGCGGACCGGAACCGGGCACCGGCCATGCTGCGCAGCCAGGCGCCCCGGCCGAGGCTGGCCGCCGCGGTCAGGTGCGCCACGACCTCCTCGACGCCCCAGCCCCGGCAGAGGCTGGGCCGGCGCCACTGCTCCGGCGTCAGCGTCGCCAGGTCGTCGGCGAGCGCCGCCCGCTCCCGGGCGGCGGCCCGCCAGAGCTCGTCGTCGGTGGGCACGGGGCCGCTCACCGTCGCCACAGCAGGTGGTGCACCACCCCGCTGGTCGCGCTGGGCACCTCCTCGTGGTGGAACCGGTCGTCGAGCTCCGCCGGGGAGGTCCACAGCCGGCTGCCGGCGCCCAGCTCGACCGGGGCGACGGCGACGTGCAGCTGGTCGACCAGGTCGGCGTCCAGGAAGGCGCGGATGCTCTGCGCCCCGCCGCCGAGCCGGACGTCGCCCCCGCCGGCCGCGGACAGGGCCTGCTCCAGCACCTGCGCGGGTTCCCCGGACACGAAGTGGAACGTGGTGTCCGACAGGGTGAACGAGGGCCGCTCGTGGTGGGTCATGACGAACACCGGGACGTGGAAGGGCGGGTCCTCGCCCCACCAGCCCTGCCACTCCAGGTCGGTCCACGGACCCCGGTGCGGGGAGAACTTGTGCGCGCCCATGATCTCGGCGCCGATGCCGTTGCCGAAGTCCCGCACCAGCCGGTCGTCCAGGCCGCGGCTGCTGTCGAGCCGGCCCATCCCGGGCATGCTCGCCGTCGCCAGCGCCCAGGCCATCAGCTCGCCGGGGTCGGCGGCGCCGAAGGGCCGCTCCAGGCTCTGGCCCTCCCCCGCGCCGTAGCCGTCCGCCGAGACGGTGAAGTTCTGCACCCGCACCTGCTGCGCCATCTGTCCTCCGGATCAGGGGTCGTCGCGGGTCAGACTGCCGTGCCCACCGTGACTCATCGGTCCGCCGTCCAGGGCTCGGCCAGCAGCTCCGCGGTCCTGGTCAGCGCCTCGCGCACCGCGGCGACGGCCGGACCCGGCTCGTGCGCCCAGGCCAGCGTGAGCCGGCGCGGGCGGGGCACCGGCTGCGCCACCTGCACGGTCACCACCCCGGCGGGGACGGCCGCGGCCGCCAGCGCGGGGATGGACGTCACGCCGAGGCCGGCGGCCACGTAGCCCAGCCGGGTCGACCAGTCCCGCGCCCGCGCCGCCACGTCGGCCTCCGGCAGTCCCGGCCACACGCCGAACTGGGGCTCCCCCGCCTCGCCCTGGCCGACGACCCACCGCTCCCCGGCGAGGTCGGCCGGCGCGACCGGTCCGGTGCCGGCCAGCCGGTGGCCCGCGGGGACGGCGACCAGCAGCGGCCCGCTGGGCAGGGGTGCGGTGGCCAGGCCGTCGAGGTCGGCCGACCCCGGGTTCACGGCGACGACGCCCAGGTCGAGGCGGCCGGAGCGCAGCTGCCGCAGCTGGGCGGGGGTGGACAGCTGCCGGAAGTCGACGTCCACGTCCGGGGTGCTGGTGCGCAGCAGGGCCAGGGCCCGCGGCACCAGGTCCACGGCCGTGGTCGGGAAGCCGCCGAGCGCCACCCGGCCGCCGACCCGGGCACCGAGGGCGGCGATGTCCTGCTCGGCGGCGTCCAGCTGGTCCAGCACGACCTCGGCCCGCTGCAGCAGCGCCCGGCCGGCGGCGGTCAGCGCCACCCCGCGCGGCGCCCGCACGAACAGGGTCGCCCCGGCAGCGGTCTCCAGGGCGCGGACCTGCTTGGACACCGCCGACTGCGTGTAGCCCAGCCGCTCGGCCGCCGCGGTGAACGACCCGGACTCGGCGATCGCCCGCAGGGACCGCAGCGCCGGCGAGGACACGTCCAGGGTCACCGGGACCATCCTGCCCGCCATTCCGTCCGGGCATGGCTGCGGTGCCGTTCCCTCGCTGGTGCAGCCCCCCGTCCCGGACCGAGGGTGGGGGCATGCAGACAGCAGGGAAGACGTGGTTCATCACCGGGACGTCCACCGGGTTCGGCCGGCTGTGGACCGAGGCGGCGCTCGAGCGCGGGGACCGGGTCGTGGCCACCGCCCGTCGGCTGGACGCCGTGGCGGACTACGCCGACCGGTTCGGCGACGCGGTGCTCACCCTCGAGCTCGACGTCCGCGACCGGGCCGCGGTCCTGACCGCGGTGCAGCGGGCGCAGGAGCACCTCGGCCGGCTCGACGTGGTGGTCAACAACGCCGGCTACGGCCACTTCGGCATGGTCGAGGAGCTCACCGAGCAGGAGCTCCGGGACCAGATGGAGACCAACTTCTTCGGCGCGGCGTGGGTCACCCAGGCCGCGCTGCCGGTGTTCCGCGCGCAGGGCCACGGTCACCTGCTGCAGGTGACCAGCGAGGGCGGCGTCCGGGCGTTCCCGGGCATCGGTGCCTACCACGCGTCGAAGTGGGCGGTGGAGGGGTTGTCGGAGTCGCTGTGGCAGGAGGTCGAGGGTCTGGGGATCCACGTCACCAACGTGGAGCCCGGCCCCTATGCGACCGACTGGCTGTCCCGGGGATCGCGGACCAGTGCGCCGCTGCCGGCCTACGACGCCGTCCGGGCGGCCGCCGAGGGCACCTTCGAGGTCGGTGACCCGGCGGCCACCCGGGCCGCGCTGCTCCGGGTGGTCGACGCGCCGGTGCCGCCGCACCGGGTGTTCTTCGGCCGGTCCTTCACCGACGTCGCCGCGATCTACGCCGACCGGCTCGCCACCTGGGCGGAGTGGGAGCCGGTCGCCCTGGCGGCCTTCGGTCAGCCGGTCGGCCCCAGCAGGTCGGCCAGCCCGATCCGGCCGTAGAACTCCCGGCGCACCCGGTCGCCGACGGCGTTGACCTCCTCGGCTCCGTCGTCGGCCGGGTCGACGTGCACCCGGTAGGGCCGGCGCCCCGGCTCGGCGTCGACGGCGGCGACGACCGCGCGGGCCACCTCGGCCGGGTCGGCGTCGGGCGGGGACAGCTCCGCCAGCTTCTGCCCCACCTGGCCCATCAGCCCGGCGTACCGCGCGTCGTAGGCGGCGGCCACCTCGGCGTCGGCGGCCTGCCCGGCGTTGGCGAAGTGGTTCGTGCCGCTGGTGAACGACCCCGGGACGACGATCGTGGTCTCGATGCCGAAGCGGACCAGCTCGGCGGCGTAGCTGACCGCCAGGGCGTCCTCGGCCGCCTTGGCCGCGAAGTACGGCGCCAGGTACGGCGGCGTCCCCCCGCGGGTGCTGGAGGACCCGATCCAGACCAGCAGGCCGCTGCCCTGCGCCCGCAGGTGCGGCAGCGCGGCCCGGTTGACCCGCTGGGTGGACAGCACGTTGACGTCGTAGGCCGCGGCCAGCTGCTCGGGCAGGAAGGCCTCGGTGGGGCCCAGCACCATGTGCCCGGCGTTGTGCACCACGACGTCCAGCCGTCCGGACTCGGCGAGCACGCGGGCCACCCCGGCGTCCACGGAGTCCTGGTCGGACACGTCGAGCTCGACGGCGCGCAGGTCGACGCCGTGCTCCGCGGCGTGCGCGTCGAGGTCGGCCACGGCGGGGGCGTTGCGGGCCGTGGTCTGCCGCACCCCGGCCCACACGGTGTGCCCGGCGCCGGCCAGCGCGCGCACCGTCATCGCGCCGAAGCCGCTGGAGGCGCCGGTGACCAGGACCACCTGCGCGGTCACCGGGCCACCCCGCCGTTGACCAGCAGCACCTGGCCGTTGACCCAGCGGCCCGGACCGGCCAGGAACGCCACGGTCTCCGCGATGTCCTCGGGCTGCCCCAGCCGTTCCAGCGGGGGCGCCGCGGCCAGCCGGTCGATCGTGGCCTGGTCCTTGCCGTCCAGGAACAGCGGCGTCGCGGTCGGGCCGGGGGCCACCGCGTTCACCGTGACGTCCCGGCCGCGCAGCTCCTTGGCCAGCACCATGGTCAGCGCGTCCACCGCGCCCTTGGTGGCGACGTAGGCGGCGTAGCCGGGCAGCGCCAGCGACGTCACCGAGGTGGAGAAGTTGACCAGCGCTCCCCCGCGGCGCAGCCGGCGGACCGCCTGCTGGTCCACCACCACGGTGCCGCGGACGTTGGTCCGGTGCATCCGGTCGAAGTCGGCGAGGTCCAGGTCGGCCAGCGGGGACAGCAGCATGATGCCGGCGGCGTGCACGACGACGTCCACGCCCCCGTACAGCTCCTCGGCCCGGTCGAACAGGGCGCCGACCTCGGTCTCGTCGGCGACGTCGGCGCGGTGCGCGGTCGCCGTCCCGCCCTGTGCGGTGATGGCGGCGACGACCTCGTCGGCCCGCTCGCGCCGGCCGGCGTAGGCGACGACGACGGTCATCCCGTCGGCGGCCAGCCGCCGGGCGACGGCGGCCCCGATGCCGCCCGACGCCCCCGTCACGACGGCCACGCGTGGTCCTGGTGGCTGCTCAGCTGTGGTCATGCCCCGACGCTAGGAAGCCCGCGGGCGCTCCGCTTCCACCCGGTTGCGCCGTGCTTCCACCCGCTTGCTCAGGTGCTGGCGCGGAACCGGGTCGGTGTGGTGCCCACGTGCCGGGTGAACGCGGTCGTCAGGTGGCCCGGGCTGCTGAAGCCGCACGCGTAGGCGATGTCGGTGACCGACCGGCTGGTCGTCCGCAGCAGGTGACCGGCCTCCTGCAGCCGGGCCGCGGCCACGAAGCGCATCGGCGTGGTCCCGGTCTCGGCGCGGAACACCCGCAGGAAGTGCCAGGGCGACAGGCCCGCGACGGCGGCCAGCTCGGCCAGGGTCAGCGGGTCGGCGAGGTGCTCGCGCACGTGGGCCCGGACCGCCGCGGTCCGCCGGACCTCCCGGGCGGGGGCACCCGCGCCGGGGAGCCCGCCGTACCGGGTGAGCAGGTGCACCGCGAGGTACTGGGCGGCGGCCTCGGCGTACATCTCCGGGGCGCCGTCGGCCCGCGCGCGGGCCAGCCCGCCCACCAGGGCGGCGGTCACGTCGTCGTCGTCGCGCAGCAGGTCGAGCTCGGGGACGGCCGCCCCCGGCCGCAGCTGGCCGGCCACCGCGCGCAGCGTCGTCCCGGGCAGCTGCACCTGCAGGGTGACCACCGGGTCCGGCGAGGTGGCCCGCCAGCGCAGCCGGGTCTCCCGGCCCGGCGCGGTCAGGCTGACCGTGCCCGGACCGTGCTCCGCCGAGCGCCACCGCCCGCCGCCGGCGGACTCGATCCGCTTGCGGCCGCGCTGCAGGACCACCACCCGCTGGACGTCGGCCCCGGCGATGCGCAGGTCCTCGGTCTCGGCCGGGTCCTGCACCCGCCGGACGTCGAGGGCCCGCCAGGTCGCTGCGGGGGTACCGGGCACCCGCACATCCTCCCGCGCCGGGCCCGGGTGTGGCACCCCCACCGGCCGGGGAAGGGACGACGGCATGACCAGCCCCGAGAACACCCCGCACCTGGACGACGTCATCGACCCGACGGAGAACGCACCGCGGGACCGGCAGGAGCACGCCAAGGACCCGCACCTGGCCGACGAGGTCCTCGAGCACCGCACCGAGCAGGAGCGCCAGGCCGTGGGCTCCGACGACGCCGCGCCCAGGGGCGCCGACGAGCACGACGCCACCTCCTGAGCGCTACCGCGCGGTCGGGTCCAGCGACCTCGTCCGGCCCAGCGCCAGGGTCAGCAGCAGGGTGGCCAGGGTGAACCCGCCGGCCAGCAGGGCCACCGCGGTCCACCCGCTGCCCTGCCAGGCCTGGCCGGCCAGGGTGCCGCCGATCGAGGACCCGACGTAGTACCAGAACGAGTACAGCGAGGCCGCCTGGCCGACCGGCCGCCCGCCGAGCGCCGCGCGGGCGGCCACCCAGCCGCTGGCGACCGCGTGCGCGGCGAAGAACCCGACGGTGAGCACGCACAGCCCCAGCACGAAGCACCACAGCGGGCCGAGCAGGGTCAGCGCGAGGCCGGCGCCCATGACCAGCACCGAGACCGGGACGACCAGCCGCCGGCTGGACCGGTCGGCCAGCCACCCGGCGGTCGGCGAGCTGGCCGACCCGAGCAGGTAGGCCAGGAACACCAGCGAGGCCAGCGCCGGGGTCAGCGAGTACGGCGCGGACTCCAGCCGGAACGTGCCGGCGTTGTAGACCGCGACGAACGCGGCCATGAGGAATGCGGCGACCGCGTAGAGCATCAGCAGCGCGGGGTCGGTGAACGCACTGCCCAGCGAGCGCAGCAGGGACCCCGACCGGTCCACCGGGCGGAACCGGCGCGGGGCCGGCAAGAGCACCCGGACGGCGACCGCGCACGCCACGCCCAGCACCGCCACCCCACCCAGGGCGACCCGCCAGCCGCCGAGGTCGGTGAGGAACCCGCCGAGCAGCCGGCCGGTCAGCCCGCCGATCGCGTTGCCGGCGATGAAGAGCCCGATGGCCCGCGAGGTCACCGTGGGGTGCAGCTCCTCGCGCAGGTAAGCCACCGCGACCGCGGACAAGCCGGCCAGGGCGAACCCCTGGGCACCGCGCAGCACCAGCAGCACCGGCCAGGTCGGGGCCAGCGCGATGGCGACCGCCAGCACCGCCGAGGTGGCCAGGCTCAGCTGCAGGATCCCGGTGCGCCCGCGCCGGTCCGAGAGCGGGCCCAGCACCAGCAGGCCGACCGCCAGGGCCACCGTGGACACCGAGATGGCCAGCGTCGACCCGGCCGGGGTGACGTCGAAGGCCCGGGTCAGCTCGGGCAGCAGTGCCTGCGGCTCGTAGAGCATCGCGAACACCGCGATGCCGGCCAGGAAGATCGACAGCGACGCCCGGTGCAGCCCGCGCTCCCCGGCGCGGTGGCCCTCAGGGAGCTCGAGGGCGGTCACCGGCACGGGCCCACCCTGCGGCAGCGACCACCCGCAGGGCCAGCCGGGGTCGCCCATCTCACGTCGGGGTCCGATGCTGGGGGCATGACGGACAACCAGGTCGAGGTCGCGGTCCCCGAGCACCTCCGCCGCTGGCACGAGCTCGACCCGGCGACCGTCGAGCCGGGCAGCGTCGGGTTCGTGTGGGGCAACTGCCAGGCCGAGTCGATCCGCCGGATGGTGGCCCCGGCCGGTGCCGCCCACGGTGTGGAGTTCGTCCGGCTGCCGCCGGTGTTCGAGATGGACGAGGCCGAGGTCGGCCGGCTGCACGCGCTGATGGCCGTGGCCGGGGTGCTGGTGACCCAGCCGGTGAAGGACGAGTACCGGGTGCCCGGCTGCGGCAGCGAGCAGCTGGTCGCCCTGCTGCCGGCCGACGCCCGGGTGGTCCGGGTGCCGACCACCTACTACGAAGGCCTGTTCCCCTGGCAGGTGCACGCCCACGACGCCGACGGCCGGGTGGACGCCCCGCTGACCGACTACCACGACCTGCGGCTGCTCGACGCGGCTGTGCGTGGCTGGGACGTCGCCCGCGCCGTCGCGCGGATCGAGGAGCTCGAGCCCGCCGCCGACGCCGTCCGGGACCTCGCCGCGCGGTCGCAGGCCGAGCTGCGTCGCCGGAACGCCGACCTCGACGTGGACACCACCGACGCGGTCGTCGCCGGCGGCGCCGAGGCGATGTGGACGGTGAACCACCCGGCCAACGCCACGCTGCGGGAGGTGGGCGCCGGCGTGCTCGCCACGCTGGGCTGGCCCGGGGAGCCCGACGTCCCGGACCACCAGATGCTGGGCGGCTCGCGGGCGCCGCTGGAGGCCGCCGTCCTCACCGCGCTGGGGCTGGACCCCGCCGCCGCCCGGCCGCGCTGGTCGCTGGCCGGCCGGGACGTGCCGTGGGCCGAGGTCGCCGGCCCGCAGCTGCAGCTCTACGCCGAGCAGCCCGACGTCGCCCGGCGCGCGGTCGAGAAGTACGCCGAGCGGACGGCGGCCCTGGGGCTGTGACCGGCCGGCTCACCCGGGACGACGTCGGCTGCTGGGTGCTGAAGTCCTCCCGGCTGCCCGAACCCGGCTGGGCGCCGGGCACCGCGGTCGAGCTGACCCGGTGCGTCCGGCCGTCCTACCGGCTGGGGCTGATGGCGCCCGGGGACCCGGTGCTGCTGTGGTGCAGCGGACGGGTGGACCCCGGCGTGCACGCCACCGGCACGGTGACCGCCGGGGTGCAGGACTCCGCCGACGGCCCGGTCGTGGGCGTGCGCTGGGCCCTGCTGCCCGCGCCGGTGCCCCGGGAGGCGCTGCTGGCCGACCCGGTCGCCCGGGACGCCGAGGTGCTGCGGATGCCCGCGGGAAGCAACCCGTCGTGGCTGTCCCCGGCGCAGTGGGCGGTCGTGCGCGCGCTCAGCCCGACCGCGGCGCGTACATGATCAGCGCCACGCCG
Source organism: Klenkia terrae (assembly GCF_037083865.1). Lineage (NCBI taxonomy): Bacteria > Bacillati > Actinomycetota > Actinomycetes > Geodermatophilales > Geodermatophilaceae > Klenkia > Klenkia terrae. The sequence continues at coordinate 274,894 of NZ_JBAPLV010000003.1, read as the reverse complement.
ACCAGGCAGACCAGCGCGCCGGCGATGTCCCAGCGGTCGGGCCGGAACCCGTCGGCCACCGCCGCCCAGGCCAGCGACCCGGCGATGAACACCCCGCCGTAGGCGGCCAGCACCCGGCCGAAGCTGGCATCGGGCTGCTGGGCGGCCACCAGGCCGTAGAGGCCCAGCGCGACCACCCCGGCCCCGATCCACAGCCAGCCGCGGTGCTCCCGCACGCCCTGCCAGACCAGCCAGGCGCCGCCGATCTCCAGCAGCGCGGCCAGCCCGAACAGCGCGATCGAGCGGCCGGTCACCGGGCATCGGTGAGGGCGGCGTGCACGACGGCCAGCACGGTGTCGTCGTCCAGCCCGTCGGCGCGGGCGGCGGCGACCAGCCGGTTGGCCGCCGAGCGCAGCCGGGCCCGGGCCGGGTCGCCGGACCCGCCGGTGACCACCGTGCCGGCCCGGCCGCGGCCCTCGACCAGGGCGTCGGTCTCCAGCTCGGCGTAGGCCCGGGCGACCGTGCCCGGCGCCACGCCGAGCTGCTCGGCCAGCCCGCGCACCGTGGGCAACCGGTCGCCCTCGACCAGCTCGCCGGCGTGCACCAGCTCGGCGATGTGCGCCCGCAGCTGCTCGTAGGGCGGCGTGCCGTTGCCGACGTCCACCTGGATCCGCAGGTCCACCGCACCGGTCATGCGGCCCAGTCTGGCCGAGCCCTCGGCAGGGCTGGGACCATGGTTCCCCGTGAGCGACAGCGACGACCGCACGGCCCCGGCCCCCACCTCCCTCAGCCGCACCCGGTACCTCGCCGGAGGTGCGGCCTGGCTGCTCACGCTGCAGTTCTTCGTGCTGGAGGCGGTCTCGGTCGCCCGGTTCGGCGGCTACAGCCGGGTGGACCAAGCGATCAGCGACCTGGGCACCTCGCTGTCCCCCGGCGCCGGCCTGATGAACGCCTCGTTCATCGCCCAGGGCGTGCTGATCGCCGCCGGCGCGGCCCTGCTGCGCCCGGCGCTGGTCGGCCTGGGCGGTCGCCTCGCGCTGGTGCTGCTGTCGGCCGCCGCGGTGGGCACCGTGCTCGTGGGCCTGTTCCCCTCCGACGACGGCGGGGCCACGCACACCGTCGGCGCCATCCTCTACCTGGTCGGCAGCGGGCTGGGCCTGATCTCGCTGGCCTACGCCCTGCGCCCGCGCTCGGAGGCGGTCGGCACGGTGCTGGCCCTGCTCGGCCTGGTCGGCATCATCGGCACGGTCTTCTTCGGCACCGGGGTGACCCAGCTGCTGGGCTACGGCGGCATGGAGCGGGTGGGCGCCTACGTGCTGCCGATCGGGCTCGCCGTCGCCGCCGTCCTGCTGGTCCGGCAGGGCGACGACTGGCAGGTCGTCCTGCCCGAGGGCGAGGACGCACCGCTTACCAAGCGGCAGCGCCGGGAGCTCGAGCGGGCCGAGGCCTTCGACCGGGCCCGGGAGCGCGACGAGGCGCTCGAGGCGCACGCCAAGAAGACGGCGGCGGCCGACCCCGACGACCCCGACGAGCCCTTCGACGAGGAGGCCGCCTGGAAGTCGCCCCGTCAGCGCTGAGCGACCACCCGGCCGCCCCGGACGACGGCCCGGGGTGCGGCGTGCCGGGCCAGCAGGTCCACGGTGCGCTCCGCGTCGTGCACCAGCAGGTCGCCCGGTCCGCCCTCGCGCAGCCCGAACCCGGCCAGCCCGAGCACCCGGGCAGCGCCGGTGGTGACCAGGTCGACCAGCACCTCCAGGTCCGGTGCGGTGCGCATCTCCAGCAGGTGGGCGGCCAGGAACGCAACCTCCAGCAGGTTGTGCCGGCCGAACGGGTAGTAGGCGTCCTCCACGTCGTCCTGGCCCAGCCCGACCGGCAGGCCCTCGGCCAGCAGCCGGCGGACCGGCACCGCGCGGCCGCCGGTGTGCGGGTCGCTGACGAAGCCCAGCCCGGCGGCCCGGGCCTGCCCGACGACCTCGGCGAGCCCGGCCTCGTCGTAGGAGCCGAGCGCGCGGGCGTGGCAGGCGACACCGCGGCCGACCAGCCCGTGGGCGACCATCGCCTGCGCCAGCATCCCGGTCGTCCGGTAGGCCGGGTCCGGCGCGTCGTCGGTCAGCATCGCCACCCGCAGCCCGCGGCGGGCAGCCAGAGTGCAGGCCCACTCGACGTGCGCCCGCTGGTCGGCCTCGCCGTCCTCGATCCACGGGATGCCGCCCACCACGTCGGCGCCCAGGTCCAGCGCGGCCTCCACCAGCTCCGCGGTGCCCGGGTCGCGCAGCACGCCGTCCTGCGGGAAGGCCACCACGGACACGTCGACCACGCCGGCGACCTCGGCCCGGGCGGTCAGCACCGCCTCCATCCCGACCAGGCCGGCGGCAGAGTCCACGTCGACGAACGCCTGCACGTGCAGCACGCCGTGCTCGACGCCGAGCTGCAGCACCTCCCGGATGCCGGGCAGCAGCCGGTCCAGCGACCAGTGCGCCTTCACCGCGCTGGCCAGGTCGATGCTCACCGCGGACTCCGCCATCCCGTCGGCGGTGTAGGCGGCCAGGGCCGCCTCGCCGGCCAGCGGCAGGGTGCGCACCTTGTCCAGGTGCAGGTGGCCGTCCACGCACGGCTCGGTGACCAGCCCGCCGTCGGCGGCGACCACGGGGACGCCGTCCGGGCGGGGGCGCTCGCCGACCGGGGCCAGCGCGACCACCCGCCCCCCGGCGACGTGCACGTCGACCACCCGGCCGTCGCGCAGGCGGGCATCGGTCACCAGGAGGTCGCTCATGGGACCACTCCTACCGCAGCGGTGTGACGGGCCGGTGACCGCACGCTGGCAGGCTGGCCGCGTGCTCCCCGCCCTGCTCGCCGCCGCCCGGCTCGGGCCGTTCTGCGCGCTGGACGACGAGCCCGGTCCGGGCTGGGTGGACCTGGCCGACGGGGACCGGCTGCTGGGCGAGCGGGCCGCCGCGGTGCGGGCGGTGCTGGGCCCGGCCGCCGCACCGCGGGTGGTGCACTCGCTGGTCCACCTCGGGGTCGTCGCCCGGGTGCTGTCCCCGGCCGTGGGCGCGGCGCTGGCGGCCGGTGTGCTGCCGGTGCCGACGTCGGTGCACCTGCAGCCGGTGGGGTCCAACCCGGTGCCGATGGCGTGGGCCGGTGTGCGCGGGGTCGACGTCGCCGGCCCGGAGGCCATCGCGGCCGCGCTGGCCGAGCACTGGCTGGGGCCGCTCGTGCAGCCGTGGACGGACACGGTCGCCGGGACCGGGCTGTCCGGGCAGGTGCTGACCGGCAACGTCGTCTCCGCGGTCCACGGCACCTGCGTCGTGGTCGCCGCCGCCCGGCCCGACCTCGCCCCCAGCGCCCGAGCGCTGGTCGACGCGCTGGTCGCCACCGGTCCCCTGCGCGGCCGGGGTGCCCGCCGGCCCGACGGCAGCTTCGTGCGGCGCTCGTGCTGCCTGATCCAGCTGCTGCCCGGGGCCGGCACCTGTGGGGACTGCGTCTTGGTGGACCCTGTGCCTGCGTGAGTGCGCAGCTGCGACCTTGGCCGATAGGGGAACCGGGTCCTGGCGTCCGCGCATGACCTCCGCACAGCACAACCCCACCCGCGTCGCGGTGCCCCGCATCGCGGTGCCGGCCTGGGCCTGGGCCCTGGCGATGCTCGCCCTGTTCGCGCTGTACCTGGTCGCCCAGGACAACGGCGCGGTGCTGGCCTCGGCCGGGGACGTCGCCCACGAGTTCTTCCACGACGCCCGGCACTCCCTCGGCATGCCCTGCCACTGATGGTCAGCGACCTCGCCGCCCCGCGGCAGACCGCGCCCCGCTTCGCCTCGCTGCTGGGCCGGTTCGCCATCGCCGGCCTGGTCGCCGGTGCCGCCTCGGGCCTGTGGTCGATGGTGGTCACCGAGCGCGCCATCGCCCCGGCGCTGGCGCTGGAGGAGGCCCGGTCGGCCGGGTCGCACGAGCACTCCGCGGAGCTGTTCGGCCGCGGCACGCAGCTCCTCGGCGGCTTCCTGGGCACGGTGATCGCCGCCGTGGTGTTCTCCGTCGTCGTCGCTGCGGTGTACGCCGGTCTCCGGCACCGGCTGCCCGGGCGCAGCGATGTCTCGCGGGTGGCCGTCCTCACCGCGATCGGGTTCGCGGTCTTCGCGCTGCTGCCGGCGATCACGATCCCGGCCAACCCGCCCGCGGTCGGCGACCCGGACACCATCGACGCCCGGACGGCGATCTACATCGCCGTCCTCGGTGCCGGGGTGGTGACGGCGCTGCTGGTCGGCGCGCTGGTCGGCACACTGCAGGCCCGCGGGGTGCACCCTTCGGCCGTCGCGGCGGTGGGCGTGCTGGTCACCCTGGCCCTGGTCGTGGCCATGGTGCTGCTGGTGCCCGACAGCCCCGACGCCATCGCCGCCGACGTGCCGGCCGCCGTGGTGTGGGACTTCCGGCTGGCCTCCCTGGGCCAGCTCGCCGTGCTGTGGACCACGCTGGGCCTCACCGCCGGCTACCTGGTCGACCGGCTGGCCCGCCGGGCCTGAGGCCACCGCCCTGGGCCCGGGGGCTCAGCCCTGGGCGTGGGAGAGCGACTCCAGGCCGTCGTCCAGGAACGGCAGCGCGGAGGCCTCCACCGGCGGCCGGTGCGCCTGGTCCAGCCCGCGCATCCGGGCCGCGTGCAGGGCCAGCAGCAGGTTCAGCCGCAGCGTGGGGTCGGAGGTGAAGGGCCCCAGCATCCGCTCGAGCTTGCCGATCCGGTAGCGCATCGTGTTGTAGTGGAAGTGCAGCCGGCGGGCGGACTCGGCCACGTTGAGGTTGGTCTCCAGCAGCACCCGCAGCGTGTCCCGCAGGTCGGCGGAGTCCGGGTCGGAGGCGTCGGCCAGCGAACCCAGCACCTCGTCGACGTAGGAGCGCAGCTCCGAGCTGTCCGGGATCAGCGAGAGCAGCCGGAAGACGCCCAGCTGGTCGAAGTGGGTGACCGTGGCGTCGCCGTGGATCTCCTGGCCGACCTGCAGCGCCCGCTGGGCCTGCTGGTGGGCGTCGCCCAGGCCGGACAGCACCTGGGCCGGCCGGCCGATCCCGGTGGCCAGCACCCGGCCGACCCGGCGCAGCCGGGCGTTGACCCGGCCGGTGACCGCGGCGACCAGGGCGGTCAGCTCCTCGGGCGTGCGGCCGTCCAGCGGCAGCACCGTGACGATCTCGGTGGCCAGCCCGGCCACCGCCGCCCCGGCGACCTCGCCGTCGATCGCGGCCCGCCAGCCGTCGGCCAGGCGGTCCAGCACGTCTAGGGCACGGGTGGGGTCGGTGTTGGCGTCGGCGACGGTCTCGGTGGCGCTGACCAGGACGACGACCGGTCCGTCCAGCCGCCAGCCGAAGGACCGGGTGTAGGCCAGCGCCCGCTCGGTGTGCCCGATCGCGCCGCTGACCAGCCGGCGCACCATGTCGCCCTGGAAGCGCAGCTCGACCGAGTGCACCGCCTGGTGGCGGATCTCCGACAGCGCCGCGATGACCGCGCCGCGCTCGAGGACCGCGCCGGCGCCGACCAGCATCGGGCCGTGCCGGTTGACCGCGACCAGCCAGCCGTGCCGCTGGTCCCCGGCCATGATCGGGGCGACCGCGTACTCGCCGACCCCACCGGGCAGCTCGTGGTGCCCGGGCACGAGCAGGATGCCGTCGGCCGGGGACAGGTCGGCGTCGGCCAGCACGTCGGCCGGGGTGACGATGGCCTGGTCGGCGCGGTTCTCCGACAGGCGGCGGGCGCTGGGCAGGTCGGAGTAGGCGTCGTCGGCGGCGGCGTCCAGCAGCCACAGCCAGTCCCGCACCTCGGTCACGTCGTCCGGCGGGCCGGCGCTGGTGGCGATCTCGCGGTCGGGGCCCAGCCCCAGGACTGCCGCCCCGTCGAGGAAGGTCGCGGCCTGCGCGGTGACCTCGGCCAGCCCGCCGCCGGTGAGCGCCACGTCGATGAACTGGTTGTGCATGCGGTCGGCCAGGCTCAGCGCCTGGGTCTGCTTGGACACGATCGCGCCGAACACCTCGGCCACGACCAGGTCCAACCGCGAGGTGCGCGGCAGCGCGACGATCGGGAACCCGCGGCGGTCGGCCTCGTAGCGCACCTCCGCCGGGACCGCGGGCGGCCCGTCGGAGTCGCGGTAGGCCAGGGCGGCGGTGCCCAGCGCGGTCAGCCGCTCGATCAGCGCCCGGCACTGGCCCGGGTCGGCCGGGGGCAGCCGGGCGCCGAGGACGACGAGGACGTCGGGACCGGCGCCGGCGAGCGGGTCGGCCGGGTCGTCGACGACCACCTGGCGCACCACCCGACCGGCCCCCGCGGAGCCGGCGACCAGCGTGCCGTCGGTGAGCGCCAGCAGCTGGGTGACCGACAGCCCCATGCTGTCCTCGAGCGCCGTGCGCTCGGTCGGGGCGACCCGGGACAGCGCCGGCTCCGACCGCTGCGACACCTGACGCAGCGGAGCCGTGCGGATACCCTCCGCGATCGGCGTCACTGTGCGCTCACGATCAGTCACCGGAATCTCCCCCATGTCGCTCATCCGCCCACCGCACGCCACGGATCCTGTCAGAGCTACCCGGCCCATTGCACACATTCTTGGCTAGTTCCGCCATACGGAGCCGCCCGACGCGCCGCATAGGTTCGAGATCCGCTCGGTGTTGCCGTGCACGGATGGTAAGCCGTCGACGACGGTGCCGGACCCCGGTCCGGTCTCCCTCCGCCCGGCACCCCGGCGGCCGGTGACCCGAGAGGGTCGCCGGTACCCAGGGGAGGGACCCATGCGCACCGCTCAGCCGCAGCACGCCACCCAGCCGCAGCACGCCACCACCGCCGCACCCGGCCGCGCCGCCCGCATGGGCGTGCCCACGATCCCGCTCCCCCCGGGGTCCGCGCACACCGCCCGGCGCACCGCCCAGGCCACGACCGCCCACGGCCCGGCCGTGCCGGCCGCCGCGAGCACCGGCATCGCCGAGCTGCTGCGCGGCCCGGTCCGCCCGGCGACCGTCCTGCTCTCGGTGCCGGCCGCGGTCTACCTGTCGGTGCCCACCCCGCAGGGCACCGAGGTGGTCGGCGTGCTGACCGCCGACGCCGCCCGCCTGCCGCTGGGCCTCGTCCTGTCCCGGCGGGCCAACGGCCGACCGCTGGCCTCCTCCCCCGCCGGCGCCCCGGCGACCGTGGGCGGCGGCCGGGTCGTCGTCGGCGACCTCACCGTGTCCGCGGCGGCCTGGTGGGACCCGCGCCCCCGGCTGCCCGGTGCCCAGCCGGCCCTGCTGCCCGAGGGCGTGCGCACGCTGCGGACGACGCTCTACGGCGACGCCCCGCACAGCGCCTTCACCCTGCCCGGCCTGCCCGGCGGGCCCAGCGGACCGCTGGCCGCCCTCCGCGGCGCCGTGCGCCGGGCCGACCTGGACGCCGCGCTGCGGACCGCCACCCGCCTCGTGGGCCTCGGCCCGGGCCTCACCCCGGCCGGGGACGACGTCCTCGCCGGCACGGTGGCCGGGCTGGTGCTGCTGGGCCACCCCGCCGCCGAGCGCTTCGGGGCCGGCGTGCACGCCCTCGCGGTCGGCCGGACCACCGAGCTGTCCCGGGCCCTGCTCAAGCACGCCGCGGCCGGTCGGGTCAGCGGCGAGTTCGCCGCCGTCGTCCGGGCGCTGATCGGCCAGGGCGACCTGGACACCGCCGTCGCGACCCTGCTCACCACCGGGTCCACCAGCGGCCGGGCGATGGCCCTGGGCCTGTGCACCGCCATCGACCTGGCCGAGCGGACCACCCGCCCACGCTGACCAGCGGTCAGGCCAGCAGGGAACGGACCGCCACCTCGGCGAGCTGGTCGACGAACTCCGCGTCGTCGACCGGCTCGTCGGTGGTGAACCCCGGCCCGTACGCCACCCGCAGGACCGCGGTGGAGAAGACCACGTCGAAGCACGACCGCACCGCCGCGGCGGGGTCGTCGTGGGTGATCGACGCGCGAGCCCGCAGCAGCAGCGCGGCCACCCCGGCGCCCAGACCCCGCACGTAGCCGGTCCCCCGCCGGCGCACCTCGGGGTGCGCCCCGGACACCAGGACGACGGCACCCAGGAAGCGCCGGTGCGCCAGCACGAGGCCGACCACCTCGCGCACCACGCCGCGCACCAGGTCGTCGGGCGCCAGCCCGGCCCACCGGTCCTCGTCGGCCAGCACGTCCTGGCCGGCCAGCAGCCGGGCGATGCCGTGCTCGTAGACGGCGAGGAACAGCGCGTCCTTGCTCGCCGTCCGGGCGTAGATGGCCGGCGGCGCCACCTGGGCGCGGTCGCACACCGCGGCGATCGTGAAGGCCTCGTAGCCGCCGTCCTCCAGCAGGGCCACGCCGGCGTCGAGCACCCGGGCCCAGGCCTCCCGGCTCCGTCGCTGCCGGGGCAGCCGGACAGCGAGGTCATCGGTCTGCTCAGCCACGCCCCATCCTCTCCCGCCACCCCCGGCCCGTCCTTGACGACCGCGTGACGCGCGCTACAGTCAGCGCGAACGATAGCGCTCACTACTGTTTGCTCGTCGAGAGGCTCCCCGTGCCCACCACCCCCGCCCCCGGCCGCGTCGCCGTCCTCGGTGCCGGCCCCGCCGGCATGGCCGCGGCCCTCGGCGCGCTGCGCGCCGGCCACCAGGTCGTCGTGCTCGAGCGCTACCGGGAGGCCCGCCCGGCCGGCAACATCCTCAACCTGTGGCCGCCGCCGCTGAAGGCGCTGCGCGCCCTGGGCGTGGACACCGTCGACCTGGGCGCCCCGACCGACTCGGAGTTCCGCAACCTCGAGGGCAAGGTCCGCGTCCGGGTGAAGCTCGACCAGGCCGTCAAGGACGAGTTCGGCGGCGGCTTCATCGGGCTGCTGCGGCCCGAGCTGTACCGCCGCATGCTCGCCGCCATCCCCGAGGGCACCATCCGGTACGGCCAGCAGGTGGACCGGATCTCCCAGGACGACCGCGAGGTCACCCTGCACCTGTCCGACGGCAGCAGCGAGACCCACGACGTCCTCGTCGGCGCGGACGGCATCGACTCCCTGGTCCGCCGCACGCTCTGGGGCGACGCGCCCAAACGGGAGCACCGGCTGCACATCTTCGGCGGCTTCACCTTCGCCGACGTCCCGGGCACCACCCCGAACAGCTGCGTGCTGACCCACGGCCCCACCGTGCAGGGCAGCTGGACGTCGATCCGGCACGAGGGCCGCGACGGCCACCAGTGGTGGGTGCTCACCGGCACCGACCCGGACGCCCCGGCGCCGGCGGACCTCAAGGCCGCCGCCACCGCGCTGGCCGCGCAGTTCCCCGCCCCGCTGCCCGGCCTGGTCGCGGCCACCGCGGACGCCGACGTGCAGCGCTGGGTGCTGCGCGACCGCCCGGCCCTGCCGCAGTGGTCCCGGGGCCGGGCGACCCTGGTCGGGGACGCCGCGCACCCCACCTCCCCCTACGCCGCCTACGGGGCCGGCATGTCCATCGAGGACGGCTACTTCCTCGGGGTCGCGCTGCGCGGGGTGGACCTGACCGACCCGGTCGCCGTCGCGGCCGCGCTGCAGGCCTACGAGGCCCCGCGCCGGCCGCACACCGCCCGGCAGGTGCAGCAGGCCTACCTGCTCGGCAAGGTCTTCCACCACACCCCGGCGGCGCTGCGGCCGGTCCGGGACTTCGTGTTCGACCACACCCCGTTCCTGCAGAAGGTGGCCGGCGACAGCAACCCGAAGCTGATCAACGAGCAGCTAGCGCTGATCGAGGGCTGACCCGGCCGGCGGCGGCGCCGCGGCGCGGACGGCGTCGCTGATCGACTTCACCCCGCCGTGGGCGGTGAGGCCGCCGTCTACCGGGATCTCCGCGCCGGTGATGAAGGCGGCACCGTCGCCGAGGAGGAAGGCGACCAGCGGCGCCACCTCGTCGACGGTGCCGGTGCGGCCCAGCGGGGTCTCGGCGACGTTGGCGTTCCGGAAGGCCGGCGACGCCGAGGCGGTCATCGGCGTCTCGATGTAGCCCGGGTGGACGGTGTTGACCCGGATGCCGCGCGGGCCCAGCTCCAGGCAGGCGGCCTTGGCCAGCCCGCGCAGCGCCCACTTGCTGGCCGTGTAGGCCGCCGGGTAGTGCCCGGTGAGGGCGGCCACCGACCCCACGACGACCACCGAGCCGCCGGCCGGCATCAGCGGGGTGAGCGCCTGCAGGCCGAGCAGCGTGCCGGTCACGTTCACCGCCAGCACCCGCTCCAGGTCCGCGGTGGCCAGCTCGGTCACCCGGGCCCGCCAGGTGGTCCCGGCGTTGCAGACCAGCCCGTCGACCCGGCCGTGCCGGTCGGCCAACTCCGCGGCCAGCGCGGTCCACCCGGCCGCGTCGGTGACGTCCAGCCGCCGGTAGTCGGACCCGTCGAGGTCCTCGGCCGGCTCGTCGTCCAGGTCGCAGCCGGTCACGAGGGCACCCTGGGCGGTCAGCAGCCGGGCCTCGGCCGCCCCCTGGCCGCGACCGGCCCCGGTGACGACGACGACGCGACCGGCGAGCGGGCCTGGACGGGGTGCGGGCACGGGGACCTCCTGCGTCGACGGTGACCGTCCCACCCAACGCCACCGGCGCCCATCAGGGAAACCCGGATGGATGATGCCGGACATCACCACCGGTGATGCTCTCGGGCTAGCCTGCGGGGGTGAACGTGGCCAACCTGGACCTCAACCTGCTGGTCTCGCTGGACGCGCTCCTGCACCAGCGCAGCGTGACCCGCGCCGCCGGTCAGCTGGGGCTGTCCCAGCCGGCGCTGTCGGCGTCCCTGGCCAAGCTGCGCCGGCACTTCGGCGACGAGCTGCTCACCCGGGTCGGCAACGAGTACCGGCTGACCCCGCTGGCCGAGCAGCTGCAGCTGCAGTCCCGGCTGGCGCTGCAGTCGGTGCACCGAGTCTTCAGCGCCCAGCCGGCCTTCGACCCGGCCAGCTCCACCCGCGAGTTCCACGTGCTGCTCAGCGACTACGGCATCACCGTGCTCGGCGACACGCTGGCCACGCTGCTGGCCGAGACCGCGCCGGGGGCCCGTCTGCGGCTGACCCCGCACACCCCGGAGCTGGTGGGCCGGGCCGACCAGGCGCTGCTGGCCGCGGACCTCATGCTGCTGCCCCGCGGGTTCATCGACGACCTGCCGTCCGTGGACCTCTACACCGACGAGTGGGTCGTGGTGGTGTCCACCGACAACCGCGCGGTCGGCGAGGCGATCACCGTCGAGCAGCTGCAGACCCTGCCCTGGGTGTCGGTCTACCACGGCCAGACCGCCTCGACCCCGGCTGCGCGGTTCCTGCGGATGCGCGGCATCGAGCCCCGCGTCCAGGTGGTGACCGAGAGCTTCCTGACCGTGCCGGGCCTGGTCGCCGGGTCCGGCCGGATCTCGATGCTGCAGCGCCGGCTGGTCGACCTCCTGCCGCTGGCCAGCGGCGTACGGGTGCTGCCCTCGCCGGTCGACGTCGGCGGGCTGGTCGAGGCCATGTACTGGCACCCGGTCTACGAGCGCGACCCCGAGCACGCCTACCTGCGGGACCTGGTGCGCCAGGCCGCCGAGCTGGCCACCGCCCGCGTCGGGTAGGGCATCAGCGCGGTGGATGCCGCGCCTCACCGGATCTATTGGCCTTCGGTGCCCCGGAGTCCCCACACTGCGCCTCGCAGTGATGCCGGTCACCGAGGTCCGGCCTGATCCTCCAGGAGTGCGCGTTGTCCGAGACCATCCCCGCGGCCGCCGCCGTCGCGGCCCCCGACACGGGGGCCCTGCACCCGTCCACCGGCCGCCCGGCCGGCAAGCCCGCCATCGCGGTGCTCATGGCGGCCAGCTGCATGCCGATCCTCGGCGCGGTGCTGCTGTCCCCCGTGCTGCCCACGCTGCAGCGCGCCTTCGCCGACACCCCCGGCGTCGACGCCCTGGCCCCGCTGGTGCTCACCGCCCCGGCCCTGGTCATCGCGCTGCTGGCCCCGGTCGCCGGCCGCATCGTCGACGCCGTCGGGCGCAAGCGCCTGCTGGTCGGCTCGCTGGTCCTCTACGCGATCCTGGGCACCGCCCCGGTGCTGCTGGACTCGCTGCCCGCGGTGCTGGCCACCCGGGTCGGCGTCGGCGTCGCCGAGGCCGCGATCATGACCTGCTGCACCACGCTGATCGCCGACTACTCCGCCGGCGCCCGCCGGGCCAAGCTGTTCGGCCTGCAGACCATCGTCACCACGCTGGCCGCCACGGTGTTCTTCGGCCTCGGCGGCGCCCTGGGCAGCAACGACTGGCGCACGCCGTTCTGGCTGTACCTGGTGGCGCTCCCGCTGGCCGGCCTGGCCGCCGTCCTGCTCTGGACGCCGACCGTGCCGCCGGGCACCGACGGTGCCCTGCCCCCGCTGCCCTGGCGCCGGATGCTGGTCCCGCTGGGCATCAGCCTGGTCGGCGGCATCGTGTTCTACACCCCGATCGTCGAGCTGTCCTACGTGCTGGACGACCTGGGCGTCACCGAGACCGCGGCCATCGGCGGCATGGCGGCGCTGGCCTCCCTGGCCACCGCGGCCGGTGCGGCGTCCTTCCCCCGGCTGGTCGCCCGCGGCCCCCGGTTCCTGCTGCCCACCGCCTTCGGGCTGGCCGGCATCGGCCTGGTCGTCATGGGCCTGGCCCCGGTCGTCCCGGTGGCCGTGCTCGGCGCGGTCATCGCCAGCGCCGGCACCGGCCTCATGCTGCCCAGCCTGCTGACCTGGGTGGTCTCCGGGCTGTCGCTGGCCGAGCGCGGCCGGGGCACCGGCCGGTGGACCGCCGCGCTGTTCCTCGGTGAGTTCCTCTGCCCGCTGCTGGTGATCGCGGTGTCCGGGGCCCTGTCCGGCATCGCCGCCGCGGTGGCCGTGGTCGGCGTGCTGTCGGTCGTCGTCGCGGTCGTCGTCCGCCAGCTCCGGCTGGCCTGACCCGCGCGGAGCTGGGCCCCGGGCGGGTCAGATCGGGCAGGTCAGATCCGGCACGCGTGGATCGACGTCACCAGGATCGCCCGGGCGCCCAGCTCCCACAGCTCGTCCATCAGCCGGTTGGTCTCGGCCTGGCGCACCATCGCCCGCACCGCCGACCACCCCGGGGTCTGCAACCGGCTCACCGTCGGGCCCTCCAGGCCCGGGGTGATCGCGGTGGCCCGCTCGAGCAGGTCGTCGGGGCAGTCGTAGTCGAGCATCACGTACTGCCGGGCCACCAGCACGCCGCGCAGCCGGCGCTGCAGCTGGGCCACCGCCGGGTTGTCCTCGGCGCCGGTGCGCTGCACCAGGATCGCCTCGCTGGTCAGCACCGGGTCGCCGATGACGTGCAGGCCGGCCTGGCGCAGCGTCGTCCCGGTCTCGACCACGTCGCACACGGCGTCGGCCACGCCCAGGCGGCAGGCGGTCTCCACCGCGCCGTCCAGCTTGACCACCGAGGCGTCGATGCCGGACTCGGCGAGGAACTTCTCCAGCAGCACCGGGTAGGCGGTGGCGATCCGGGTGCCGGCCAGCCCGGCGACGTCCTCGATGCCCGAGCCGGTGGGGCTGGCGAACCGGAACGAGGACCGGCCGAAGCCCAGCGCCATGACCTCCACGGCCGGGGACGCGGTGTCGGCCGGGGTGGTCTCCTGCAGCATGTCCCGGCCGGTGATCCCGACGTCCAGGGTGCCGGCGGCCACGTAGACGGCGATGTCGCGCGGTCGCAGGTAGAAGAACTCGGTGTCGTTGTCGGGGTCGTAGACCGCGAGGTCCTTGGTGCTGCGCCGCTGGCGGTAGCCGCTCTCGGACAGCATCTCGGCCGCGGGTTCGGACAGGACGCCCTTGTTGGGGACGGCGACGCGCAGCACGGGGGAACTCCTGGTCATGGGATCGGGCGGTTCAGAGGTGGGCGTAGACGTCGTCAAGCGTGAGGCCCTTGGCGAGCATCAGCGCCTGCGTCCAGTAGAGGAGCTGGCTGATCTCCTCGGCGGCCCGCTCGGGGCCCTCGTGCTCGGCGGCCATCCAGCTCTCGGCCGCCTCCTCCACGAGCTTCTTGCCGATCGTGTGCACCCCGGCCTGCACGGCGGCCACCGTGCCCGAGGCCGGGTCACCGGCGGCCACCTTGGCCTGCAGGTCGGCGAAGAGCGCGTCGAACGTCGTGCTCACGCGCCGCTGCCGATGCCGAACCCGGTGTCCCGCTTCGGGGCACGCAGGCGGCGCAGGGTCACCGCGGTGTCCAGCGCCGCGACGGTGGCCTCCCAGCCCTTGTCCTCCGCGGAGTCCTCGAGGCCGGCCCGGTCCCGGGCCTGCTTCTCCCCCTCGGTGGTCAGCACGCCGTTGCCGATCGGCACGCCGGTGTCCAGGGACACCCGGGTCAGCCCGGCGGTGAAGGAGTCGCAGACGTACTCGAAGTGCGGGGTGCCGCCGCGGACGACCACTCCGAGGGCGACGACGGCGTCGTGGTCGGCGGCCAGCGCCTGCGCCACCACCGGCAGCTCGAGCGCCCCGGACACCCGGACGACGGTCGGGTCGGGCACGCCCATCTCCAGGGCGCAGGCGGTGGCCCGGGCCAGCAGGGACTCGCAGATGTCGCTGTGCCAGCGGGCGGCGACGATCGCCAGCCGCAGCCCCGATGCGTCGACTGCCTGGTCGGTCGGTGCGCCTGCTCCGCTCATCGCGGGGTCTCCTCTGTGCTGGTCGGTCGGTCGGGGGTCACTGGTCCTGCTCGGGCTGCCGGATCGGGGTGTGCGTGCCGACCGGCACCGGGATGTCCACGTCGGGGTCGACGATGTCCAGGATGTGGCCCATCCGGTCGCGCTTGGTGCGCAGGTAGCCGACGTTCTCCGGTGTCACGTGGCTGGGCAGCCCCACCCGGCCGGTGATCCGCAGGCCGTAGCCCTCCAGCCCGGCGCGCTTGGCCGGGTTGTTGGTCAGCAGCCGCATGGACCGCACGCCGAGGTCCACCAGGATCTGCGCGCCGGTGCCGTAGTCGCGGGCGTCGGCGGGCAGGCCCAGGTCGAGGTTGGCGTCCACGGTGTCCACGCCGGCGTCCTGGAGCTGGTAGGCCTGCAGCTTGTGCAGCAGGCCGATCCCCCGGCCCTCGTGGCCGCGGATGTAGAGCACGACGCCGCGACCCTCCTGGGCCACCGCGGCCAGCGCGGCCTGCAGCTGGGGGCCGCAGTCGCAGCGCAGCGAGCCGAACACGTCACCGGTGAGGCACTCGGAGTGCACCCGGACGAGCACGTCCTCGCCGTCGCTGATGTCGCCGTAGACGAAGGCCACGTGCTCGCGGTCGTCGTAGGAGCTGGCGTAGCCGACCGCGGTGAACAGGCCCGGCGCCAGGGGCACCTTGGCCTCGGCGACCCGCTCGACCAGCTTGTCGAACCGCTTGCGGTAGGCGATCAGGTCGGCGATCGAGCACATCACCAGGTCGTGCTCGTCGGCGAAGACCCGCAGCTCGTCGCCCTGGGCCATGCCGATCGGGTCCTTCTCGCTGACGACCTCGCACAGCGTGCCCGAGGGGCGCAGCCCGGCCAGCACGGCCAGGTCGACGGCGGCCTCGGTGTGGCCCGGGCGGCGCAGCACGCCGCCGTCGCGGGCCCGCAGCGGCACGATGTGGCCGGGGCGGGACAGGTCGGCGCTGCTGGTCTCGGCGCCGGCCAGCAGCCGGATGGTGTGCGCCCGGTCGGTGGCCGAGATGCCGGTGGTGATGCCCTCGCGGGCGTCGACGGTGACCGTGTAGGCGGTGCCCCGGCGGTCCTGGTTGACCCGGAACATCGGGGGCAGGTCCAGCCGGTCGGCGTCGGCCTCGGTGACGGCCACGCAGATGTAGCCCGAGGTGTAGCGGACCATGAAGGCGACCAGCTCGGGGGTGGCGAGCTCGGAGGCGAAGATCAGGTCGCCCTCGTTCTCGCGGTCCTCGTCGTCGATGACCACGACGGGCTTGCCGCTCTTGATCGCGGCGATCGCGTCCTCGATCGAGTCCAGGTGCGTGCGGCTCACGCTCGCGCTCCCATCAGTCGTTCGACGTACTTGGCGATGACGTCCACCTCCAGGTTGACCCGGTCCCCCGGGGTGCGGGCGCCGAGGGTGGTCTCGCGCAGCGTGGTGGGGATGAGGGAGACCTCGAGCCACGGCTCGGGGTCCTGGACCTCGGAGAGGGCGCTGACGGTCAGGGAGACGCCGTCGACGGTGATGGAGCCCTTCTCCACGACGTAGCGGGCGACGTCGGCGGGGAGCGCGACCCGGACGACGGTCCAGTGCTCGCTGGGGCTCACCGAGGCGATCGTGCCGACGCCGTCGACGTGGCCCTGCACGATGTGCCCGCCCAGCCGGGTGCCGGCGGTGACCGCGCGCTCCAGGTTCACCGGGTCGCCGTCGGTCAGGGCGCCGAGACTGCTGCGGCGCAGGGTCTCGGCCATCACGTCGGTGGACCAGACGCCGTCCTCGATGCCGGTGACGGTCAGGCAGACGCCGTTGACCGCGATCGAGTCACCGAGCGCCACGCCCTCGAGGGTGGTCGTGCTGCGGACCCGCAGCCGGGCGGAGTCGCCCTGGTCGTCGCGGACGACGAGGGTGCCGACCTCCTCGACGATGCCGGTGAACACGTCAGTTGCCTTCTTCCGTCGGTCGTGGGGACCCAGTGTGCCGGGTCGGCCGGTACCGGACCTGCACGTCCCTCCCCAGGGTGGTGACGTCCAGCATCCGCCACTGCAGCGCACCGGCCATGGTGGTGATTCCCAGGTCGCCGGTCAGGGCGGGTCCGGCGCCCAGCAGCTGCGGCGCCAGGTGCAGCACCAGCTCGTCGACCAGGCCCGCCCGCAGGAAGGCCGCGGCCAGGGTCGGCCCGCCCTCCAGGAGCACCCGGCGGGCGTCGCGGTCCCACAGCTCGGCCAGCAGCTCGGCCGGCCCGGCGGCCCGGCTGACGAGGGTCGGCGCGGCGTCGTCGTGCACCCGGGCGGTGGCCGGCACCCGGCCGCGCCGGTCGAGGACGACCCGCAGCGGCTGGTGGTCGGCGCCGGGCACGTCGCGCACGGTCAGCTGGGGGTCGTCGGCCAGCGCGGTGCCCGACCCCACCAGGACGGCGTCGCAGGTGGCCCGCAGCCGGTGCACCGCGGCGCGGGCGTCGGGGCCGGTGACCCACCGGCTGGTGCCGTCGGCGGCGGCCACCCGGCCGTCCAGGGTGGCGGCGACCTTCCAGACCACCTGCGGCCGCTGCTCGCGGACGCCGAGCAGCCAGGGCGCCAGGGCGCCGTCCTCGGCCTCGGCCTGCTCCACGCCCAGCTCGACGGCCACGCCGGCGGCCCGCAGCCGCTCGGCGCCGCCGCCCGCCTGCCCGGTCGGCTCGGGCACCGCGACGACCACCCGGGCGACCCCGGCCGCCAGCAGCGCCACCGAGCACGGCCCGGTGCGGCCGGTGTGGTCGCAGGGCTCCAGGGTGACGACGGCGGTGCCGCCGCGGGCGCGCTCGCCGGCCTGCGCCAACGCCGCGACCTCGGCGTGCGGGCCGCCCGGGGGCGCGGTGGCGCCCTCCCCCACGACCTGCCCGGCGGCGTCCAGGACGACGGCGCCGACGGCGGGGTTCGGGCTGGTGCGGCCCAGCACGGACCAGCCCAGCTCGCGGGCCCGCCGCATCGCCTCGGCGAGAGTGGTCACGCGGTCGGGAAGGAGCGGGCCGCCTGCGCGCGCAGCGCGGCGATCGCGGCCGAGGGGTCGGCCGCGCCGTAGACCGCCGACCCGGCCACGAACATGTCCACCCCGGCCTCGGCGGCGACCTCGATGGTGTCGGCGTTGATGCCGCCGTCGATCTCGACGAGCAGCTGCAGGTGGCCGGTGTCGACCAGCCGGCGGGCCTCCCGCACCTTGTCCAGCACCTCGGGCATGAAGGACTGGCCGCCGAAGCCGGGCTCGACGCTCATCACCAGCAGGGTGTCGAAGGCGGGCAGCACGTCGAGGTACTGCGCCAGCGGCGTCCCGGGCTTCAGCGCCAGCCCGGCCAGCGCGCCGGCGGCCTTCAGGTCGCGGGCCAGGTCCCGGGGGTCGCCCGTGCAGGCCTCGGCGTGCACGGTGACGTTGCGGGCGCCCAGCTCGGCGTAGGCCGGTGCCCACCGCTCGGGGTCGGTGATCATCAGGTGGCAGTCCAGCGGTACGGGGCTGACCGCCTGGATGGCCTTCACCACCGGCTCGCCGAGGGTCAGGTTGGGCACGAAGTGGGCGTCCATCACGTCCACGTGCACCCAGTCCGCGTCGGCGATCCGCGCGGTCTCCTCGGCGAGCCGGGCGAAGTCGGCGGAGAGCAGGCTGGGCGCGATCATCGGGCGGCGGGACACCCCGTGATCGTAGGGCGGGCCCTCACCGCTGCCCGGTGCACTCCTGGGCCGCCGCCCACAGCAGCTCCCCCAGCGGGTCGGCCTGCGGTGCCGTCCGGTCCGGGGCCGGGAGCTGGTACCGCCGGTGGGCCAGCGCCGCGGCCACGCCGAGCCACGGGGTGCGCAGCTCGGCGGGGTACCAGGCGACGTCGACGTCGAAGACCCCGTGCAGCCGGCGCCGGGTCGACGTGCGGGCCAGCACCACCGTGCCCGAGCCCGGCGGTCGGCGGCCGAGGAGGCTGCGCAGCACCTGCAGGGCGGCCGGGTGCTGCACCCACAGCTCGCTGACGTCGACCACCGCCGGCCGGTCGCCCAGCTCGTCGACGGCGTCGGCGAGGTGGTCGTGCAGCAGGCCGAAGCCGGCCCGCACCACGCCCCGCACGGTCAGGACGACGGCCGGGCCGCCCTCCCGGACCACGATCTCCCAGCGGTCCACAGCACCACCCCGCAGCCGGTGACGGCCACGGGTTCGAGCTCACCGGAGGGTGTGGGCAGGGGCTCCCGCGCGCAAACACGCGTCGCCCGAGGGCTCAGCCGCCCCCGGGCCGGGCCTCGACGTGGGCGGTCCAGGCCCGCTGCACCACGCCCAGGGCCGCCGGGTCGGTGAGCGAGGTGGTGTCGCCACCGGCGCGGCCGGCGGTCAGGTCGGCGACGAGCCGGCGCATGATCTTGCCCGAGCGGGTCTTGGGCAGGTCGGTGACCACGACGACCTCCCGCGGCTTGGCCACCGCCCCCACCCGGGCGGCCACGTGCGCCCGCAGCTCCGCGGCCAGGCCGGTGTCGTCGGCCCCGGGGGCGTCGCGGGTGATCACGAACGCGACGATCCGCTGGCCGGTCACGTCGTCCGGTGCGCCGACGACCGCGGCCTCGGCGACCCGGGGGTGCGACACCAGGGCCGACTCCAGCTCGATGCTGCTCAGCCGGTGCCCGGAGATGTTCAGGACGTCGTCGATCCGGCCGCCGATCCAGATGTAGCCGTCCTCGTCGCGCGACGCCGAGTCCCCGGCCAGGTACCAGCCCTGGGCCGCGTAGGGCGCCCAGTAGGAGGACACGAACCGGTCGTGGTCGCCCCACACCGTGCGGGCCATCCCCGGCCAGGGCGCGGTGATGACCAGGTTGCCCTCCACCCCCGGCGGGGTCTCCACCCCGGCGTCGTCGACGACGGTGGCCGACATCCCCGGCAGCGGCACGGTGGCCGACCCGGGCTTGGTGGTGGTGACCCCCGGGAGGGGTGCCACGACGGCGGCCCCGGTCTCGGACTGCCACCAGGTGTCCACCACCGGGCACCGACCGCCGCCGACGTGCTCGTGCAGCCAGCGCCAGGCCTCGGGGTTGATCGCCTCGCCCACCGAGCCGAGCAGCCGCAGGGAGGACAGGTCGTGGCCGGCCGGCAGCTCGGGCCCGTGCTTCATGAACGTGCGCACCAGCGTCGGCGCCGTGTAGTAGGTCGACACCCGGTACCGCTCGATGACCTCGAAGTGCCGCCCGGGGTGCGGGGTCAGCGGGCTGCCCTCGTAGACGACCTGGGTGGCGCCGTTGGACAGCGGGCCGTAGAGGACGTAGGTGTGCGCGGTGACCCAGGCCAGGTCGGCCTGGCACCAGTAGACGTCGTCGGGCTTGAGGTCGAACACAGCCCAGTGCGTCCAGCTGGCGTGGGTGAGGTAGCCACCGGTGGTGTGCACCAGGCCCTTGGGGCGCCCGGTCGTGCCCGAGGTGTAGACGATGAACAGCGGGTGCTCGGCGTCGAACGACGCCGCCTCGTGCTGCGTCGACTGCCCGGCCAGCAGCTCGTGCCACCAGACGTCGCGGCCCGGTGTCCACGGCACGTCGGTCTCGCCGGTGCGGCGGACGACGAGCACGTGCTCGACGTGGTCCAGCCCGGCCACCGCCTCGTCGGCGGCGGCCTTCACCCCGACCGCGCGGCCGCGGCGGAACTGACCGTCGGAGGCGATGAGCAGCTTGGCCCCGGTGTCGGCGACCCGGAACCGCAGGGCGTCGGCGGAGAACCCGCCGAACACCAGGCTGACCACCGCACCGATCCGGGCGCAGGCCATCGTGGCGACGACCGTCTGGACCAGCACCGGCAGGTAGAGCACGACCCGGTCGCCGGCCCCGATCCCGAGCTCGGTGAGCCCGTGGGCCAGCCGGCAGACGTCGTCCTGCAGCTGGGCGTAGGTGACCGTGCGCCGGTCGCCGGGCTCGCCCTCCCAGTGCATCGCCACCCGGTCGCCGTGGCCGGCGTCGACGTGCCGGTCGACGCAGTTGACCGCGACGTTGAGCCGGCCGCCGCCGAACCACCGGGCGGTGGGCCACTGCGCGTCGCCGAAGACGGTGTCCCAGGGCCGGTCCCACCGCAGCCGCCCGGCCTGCTCCGCCCAGAAGGCGAACGGGTCCGCGGCGGCCTCGGCGTACACCTCGGGTCCGACGTTGGCCTGCGCCGCGAACCCCGGGGGCGGCGGGTGACCGGCGACGACCACCGGGTCAGACCCGGCGCAGGAGGGCCACGAACATGGCGTCGGTGCCGTGCCGGTGCGGCCACAGCTGCCAGGCGTCGCCGCGGGCGGCGTCGGGCACCCCGGGGAACAGCGGGGCGACCGGCAGCACCTCGACGTCGTCCCGGGCCGCCGCGGCCGCGACGACGTCCACGGTCTCGGCGGTGTGCGGCGAGCAGGTCACGTAGGCGACCACGCCACCGGGCCGGACGGCGGCCAGCGCGGCGGTCAGCAGCTCGCCCTGCAGCTCGGCCAGCTGCGGGACGTCGTCGGCGGTGCGCCGCCAGCGGACCTCGGGACGGCGGCGCAGCGCGCCCAGCCCGGTGCACGGCGCGTCCAGCAGCACCCGGTCGAAGGAACCCGGCTCCCAGGGGCCGGACCGGCCGTCGGCGACGAGCACCTCGACGTCCTCGGCGTCGCGCAGCGCGGAGGCGACCAGGCCGACCCGGTGCTCGGACCGGTCGGCGGCGGTCAGCCGCACCCCGTCCGGCCGGACCGCGGCCAGCAGCGCGGACTTCCCGCCGGGCCCGGCGCACATGTCCAGCCAGGCCGCGTCCGGGCCCTCCAGCGGGGCCCGCACCAGGGCCAGCGCGGCCAGCTGGGAGCCCTCGTCCTGCACGCCGGCCGCACCGGAGCGCACGTCGTCGAGCAGGCCGGGGTCCCCGCCCTCCAGCCGGACCGCGTAGGGCGACCAGGGGCCGGGCAGGCCGTCCGACGCCGCGATCAGCGAGGCGCGGTCCACCGACCGGGCGACCAGGTGCACCTCGGGTGCCTCGTCGTCGGCCAGCAGCGCCGCCTCGAGCTCGGCCTCCGCCCCCGGTCCGTCGGCACCCAGCGCGTCGCGCCAGGCGGCCACGATCCACAGCGGGTGGTCGGTGAGGAGGGCGAGCCGGTCGTCGCCGGTGACGTCCAGCGCGGCGACCCACTCCTCGCGGGTGCCGCCGGCGGCCACCTTGCGCAGCACGGCGTTGACCAGGCCGGAGGCGCCGGTGCCGACGATCGCCCGGGCCAGGGCCACCGTGGTGTCCACCGCGGCGTGCGCCGGCACCCGCAGGTCGATGATCTGGTAGGCGCCCAGCCGCAGCAGGTCCAGCAGCTTGGGGTCCAGCTCGGCCAGCGGGCGGGAGACCAGGCCGGTGAGGATCGCGTCCAGCGTCCCGGTCGCGCGCAGCGTGCCGTAGGCGAGCTGGGTGGCGAACGCGGCGTCCCGGGGACGCAGGTCGGCCGACCGCTCGCGCAGCAGCTGGGGCAGCAGCAGGTTCGCGTAGGCGGCCCGCGCCGAGACGCCCTCCAGCACGTCGTAGGCGGTCAGCCGGGCACCGTCGAGCACCGGGCGGACCCGGCGGCTCTCCGGTCGCTGCTGCGTCGTCCGCGGACCGGCGGGCCGGCCGCTCGGTCCGTGTCGTCGTCCAGCGGAGGTCACGCGCCCACCCTCTCGCCGTCGGTCGGCCGGGCGCCGCGCGCCCAGTCCGCCGCCGGCAGCATCTTCTTGCCGGCCGGCTGGACCAGGCCCAGCCGCACCGATCCCCGGCCGGTGCCCACCAGGACACCGCTCGGGCCCACCGACACCTCGCCGGGGGCCAGCCCCAGCGCGGTCGGCAGCGGCTCGACCGGGCCCAGCCGCAGCCGGTCACGGCGCCACGTCGTCCAGGCGCCGGGGGCCGGGGTCACCCCGCGCACCCGCCGGTCCACCACGTGCGCCGGCAGCGACCAGTCGACCGCGGCGTCGGCGGTCTCGACCTTGGGGGCCAGCGAGACGCCGTCGGCGGGCTGCGGCTGGGGCACGAGCGACCCGTCGGCGATGCCGTCCAGGGTGGCCACCAGCAGGCCCGCGCCGGAGACGGCGAGGCGGTCCAGCAGGTCACCGGCGGTGTCGCGCGGGCCGACCGGCTCGGTGACGACCCCGTAGACGGGGCCGGTGTCCAGGCCCTGCTCGAGCCGGAAGGTGGCGGCACCGGTGAGCTCGTCGCCGGCCATCACGGCGTGCTGCACCGGGGCCGCACCGCGCCAGGCGGGCAGCAGCGAGAAGTGCAGGTTGACCCAGCCGTGCACCGGGACGTCCAGCGCCGCCGGCGGGACCAGCGCGCCGTAGGCGACCACGGGCGCGCAGTCGACGCCGAGGCCGGCGAAGGTCTCCAGGAAGGCGGGGTCGCGGGGCGAGGGCGGCTGCAGCACCGGGATGCCGGCCTCGTCGGCCCGCACGGCCACCGGGGAGCGGACCTCGCGGCGGCCCCGCCCGGCCCGGGCATCGGGCCGGGTCAGCACCGCGACCACCTCGTGGTCGCTGGCCAGCAGGGCCTCCAGCGACGGGACGGCGGGCGCCGGGGTGCCGGCGAAGAGGAGCTTCAGTGCGGGCTCACCTTGACGACGGGGACCGGCTCGCCCTGCGGCAGCCAGGCGGCGTGGCCCTGCCACTCGGCGGC
This sequence comes from Klenkia terrae, assembly GCF_037083865.1. NCBI lineage: Bacteria > Bacillati > Actinomycetota > Actinomycetes > Geodermatophilales > Geodermatophilaceae > Klenkia > Klenkia terrae. The sequence continues at coordinate 251,718 of NZ_JBAPLV010000003.1, read as the reverse complement.
GCCGAGCACGTCCAGGGCGGCCGCGCGGGCCTCGGCGTCCAGCCGGTCCACGAACAGGACGCCGTCCAGGTGGTCGGTCTCGTGCTGGATGGCCCGGGCCAGCTTGTGCGAGCCCTCCACGCGCAGCGGCTCGCCGTGCATGTCCCAGCCGGTGGCCGCGACGGTGAGGTGCCGGCGGCAGTCGAACCGGAAGCCCGGGATCGACAGGCAGCCCTCGGCGTCGACCTCGGTCTCCTCCCCCACCGGGACGACGTCGGGGTTGACCAGGTGGCCGACCTCGCCGTCCACGTACCAGGTGAAGACCCGCAGGCCCACGCCGATCTGCGGGGCGGCCAGACCGGCGCCGCCGGCGGCGTGCATGGTCTCGGTCAGGTCGGTGACCAGCCGGCGCAGCTCGGCGTCGAAGTCGACGACGGGCGCGGCCGGGCTGCGCAGCACCGGGTCGCCCATGATCCGGATCGGGGTGACGCTCACCGGTCGAGCTTAGAAGAAGGACCCCGGGGCTCCCCGTGGGTACCGTGGGGCATGGCCACCGGTACCCGCCACCGCGCCCGCGCCCTCGTCAGCAGCGCCCTCGACGGAGTCCTCGTCGGCGCCGCCGAGGCAGCCCTGGACCACCCCAAGCGGTCGCCCGCCCGGCGCCGCACCTACCTGGTCATCGGCGGGGCCCTGCTGACCGACGCCCTGGTCGGCGAGCTGCCGACCGTGCGGGCGATCGCCGCCGGCCGGCCCCCGCGCCCGGTCGAGCCGGCCCAGCAGCAGCTGGCCATGGCCGCCGGGCTGGTCTCGGCCGGCTGGGGCGCGCTGGTCACCGTCGTGGACGGTCCGCTGGCCCGGGTGCTCGCGCGCCGCGGGGTGGCCCGCCCGCACCTCGCCCTGGGCATCGCGACCGGGGTGGTGACGGCGGTGTCCACGCTGCCCATGTGGTGGCGGCGGGGCACGCTGCGGATCCGGGACGACGCCCGCGCCGCCGCCGAGGCCGCCGACCTGGCCGCCTGGGAGGCCGAGCTGGCGGCGGTGGACCGCTAGAGCTCGGTCGGGTCCAGCTGGACCCGGACGTGCTCGGGGGCCTTGCGGGCTGACCGCACGCCCTGGACGTCGGCCAGCGCCCGGGCCAGGGCCACGCCGTCGGCGCGGGGCACCCGCACCAGGTAGCGCTCCCCCGCCTCGTGCCCGGGCCGGGGCGGCTCGGGCACCGGCCCCAGCACGTCGGCACCCGGCGGCAGCCGCAGCAGCTCGAGGAACTCCGCCAGCCCGGCCGGTGACGCCGACAGCGCGGCCAGCCGGGTCACCGGCGGGAAGCCGAGCTCGCGCCGGTCGGCCAGCTCGCGGGCGGCCAGCCCCGCCGGGTCCCAGCGCACCAGCGCCTGGGCGACCGGGTGCGAGGCGTCGGCGGCCAGCACGACCTGCCCCCCGGCACCGGCCGGGCGCACCAGCGCCGCGGCGTTCAGCCAGCGGCGCAGCGTCTCCTCGGCGGCCCGCAGGTCGGGCCGGCCCAGCAGCGCCCAGGAGTCCAGCAGCAGGGCCGCGCCGTACCCGCCCTCGACCACCGGCTCGGCCCCCGGCGTGGCCACGACGATCGCCGGGCCGGCCTCCACCGTGGCCAGCACGGAGCCGCGTCCGCTGACCCGGACCGCCGCACCCGGGAACGCCCGGCCCAGCTCCTCGGCGGTGCGGGCCGACCCGACCACCGAGGCGCGCAGCTTGGTCCCGTGGCAGTGCGGGCAGTCGAAGGTCGCCGCCGGGCGGGCGCACCACCGGCAGGCGGCGACGCGCTGTCCCCCCGGGGACGGCGCCGAGGCGACGCCCAGCGGTCCCGCGCAGTGCCGGCAGCGCGCGGGTGCCCGGCAGCGGTCGCAGACCAGCCCGGGGGCGTACCCGGCCCGCGGAACCTGCACCAGCACGGGCGCACCGGCGGCCAGCGCCTCCCGGGCCACCCGGAACGCCAGGGAGGGCAGCCGGGCGGTGCGGGCGGCCGGGTCCCGGGCCAGCTCGGAGTCCGCGCCCAGGGCCTGCACCCGCGGCGCCGCGGACCGCAGGACGGCCCGGTCGGCGACCAGCTCGTGCGCCCACCCGGACTCGACCAACAGCGCGGCCTCGGCGGTCCGGGCGGTCGCGGCCACCACCGCCGAGCAGCCGGCCAGGTGCGCCCGCTGCACCAGGACGTCGCGGGTGTGCGGGTAGGGCGCCCGGGGTTCGGCGTGCAGGTCGTCGCCGTCGTCCCAGACCACCACCAGGCCCAGGTCGCGGACCGGGGCGAACATCGCTGCGCGGGTGCCCAGCACGACCTGGGCGGTGCCGCGGGAGACCGACAGGAACCGGCCGTAGCGGGTGTCGGGGGCCGAGTCGGCCCGCAGCACTGCGACGGCGTCCTTGGGCAGCTCCAGGGCGGCAGCGGCGGCCAGCCGGTCGAGGTCCTTGCCGTCGGGGACGACGACCAGTGCGCCGCGCCCGCCGGACAGCGCAGCGCGGCACAGCTCCACCAGCCGGGCCGGCCAGTCCTCGCCGGGCAGCGCGGTCCACACCGCCCGCACCGGCCGGCCCAGCGCGATGGCCTCCAGGAACTCCGGGCCGGTCGGGTACCGGGCGAACCCGGCCGGGTCCGGCGGCCCGGGCAGCGCCGGGGACTCCCCCACCGGCCGCTTCTCCGGCGCGCCCCGCCGCGGGGGCAGCGCGAGCCGGAGGACGTCGGTCAGGCTGCCGGCGTACCGGTCGGCCACCACCCGGGCGAGCTCGGCGACCTCGGGGGTGAGCACCGGCTCGCCGGAGACCACCTTGGCCAGCGGCGCGAGCTTGCCGGTGTGCTCGGTCGTCGTCCCCACGTCGAGGACGACGCCGTCGACCAGCCGGCCGGCGAACCGGACCCGGACCCGGCAGCCCGCGACGACGTCGTCGGCCAGCTCCTCGGGCACCGTGTAGTCGAAGGGCCGGTCCAGGTGCGCCAGGGGGACGTCGACGACCACCCTGGCGACCCGCACCGGCCCATCGTGCCCGGGGGCACCGACAGGATCAGACGGCAGCGCGCAGCGCCTCGACGCGGTCGGTCCGCTCCCAGGGGAGGTCGAGGTCCGTGCGGCCGAAGTGGCCGTAGGCCGCGGTCGGGCCGTAGATCGGCCGGAGCAGGTCCAGGTCGCGCACGATGGCGCCCGGGCGCAGGTCGAACACCGTGGTGATCGCCTTCTCCAGCACGTCGTCGGCGACCGTGCCGGTGCCGAAGGTCTCCACGAACAGGCCGACCGGGCTGGCCGCGCCGATCGCGTAGGCCACCTGCACCTCGCAGCGGCGGGCCAGGCCCGCGGCGACGACGTTCTTGGCCACCCAGCGCATCGCGTAGGCGGCCGAGCGGTCCACCTTCGACGGGTCCTTGCCGGAGAAGGCGCCGCCGCCGTGCCGGGCCATGCCGCCGTACGTGTCCACGATGATCTTGCGGCCGGTGAGGCCGGCGTCGCCCATCGGGCCGCCGATGACGAACTTGCCGGTGGGGTTCACCAGCAGCCGGTGCCCGGTGGTGGGCAGGCCGAGGGCGGCGAGCTCGGGCTGGACCACGAGCTCCTCGATGTCGGGGGTCAGCAGCGTCTCGATCGAGATGTCCTCGGCGTGCTGGGAGGACACGACCACGGTGTCCACGCCGACCGGCCGGTCGTCCTCGTAGACCACGGTGACCTGGGTCTTGCCGTCGGGGCGCAGGTAGGGCACCGACCCGTCCTTGCGGACCGCGGACAGCCGCTTGGCCAGCCGGTGGGCCAGCGCGATCGGCAGCGGCATCAGCTCGGGGGTCTCGTCGCTGGCGTAGCCGAACATCAGGCCCTGGTCGCCGGCGCCCTGGCTGGCGATGAGGTCCTCGGCGGCGGCGGCGCGGTCGGCGGCACCGGTGCGGGTCTCGTAGCCGACGTCGACGCCCTGCGCGATGTCCGGGGACTGCGCGCCGAGGGAGACGCTGACGCCGCAGGAGGCGCCGTCGAAGCCCTTGCGGGAGGAGTCGTAGCCGATCCGCAGGATGGTCTCGCGGACGACCTTGGCGATGTCGACGTAGCCGGCGGTGGTGACCTCGCCGGCGATGTGCACCTGACCGGTGGTGATCATCGTCTCGACGGCGACCCGGCTGCGCGGGTCCTGGGTGAGCATCTCGTCGAGGATGGCGTCGCTGATCTGGTCGGCGATCTTGTCGGGGTGTCCCTCGGTGACCGACTCGGACGTGAACAGGCGACGTGCCACTCGGTGCTCCCTGGGGTGTGCTGGGTCGGGTCCCGCGTGTGCGCGGCCTCGATGGGGCGTTCGCGGTGCGGGCGCCCGACGGATGAGGCTACCGGCGGGTCGCGGATCGGGCAGCGACGGCGTCCCAGATGCCGGCGGCGACGACGTCCTTGCTGCCGGCCGGGACCTCGGTGAACCCGCCGTCGGCGGCCAGCACGGTGACCGCGTTGTCCGGCCGGCCGAAGACCTGGCCGCCGGAGACGTCGTTGACCACCAGCAGGTCGCAGCCCTTGCGGGCCAGCTTGGCGCGGGCGTGGCCGAGCACGTCGTCGTCGGCGTCCCCGGTCTCGGCGGCGAAGCCGACGACCAGCTGCCCGACCGGGCGGGCGGCCACCAGCTCGGCCAGCACGTCGGGGTTGCGGGTCAGCGGGACGGCGGTCGGCTCGCTCCCGCTGCCCTTCTTCATCTTGGCCCCGGCGACCTCGGTCGGCCGGAAGTCGGCGACCGCGGCCGCCATGACCACCACGTCGGCGTCGGGGGCGTGCCCGGCCATCGCGGTCCGCAGCTCCTCGGCGGAGCCGACCGGGACCACCCGGCAGCCGAAGGGCGCGGCGTCGTCCACGTTGGCCGCCACCAGGGTGACCTCGGCGCCGCGGGCCGCGGCGACCCGGGCCAGCGCCCAGCCCTGCCGGCCCGAGGACCGGTTGCCCAGGAACCGGACCGGGTCCAGCGGCTCCCGGGTGCCCCCGGCGCTGATCAGCACCCGGCGGCCGGCGAGGTCCTGGCGCAGCGAGCCGCCGGCCAGCACCACGTCCAGCAGCGCGGCGACGTCGGCGGGCTCGGGCAGCCGGCCCGGGCCGGAGTCCGGCCCGGTGAGCCGGCCGACGGCCGGCGGCAGCACCAGCGCGCCGCGGCGGCGCAGGGTGGCCACGTTGTCCTGGGTGGCGGGGTGCAGCCACATCTCGGTGTGCATGGCCGGCACGAAGACCACCGGGGCCGCGGTGGCCAGCAGGGTGGCGGTCAGCAGGTCATCGGCCCGGCCGGCCGCGGCGCGGGCCAGCAGGTCGGCGGTGGCCGGGTTGACCACGACCAGGTCGGCGGTCTGGCCGATGCGCACGTGGGCGACCTCGGGGACGTCGTCCCAGACCTCGGTGCTCACCGGGTTGCCGCTCAGCGCCTCGAAGGTGGCCGCGCCGACGAACCGAAGCGCCGAGGCGGTGGGCACCACCCGGACGTCGTGGCCCCGCTCGGTCAGCGCACGCAGCAGCAACGCCGACTTGTAGGCGGCGACCCCGCCGCCGACCCCCAGCACGATGCGGCTCATGCGCCCATCTTCCCCAGGGACGACGAAACCCCCGGCCGCGGGGCCGGGGGTTTCCTCACAACGGGGGTGTCGGCGTTCAGTTCTCGCCGGCGGTGTGGGTCAGCAGGCCCTCGTTGATCTCGCGCAGCGCGATCGAGAGGGGCTTCTCCTGGGGGGCGGTGTCGACCAGCGGGCCGACGTACTCCAGCAGGCCCTCGGAGAGCTGGCTGTAGTAGGCGTTGATCTGGCGGGCCCGCTTGGCCGCGTAGATGACCAGGCCGTACTTGCTGCTGGTGCGCTCGAGCAGCTCGTCGATCGGCGGGTTGGTGATGCCCTCGGGGGCAGGTGCGACTCCGGACACGGGCGGGTGAGCTCCTCGGTAGGACGGGTTGCGCGGGGGGCGATCGTCAGCCCGCGGGTGGCGCAGTCAGCAAGAGTACCAACTCGTCCGCGGCGCGGGCCAGGTCGTCGTTGACGACCACCACGTCGTAGTCGTCGACGGCGGACATCTCCGACCGCGCGATGGCCAGCCGGCGCTCGATGACCTCCGGCGGCTCGGAGCCGCGACCGGTCAGCCGGACGGCCAGCTCCTCGAACGTGGGCGGGGCCAGGAAGACCAGCTGGGCGTCAGGGGCGGTGGCCCGGACCTGGCGCGCGCCCTGCATCTCGATCTCCAGCAGGGCCGGCAGACCGAGGGCCAGCTGCTCCTCGACCGGCCCGCGGGGGGTGCCGTAGCGGTTGCCCGCGTACTCGGCCCACTCCAGCAGCCCGTCGTGGGCGACCAACCAGTCGAAGTGCTCGGCGTCGACGAACAGGTAGTGCTCGCCGTCCACCTCGCCGGGCCGGGGGGCCCGGGTGGTCACCGACACCGACACCCACACCTCGGGGTGGCGGCGGCGGACCTCGGCGACCACGGTCCCCTTCCCCACCCCCGAGGGTCCCGACAGCACCGTCAACCGGGCGCGCGGGGCGGCCACGTCGGGCGTTCCTCGGAGGGGGGTGGGGACGGGGCTCAGGCGGACTGCTCGCCGGCGAACTCGGCCTCCAGCGCCTTGCGCTGGTTGGCACCGAGCCCGCGGACCCGGCGGGTCGGCGAGATCTCCAGGCGCTCCATGATCTTGGCGGCGCGGGCCTTGCCGACGCCGGGCAGCGACTCCAGGACGGCGGAGACGCGCATCTTGCCGATGATCTCGTCGGTCTCGCCCTGCTTGAGGACGTCACCGACGGTGGTGCCCTTGCCCTTGAGCTTCTCGCGGAGCTCGGCACGGACCTTGCGGGCGGCAGCGGCCTTCTCGAGGGCTGCGGCGCGCTGTTCGGGGGTCAGCTGAGGAAGGGGCACGGGGCAACCCAATCGTTTCTCTGCCGGCGGTGGTGACCGTCGGTGGCGGATCTCGGTGTGTGGGGGGTCGAGCAGGGGGCCGTGGCCCGGGCTGCTCGAGGCCTGGGCGTCAACCTAGTCACCCGGGGACGGCCTGGTCACCGGCACCCGGTGCGCCGGCGCCGCCCGCGGTGTGCTGGGCCGCGTCCCCCGGTCCCGGGTCGATGTGACGCTGCGTCATACCGCCAGCTCAGCGGCCCACCGCTGTGCAGCGCCGCGGAGGGCGGCGACGTCCGGACCGGTTCCGAGGACATCCCGGGAGACCGTGGGGACGACGGCCCGGCCGGCGCCGAACAGCCGCCGCAGGTCGGCCGGGGTGCCGCCCTGGGCGCCCAGCCCGGGGGCCAGCACCGGCCCGCGCAGGCCGTCGAGGTCGACGTCCAGCTCGGCCAGGGTGGCGCCCACGACCACGCCGAAGGAGCCGGTGTGCGCCCCCCACCGGCCCTGCAGGTCCGCGTGCGCCCCGGGGTCCGGTGCCGGGTCACCGACCAGCCAGCCCGGGTCGTTCCAGCCGGCGACGGTGTCCACCACCGCCTGGGCGACGGTGCGGCCGTCGGCCAGGCGGGCGTGCTGGAAGGTGGCCGCGTCCGGGTTCGACGTGCGGGCCAGCACGAACAGCCCGCCACCGTGCGCGCGGGCGGTGCGCACGGCCGGCTCCAGCGACCCCGGGCCGAGGTAGGGGCTCACGGTGAGCGCGTCGACCTGCATCGGGTGCCCCGGTGCCAGCACGTCGGCGTAGCCGGCCATGGTGGAGCCGATGTCGCCGCGCTTGGCGTCCAGCAGCACCAGGGCGCCCGCCGCCCGGCAGGTCGCCACGGCGTCCTCCAGGACCAGCAGGCCGCGGGCGCCGTGCCGCTCGTAGAACGCCGACTGCGGCTTCAGCACCGCCACCGTGCCGGCCAGCGCCTCGACCACCGCGTCGGTGAACCGGCGCAGGCCCTCGACGTCGTCGGTCAGCCCCCAGGCGGCCAGCAGCTCGGCGTGCGGGTCGATGCCCACGCACAGCGGCCCGCGGCGGGCCACGGCGTCGGCCAGCCGCGCCCCGAACGGCGCGGTCACCGGCCGTGCCGTCCGGCCGGCACCTCGTCGGGGGCCCGGTGGGCGTAGCCGACCGCGTCGGCCAGCCGGCCGAACCCGCGCTCGCCCAGCGCCTCGGCGAGCTCGGCGTGGATCCGGGCCGGGGCCGACGGGTCGTTGAAGACCGCGGTGCCCACCGAGACCGCACCGGCACCGGCGAGGATGAACTGCAGGGCGTCCAGGCCGGTCCGGATGCCGCCCATGCCCAGGATCGGCACGTTGGGCAGCGCGGCGTGCACCTGCCATACGCAGCGCAGCGCGACCGGCCGGATCGCCGGACCGGACAGCCCGCCGGTGACCCCGCCGAGCACCGGCCGCATCGTGTCCGGGTCGATGACCAGGCCGAGCAGCGTGTTGATCATCGACAGGCCGTTGGCGCCGGCGTCGGCGCACGCCCGGGCCACCGCGACGATGTCGGTGACGTCGGGGGTGAGCTTGGCGTAGACCGGGTGCGCCGGGTCGGCGGCCTCCCGCACGGCGGCGACCACCGCGGCCGAGGCGTCGGGGTTGCAGGCGAACACCTCGCCGCGGCTCTCCACGTTCGGGCAGGAGATGTTGACCTCGATGCCCAGCACGCCGGGGGCCCCGCGCAGCCGGGCGGCCAGCTCGGCGAAGTCCTCGGTGCGGGCACCGGCGATCGACACGAAGGACCGGACGCCGCGCTCGGCCAGCCAGGGCAACTCGTCCTCCAGCAACCCGTCGATGCCCGGGCCCTGCAGGCCGATCGAGTTGATCATCCCGCTGGGGGTCTCGGCCATCCGCGGGGTGGCCCGCCCCGACCGCGGCCGCAGCTGCACCGACTTGGTGACCACCGCACCGATCGAGGTGAGGTCGAAGAACGGGTCGAGCTCCCGGCCGAACGCCGAGCAGCCCGAGGCGGTCAGCACCGGGCTGACCAGCGGGACGCCGCCGACGGAGGCCTGCATGTCGACGCTGGGCACCTCGACCTCGGCCAGCTCGAGCTCGGGCAGGGTCACGGCGTCTCCCCCGTCGGGGCGGTCGGGTGGGCCGCGGTGTCGGCACCGGGCTCGGCGGACGGCTCGGGCTCGGGGGCCTCGTCGAGAGCAGGGGCGTCGGGCGGGTGCGGCAGCGCCATCGCGTCGGCGCCGACCAGGTCCGGGGGCAGCGTGCCGACGTCGGCGAACCGCACCCGGTCGCCGGCGAAGACCGGTCCCTCCACGCAGGACCGGGCGAAGCGGGACCGGCCGTCGGCGCCGACCACCGGCAGCACGCAGGTCATGCAGACCCCGACCCCGCAGGCCATGGACTCCTCCACGGCCACCCAGGAGGGCACCCCGCGGTCGGTGGCCAGCCGGGCCACCGCGGCCAGCATCGGCATCGGCCCGCAGGCGTAGACGGCGCCGGCGCCGCTGACCAGGTCGGCGACCGGACCAGTCACCCGGCCCGGCCGGCCGGCGCTGCCGTCGTCGGTGGTGACCACGAAGGGGGCGGCGACCGCGGCGAGGTCCTCCACCGAGCACAGCCGGGCCGCGTCGCCGGCACCGACGACCGCGGCCACCTCGTGCCCGCGGGAGCGCAGCAGGCCACCGAGGCCCACCAGGGCGGCCGCGCCGTAGCCGCCGCCGACCAGCAGCGTCGGCGTGCCCGGCGGGGGCAGCGGGAACGGTCGGCCCAGCGGGCCCACCACGTCCACCTCGTCGCCCGGGCGCAGCCCGGCCAGCCAGGTCGACCCGGCCGCGCGGGCGCTGACGACCACGGAGAACCGGCCGTCGCCGACCCCGGCGATGGCGATCGACCGGCGCAGCAGCATGGCCGAGGTCGGCCCCCCGACGGCGAACGCCACGAACTGGCCCGGCTGGGCCACCTCGGCGATGTCGGGGGCCTCCAGGGTCAGCTCGGTGTAGGCGCTGACCGGCCGGGAGCCGACCACCACGGCCAGGCCCTGCACCGGGGCGTGCTCGGCCGGCGGGGCCGGCTCGCCCAGCGGCTCGGTGCGGGACCCCGGGACCGGCGGCAGCACCCGGTCGCCCGAGGGCAGCTGCACCAGGCGGGTGCCCGACCCCTCGGTCACGACAGCGCCCCGGCCCGGCTGGCCGCCAATGCCTCGGCGCGGCTCGCCGCGAGGGCGGCGTGCAGGTCCTGCAGGCTGCGCACCCCGATGTCACCCCGGCGGAGGGACTCGACGCCCTGCACCGCGGCCGCCATGCCCTGGACCGTGGTGATGCACGGGATCCCGGCGGTCACCGCGGCCGTGCGGATCTCGTAGCCGTCCAGCCGTGGCCCGGAGTTGCCCGGGGCGCCGAACGGGGTGTTGACCACCATGTCGACCTCCCCGGCCAGGATCGCCTCGACCACGTTGCCCGGCCCGTCGGAGTACTTGCCGACCACCGTGCAGGGCACGCCGTTGCGGCGCAGCACCTGTGCGGTGCCGGCGGTGGCCAGCACGGTGAAGCCGAGGTCGGCCAGCCGCTTGACCGGGAAGACCGCCGAGCGCTTGTCCCGGTTGGCCAACGACACGAACACCGTGCCCTCGGTGGGCAGCGACCCGTAGGCGGCGGCCTGGGACTTGGCGAAGGCGGTGCCGAACTCGGCGTCCAGGCCCATCACCTCACCGGTGGACTTCATCTCCGGGCTGAGCACCGTGTCCACGCCCATGCCGTCGATGGTGCGGAACCGGTTGAACGGCAGCACCGCCTCCTTGACCGCGATCGGGGCGTCGTCGGGGGTGTCGGTGCCGTCGCCGGTGGCCGGCAGCACCCCGGCGGCCCGCAGCTGGGCGATGGTCTCCCCCACCGCGATCCGGGCCGCCGCCTTGGCCAGCGGCACCGCGGTCGCCTTGGACACGAACGGCACGGTGCGGCTGGCCCGCGGGTTGGCCTCCAGCACGTAGAGGACGTCGTCCTTGAGCGCGTACTGCACGTTCATCAGCCCGCGCACCCCGATCCGCGCGGCCAGCTTCTGCGTCGCAGCGCGGATGGCGTGCAGGTCGGTGGACCCCAGCGTGATCGGCGGCAGCGCGCACGCCGAGTCGCCGGAGTGGATGCCGGCCTCCTCGATGTGCTCCATGACCCCGCCCAGGTACAGGTCGGTGCCGTCGTAGAGCGCGTCGACGTCGATCTCCACGGCGTCCTCGAGGAACCGGTCGATCAGCACCGGGTGGTCCGGGCTCACGTCGGTGGCCTTGGCGAGGTAGGCCTCCAGCGTGGCGTCCTCGTAGACGATCTCCATGCCGCGCCCGCCCAGCACGTAGGACGGGCGGACCAGCACCGGGTAGCCGATCGACGCGGCGATCTCGCGGGCCTCGTCGAACCGGAACGCGGTGCCGTGCTTGGGCGCCGGCAGACCGGTGTCGGCCAGCACCCGGGAGAACTCGGCGCGGTCCTCGGCGGCGTCGATGGCCTCCGGGGCGGTGCCCAGCACGGGCACCCCGGCGTCCTTGAGCCGCTGGGCCAGCGCCAGCGGCGTCTGCCCGCCCAGGGTGCAGATGACCCCGGCGACCGGGCCGGCGGCGCGCTCGGCCTCGACGACCTCGAGCACGTCCTCGAAGGTGAGCGGCTCGAAGTACAGCCGGTCGGCGGTGTCGTAGTCGGTGGAGACGGTCTCGGGGTTGCAGTTGACCATCACCGCCTCGTAGCCGGCGTCCTGCAGGGCCAGCACGGCGTGCACGCAGGAGTAGTCGAACTCGATGCCCTGCCCGATCCGGTTGGGCCCCGAGCCGAGGATCAGCACCGCCGGCTTCGTGCGCGGGGCGACCTCGGTCTCCTCGTCGTAGGTCGAGTAGTGGTAGGGCGTGGTCGCGGCGAACTCGGCGGCGCAGGTGTCCACGGTCTTGTAGACCGGCCGGATGCCCAGCCGCCAGCGCAGCGTGCGGACGCCGTCCTCGCCGGCCAGCTCCGGGCGCAGCGCAGCCACCTGGCGGTCGCTGAGGCCGTGCCGCTTGGCCCGGCGCAGCAGCTCGGGGGTCAGCGAGGGCGCCTCCCGGACCGCGGCGCCGATCTCGGTCACCTGCAGCACCTGGTCGACGAACCAGGGGTCGAAGCCGGACGCCTCGGCGACCGCCTCGACGGTGGCGCCGGCGGCCAGGGCGCGCTCGGCGACGTAGAGCCGGCCGTCCAGCGGGGTGCGCAGCTGCTCGACCAGCTCCTCGGCGGTGGCCTCGGGCTGGGCGGGGCCGGTCCAGAAGCCGACCTGCGGGGTCTCGGTGGACCGCATCGCCTTGCCCAGGGCCTCGGTGAAGTTGCGGCCCATGCTCATGACCTCGCCGACGCTCTTCATCGTCGTGGTGAGCCGGGGGTCCGCGCCGGGGAACTTCTCGAAGGCGAACCGCGGGATCTTGACCACGACGTAGTCCAGCGTCGGCTCGAACGCCGCCGGGGTCACCTTCGTGATGTCGTTGGTGATCTCGTCCAGGGTGTAGCCGATGGCCAGCTTGGCGGCGATCTTGGCGATCGGGAAGCCGGTCGCCTTGGAGGCCAGCGCGCTGGACCGGGAGACCCGCGGGTTCATCTCGATGACGACCAGGCGCCCGTTCTCCGGGTTGACCGCGAACTGGATGTTGCAGCCGCCGGTGTCCACGCCGACCGCGCGGAGCACGGCGATGCCGACGTCGCGCATGTGCTGGTACTCGCGGTCGGTCAGCGTCATCGCCGGGGCCACGGTCACCGAGTCACCGGTGTGCACGCCCATCGCGTCGATGTTCTCGATGGAGCAGACGACGACCACGTTGTCGGTGTGGTCGCGCATCAGCTCGAGCTCGTACTCCTTCCAGCCCAGCACCGACTCCTCGATCAGGACGGTGTGGACCGGGGAGTCGGCCAGGCCGTGCCCGGCCATCCGGCGGAGCATGGCCTCGTCGGTGGCGAACCCCGAGCCCAGCCCGCCCATGGTGAAGCTGGGCCGGATGACGACCGGGTAGCCGACCTCGGCGGCGGTGGCCAGGGCCTCCTCGACGGTGCCGCAGACCGTCGAGCGCGGGGCGTCGGCGCCGATCGACCGGACGATGTCCTTGAACAGCTGCCGGTCCTCGCCGCGGTTGATCGCCTCGGCGTCGGCGCCGATCAGCCGGACGCCGTACTTCTCCAGCACCCCGTTCTCCTGCAGCGCCAGCCCCAGGTTCAGGGCGGTCTGGCCGCCCAGGGTGGCCAGCAGCGCGTCGGGGCGCTCGGCGGCGATGACCTTCTCGACGAACTCCGGGGTCAGCGGCTCGATGTAGGTGGCGTCGGCCACCTCGGGGTCGGTCATGATCGTCGCCGGGTTGCTGTTGACCAGGCTGACCCGCAGGCCCTCGGCCTTGAGCACCCGGCAGGCCTGGGTCCCGGAGTAGTCGAACTCGCAGGCCTGGCCGATGACGATCGGGCCGGACCCGATCACCATCACGTGCGAGATGTCGTCACGCTTCGGCACGGTTGTCCTCCATCAGGTCCACGAAGCGCTGGAAGAGCGGGGCCGCGTCGTGCGGACCGGCCGCGGCCTCGGGGTGGAACTGCACGCTGAACGCCGGCACGTCGAGGCAGCGCAGGCCCTCGACCACCTGGTCGTTGAGCCCGACGTGGCTGACCTCGACCCGCCCGTAGGGGGTGTCCGACGCCCGGTCCAGCGGGGCGTCGACGGCGAAGCCGTGGTTCTGGCTGGTGACCCGCACCGAGTCGGTGACCCGGTCCAGCACGGGCTGGTTGAGCCCGCGGTGGCCGAAGGGCAGCTTGTAGGTGCCCAGCCCCAGCGCGCGGCCGAGGATCTGGTTGCCGAAGCAGATGCCGAACAGCGGCCGGCGGGCGTCCAGCACGCCCTTGACGGCGTCCACGGCGTAGTCGCTGGCCGCCGGGTCGCCGGGGCCGTTGGACAGAAAGACGCCGTCCGGGCCGGCGGCCAGCAGCTCGGCCGCGGTGGCCGTGGCCGGCAGCACGTGCGTCTCGACGCCCAGCTCGGCCAGGTGCCGGGGCGTGGCCGCCTTGATGCCCAGGTCCAGCGCCGCGATCGTGTACTTCTTCTCCCCCACCGCCGGGACGACGTAGGCCGCCTCGGTGGTGACCTCCGGGGCCAGGTCCGCACCGCTCATCGACGGCGCCGCGAGCACCTGGGCCAGCAGCGCGTCGGCGTCCAGCACCTCGGTGGAGATGCCGACCCGCATCGCGCCGCGGTCACGCAGGTGCCGGGTCAGCGCCCGGGTGTCCACCCCGCTGATGCCCACCACGCCGTTGGCGACCAGCTCGTCGTCCAGGGTGCCGGTGGAGCGCCAGTTGGCCGGCCGGCGGGCCGGGTCGCGCACCACGAACCCGGCGACCCAGATCCGGCGGGACTCGTCGTCCTCGCCGTTGACCCCGGTGTTGCCGATGTGCGGGGCGGTCATCACGACCACCTGGCGGTGGTAGCTGGGGTCGGTCAGCGTCTCCTGGTAGCCGGTCATCCCGGTGGAGAACACCGCCTCGCCGACCGTCGTCCCGGTCGCCCCGTAGGACTCGCCGCGGAACGCGCGGCCGTCCTCGAGCACGAGCAGCGCTTCACTCACTTCTGGACCTTCCCGTCGAGGACCGACAGTTCTCCGCGCAGCAGCGTGTGCACCACGCGGGCGGGCAGCTCGCGCCCGGCGTAGGGGCTGTTGCGGCTCTTGCTGGCCAGCGCGGCCGGGTCGACCACCGCGCGGGCGGAGGGGTCCAGCAGCACCAGGTTGGCCGGCTCGCCGACCGCGATCGGCCGGCCCTGCCCGGCCAGCCGGCCGATCTGCGCGGGCCGCACCGACATCCGGTCGGCCACCTCGCGCCAGGTCAGCAGCCCGGTGTCGACCATCGTGTCGACGACGACGCTCAGCGCCTGCTCCAGCCCGAGCATCCCGGGCCGGGCCGCGGACCACTCGCACTCCTTGTCCTCGCCGGCGTGCGGGGCGTGGTCGGTGGCGACGGCGTCGATCGTGCCGTCGGCCAGCCCGGCCCGCAGCGCCGCGACGTCCTCGGCGGTGCGCAGCGGCGGGTTCACCTTGAACGTGGCGTCGTAGCCCTCGGCCTGGGCGTCGGTGAGCAGCAGGTGGTGCGGGGTGACCTCGGCGGTGACCTGCACCCCGCGGGACTTGGCCCACCGGATCAGCTCCACCGAGCCCGCCGTCGAGACGTGGCAGACGTGCAGCCGGGCGCCGACGTGCTCGGCCAGCAGCACGTCGCGGGCGATGATCGCCTCCTCGGCGACCGCGGGCCAGCCGGTCAGCCCGAGGCGGGCGGAGCGGTCGCCCTCGTGCATCTGGGCGCCGACGGTCAGCCGGGGCTCCTCGGCGTGCTGGGCGACGACGCCGTCCAGCGCCTTGACGTACTCCAGCGCCCGGCGCATGAGCGCGGGGTCCGAGACGCACTTGCCGTCGTCGGAGAACACCCGCACCCGGGCGGCGCTGTCGGCCATCGCGCCGAGCTCGGCCAGCTGCTCGCCGCCCAGCCCGACGGTCACCGCGCCGACCGGGACGACGTCGACCAGCCCGGCGTCGTTGCCCAGCCGCCAGACCTGCTCGACGACGCCGGCGGTGTCGGCCACCGGGTCGGTGTTGGCCATCGCGTGGACGGCGGTGAAGCCGCCCAGCGCCGCGGCCCGGGAGCCGGTGAGCACCGTCTCGGTGTCCTCCCGGCCGGGCTCGCGCAGGTGGGTGTGCAGGTCGACCAGCCCGGGGAGGACGACGAGGCCGGTCGCGTCGATCGTGTCGGCCGTCGTGGACAGCGACTCCCCGATCGCGGCGATCACGCCGTCCTTGACCAGGATGTCGACGGCGTCCTCGCCGTAGGGCCGGGCGCCCTTCAGGAGCAGGGTCATGCGGGGCCTCCGAGCAGCAGGTAGAGGACGGCCATGCGCACGCTGACGCCGTTGCCGACCTGCTCGACGATCGTCGAGCGGGGTGAGTCCGCGACGTCCGCGGCGATCTCCATGCCGCGGTTCATCGGGCCGGGGTGCATGACGATCGCGTCGTCGCCGAGCTTGGCCATGCGGGTGGCGTCCAGGCCGTAGCGGCGGCTGTACTCCCGGGCCGACGGGAAGAACGACGCGTTCATCCGCTCGGCCTGCACGCGCAGCATCATCACCACGTCGGCCTGCGGGAGGACGGCGTCCAGGTCGTAGCTGACCCTCACCGGCCAGGACCCGACGCCGACGGGCAGCAGGGTCGGCGGGGCGACCAGGGTGACCTCGGCGCCCAGCGTGTGCAGCAGCCAGACGTTGGACCGGGCCACCCGGCTGTGCAGCACGTCGCCGGTGATGACCACCTTGACGCCCTCCAGCCGGCCCAGCCGCTGCCGGATCGTGTAGGCGTCCAGCAGGGCTTGGGTGGGGTGCTCGTGGGTGCCGTCGCCGGCGTTGACCACGCTGCCGGCCACCCAGGTGGCCAGCCGGTGCGGGGCGCCGGAGGACCCGTGCCGCACGACGATGCCGTCGGCACCCATCGCCTCCAGGGTCAGCGCGGTGTCCTTGAGGCTCTCGCCCTTGGAGACGCTGGAGCCCTTGGCGGAGAAGTTGATGACGTCGGCGCTCAACCGCTTGGCGGCCAGCTCGAAGCTGATCCGGGTGCGGGTGGAGTCCTCGAAGAACAGGTTGACCACGGTGCGCCCGCGCAGGGTGGGCAGCTTCTTGACCTCGCGGCCGGCCAGCGCGGACTCGATCTGGGCGGCGGTGTCGAGCACCAGGGTGGCGTCGGAGCGGTCCAGGTCGGCGGACTCGAGCAGGTGCCTACGCATCGGTGACGGTCACCCCGTCCTCGCCGTCGACCTCGGCCAGCCGCACCCGGACCTGCTGGGTGCGCGACGTCGGCACGTTCTTGCCCACGAAGTCGGCCTTGATCGGCAGCTCCCGGTGCCCCCGGTCGACCAGTACGGCCAGCTGGACGGCGCGCGGGCGGCCGACGTCGCGCAGGCCGTCCAGGGCGGCCCGCACCGAACGGCCGGAGAAGAGCACGTCGTCGACCAGGACGACGAGCCGGCCGTCGATGCCGGCGTCGGGCAGCCGGGTGTCCTCCAGCGCACGGACGCCGCGGGTGCGCAGGTCGTCGCGGTACAGGGTGATGTCCACCGTGCCCACGTCGACGGCGGTCCCGGTGAACGCCTCGATCCGGGCGGCCAGCCGGCGGGCCAGCGGGGCGCCGCGGGTGGGGATGCCGACCAGGACGAGGTCGGCCAGGCCGTCACCGGTCGTGGTGGAGCCGGCCGCGCGCTCGATGAGCTGGTGGGCCATCCGGTCCACCACCCGCGTCACGTCGTCGGCGGTGAGCAGTGGTTGGCCTGAGGTGGATCCGGGCACGGCGTCGGTCAAGGTCGATGGCTGTGGTTCGTGCAGCACCATCAGGCCTCCTTCCCCGCCTCACGGGACGGGTCGTTAAAGGAGTGGTTTGGTCCACCGAGGACGCTAGCGCACGGCCCGATGTGACCTGCATCGGTCGGTCCTCACCCGTCCGAGGTGCTCGACGTGCTGTGCACCACCGATATCGAGTACTCTCCGTCACCAGCAGGCGCCACATCCGACGACACTGAGTGAGCAGGACACGATGAGCACCGACTACTCCCGAGCGCTGGGCGCTCGCCTCCGGGCGATCCGGAACCAGCAGGGTCTCTCGCTGCAGGGTGTCGAGGACAAGTCGCACGGCCGCTGGAAGGCCGTCGTCGTCGGGTCCTACGAGCGGGGGGACCGCGCGGTGACCGTGCAGCGGCTCTCCGAGCTCGCGGTGTTCTACGGCGTCCCGGTCGCCGAGCTGCTGCCCGACCCGCGGCCCAGCTCCGCGATCACCAAGTCCACCAAGATCGTGCTGAACCTGGAGTCGCTGGGCTCGCTGCCCGCCGACGAGGCCGGCCCGCTGGCCCGCTACGCCTCGACCATCCAGGCCCAGCGGCACGACTACAACGGCAAGGTGCTGTCCATCCGCACCGAGGACCTCAAGTCGCTGGCGATCATCTACGACATGAGCCCGGACGAGCTGACCACCCGGCTGATCGAGTGGGGCGTGCTCTCCCCCGGCGCCGACGGCAGCATCTACACCGACGAGGACGAGACCGAGGACTGGGGCGACCGCCGCCGCAACCCCCGCTGAGCACACCCACGCACGACGAAGGGCCCCTCCCGGTGCGGGAGGGGCCCTTCGTCGTCTGTCAGCCCGTGGCTCAGCTGGTGGGGATCTGCGCCTGCAGGACGCCGCTGAGCACGCCGTTGACGTAGCCGGACGAGTCGTCGGTGGACAGGCTCTTGGCCAGCTCCACCGCCTCGTCGATGACCACCGCGTCGGGGACGTCCTCGACCCAGAGCAGCTCGAAGACCGCCATCCGCAGGATCGCGCGGTCCACGTCGGGCAGCCGGTCCAGCGACCAGCCCTGCGCGTGCTCCTCGATCAGCCGGTCGATGTCGGCCGAGTGCTCGACCACGCCCTCGACCAGCCGGACGGTGTGCTCGCCGATCGGCGGCTGGCCGTCGGCGATCCGCTCGCGCAGCAGCGGGAGGATGTCGCCGCCGCGCAGGTCGGCCTCGTAGAGGACGTCGACCGCGCGCTTGCGCGCCTTGGAACGGGCAGCCATGTGCTAGCTGACCCGGCCGAGGTACCGGCCGTCGCGGGTGTCGACCTTCAGCTTCTCGCCGGTGGTGATGAACAGCGGTACCTGGATCTCGGCGCCGGTCTCCAGCGTGGCCGGCTTGGTGCCGCCGGTGGAGCGGTCGCCCTGCAGGCCCGGGTCGGTGTGGGAGACGACGAGCTCCATGGTGACGGGCAGCTCGATGAACAGCGGCACGCTGTCGTGCACGGCCACCATGGCCTCGGTGTTCTCCAGCAGGTAGTTCGCCGCGTCGCCGACGGTGGCCGCCGACACCGGGATCTGGTCGAAGGTGTCGCCGTCCATGAAGACGAAGTCGGCGCCGTCCTTGTACAGGAAGGTCATCGTCCGCTTGTCCACGGTCGCGGTCTCGACCTTCAGCCCGGCGTTGAAGGTCTTGTCCACGACCTTGCCGCTGAGCACGTTCTTCAGGGTGGTCCGCACGAACGCGCCACCCTTGCCCGGCTTCACGTGCTGGAAGTCGGTCACGGTCCACAGCTGTCCGTCCAGCTTGAGGACGATGCCGTTCTTGAGGTCGTTGGTGGTAGCCATCTAGAGAACCAGCAGTTCCTTGCTCGTGAGGGTCAACAACTCGGGCTCGTCGGCCGTGACGACGAGGGTGTCCTCGATCCGGACACCGCCGTGCCCGGGGAGGTAGACCCCGGGTTCCACGGTGACGGCCATGCCGGCGGCCAGGGTACCCGCGCCCAGCGCCGAGATGCCCGGAGCCTCGTGGATCTCCAGGCCCACCCCGTGGCCGAGGCCGTGGGTGAAGTGCTCGCCGTGGCCGGCCGCGGCGATGACGTCGCGGGAGGCGGCGTCGACCGCGGTGACCTCGACACCGACCCCCAGCGCCGCCCGGCCGGCGGCCTGGGAGGCCTGCACCAGGGCGTAGACCTCGGTCTGCCAGTCCGCGGCGTGCCCGAGCACCAGGGTGCGGGTCATGTCGGAGTGGTAGCCGTCGAAGGTGGCCCCGAAGTCGAGCTTGAGGAAGTCCCCGCTGCGCAGCTCGGTGCCGTCGGGGCGGTGGTGCGGGATCGCGGAGTTGGCGCCGGTGGCCACGATGGTCTCGAAGGACACCGCCTCGGCACCCAGGGCGAGCATCCGGGCGTCGAGCTCGCGGCCGACCTCGCGCTCGGTGCGGCCGGGCCGCAGCGCGCCCTCGACGGCCAGCTCGGCCAGCGCCCGGTCGGCCACGGCGCAGGCCCGGCGCAGCGCGTCGACCTCGTCGTCGTCCTTGACCGCGCGCAGGTCCTCCACCGCGCGCTGCACGCTGACCAGCTCGGCGCCGTCGGCCGCCGCGGTGAGCGCCCGCAGCCCGTCGACGGTGACCACGTGGGACTCGTAGCCCAGCCGGCCGGTCGCCGTCCGGGCCAGCGCGGTGGCCGTGGCCCGGTCGACCAGCAGCTCCACGTCGGGGACCTGGGTGCCGGCCTGGGTGGTGTACCGGCCGTCGGTGCCGAACAGGTCGGCCCCGTCGGCCCGGACCAGCAGCGCGCCGTTGGAGCCGGTGAAACCGGTCAGGTACCGCACGTTGAGCAGCTCGGTGACCAGGACGGCGTCCAGCCCGCGCTCGGCCAGCACGGCGCGCAGCCGCTCCCGGCGTCCGGCGTGGTCCATCAGCGGACGCCCCGGTCGGCCAGGTAGCGCAGCGCCGCCTCGTAGCCGAAGACGCCGAGCCCGGCGACCACGCCGTCGGCGACGGCGGACACGTAGGAGTGGTGCCGGAAGGGCTCGCGGGCGTGCACGTTGGTGATGTGCACCTCGACGACCGGGGCGTCCACCTGGGCCAGCGCGTCGCGCAGCACGACCGAGGTGTGCGTCCACCCGGCGGCGTTGACCACCACGGCGGTGCCGGTGTCGGCGGCCTCGTGCACCCAGCCGAGCAGCTCGGCCTCGCTGTCGGTCTGCCGGACAGCGACGTCCTGACCCAGCTCGGCGGCCACCGCCTCGATCCGGGCGACCAGGTCGGCGTAGGTCGTGGTGCCGTACTTCTCGGGCTCGCGGCTGCCCAGCCGGCCGAGGTTCGCGCCGTTCAGCACGACGATGCTCACGGTGTCGCCTCCACTGCGGCCCAGGCTGTCCGCAGCCAGGCCTCGTCGGGATCGGTCAGGATGCCGGGGGCGCCGAGCCCGTCGAGGACGACGAACCGCAGCGCGGCCCCCCGGGACTTCTTGTCCACCGCCATCGCGGCGCGCAGCCGGTCGAAGTCGCCGGCGTAGCTCACCGGCAGGCCCATGGCACCGACCAGCTCACGGTGCCGGTCGGCGTCGGCCCGGGGAAGCCGGCCGGCGGCGACACCGAGCTCGGCGGCGAACACCAGGCCCACCGCGACCGCCTCGCCGTGCCGCCAGCCGAAGTCCTCGGCCTTCTCGATCGCGTGGCCGAGGGTGTGGCCGTAGTTGAGGAACTCCCGGCGCCCGGTGTCGTAGAGGTCCTCGCCCACCGCGTCGGCCTTGACCTGGATCGCCCGGGTGATCAGCTCGGTGGTGGCGCGGCGCCCGGTGGGGTCGGCGGCCAGCAGGTCGAGGATCGCGTCGTCGGCGATGAAGCCGCACTTGACCACCTCGGCCAGGCCCGACCGGAACTCCGGGTCGGGCAGCCCGTCGAGGGTGTCGGTGTCCACCAGGACGGCGACCGGTGGATGGAACGCGCCCACCAGGTTCTTGCCGGCCTCGGTGTTGATCCCGGTCTTGCCGCCGACCGCGGCGTCCACCATGCCCAGCAGGCTGGTGGGCACCTGCACGACCCGCACGCCGCGCAGCCAGGTGGCCGCGACGAACCCGGCGAGGTCGGTGACCGCTCCCCCGCCGACGCCGACGACGGCGTCGGTGCGGGTGTGGCCCAGCCGGCCCAGCTCGGTCCACAGCCCGGCGGCGACCTCGGCGGTCTTGGCCGCCTCGCCGTCGGGCACCACGACCGCCTCGGCGGCCAGCCCGGAACTCTGCAGCAGGGCCACCGCCTCGCCGGCCAGCGCGGCGGTCGACGCGGTGTGCACCACCGCGGCCCGGGTCGCCCCGGCCAGCACGGTCTGCGGGAGCAGGGCCAGCTCCTGGCGGACGCCGGGGCCGACCACCACGTCGTAGGGCCGGTCGCCGGCCACGGTGATGGTCGACCGGTCGCCGGGACGCAGGTCAGGCGGCGGGGCGGTCACGGGGCGGTGCCCACGGTCGGCAGGGCCGCGACGACCTCGGCGACCACGGCACCGACCGGCCGGCCGCCGGTCTGCAGGTGCAGGGTGGCCACCTCGCCGTACAGCGGCGCCCGCGTCTCGAGCATCTGGCGCAGCATCTGCCGCGGGTTGACCCCGAGGATCGGCCGGTCGCGGGACAGCCCGACCCGCTTGGCCGCGGTGGGCAGGTCGACGTCCAGCCAGACCACGGTGCCGCCGGCCCGGCCGTGCTCCACGAGCAGCGCGCGGGTGTGGGTGCTGGTCACGGCGCCGCCGCCGAGGGCCAGGACGCCCTCGTGCTCGGCCAGGGCCCGGGCGACGGCGCGCTCCTCCAGCGCCCGGAAGTGCGCCTCGCCGTGGGTCACGAAGACGTCGGCGACCGAGGTGCCGGCCTGCGCCTCGACGTCGTGGTCGGTGTCGCGGAACGCGGTGCCCAGCTCCTTGGCCAGCCGGGTGCCCACGGTGGTCTTGCCCGAGGCCGGCGGACCGACCAGCACCACCCGCGGGGCGGTCACCGCCACGTGAGCCCGTCCAGGTAGGCGGTCACGTTGCGGCGGGTCTCGGGCACCGAGTCACCGCCGAACTTCTCCAGGACGGCGTCGGCCAGCACCAGGGCCACCATCGCCTCCATCACCACCGAGCCGCGGGGCACCGCGCAGGCGTCGCTGCGCTGGTGGATCGCCTCGGCGGCCTCGCCGGTGGTGGTGTCCAGCGTGGCCAGGGCGCGGGGCACGGTGCTGATCGGCTTCATGGCCGCCCGCACGCGCAGCACCTCGCCGTTGGTCATGCCGCCCTCGATGCCGCCGGCGCGGTCGGTGCGCCGGGCGACGGTGCCCGGCCCGGTCACGTCGATCTCGTCGTGGGCCACCGACCCGCGGCGGCGGGCGGTCTCCAGGCCGTCGCCGACCTCGACCGCCTTGACCGACTGCACGCCCATGAGCGCACCGGCCAGCCGGCTGTCCAGCCGCCGGTCCCAGTGCACGTGGCTGCCCAGGCCCGGCGGCAGGCCGTGCACCACCACCTCGACGACGCCGCCCAGGGTGTCGCCGCTGTCGTGCGCGTCGTCGATCTCGGCCTGCATGCGGGCGCTGGTGGCCGGGTCGACGCAGCGCACCGGGTCGGCGTCCAGCGCGTCGGAGTCGTCGGGGCCGGGCAGCACGCCGTCGGGGGCGGTGACCGCGCCGATGCCGACCACGTGGCTGACCACGCGGACACCCAGGACCTGGTGCAGGAACGCCTCGGCGATCGCGCCCAGCGCGACCCGGGCGGCGGTCTCCCGGGCGCTGGCGCGCTCGAGCACGGGCCGGGCGTCGTCGAAGCCGTACTTCTGCATGCCGGCGAGGTCGGCGTGCCCCGGCCGCGGCCGGGTGAGCGGTGCGTTGCGGGCCCGGTTGGCGATCAGCTCCGGGTCGACCGGGTCGGCCGCCATGACCGTCGTCCACTTGGGCCACTCGGTGTTGCCCACCTGGACGGCGATCGGGCCGCCCTGGGTGCGGCCGTGCCGCACCCCGCCGGTGAGGGTGACGACGTCCTGCTCGAACGCCATGCGGGCGCCCCGACCATGGCCCAGCCGGCGCCGGGCGAGCTGGGCGTCGAGGTCGGAGGTCTGCACCTCCACGCCGGCGGGGAGTCCTTCGAGGATGGCGGTGAGCTGTGGGCCGTGCGACTCACCGGCGGTCAGCCAGCGCAACATGGGGTGGAGTGTGCCAGCCGGGTCCGACAGCCCTGCTCAGACCGGCCCGGCCAGCGCGAGGGCGAGCCCGGCGCCGACCAGCAGGGGCGGCCCGAAGGGCACCGCGGACCGCCAGCCGGCCCGCCGCAGGGCCAGCAGCACGAGGCTGCCCACCGCGCCGAGCAGCAGGCCGAGGAACACCCCGGTGACCACCAGCGACCCGCCGTCCCGCCAGCCCAGCAGCAGCCCGAGCGGCGCCATCAGCTTGACGTCGCCGAACCCCAGCCCGGCGGGGGCGAGCAGCCGGGCCACGGCGGCGACCGCGAACGCGGCCGCGCCCAGCACCACGCCGTCCAGCGCGCGCTGCACCGTGCCCTCGACGGCGGCGTCGACCACGACCGAGGCCAGCAGCACGACCAACGCGGGGAGGGTGACCACGTCGGGCAGGCGGTGGCTGGCCAGGTCGACCCCGGCCAGGACGACGGCCGCCGCGGTCAGCCAGAGCACGCCGACCAGCAGCGGCCGTGGTCCGGTCAGCGCGGCGGCACCGGCCAGCAGCCCGGCGGTGAGGACGGCGGTGACCCCGACCCGGAGCCGCCCGGGCGCGGCGTCGGGCGTGCGGGTGGCGAACCGGACGGTGGCCCGGGCCAGCCACGGACCCAGTGCGGCACCCAGCAGGCCGGCGGCGAGGGGCAGCACGGTCGCGGGCAGCACGGTCAGCGGGGGACGGCGGCGTCCAGCGCGGCGCGCATGGCCTCGATCGGCGCCGGCCGGCCGGTGATCAGCTCGACCTGGACGGTCGCCTGCCAGAACAGCACGTCCAGGCCGTGCACCGTGGTGCCGCCGGCCTCGGTGACCGCGGCCGCCAGCGGGGTCGGCCAGCCGGCGTAGAGCACGTCGAGGACGGTCTGGCCGGGCTGCCAGTGCAGGCCGGCGACCGTGGTCTGGCCGTCGGCGGGCACGGTGCTCACCACGACCGGGGCGGCGACCTCGGGCGTCTGGGCGAAGGTGGCCACCCGGGCGGTGACGTCCAGGGCGTCCAGCACGGCGACGACCCCGGCCGCCCGGGCGGGGTCGCGGACCACGACGTCCACCGTCTGCGCACCCAGGCTGGCCAGGGCGACCGCGGCGGCGCTCGCCGTCCCGCCGGCGCCGAGGATCGCGGCGTGCTCGACCCGCTCCACCCCGCCCAGCTGGAGTGCCATGCCGACCCCGGTGACGTCGGTGTTCTCCGCGCGCCACCCACCGGGCACCCGGACCAGGGTGTTGGCCGCGCCGAGCAGCAGCGGCAGCGCGTCGTGCTCGGTCGCGGCCAGCAGCGCCGCCTGCTTGCAGGGCATGGTCACCGAGAAGCCGCGCCACTCCTCGTCGAGGCCGGCCAGCAGGACGGGGAGCTCCTCGGCGCCGATGTCCAGCGCCTCGTAGGTCCAGTCCTCGAGCCCGAGGGCGGCGTAGGCGGCCCGGTGCAGCACCGGGCTCAGCGAGTGCGCGATCGGGCGACCGAGGACGGCGGCCCGCTCAGTCACCCGGGTTCTCGCGCAGCCACTGCTGGAACAGCGCCACGTTGGCGGCGTGCTCCTCCGCGGTGACGGCGAACCGGGTCTCGCCGGTGTCCGGGTTGACCACCACGAAGTAGATCCAGTCACCCGGCGTGGGGTTGAGCACCGCCTGCAGGGCCTCCTCGCCGGGGCTGTCGATCGCCCCCGGCGGCAGGCCGGCGTACCGGTAGGTGTTGTACGGCGAGTCCGTCGCCCGGTCGTCCGAGGTCGTGGTGATGCCGGACTTGCCGGTCGCGTAGTTCACCGTGGTGTCGAACTGCAGCGGCATGCCGTCGGCGATCCGGTTGTCGATGACGGTGGCGACCATGGCCATGTCCTCGGTGGTGGCGGCCTCGGCCTGCACCAGGCTGGCCTCGGTCAGCACGCGGAGCCGGTCGGCCTCGGGGATCTGCAGCGAGTCGAACGTCTGCTCCGCCCGGGACACCATGCCGCTGAGCACCTGCACGGCGGTCTGGTCGGGCTCGATGTCGTAGGTGGCCGGGAACAGGTGGCCCTCGAGCATGCCGTTGGCCCACGCCGGCAGGCCCAGCGCGGCGGGGTCCGCGGCGGCGGCCTGCAGGTCGGCGAGCGGGATCTCGGAGTTGTCGGCGATCCGCTGCAGCACCGCGTCCACCCGCAGGCCCTCGGGCACGGTCACCCGGGCGAACAGGCGGGACGCGGGGTCCAGCAGCCGGTCCAGCGCCGCCTGCCCGCTCATCTGCAGCGCCATGCTGTATACCCCGGGCTGGATGCCGGCGGCGGCCGGGTTGGCCGAGGCGGCGTCCACGAACGGGCCGGAGGACGCGACGACGTCGGCGGACACCAGGGTGTTGCCGATCGCGGTGAGCGAGTCGCCGCTCTCCACCCGGATCTGCACCTCGCCGCTGCCGGAGCCGGTGTAGTCCGCGGCGGTCGGGTTGACCTTGTCGATCAGCCACTGGCCGCCGACCACGATGCCCACGACCAGGCCGGCCAGGACCAGCAGGGACAGCAGGATCGTCACCGGACGGCGCTTGCGGCGCGGTCCGCGGGACGCCGACCCGCCGCGGCCGCGCCGGCCCCGGCGACCCCGCTCGTCCTCGTCGTCGCCGCCGATGACCTCCAGGCCGCCGGTCTGGTCCCACGCCGGGTGCTCCCCGGTGGCCGGGTGCCGCTCGGCGACCGGGTGCTCGTCGGCGTAGGGGTGCTCGTCGGTGTAGGCGTGCTGGTCCGCGACCGGGTGCTCGTCGGTGTACGGGTGTCCGTCGGCGACCGGGTGCTCGTCGGTGTAGGCGTGCTCATCGGTGTACGGGTGCTCGTCGGTGACCGGGTGGTCGTCCCGGGCGGTGCCGGTGGCCACGGGGGCGTGCCGGTCGGTGGCGTCCTCGTCGTCCCAGCGGGCCAGCGGCTCGGGGGCGCGCACCGCGGGGCGCTCGCCGGTGGACCCGAGGACCAGGCCGGACAGGGCCGACACCGGGGGTCGCGGCAGCGGACCGCGGGCGGACGGGCGGGCGCCGGGCACCAGCGGGGTGCGCCGGGTGGCGTCGTCGTCGGGCTCGGCGGGGGCGGCGGGCCGCACCTCGCGGGCGGCCTCCTCGGCCGCCCGGCGCCGGGCCCGGCGACCGCTGGTCAGCGGACCGGTCGGGTCGTCGGTGACCACCGGGATCTCCCCGGTCTGCCACTCGCGCAGGATGTCCGCGGCGGGTCGGCCCTCGCCCTCGCCCTCGCCGCCGTGCCTGCGCCGTCGTCCGGTGCCCTCGTCGCTCACGCGGTCACCGACCGCCCGCTGTGCGGCTGCGATCCAGGTGGCTCTGCAGGATCACCACGGCGGCCTCCTGGTCGATCACGGAGCGCTGCCGACGGGCGTCGATGCCGCGCGCACGCAGGTGACTGGCTGCGGTCACGGTGGAGAGCCTTTCGTCGACGAGACGCACCGGGACGTCCCCGATCCGAGTGGCCAGTGAACCAGCGTAGGCGCCCGCATCGGCGGCAGAGGCCCCGGACGCACCCGAGAGGTGCCTCGGGTCCCCCACCACCACCTCCACCACCTCGTGTTCCACCACGAGCGCGGCCAACCGGTCGAGATCGGTGCCCTTGCCCGAGCGCCGCAGGGTCACCAGCGGCGAGGCCAGAAATCCGGTGGCGTCGGACATCGCCACGCCGACCCGGACGGTGCCGACGTCCACCCCGAGCCGCCGGCCGGGTACCCACACCGGCGGCTCCGGGGAGGTCACGCCTGCAGCGCCTGCTCGACGGCAGCCAGCGCGGCCGGGATGCCGGCCGGGTCGGTGCCACCGCCCTGGGCGACGTCGGCCTTGCCGCCGCCACGCCCACCCACCGGGCCGGCCGCGGCCTTGAGCAGGTCGTTGGCCGACAGCCCGCGCTCCTGGGCGACCGGGTTGACCGCGGCGACCAGCGCGACCTTGCCCTCGGACTCCGACGCCAGGACGACGGCGGCCGGCCGCTCGGTGCCCAGCCGGCCGCGGACGTCGAGCACGAGCCCGCGCAGGTCGCCGCCGGACAGGCCGGCCGGCGACCCGGTGACCAGCTGGACGCCGCCCACCTCGCGGGCCGCCGCGGCCAGGTCACCGGCGGCGGCGAGCGTCTGCGCGCCGCGCAGCTCGGCCAGCTCCCGCTCGGCCTCGCGCTGGCGGGCCAGCATGCCCGACACCCGCTCGACCAGGCCGTCCTGCGGGGTCTTGAGCAGGTCGGCGAGCTGGCGCACCAGGTCGCGCTCGCGGGCCAGGTAGCGGAAGCCCTCCAGGCTGACGACGGCCTCCACGCGGCGGGAGCCCGAGCCGACCGAGCTCTCGCCGGTCAGCGCCAGCGGGCCGATCTGCGCGCTGCCGCGGACGTGGGTGCCACCGCACAGCTCGCGGGACCACTCGCCGCCGATCTCGACGACGCGGACCTGCTCGCCGTAGGTCTCGCCGAACAGCGCCAGCGCGCCGAACTCGCGGGCCTCGGGCAGCGACATCCACAGCGCGCGGACCGCCTGGTCCTCCCGCACGGCGGCGTTGGCGACGTCCTCGATGTCGCTGCGCTGCTGCGCGGTCAGCGCCCCCTGCCAGGCGAAGTCCAGCCGGAGGTAGCCGGGGCGGTTGTAGGACCCGGCCTGCAGCGCCTGGGGGCCGAGCACCCGGCGCAGCGCCGCGTGCACCACGTGGGTGCCCGAGTGCGCCTGGCAGGCCGACCGGCGCCACTCCAGGTCGACCTCGGCGGCCAGCTCCACGCCACCGCGCAGCTCGCCCTCCAGCACCCGCACCTGGTGGGCCACCAGGCCCTTGACCGGGCGCTGCACGTCGACGACCTCGGCCCGGCCGCCGTCCCAGACCAGGTGCCCGGCGTCGGCCACCTGCCCGCCGGACTCGGCGTAGAAGGGCGTGGCGTCCAGGACGACGCGGGTCAGCTCGCCCGGGCCGGCGACGTCGGCGTCGCCGACCACGCCGAGCACCCGGCTCTCGGTGCGCAGCGTCTCGTAGGCCAGCCAGTCGGTCGGACCGTGCTGGGCCAGCAGCTCGGAGAACCGGGAGACGTCGACCCCGCCGGTGCGCTTGGACCGGGCGTCGGCCCGGGCGCGGTCCCGCTGCTCGGCCATGAGGGCGCGGAACCCCGCCTCGTCGACGGTGACGCCCTGCTCGGCGGCCATCTCCAGGGTCAGGTCGATCGGGAAGCCGTAGGTGTCGTGCAGCTGGAAGGCCTGCGCCCCGGGCAGCTGCGGGGTGCCGGCGTCCTTGAGCTGGGTGACCGCGGTGTCCAGCAGCGCGGTGCCGGCGACGAGGGTGCGCGCGAACGCCTCCTCCTCGGCGTAGGCGACCGAGCTGATCCGTTCGAAGTCGGTGGCCAGGTCGGGGTAGCTCGGGCTCATGGCGTCCCGGCTGACCGGCAGCAGGGTGGGCAGCACCGCGCCCTCCACCCCGAGCAGCCGCATCGAGCGGACCGCGCGGCGCAGCAGGCGGCGCAGGATGTAGCCGCGGCCCTCGTTGCCGGGCGTGACGCCATCGCCGATGATCATCAGCCCGGAGCGGACGTGGTCGGCGACCACCCGCAGCCGGACGTCGGTGTCGTGGTCGGCGCCGTAGGTGACCCCGGCGAGCTCGGCGGCCCTGCGCAGGACCGGGGCGACCTCGTCGATCTCGTACATGTTGTCCACGCCCTGCAGCAGGAACGCGACCCGCTCCAGGCCCATGCCGGTGTCGATGTTCTTGCGGGGCAGCTCGCCGAGGATCGGGAAGTCCTTGCCCTCCCCGTCGCCCCGCTCGAACTGCATGAAGACGAGGTTCCAGATCTCCAGGAACCGGTCACCGGTCGGGTCGTTCTCCGGCCCGCCGTCGGGGCCGTAGGCCGGCCCGCGGTCGTAGTGGATCTCCGAGCAGGGTCCGGCCGGGCCCGAGGCACCGGTGGACCAGTAGTTGTCGTCCATGCCCCGGCGCTGGATGCGCTCGGCCGGGACGTAGGCCTGCCACGCCTCGAACGCCTCGTCGTCGTCCAGGTAGACCGTCGGCCAGATGCGGTCGGCCGCCAGACCCAGCCCGCCGTCGTCCACGCTGCCGGTGACCAGCTCCCAGGCGAACCGGATGGCCTCGGCCTTGAAGTAGTCGCCGAAGGAGAAGTTGCCGTTCATCTGGAAGAACGTGCCGTGCCGCGTGGTCTTGCCGACCTCCTCGATGTCGAGGGTGCGCACGCACTTCTGCACGCTGGTGGCCCGCGGGTACGGGGCCGGCTCGCGACCGGTCAGGTACGGGATGAACGGCACCATGCCGGCGACGGTGAACAGCAGTGACGGGTCCGGGGACACCAGCGAGGCGCTGGCGACGACGGTGTGCCCGCGCGCCTCGAAGTGCTCCAGGAAACGACGGCGGATCTCGGCGGTCTGCATCTCAGCTCGTTCTCGGTCGGGCCCGGCGGGGCGCCCGGGGTGCGGTGGGGTGGGTCAGGAGTCGGCGGCGTGCGCGCCGCGGCGGGCGTTGATCGCGGCCTGGCCGCCGGCGGTGGCCTCGTCGCGGGTGGGGAGCGGGGCGTCCAGGCCGGTGCCCTCGCGCAGCTCGTCCTCGCGCGAGGCGGCCGCGGCCCGGACGTCGGCGCCGAAGTCGGCGATGGCGTCGCCCAGGTCGCGCAGGCCGTCGGCGAGCTGACCGGCGATCGACTGCGGGGTCAGCCGCTCGGCGGCGGCGGACATCTTGCGGACGACGAGCACGCCGATCGTGGCGCCCATGGCCAGCCAGAAGATGCGGCGCATCAGGCGGCCCGCCGTGCTGCCCGGCGAGCTCGGCGCTCGGCCTTCTGGTCACGCTGGCTGGAGGCGAGGGCCTGCCCCTCGCGCTTCTTGCTGACCGCGCTGCGCACGCCGTAGCTGAAGGCGGCGGCCTTGATCAGCGGGCTGCCCAGGGTGGCGGCGAACACGCTGGTCAGGGCTGCGACGTTGCTGGAGACGTTGGCGGCGTTGCCGGTGATGTCGTCGACCCGCTCCAGGTTGGCGTTCACGTGGGTGACCGTCGTGGAGGCCTGGCTGAGGATGGGCTGGCTCTGCTCGCGGACCTGGCGGATGGTCAGCGTGGTCTCGTCGAGCGTGCGGCCCAGCTTGAGCAGCGGCACGGCGAGCAGCACCACCAGCAGCACCAACGCGCCGGCGGCGACCAGCCCGGCGATCTCTCCTGCGGACACGTGGTGTCTCCCTGTACTCGTCGATGGGTGTTCGTCGATCGGTCTGCGGGCCCGGGTGTCTCCAGGCTCGGGTCACCCTAGCCGCGGGCCCCGACGGTCAGCGTCGGCGCCGGACGATCGCGCGCAGCTTGGCCAGCCGGGCGCCGATCGCGGCCTCGGCGCCGCGGCCGGTCGGGCGGTAGTAGTCCCGGCCCACCAGGGCGTCGGGTGGGTACTGCTGGGCCAGCACGCCGTCGGGGTGGTCGTGCGGGTAGCTGTAGGTCGACCCGTGGCCCAGCTTCTTCGCCCCGGCGTAGTGCGCGTCGCGCAGGCCCGGCGGCACCGGCCCGGCCAGCCCCGCCCGGACGTCGCCCACGGACTCCCCGATCGCCACGGTCAGCGCGTTGGACTTCGGCGCGGTCGCCAGGTGGACGGTGGCCTGGGCGAGGGCGAAGTGGCCCTCGGGCATGCCGATGAACGCCACCGCGTCGGCCGCGGCGACGGCCACCTGCAGGGCGGTCGGGTCGGCCATGCCGATGTCCTCGCTGGCGCTGATCACCAGCCGGCGGGCGATGAAGCGGGGGTCCTCCCCCGCCTCCACCATCCGGGCCAGGTAGTGCATCGCGGCGTCGACGTCGGACCCGCGGATGCTCTTGATCAGCGCGCTGGCGACGTCGTAGTGCTGGTCGCCCTGGCGGTCGTAGCGCACGGCGGCCTGGGCGACCGCGGTCTCCAGGGTGGCCAGGTCCAGCACGTCGACCCCGGCCGCCGTCGCCGCCCCGGCACCGGACTCCAGCGCGGTGAGCGCCTTGCGGGCATCGCCCCCGGCCACCCGCAGCAGGTGGTCCTCGGCGTCCTGCGCCAGCGTGATCGCGCCGGCCAGGCCGCGCTCGGAGGCGATCGCCCGGTGCAGCACCTCCCGGACGTCGTCGTCGGACAGCGACTGCAGGGCGAGCACCAGCGACCGGGACAGCAGCGGGCTGACCACCGAGAAGAACGGGTTCTCCGTGGTGGCGGCGATCAGGCTGACGATCCGGTCCTCCACCGCGGACAGCAGGGAGTCCTGCTGGGTCTTGGAGAACCGGTGCACCTCGTCGATGAAGAGCACCGTGCGCCGGTTGCCGTGCACCAGCTCGCTCTTGGCGGCCGCGATGACCGCGCGGACCTCCTTGACCCCGGCGTCCAGGGCCGACAGCTGCACGAACTTGCGCTTGGTGGCCAGCGAGATGACGTGCGCGAGGGTGGTCTTGCCGGTGCCCGGCGGGCCGTAGAGGACCAGCGACATGGGCTCGTCGGCCTCGACCAGGCGGCGCAGCGGGGCGCGCGGGCCGAGCAGGTGCTTCTGGCCGACCACCTCGTCCAGCGCGCGCGGGCGCATCCGGACGGCGAGCGGGGACCCGGGGTCCACGACGGTCGACCGTTCCTCCGGGTCGGGGTCGAACAGCGTGCTCACGGTTCGACGCTACCTGCGTGGGCAGTCACACCCGACGGATCTCCAGACCGAGAGGACCCCCTCGTGCAGCACCGCACCATCGGCAACGACGTCGTCGGCCGGGTCACCGTGTCGGCCATCGGCCTGGGCGCCATGCCCCTGTCCATCACCCCCCAGCGCCCGTCGGCGGAGGCGGCCGAGGCCGTCGTCCACGCGGCGCTGGACGCCGGGGTCACCCTCATCGACACCGCGGACGCCTACTGCCTCGACGACACCGAGGTGGGCCACAACGAGCGCACGGTGGCGGCCGCCGTCCGGTCGTGGGGCGGGACGGACGACGTCCTCATCGCGACCAAGGGCGGGCACACCCGGCCCGGCGGCACCGAGTGGGGCCTGGACGGCTCACCTGAGTACCTGGAGCGGGCGTGCGACGCCTCGCTGCAGGCCCTCGGCGTGGACGCCATCGGGCTCTACCAGTTCCACCGGCCCGACCCGCAGACCCCGTGGGCGGACTCGATGGGCGCGCTCAAGGACCTCTACGACGCCGGCAAGGTGCGGATGGTCGGGGTGTCCAACGCCGACATCGGCCAGATCGACGAGGCCCGGGCCATCTGCGGCGACGCCTTCGTCAGCGTGCAGAACCAGTTCTCCCCCGGCTACCGCTCGTCGGCCGGCGAGCTGGCGCACTGCGCGGCCAACGGCATCGCCTGGTTCCCCTGGAGCCCGTTCGGCGGGATGGGCGACGCCGGCTCGCTGGCGACCACCGCCGCCGAGTTCGGCGCGGTCGCCGAGGAGCTGGGTGTCTCGGTGTACCAGGTGACGCTGGCCTGGCACCTCGCCCAGGCCGACGTGGTCATCCCCATCCCCGGCGCGAGCAAGCCGCGGAGCATCCAGGACTCGGCCGCCGCCACCCACGTGCAGCTGACCGCCGAGCACCTGGCCAGGCTGAACAACGCCTGACCCCGCCCCCGCCCGGCGGAGTTGATCATCGTCAGCTGCAGGTCGGACACGCCGTCCCCCGGCGCGCCCTGGCTGCACCTGACGATGATCAACTCCCTGGGGGTTGGCCTAGCAGGCTGCACGGCCGGGCGTTCGTGGGCGTGCACATCAGGGGGTGTTGTCCACCGGTCGCCCGACCGGCCTCCACGGATGTCTGCGGCGGTCCACGGTCGCCGGCATGGACGTCCCCCGGGTGCTGACCTCCGCCGCAGCGACCGCCGCCGGTGCCGGCCGGGGTCGGCGGCAGGGCGCCGACTGGCTGCACCTGGCGCACGACCGCTGGGTCCAGCTCGACGACGCGCTCGACGGCAGGGAGCAGCTCGCGCTGCTCGCCCAGGGACTGCCGGACGACGCCGCCTTCAGCCACCTCACCGCCGCGCACCTGCTGGGCGCCCACGTCGACCTGCCGGCGCGGCCCACCGTCGCGCTCACCCCGCGCCGCGTGCTCCCCCAGCGGGCCGAGGTGGTCACCCGGATCCGCACGCTGGCCCACGAGGACGTCGTCGAGCGCGACGGGATGCGGGTGACCAGCGGAGCGCAGACCTTCCTGGACTGCGCTGCCGTGATGTCCGCCGACGAGCTGTGCGCCGTCGGCGACGCGCTGCTGCGCTCGGGAGCCGTGACCGCCGAGGAGCTGGCCGACCGCCTGGCCCGGGCCGGGCGGGCCCGCGGCGTGGTCCGGGCCCGGGCGGTGGCGCCGCACCTGGACGCCCGGGCGATGTCCCGGCCGGAGAGCCAGATCCGCTGGTGGCTGGTCGACAGCGACCTGCCGCCGGTCCAGCCGCAGGTGCCCGTCCGCGACCGGTGGGGCACGGTCGTCGCCCACGGCGACCTCGGGTG
The DNA here is from genome assembly GCF_037083865.1 of Klenkia terrae. NCBI lineage: Bacteria > Bacillati > Actinomycetota > Actinomycetes > Geodermatophilales > Geodermatophilaceae > Klenkia > Klenkia terrae. Next base: position 217,998 of record NZ_JBAPLV010000003.1, on the reverse strand, counting down.
GGAGGAGTGGCGCGTGCTGGAGGAGTACGAGGGACGCCAGCACGCCGAGCGCGACCAGTTCGAGCGGGACGTCGACCGGTACTCGCTGATGGCCGCCGACGGCTACCTGCTGCTGCGCTTCGCCGCCCGGCACCGCAACGCCCGCACGGTCGTGGACCGCAGCCGCCGTGCGCTGCTCACCCGCGGCTGGCGCCCACCCCGTCGTTGATCATCGCCTCGTGCAGGTGGGACACGCCGTCGGAGGGCGTGTCCCACCTGCAGCTGACGATGATCAACAGGCCCCTCAGGCGAGGACGGCGTCCAGGGCGGCCAGGACGAGGGCGACCGAGTCCGGGCGGGCGTTGTGGCCCATCAGGCCGATCCGCCAGACGGTGGCGGCGAACTCGCCGACGCCGCCGCCGATCTCGATGCCGTACTCGTCCAGCAGGCGCTTGCGCACGGCGGCGGAGTCGACGCCGTCGGGCACCCACACGGTGGTCAGCTCCGGCAGCCGGTGGCCGGCCGCGGCGAACAGCCGCATGCCGCGGGCCTCGAGGCCGGACTGCAGCGCAGCACCGGCGGCGGCGTGCCGGGCGTGGACGGCGTCCAGGCCCTCCTCGAGCACCCGGCCCAGGCCGGCGTGCAGCGAGACGACCATGCCGGTCGGCGCGGTGTGGTGGTAGGTCCGCCCACCCGAGCCGCCGGCCTCGCCGGCGTACCCGCCGAGCAGACCGAGGTCGAGGTACCAGGACTGCGGCCGGGTGATCCGCCGCTCCCACGCCCGGTCGCTGATGGTGAACGGCGCCAGGCCGGGCGCGACGCCCAGGCACTTCTGCGAGCCCGAGTAGGCGATGTCCACGCCCCACTCGTCCAGGGCGACCGGGATGCCGCCCAGCGACGTCACGCAGTCGGCGACCAGCAGCGCATCGCCCTTGCCGGCGCCCAGCGCGGCCATGTCGGACTCCACGCCGGTGGAGGTCTCGGCGTGCACCGCGGCGATGACCTTGGGCGAGGGGTGCGCGGCCAGCACCCGGTCGGCGTCGACCGGCTGCCCCCACTCGTGGTCGACGGTGACCACCTCGGCGCCGGTGCGGGAGGCGACCTCGGCCATCCGTTGGCCGAAGAGCCCGTTGACCGCGACGACGGCGACGTCGCCGGGGCCCAGCGTGTTGACGAACGCCGCCTCCATGCCCGCGGACCCGGTGGCCGACAGCGGCAGCGTGCGCCGGTTCTGCGTGCCGAAGACGGTGCGCAGACGGTCGGACGTCTCGTCCAGCACCTGGAGGAAGAGCGGGTCGAGGTGACCCAGCAGCGGCTGCCCGAGGGCGACCGTCGCCTCCGGGTAGGGGTTGCAGGGTCCGGGTCCGAGCAGGGTGCGGGCGCGCAGCATGTGAGCCACGCTACCCAGCACCCCTGGACGTCCGGGTCAGGCCTCCGCGGCGGCCGGCTTCGCGGGGGGCTCGACCCAGTCGATGCCGGCCTCCTTGCGCTGCGCGTCGCTGATCGGCGTCGGGGCACCGGTCAGCGGGTCGTAGCCGGCCCCGGTCTTCGGGAAGGCGATGACCTCGCGGATGGAGTCCACGCCGGCCAGCAGCGCGGTCAGCCGGTCCCAGCCCAGCGCGGCGCCGGCGTGCGGCGGCGGGCCGTAGGCGAAGGCCTCCAGGAAGAACCCGAACCGGTCGCGGGCCTCCTCGCGGGACATGCCGAGGGTCTCGAACACCCGCTCCTGCAGCGCGGCGTCGTGGATGCGGACCGAGCCGGACATGCACTCGTTGCCGTTGATCACCAGGTCGTAGGCGTCGGACAGCGCCGCACCCTTGTCGTCGGCGAACCGCTCCCGCCACTCCGGGGTGGGCGAGGTGAAGGGGTGGTGCATGAAGGTCCACCCCCCCTCCTCGGTCTCCTCGAACATCGGGAAGTCCACGACGAACAGGAACGACCAGGACCCGGGCTCGATGAGCTCCAGCCGCTTGGCGATCTCGTTGCGGGCGGCGCCCAGCAGCTCCTGGGAGGTCCGGCGCTGGCCGGCGGCGAAGAAGATGCAGTCGCCGGGCTTCGCGCCCACGGCCTCGACCAGGCCGGCCCGCTCGGTGTCGGAGATGTTCTTGGTGACCGGGCCGCCCAGCGTGCCGTCCTCGGCGACGGTGACGTAGGCCAGGCCCTTGGCCCCGCGCGAGCGGGCCCAGTCCTGCCAGGCGTCGAACGTGCGGCGGGGCTGCGAGCCACCGCCGGGCATGACGACGGCGCCGACGTAGGGCGACTGGAACACCCGGAACGGGGTGTCGGCGAAGAACTCGGTCAGCTCGGTGAGCTCGAGGCCGAACCGCAGGTCGGGCTTGTCGGACCCGAAGCGGTCCATCGCCTCGCGGTAGGTCATCCGCGGGATCTCGCCGACGTCGTGGGCGGCGAGCTCCTTCCACAGCGCGGTGACCACGGAGGAGGCCACGTCCAGGACGTCGTCCCGGTCGACGAAGCTCATCTCGAAGTCCAGCTGGGTGAACTCCGGCTGCCGGTCGGCGCGGAAGTCCTCGTCCCGGAAGCACCGGGCGATCTGGTAGTACCGCTCGAGCCCGCCGATCATCAGCAGCTGCTTGAACAGCTGCGGCGACTGCGGCAGCGCGTACCAGGAGCCGGGCTGCAGGCGCACCGGGACGACGAAGTCGCGGGCGCCCTCGGGGGTGGAGCGGGTCAGCGACGGCGTCTCGACCTCGGTGAACCCCTTGCCGGCCATGACGCCGCGGGCCACCCGGTTGATCTCGCTGCGCAGCTTCATGACCGATGCCGGGCCCTGCCGCCGCAGGTCGAGGTAGCGGTAGGTGTAGCGGACGTCGTCCCCGGCGGCCTGCGCGGTCTCGATCGGGAACGGCAGCGGCGCCGACGTCGACAGCACCTGCAGGGTCGAGGCGACGACCTCGATCTCGCCCGAGGGCAGCTCCGGGTTCTCGTTGCCGTCCGGGCGGGCCTGCACCTGCCCGGTCACCAGCACGCAGAACTCGTTGCGCAGCGCGTGCGCGTCGGACTCCCGGACGACGACCTGGGCGTAGCCGGAGCCGTCGCGCAGGTCCAGGAAGACCACCCCGCCGTGGTCGCGGCGGCGGGCGATCCAGCCGGCGAGGGTGACGGTGGTGCCGGCGTCGGCAGCGCGGAGGGTGCCGGCGTCGTGGGTGCGGAGCACGGGAGTGCCTTTCGGGGCGGCGGGGTGGGACAGGACGCAGAGAGGTGGGACCTACCAGCGGGCGTGCACGTGGGCGCGGATGCGCTCGTCGTACACCCGCTCGAGGTCGGCGAGCTGGCCGTCGGTCAGCGGGGCGAGCGAGGCGGCGGCGACGTTGCCGAGCACCTGCTCGACGTTGCGCGCCCCGGGGATGACGCTGGTGACGCCGGGCTGGTCGATCACCCAGCGCAGCGCGAACGCCGCGGTGGTGGCCCCCTCGGGGGCGATCGCGGCGACCTCGCGGGCGGCGGCCAGGCCGACGTCGTAGGGCACGCCGGAGAACGTCTCGCCGACGTCGAAGGCCTCGCCGTTGCGGTTGAAGTTGCGGTGGTCGTCGGCGGCGAACGTCGTCGACTCGTCGTACTTGCCGGTCAGCAGACCGCTGGCCAGCGGCACCCGGGCCAGGATGCCGACGCCGGCGCGGGCCGCGGCGGGCAGCAGCTGCTCCAGCGGCTTGCGCCGGAAGACGTTGAGGATCACCTGGATGGACTGCACGCCCTCGTGCTGGAGCGCGGTCAGGCCCTCCTCGACCGTCTCGACCGAGACGCCGTAGGCAGCGATCGAGCCGTCGGCGACGAACCCGTCGAGGGTGTCGTAGACCCGCTGGTCGGAGTAGACGGCCGGGGGCGGGCAGTGCAGCTGGACCAGGTCGAGGGTGTCCACGCCCAGGTTGCGGCGGGACCGGTCGACCCAGGCCCGCAGGTTCTCCGGCGTGTAGGTGGCGGCCTCGAACGGGTCCGCGCGGCGGCCGGCCTTGGTGGCCACGAACGGGCGGTCCGACCGGGGTGCCAGGGCCTGCCGGATCCGCTCCTCGGAGCGGCCGTCGCCGTACACGTCGGCGGTGTCCAGCAGGGTGACGCCGGCGTCGAGGGCGGCGTCCAGGACCTCGGCGGCGCCCTCGGAGCTGACGTCGCCCCAGTCCCCGCCGAGCTGCCAGGTCCCAAGACCCACGACGGACACATCGGCACCGGTACGACCCAGGGGGCGCTGCTCCATGCTCATGCCCCCACCGTCGCACGCACCCGGTCGACCAGCTCGCCCAGGGGCACGGCCACCTGCTCGCCGGTGGCCATCGTCTTCAGCTGCGCGACGCCGTCGGCCAGGTCCCGGTCCCCGACCACGACGACCTGGGCCGCACCCGATCGGTCGGCGGCCTTCATGGCGCCCTTGAGCCCGCGGTCGCCGTACACGGTGTCGGCGGACACCCCGGCGGCGCGCAGCTGGCCCACCCACCGGACGGCGAGCTTCTTCGCCTCGGCGCCCAGCGGCACCACGAAGGCCTGCACGCCGGACTCGACGGCGATGTCCAGGCCCTCGGCCTGCACCGCGAGGATGGTGCGGTCGACCCCGACGGCGTAGCCGATGCCCGACACGTCGGGCCCGCCCAGCGCGGCGGACAGCCCGTCGTACCGGCCGCCGCCGCCGATCCCGGACTGGGAGCCCAGGCCGCCGTGCACGAACTCGAAGGTGGTCTTCGTGTAGTAGTCCAGCCCGCGGACCAGCCGGGGCGCCTCGACCCAGGCCACGCCGAGGTCGGCCAGGTGCTGCCGGACGGCGTCGTAGTGCGCCTTCGTGGCGTCGGAGAGGTGGTCGACCATCAGTGGGGCGTCGACCAGCTGGGCCTGCACCTCGGGGCGCTTGTCGTCCAGCACCCGCAGCGGGTTGATCCCCGCCCGGCGCCGGGTGTCCTCGTCGAGGTCCAGCTTGGCCAGGAACGCCGTCAGCAGCTCGCGGTACTGCGGCCGGCAGGTGCTGTCGCCCAGCGACGTCAGCTGGAGCTCGTACCCGGTGAGGCCCAGGTCGCGGTAGCCCTGGTCGGCCAGGGCGACCACCTCGGCGTCCAGCGCCGGGTCGTCGATGCCCAGGGCCTCGACGTCGACCTGGGTGAAGTGCCGGTAGCGGCCGGCCTGCGGGCGCTCGTAGCGGAACGCCGAGCCCACGCTCCACAGCTTCACCGGCAGCGGGCCGGAGTAGAGGCGGTGCTCGATGAAGGACCGCATCAGCCCGGCGGTCAGCTCGGGCCGCAGGGTCAGCGAGCGGCCGCCCTTGTCGGTGAAGGTGTACATCTCCTTGCTGACGACGTCGGTGGACTCCCCCACGCCGCGGGCGAACACCGCGGTGTCCTCGAAGACCGGGGTCTCCACGTAGCCGTAGCCGGCCCGGCGCAGCGGCGCGGTCAGCGTCTCGCGGACGGCGAGGAACCGCGCGGAGTCCGGGGGCAGGACGTCGAAGGTGCCCTTCGGGGCGACGAGGTCGCTCACAGCCCGCGGCCCTTCGGCGCGGCCGAGGCCTCGGCCAGGTAGGGGTTCGTGGCCCGCTCGCGCCCGATCGTGGTGGCCGGGCCGTGCCCGGGGAGGACGACGGTGGCGTCGTCCAGCGGCAGGACGACGTCGCGCAGCGAGCCCAGCATCGACTCCCACGACCCGCCGGGCAGGTCGACCCGGCCGACCGACCCGGCGAACAGCACGTCGCCGGCCAGCAGACCCGGGGAGTCGTCGAGGTCCAGGGAGAACATCACCGAGCCCTGGGTGTGGCCCGGGGCGTGCCGGACGGTGAGGTCGACGCCGGCCAGCGACAGGGTGGCGCCGTCGTCCAGGGCGAGCACGTCGGCCGGGTCGGGCAGCCGCACCCCGGAGATCAACGGGGCCAGGGCCGGGCCGTGCCAGCGCGCGGGGTCCGAGAGCATCCCGGAGTCGGCGGGGTGCAGGTAGGCCGGGATGCCGTACCCGTCGCAGACCGGCAGGACCGAGAACGTGTGGTCGAGGTGGCCGTGGGTCAGCACGACGGCGACCGGCTTCAGGCCGTCGGCGGCGAGCATCTCCGCGAGGGGCTCGACGGCCTCCATGCCGGGGTCGACGACGACGCACTCCGACCGCGGGCCGGACGCCACGGCGTAGCAGTTGGTGCCGAACGCGCCGGCGGGGAAGGAGCGGATGAGCACCTGCGCAGGGTACGTGCCACCCCCGACACGACCGGCGTCACAGCAGACCGCCAGGAAGGGTTGCCTAGACTCGGCACCCGTGGTCAGCAACAAGCAGCGCCGTCAGAACGCCCAACGTCACCTGCAGCGGCAGCTGGAGCGGCGGGCGGCCCAGCAGCGTCGCCGTCGGCGCAACGTCCTGATCGGGGTCACCGTCGCCGCCGTCGTGGTGGTCGTCGGTGCCGCCCTGCTGGTCACCGGCCTGGGCGGGGACGACGACAGCTCCACCGCCTCGGCCAGCTCGAGCGCGGCCACCTCCGCCCCGGCCGCCCCCACCCCCGGCCCGGGCGCCGAGCGGGCCGGCCAGACCACCACCGCCGGGGCGTGCACCTACACCTACGACGCGCAGGGCAGCTCCGGCACCTTCGCCGTCGACGCGCCCACCGGTGACCTGCCCACCGGCACCCAGGCCGAGACGATCTCGACCAGCGCCGGCGACATCGGCATCACGCTGGACTACACCGGCCCCGGCGCCTGCGCCGCGGACAGCTTCGCCACGCTGGCCTCGCAGAGCTTCTTCGACTCGACGCTGTGCCACCGGCTGACCACCTCCGACGGCCTGAAGGTGCTGCAGTGCGGCGACCCGTCGGCGACCGGCTCCGGTGGCCCCGGGTACTCGTTCCCGACCGCCGTGGCCGGCTCGGAGACCTACGGCCGCGGCGTGCTGGCGATGGCCAACGCCGGTGACGGCACCGACGGCAGCCAGTTCTTCCTGGTCTACGGCGACAGCCAGCTCGACCCGGCCTACACCGTCTTCGGCACCATCGACGAGGCCGGCCTCGGCGTCCTCGACCAGGTCGCCGCGCTCGGCACCGCCGACGGCAGCCAGGACGGCCAGCCCGCCACCGCGGTGACGATCGCCGGAGTGACCCCCGCCGGCTGAGCTCATCGCGATCCTCCGGATCGCACCGCGGCCGTCCCGACGACGGGAGGGCGCCGAGGAACGAGGCGTCCTCCCCGAGGAGGGACTCGTCCCCGTCCCGCCGACGGTCAGGGGCCGAGGCACGAGCGCCCCTGACCCGAGGCGGGAGCAGCGTCGCTCGTCGCCCCCGGGGCACGGCTCCTGGCCGCGGTGCGATCCGGAGGATCGCAATTCACGCCGTGACGCGCTCCACGTCGAAGACGCCTTCCACGTTGCGCACCGTCTGCAGCACCGCGCCGAGGTGGGCCGGGTCGGCCAGCTCGAAGGTGAACCGGCTGATGGCCACCCGGTCGCGGCTGGTCTGCACCGACGCCGAGAGGATGTTGACCCGCTCGTCGGCCAGGGCCTTCGTGACGTCGGAGAGCAGCCGGTGCCGGTCGAGGGCCTCGACCTGGATGGCGACCAGGAACACCGCGCCGGGCTGCGCGGCCCAGGCCACCTCGACCAGCCGCTCGGGCTTGCGCTGCAGGTCGTCGGCGTTGGTGCAGTCGGTGCGGTGCACGCTGACGCCGCCGCCGCGGGTGACGAAGCCCAGGATGTCGTCGCCGGGCACCGGGGTGCAGCACTTGGCGAGCTTGGCCCACACGTCGGTGCGGCCGGTGACCTCGATGCCGGGGTCGCCGCTGGCGGTGCGGGCCACCGAGCGGCGGGTGGGGATGGCGGTCTCGGCGATGTCCTCCGCGGCGCCCTCGGAGCCGCCCAGGGCGACCAGCAGCTTCTCCACGACCGAGGACGCCGAGAGGTGGTTCTCCCCCACCGCGGCGTAGAGCGCGCTGACGTCGGCGTGGTGCAGGTCAGCGGCCAGCGTGCTGAGCGCGTCGCCGCCCATGAGCCGCTGCAGCGGCAGGCCGGCCTTGCGCATCGCCTTGGTGAGCGCGTCCTTGCCGGCGTCGACGGCGTCCTCGCGGCGCTCCTTGGTGAACCACTGCCGGATCTTGGTGCGCGCCCGGGAGGACCCGACGAACTCCAGCCAGTCGCGGCTGGGGCCGGCGGTGGGCGACCGGGAGGTGAAGACCTCGACGACGTCGCCGTTGGCGAGCTTGCTGTCCAGGGACACCAGCGAGCCGTTGACCCGGGCGCCGATGCAGCGGTAGCCGACCTCGGTGTGCACCGCGAAGGCGAAGTCCACCGGCGTGGACTGCTCGGGCAGGCTGATCACGTCGCCCTTGGGCGTGAAGACGAAGACCTCCTGCGGGCCCAGGTCGTAGCGCAGGGTCTCCAGGAACTCGCCGGGCTCCTGCGCCTCGCGCTGCCAGTCCAGCAGCTGGCGCAGCCACAGCATGTCGTCGCCGGTGGACCCGGGCTTCATCGGCGTGACCGGGCCGCCGCCGCGCGCCTTCTCCTTGTACTTCCAGTGCGCGGCGATGCCGTACTCGGCCGTGCGGTGCATGTCGTGGGTGCGGATCTGCAGCTCGACCGGCTTGCCCTGCGGGCCGATCACCGTCGTGTGCAGCGACTGGTACATGTTGAACTTCGGCATGGCCACGAAGTCCTTGAAGCGGCCGGGGACCGGCTGCCAGTGGGCGTGCATGATCCCCAGCGCCGCGTAGACGTCGCGGACGGAGTCCACCAGGATCCGGATGCCGACGAGGTCCCAGATGTCGGTGAAGTCACGGCCGCGGACGATCATCTTCTGGTAGATCGAGTAGTAGTGCTTGGGCCGGCCGGTGACGGCGGCCTCGACCTTGGCTGCCTTGAGCTGCTCGGTGACCGCGCTGGTCACCTCGGACAGGTAGGTGTCCCGGGACGGCGCCCGCTCGGCGACCAGCCGCACGATCTCGTCGTAGCGCTTGGGGTACAGCGTGGCGAACGCGAGGTCCTCCAGCTCCCACTTGATGGTGTTCATGCCCAGCCGGTGGGCCAGCGGCGCGAGGATCTCCAGCGTCTCGCGGGCCTTCTTCTCCTGCTTCTCCGGCGGGAGGAAGCGCAGGGTGCGCATGTTGTGCAGCCGGTCGGCCAGCTTGATGACCAGCACCCGGGGGTCCTTGGCCATCGCCACGATCATCTTGCGGATGGTCTCGGCCTGGGCGCCGTCCCCGAAGCTGACCTTGTCGATCTTGGTGACGCCGTCGACGAGGTGGGCCACCTCGGGCCCGAAGTCCGCGGTGATGGTGTCCAGGGCGACCCCGGTGTCCTCCACCGTGTCGTGCAGCAGCGCGGCCACCAGCGTGGTGGTGTCCATGCCCAGCCCGGCCAGCACCGTGGCCACCGCGAGCGGGTGGGTGATGTAGGGGTCGCCGGACTTGCGCTTCTGGCTGGCGTGCGCGGCCTCGGCCACGTCGTAGGCCCGCTGCAGCAGGGCCAGGTCGGCCTTGGGGTGGCTGGAGCGGTGCAGGGCCGCCAACGGCTCCAGGACGGGCCGGACGACGGTCGAGCGCTGGCCGGCGACGATCCGGCGGGCCAGCCGGTCGCGGACCCGCCGACGCGGGACCGACTCCAGCGCGGTGCCCTCGTCGACGACCTCGAGCGGGGCGTCGCTCGGGACGTCGGTCGGCCGGGCGTCGGGCAGCTGCACGGCCGGCCGGTCGGGCAGCGCGGCCCGCGGCGTCGGGTCGGCCGGTGCAGCCCCGGACGCGGCAGGGGAAGCCACCTCGGATGCCATGGCCACTCCTGGGTCCTGGGGGGACTGGACCCACACCATGCTAGCCACGCCCTCCCGGCGGCGGACCGCTCGGGAGGGTGACCTGCGTCAGGTGGTCCAGAGGGCGTGCACGGTGTGCGGCGCCACCCGCTGCCGGCCGCCGAGCGCCGGGAGCTCGATCACCACCGAGACGGAGGTGACCACCCCGCCGACCCGCTCGACCAGCCCGATGGCGGCCTCCAGCGTGCCGCCGGTGGCCAGCACGTCGTCGACGACCAGCACCCGCTGGCCCGGGGTGATCGAGTCGGTGTGCAGCTCGAGGGTCGCCGTCCCGTACTCGAGCGTGTAGTCCGCCGAGACCGTGGACCGCGGGAGCTTGCCGGCCTTGCGGACCGGCACGACGCCGGTGCCGGCGACCACCGCGACGGCGGCCGCGAGCAGGAAGCCGCGGGCCTCCACCCCGACCACGACGTCGAACCCCGGGTCGTCCGGCCCGGTCCGCAGCGCCGCGCCCCGCGGGTCCTCCAGCACCGACCCGGCCAGAGCCTCGGCGACCTGCCGGAACGCCGAGGCGTCGGCGAACACCGGCGTCAGGTCGCGGAACACCACCCCGGGCTCCGGGAAGTCCGGGATGTCGACCGCGATGGAGGCGATCAGCTCCGCGAGCGGGGTGGTGCTCACCGACGCTTCTTGCCGCCGCCGGGCCGCTGCGGCCGGGCGCCCGGCTTGGGGGCCGTCGCCGTCCGGGTCACCGAGGCCGGCGACTCGACCTGCTCGAAGGACTCCGGGCGCTCGGGCAGCTCGTCCCGGTCGACCAGGGCGGTCGCCGAGCGGGCCGGCCGGGCCCGCCGGGCGCTGGCCACCGGGCCGGCCGCGGTCGCCCCGCCGGCCGCGCGGGCGTCGGCCGCGCGGCGGGCCAGCACCCGCTTGCGCAGCGCCTGCACGCCGGGCTCCCGGGCCTTGAGGTCGGCCAGCACCGGGGTGGCCAGGAAGATCGAGCTGTAGGTGCCGGCGGCCAGGCCGACGGTGAGCACCAGGGCCAGGTCCTGCAGGGTGCCGACGCCGAGGACGACGACCCCGACGACCAGCAGCCCCAGCACCGGCAGCAGCGCGATGACCGAGGTGTTGATCGAGCGCATCAGGGTCTGGTTGACCGCGAGGTTGGCCGCCTCGCCCCAGGTCATGCGGGCGCCCTTCTCCAGGTCCTTGACGTTCTCGTCGACCTTGTCGAAGACCACCACGGTGTCGTAGAGGCTGAACCCGAGGATGGTCAGGAAGCCGATGACGGTGGACGGCGTGACCTCGAAACCGACGATGGAGTACACGCCGGCGGTCAGGATGATGTCGTGCGCCAGGGCGACGATCGCGCCCACGGCCATCTTGGGCTGGAAGCGGATGGCCAGGAACACGACCACCGCGGCCAGGAAGACCAGCAGGGCGATCAGGGCCTGGTCGGTGATGTCCCGGCCCCAGTCGGCGCTGACCGACTCCGGGCTCACCTGGGCGTCGGTGACGCCGGCGGCATCGGCGATGGCCGACACCACGGTCGCCTCGGCGGCGTTGTCCAGCGTGCCGGTGCGCAGCAGCACGGTGTTGCCGCCGACGATCTGCGCGGTGGAGACCTGCGCGCCGGCCTCCTCGGCCGCCTCGCGGATGTCGGCCAGCTGGGACGTCGAGGCCGGCACCCGGAAGCTGTTGCCGCCCTCGAAGTCGATGCCGAAGTTGAACCCGCGGAAGATCATCGACGCGACGCAGACCAGCACCACGACGGCGGTGACCTTGTACCAGAACCGGCTGCGCCCCACGACGTCCAGCCCGGCCTCGCCGTTGTAGAGCCGGTGGGCCAGCGACGCCTTCCGCGGCGCCGTCCGCACCGCGGCGGAGTCGGCCGGGGTGTCCCCCTCGGTGGGCAGCCCGGCGTCCGCCAGGGCGCCGTCGTCGGCGTCCCGCGCGGCGTCCTCCCGGATGTCGGCGTCGGACTCGTCCGGCGTCTCGTCGGCGTCGGTCCCGACCGGGACGTCGGGCCCGTCGACGGGCTCCTCGGCGGGGTCGCTGCCGCCGTCGCGGGGGGTGCCGGTCATCGGTCGCTCCTGTCGCTGGCCGTGCTGGCCGTGCTGGCCGTGGGCCGCTGACCCGGCCGCGGCGCGGTCGTCGCGCGGCGGGTGACGTCGACGGCACCGAGGCCGGAGAACCGGCTCGAGCCGAACGAGCGGAACCGGCTGAGCACCGCCATCAGCGGGTGGGTGAAGAGGAAGACCACGAGCAGGTCGAGCACCGTGGACAGGCCGAGGGTGAACGCGAAGCCCTTCACGTCGCCGATCGCGAGCAGGTAGAGGATCGCGGCGGCCAGGAAGCTGACCGAGTCGGCGCTCAGGATCGTGCGCCGGGCGCGGACCCAGGCCCGCGGGACGGCGCTGCGCAGCGTCCGTCCCTCGCGGATCTCGTCCTTGAGTCTCTCGAAGTAGACGACGAAGGAGTCCGCGGTGATGCCGATGCTCACGATGAACCCGGCGATGCCGGCCAGGCTCAGCGTGAAGCCGATCTCCCGGCCCAGCAGGACCAGGCTGGCGTAGACCACGACCGCGGACAGCAGCAGGCTGGCGATCATGACCAGGCCGAGCGCGCGGTAGTAGAGCAGGGCGTAGAGGAACACCAGGGCGATGCCCACGGCCCCGGCGATCAGGCCGGCGCGCAGCTGCTCGCCGCCCAGCTCGGTGGTGATCGTCTGCGCGGTGGCCTGGGTGAAGGTCAGCGGCAGCGCGCCGTACTCCAGCTGGTTGGCCAGCGTCTGCGCCTCGGTCTGGCTGAACGAGCCGGTGATCTGGGTGGTGCCGCCGGTGATCGCGCTGTTGATGGTCGGGGCGGACACGACCCGGCCGTCGAGCACGATGCCGACCGCGCTGCCGACGCTGGCGGTGGTGTAGGCCGCCCAGGTTGAGGAGCCCTGCGAGGAGAAGTCGACGTTCACGACCCACTCGCCGGTCTGCGCCGTGGTGCCGGCGCTGGCCGAGGAGACCTCGGTGCCCTCGACGACGGCCGGGCCCAGCAGGTACTTGGCGGTGCCGTCCTCCGAGCAGGCGGCGAGGTAGGACTCGGCCAGGTCGACGTCGCCGGTGGAGGTGTCGTCGGCCGAGCAGATCAGGGTGGCGTACTCGGCGGCGGCCTGCTCCTGGGTCAGCGGGGTCGCGGCCGCGCCGTCCGTGGTCCCGTCGGTCGACCCGTCCGTCGCGGCGGGGGCAGTGGTCGCCGCGGCCGGGTCGGTGGTCGGCGTCGCGTCCGTGGCCGGGGCGGTGGTGTCCTCCGCGGCCAGCGAGTCCGGGGCGACCGAGCTGGTCGCGGCCGGGTCCGTCGTCGGCGCTGCGGGGTCCGTCGTCGGCGCTGCCGGGTCGGTCGTGGGCGCTGCCGGGTCGGTCGTGGGTGCGGCCGGGTCCGTTGCCGCCGGATCGGTGGCCGTGGTGGCCGCCTCGGGTCCGCCGACGACCGGCCGGAAGCGCAGCTGGGCGGTCTGGCCCAGCTCGCGGGCCTGGTCGCCGTCCTCGCCGGGCACCGAGATGATGATGTTGGAGTCACCCTCGGTGACCACCTCGGCCTCGGCGACGCCGAGACCGTTGACGCGCTGCTCGATGATCTGGCGCGCCAGCTCCAGGTCCTCGCGGCTGGGGGTGCCGCCACCGGGGACCGCGGCGGTGAGCGTCACCGTGGTGCCGCCCTGCAGGTCCAGACCCAGCTGCGGGGTCCGCTGCGAACCGGTGAGGAAGATCAGGCCGTACATGAGGGCCACGATCAGGATGAACGCCCCGAAGTACCGGGACGCCGGGAGCTGGCGGGAGGCCATGTCAGTCCTTGCGGTCGGTGGTCGAGCCCGGGTCGCCGTCGCCGTCCACGTACCCGGTGCGCTCGGCCGTCGGCGGGACGACCTCGCCGGCCTGCGCGTCGAGGACGGCGCCGTCCTTCGTGCGCACCTCCATCACGGCCGGGCGGGCGAAGGTGGCGACGACGCCGGGGGCGATCTCGATGTCGACGGTGCCCTCGCCGATCGCGGCGACCGTGCCGTGCAGGCCGCTGGTCAGCATGACCGGCGTGCCGACGGTCAGGGACTCCTGCAGCGCCTGGGCGTTGGCGGCCATCTTCTTGCGCTGCCGGGCAGGCAGGACGATCAGCAGTGCGAAGGCGAGCACCAGCAGGATCAGCGGGAAGAACTCCACGGTTGTCGTGCCTCTCCACCGCGCAGGGTTCGCGCGGTCGTTGTGGCCACCGGGGGGCGGCCACGTCGGGGACGTCGGCTGCGGTACGCCCGCAGGCGTGACCGGGCCAGGGCGCACCTCACCCAGGGGCGGGCGCTCCGGCGCCGAGGAGTCTAGGCGTCGAACAAGGTGGGCGACGCAGGCTGGTCACCCGGCGTGCCCCCGCGCAGCCACACGCCGTCGGGCACGGGCAGCCCCAGGTGGGTCCAGGCGGCCTCCGTGGCGACCCGCCCGCGGGGGGTCCGGGCCAGCAGCCCGGCCCGTACCAGGAACGGTTCGCACACCTCCTCGACGGTGTGCGGCTCCTCCCCCACGGCCACCGCCAGGGTGGCCACGCCGACCGGCCCGCCGTTGAACTTGGCGACCAGGGCATGCAGCACCTCGCGGTCCAGCCGGTCCAGGCCCAGCTCGTCGACGTCGTAGAGCGCCAGCGCGGCCCGGGCCACCGCCCGGGTCACCCGGCCGTCGGCGCGCACCTCGGCGTAGTCGCGCACCCGGCGCAGCAGCCGGTTGGCGATCCGCGGGGTGCCGCGGGAGCGGCCGGCGATCTCGGCAGCGCCCTCGGCGTCGATGGCCACCCCCAGCAGGTCAGCGCTGCGGCGCAGCACCAGCTGCAGGTCCTCGGTCGAGTAGAACTCCATCTGGCCCACGAAGCCGAACCGGTCGCGCAGCGGACCGGTCAGCAGGCCGGCGCGGGTGGTGGCCCCGACCAGCGTGAACGGCGAGATCTCCAGCGGGATCGCGGTGGCACCGGGCCCCTTGCCGACCACGACGTCGACCCGGAAGTCCTCCATCGCCATGTAGAGCAGTTCCTCGGCGGGCCGGGCGATCCGGTGGATCTCGTCGATGAAGAGCACGTCGCCCTCGCCGAGGTTGGACAGCATCGCGGCGAGGTCCCCGGACCGCTCGATCGCCGGGCCCGAGGTGATCTTCACGGTGGTGCCGAGCTCGGCCCCGATGATCAGCGCCAGCGACGTCTTGCCCAGGCCGGGCGGTCCGGACAGCAGCACGTGGTCCGGCGGCCGACCGCGGCGCTTGGCGCCCTCGAGCACCAGGTCCAGCTGCCGGGCGACCTTCGGCTGGCCGACGAACTCCCCCAGCGAGTGCGGGCGCAGCGCGGACTCCACGACGCGCTCCTCGTCACCGGCCCACGGGCTCGCCGCGGAGCCGGGCTCGGACTCGGGCGAGGTCATGCGCGGCCCAGCAGCCGCAGCGCCTGCCGGAGCAGGACGGCGACGTCGACGCTGCCGTTCTCCGCGATCTGCTCGTCGACGACCGGGGCGAGCTGGGCCAGCGCGCCCTCGGCCTCGCGCACGCTCCAGCCCAGCCCGACCAGGGCGGTGGTGAGCTGGTCGCGCCAGGGGGCGACCGGGGCGACCTGGCGACCGGTGGCACCGGCCGCGGCGCTGGCGGCGTCCAGGCTGGTGTCCCCGGTGGGCGAGCCCAACCGGTCGCGCAGCTCCAGGACCAGCCGCTCGGCGCCCTTCTTGCCGATGCCGGGCACCTGCATGAGCGCCTTGAGGTCGGCGGTGGCCACCGCCCGGCGCACGTCGCGCGGCGGGTGGATCGCCAGCACCGCCTGGGCCAGCCGGGGGCCGACGCCGTTGGCGGTCTGCAGCAGCTCGAACAGCTGGCGCTCGTCGTCGTCGGCGAAGCCGTAGAGGGTCAGCGAGTCCTCGCGCACCACCAGGCTGGTCGCCAGCCGGGCGTCCTCGCCGACCTGCAGGCGGGCGATCGTGCCCGGGGTGCACTGCACGGACAGGCCGATGCCGCCGACCTCGACGACGGCGCCGTCCGGGGAGACCGCGGCCACCCGTCCCGCGACGCTGGCGATCACGAGGCCATCACGACACGCTCCCGATGCCCTGCCAGCGGCTGGCCCGCACGGCCGGCCGCGGTGCGGTGGTCAGCGGGCCCTGCGCGATGCCGGCGCCGGTGGCCAGCGCGGCGACCCGCAGCCGGTCCTGGGTGGGGCCGCGCCAGACGTGGCAGACCGCCAGCGCCAGCGCGTCGGCGGCGTCGGCGGGCCGGGGTGGGGTGTCCAGCCCGAGGATCCGGGTGACCATCAGCGTGACCTGCTCCTTGCCGGCGCGGCCGCTGCCGGAGATGGCGGCCTTGACCTCGCTCGGGGTGTGCCAGTGCACCGGCCGGCTGGCCTGGGCGGCGGCGAGGGCGGCGACCCCGGCGGCCTGCGCGGTGCCGATCGCCGTCCCCTTGTTGTTCTGCTGGAAGACCCGCTCGATGGCCACCACGTCGGGCTGGTGCTCGCGGACCAGCGCGGTGACCGCGGTGTGCAGCTCGAGCAGGCGCAGCTCCAGGGCCAGGGTGTGGTCGCTGCGGACCACCCCGACCCCGACGGCCGCCGGACGGGCCCCGGGCCGACCGTCGACGACGCCCCACCCGCACCGGGTCAACCCCGGGTCGATCCCCAGCACGCGCACGGCTCCCCCTCGGACGAACAAGTGTTCGACAGGGTACGGGCCACCGAGGCCCGACCCGGGCGCGACACGTCAGGCGTCAGCGGCGATCTTCTCCATGACGTCGTCGGACACGTCGTAGTTGGCGTACACGTTCTGCACGTCGTCGCAGTCCTCGAGGGCGTCGATCAGCCGGAAGACCTTGCCCGCGGCGTCCTCGTCCAGCTCGACCTGCACGCTGGGCACGAAGGCGGCCTCGGCGGAGTCGTAGTCGATCCCGGCGTCCTGCAGCGCGGTGCGGACGGCGACCAGGTCGGTGGGCTCGCTGACCACCTCGAAGGTGTCGCCGAGGTCGCGCACCTCCTCGGCGCCGGCGTCCAGCACGGCCTCCATGACGGCGTCCTCGCTGGTGCCGGTCGAGGGCACGACCACGACGCCCTTGCGGCTGAACATGTAGGACACCGAGCCGGGATCGGCCATCGAACCGCCGTTGCGGGTCATGGCGGTGCGGACCTCCATGGCCGAGCGGTTCTTGTTGTCGGTGAGGCACTCGATGAGCACCGCGACACCGCCGGCGGCGTAGCCCTCGTAGGTGATGCCCTGGTACTCGACACCGCCGGCCTCCAGGCCCGCACCGCGCTTGACCGCGCGGTTGATGTTGTCGATCGGCACCGAGGACTTCTTGGCGCGCTGGACGGCGTCGAACAGCGTCGGGTTGCCCTGCACGTCACCGCCGCCGGTGCGCGCCGCGACCTCGATGTTCTTGATCAGCTTCGCGAAGAGCTTGCTCCGCTTGGCGTCGATGCCAGCCTTCTTGTGCTTGGTCGTCGCCCACTTGGAATGGCCGCTCATCGCTGCTCCTCACCTGGTGGCGCCGTCGTCGGCGCCGTCCGCACGTCTCCTCCGCTCAGGCGGCGGCGCGCACCAACTCGACGAAGAGCCGGTGCAGCCGGGTGTCGCCGGTGAGCTCCGGGTGGAAGCTGGTGGCGACGACGCTGCCCTGGCGGACCGCGACGATCCTACCGTCGGCCGGTCCGCCGGAGACCCGGCCGAGGACCTGCACCTGCTCGCCGGCCTCCTCGACCCACGGCGCGCGGATGAAGACCGCGTGCACCGGGCCACCCGGGACCCCGGCTACGTCGACCTCGGACTCGAAGCTGTCGACCTGCCGGCCGAAGGCGTTGCGCCGCACGGTGACGTCCAGCCCGCCGATGGTCTGCTGGTCGGCCGGGGCGTCCAGCAGCCGGTCGGCCAGCAGGATCATCCCGGCGCAGGACCCGTAGGCGGGCAGCCCGCCGCGGACGGCAGCGCGCAGCGGCTCCAGCAGCCCCCAGCGGTGGGCGAGCTTGGCGATGGTCGTGGACTCCCCGCCCGGGAGCACGAGGCCGTCGAGGCCGTCGAGCTCCTCGGGCCGCCGGACGGCCGACGTACGGGCGCCCTGCGCCTCGAGCACGGCGCGGTGCTCCCGGACGTCGCCCTGCAGCGCGAGCACCCCGATGCGGGGCGCGCTCACCAGCCGCGGTTCGCGTACCGCTGCTCGGCCGGGATCTGGTCGATGTTGATCCCGACCATGGCCTCGCCGAGACCGCGGCTGACCTTGGCGATCACCGACGGGTCGTCGTGGAAGGTGGTGGCCTGCACGATGGCGGCCGCGCGCTGCGCCGGGTCGCCGGACTTGAAGATGCCCGAGCCGACGAAGACGCCGTCGGCGCCCAGCTGCATCATCATCGCCGCGTCCGCGGGGGTGGCGATGCCGCCGGCGGTGAACAGCACGGTCGGGAGCTTCCCGGTGCGGGCGACCTCGAGGACCAGGTCGTAGGGCGCGCGCAGCTCCTTGGCCGCCACGTAGAGCTCGGTCTCGTCCAGGGTCGACAGCCGGCGGATGCCCGCACGGATCGAGCGCATGTGCCGGGTGGCCTCCACGACGTTGCCGGTGCCGGCCTCGCCCTTGGAGCGGATCATCGCCGCGCCCTCGGAGATCCGCCGCAGCGCCTCGCCCAGGTCGGTGGCACCGCAGACGAAGGGCACGGTGAAGTCGGTCTTGACGATGTGGTGCGCCTCGTCGGCCGGGGTCAGCACCTCGGACTCGTCGATGTAGTCCACGCCCAGGCTCTGCAGCACGCGGGCCTCGACGAAGTGCCCGATCCGGGCCTTGGCCATCACCGGGATGGAGACCGCGGCGATGATGCCGTCGATCATGTCCGGGTCGCTCATGCGGGCGATGCCGCCCTGGGCGCGGATGTCGGCGGGGACCCGCTCGAGGGCCATCACGGCGACGGCGCCGGCGTCCTCGGCGATCCGGGCCTGCGCGGCGTCGACGACGTCCATGATCACGCCGCCCTTGAGCTGCTCGGCCATGCCGCGCTTGACGCGGTCGGTGCCGGTGGTGCTCGGGGTGGTCTCGGACATGGTGGTGCCTGCCTCGGAGTCGGGTCGGTTGCGGACGACCCATCCTAGGTCCGTGTCAGCGGCCCTCCGACCGCCCGGCACCGACCACCGCGTCCAGGCCGTCGTCGATGTCGAAGAACCGGGGCAGCGGACGACGGCCGGGCAGCCGCAGCACCCGCGCCAGCGGCCGGCGGCGCAGGGCCCGGGTGTCCCGGACCGCGTCGTTGTAGAACCGGCGGGCCAGCCCGACGCGCCAGCCGGCGTCGTCCAGCTCGGGTCCGCGCAAGGACCCGGGCAGCTCCCGCAGCACGCGGCCCAGCGCGTTCTCCGCGGCCTCCCGGTCCCCGCCCGGGGGACGGCGGGACACCTCGACGGCGCCGGTGAGCGCGGCGCCCCGGTCGGGGCCCAGCTCGGCCGAACGCTCCCGGCCCACCGCGGCCAGCAGGTCGGCCCGCCGGGCCAGCGCGACGTCCAGCACGTCCCAGGCGCGGGTCACCCGGCTCTCCAGCCGGCGCAGGCGGGTGAGGGTGAACGTGACCCAGACCAGCAGCAGGACGAGCAGCACCCCGGCGACGAGGAGGGTCCAGCTGGTCGGTGCCACGCCGGAGGACGCTACCGCCGTCCTCAGGCCCCCGGTCCGCGGCGCAGCCAGCGGGGCAGGAACCGGTCGGCGGCCGGGGTCTCCGCGGGCTCGACGTCGGGCGGGTCGTCGTCGGCCGCGGTGACCTCGCCGCCGCCCGGCGGCGCGACGGTCTCGTAGACGGCGAGCACCTGCTGGGCCAGCGTGGCCCAGTCGAAGTCCGCGGCCCGGCGGTGCCCGGCGGCGGTCAGCTCCGCCCGCCGCGCCGGGGAGGCCAGCAGGTCGACCAGCACCCGGGCCAGGGCGCTGGCGTCGCCGCGGCGGACCAGCACGCCGGCGTCGCCGTCCTCGAGCACGCGGGCGAACGCGTCGAGGTCGGCGGCGACCACGGGGGCACCGGCGGCCATGGCCTCGACCAGCACGATGCCGAAGCTCTCCCCCATCAGGTTGGGGGCGCAGTACACGTCGACCGACCGCAGGAAGGCGGCCTTGTCCGGCTCGGACAGCTCGCCGAGCAACGTCACGGCCGGTTCCAGGTCCGGCCCCAGCAGGGCGCGCAGCTCGTCGGGGTCGCCGCGGCCGGCGACCAGCAACCGGGCACCGGGGCACTCCCGGACGACGGTGCGCATCGCCTCCAGCAGCACCGGCAGGCCCTTGCGCGGCTCGTCGTAGCGGCCCAGGAAGCCCACCGTCGGCGTGCTGCTCCCCCGCTGGTACCCGGGCAGCACCGGGCCCTCGGCGAAGGCGTGCACGTGCACGCCGTTGGGGATGACGACGGCGTCCCCGCCCAGGTGCTCGACCTGCAGCCGGCGGGCGAAGTCCGACACCGCGATCCGGCCGGCGATCCGCTCCAGCCACGGGCGCACGACCGGGCCCCAGGCGGAGAGGAACAGCGAGCGGATGGCGGCGGCGTGGAAGGTGGCCACGATCGGCCCGCGGGCCAGCATGCAGACCAGCAGCGACACCGACGGCGGCGCCGGCTCGTGCACGTGGACGACGTCGAAGTGCCCGTCGCGCAGCCAGCGGCGGACCCGGGTGGCCGACACGGGGCCGAACTGCCAGCTGGCCATGGACCCGTTGTAGGGCACCGCGTTGGCCCGGCCGGCCCAGGTGACGTGCTCGGCGGGCAGGTTCTCCTCGTGCAGGGCCGGGGTGAGGATCTCGACGTGGTGGCCCAGCCCGCGCAGCGTGTCGGCGAGGTCGCGCACGTGGTACTGCACCCCGCCGGGCACGTCCCACTGGTACGGGCAGACCAGGCCGATCCTCACCGGGCCGGGTCCGGGGTGACGTCGGCCCAGATCCGGCCGAGCTGGTGCCAGTCCACGGGCCGCTGGGCGATGCTGACCGCGAAGGCGTCGGCCACCCCCTGCATGCCGGCGTGCACCCGCTCGCGCAGCCGGCCCGCGCCGTGCACGTCGACCTCGGCGTGGACGGTGTGCCGCCAGCCCGTGCCGTCGAAGTGCGAGACCACCGGCATCAGCGCGGCACCGGTCTGCGCGGCCAGCAGGGCCGGGCCGCCGGGCATCGTGGTGGGCCGGTCGAAGAAGGTGACCGGGATGCCGGCCGCGGTCAGGTCGCGGTCCACCAGCAGGCACGCCGACCGGCCCGCGCCCAGCCACTCCTTGAGCAGCGCGGAACTCGGCCGGGCTCCCCCGGTGAGCGGCACGACGCGGAAGCCCAGGGACTCCCGGTAGGCCAGGAAGCGCTCGTACAGCGCCTCGGGCCGCAGCCGCTCGGCGACGGTCATGAACGGCCCGCCGAGCCAGTCGACGAGCCAGACCCCGGCGGCGTCCCAGTTGCCGCTGTGCGGCAGCGCGAGGACGACGGGCCGGCCGGCGGCGCGGGCGGCGTCCAGGTGCTCGGTGCCGACGACGGTGGTGCCGGCCAGCAGCCGGGGCACCCCCAGCGTGGGCAGCCGGAAGGCCTCCATCCAGTACCGGGCGTAGGAGCGCAGCGCGTCGGCGGTCAGGGCGTCGAGGTCGTCCCCGGTCAGCCCGGTGACGACGGCGAGGTTGGCCCGCAGCTGGCGGACGCCCTTCCCCTGCCGGCCGGCGGCCCAGCCGCCGGCCCGGTCGAACGCCGCGCGGGCCACCGGCTCGGGCAGCGCCTTGACCGCGCCCCAGCCAGCGGCGTACCCGGCGTCGACCAGGCGGTCCCGCAGGGCCTCGACCCGGCTCACGGGGTCGGGGGCGTCACCGGCAGCGCCTGCCCGCGGGACTGCTGGTAGACCGTGGCGAACCGCTGCCCGACCGTGATCGTGGAGCCCACCAGCAGCAGCCAGAGGCAGACCTGCAGCGCGTACGGGATGCCCAGGCCGGTGAAGCCGGTGCCGACCAGGATCAGGATCAGCCGCTCGGTGCGCTCGACCAGGCCGACGTCGCAGGTCAGGCCCATTCCCTCGGCGCGGGCCTTGACGTAGGAGGTCAGCACGCCCAGCACCAGGCAGGTCAGCGACAGCCACACGACCATGCGGTTGTCGCCCTCGCCGGAGAACCACCAGACCAGCCCGGCGAAGATCGCCGCGTCGGCGGCCCGGTCGCCGGTGGAGTCCAGCACCGCGCCGAAGACCGAGCCGCCGCCGCGGGCCCGGGCCAGCGCGCCGTCGAGCATGTCCAGCAGCACGAACACGGTGACCGCGAAGGCGCCCCAGAACAGCACGCCGTTGCCGATGACGAACACCGCGGAGACCACCGCCCCGACCGTGCCGAGGAGGGTGATCGCGTCGGCGGTGACCCCGAGCCGCAGCAGGGTGCGGACGACGGGCGCCCACACCTTGGCCACGGCCGGCCGCAGGTTGACCCCGAGCATCAGCCGGCCTCGGGGGCGGGCCAGGCGTCGGCGAGCAGCTGCCGGGTGTCGGTGAGCACCTGCGGCAGCACCCGGGTCAGCCCGAGCACCGGCATGAAGTTGGTGTCCCCGCCCCAGCGCGGGACGGCGTGCTGGTGCAGGTGGTCGGCGATGCCGGCCCCGGCCACCGAGCCCTGGTTCATCCCGATGTTGAACCCGTGCGCGCCGCTGACCTCGCGCACCACGGCCATCGCGGTCTGGGTGCAGGCCCCGAGCTCGGCGACCTCGGCGACGGTGAGGTCGGTGTAGTCGGCGACGTGCCGGTACGGGACGACCATCAGGTGCCCGGGGTTGTACGGGAACTTGTTCAGCACGGCGTAGACGGTCTCGCCGCGGGCCACGACCAACCCGTCGACGTCGCTCATCGCCGGGATCAGGCAGAACGGGCAGTCGTGGGCGTCGGTCGGCTTGCCCTCGCCCTGGATGTAGGCCATCCGGTACGGGGTCCAGAGCCGCTCGAAGACCGTCGTCGGCCCTCCGTCGTCCGGGTTCACGCGGTGGTCTCGGCGGCGGCGACCTCGGCCGGGGCCGTCGGGTCGTCGTTGCGGCGCTGGGCGACCCAGTCGGCGACCGCCTCGACGGCCTCGGCGACGGGCACCCCGTTGCGCTGGCTGCCGTCCCGGTAGCGGAAGGACACCGCGCCGGCCTCGGCGTCGGTGGCCCCGGCGATGAGCACGAAGGGCACCTTCTGCTTGGAGGCGTTGCGGATCTTCTTCTGCATCCGGTCGTCGGAGTCGTCGACCTCGACCCGCAGGCCGCGGGCCCGCAGCTGCCGGGCGACGTCCTCCAGGTACGGGATCTGGTCGTCGGTGATCGGGATGCCGACCACCTGCACCGGGGCCAGCCACGCCGGGAAGGCGCCGGCGTAGTGCTCGGTGAGCACGCCGAAGAACCGCTCGATGGAGCCGAACAGCGCCCGGTGCAGCATCACCGGCCGCTGCCGGGACCCGTCGGCGGCGGTGTACTCCAGACCGAAGCGCTCGGGCAGGTTGAAGTCGACCTGGATGGTCGACATCTGCCAGGTGCGCCCGATGGCGTCCTTGGCCTGCACGGAGATCTTCGGGCCGTAGAACGCCGCGCCGCCCGGGTCCGGGAAGAGCTCGAGGCCGGAGTCGACGGCGGCCTGGCGCAGCGCCTCGGTGGCCCGCTCCCAGCTCTCGTCGGTGCCCACGGACTTCTCCGGGTTGCGGGTGGACAGCTCCAGGTAGAAGTCGCTGAGGCCGTAGTCGGCCAGCAGGCCCAGCACGAAGTCCAGCAGGGCCTTGAGCTCGCCGGCCATCTGCTCGGGGGTGCAGTAGATGTGCGCGTCGTCCTGGGTGAACCCGCGGGCCCGGGTCAGGCCGTGCACCACACCGGACTTCTCGTACCGGTAGACGGTGCCGAACTCGAACAGCCGCAGCGGCAGCTCGCGGTAGGACCGGCCGCGGGAGTCGAAGACCAGGTTGTGCATCGGGCAGTTCATCGGCTTGAGGTAGTAGTCCTGCCCCTGCCGGCGGACGACGCCCTCGCTGTCGCGCTCCTCGTCGAGCTGCATCGCCGGGTACATGCCCTCGGCGTACCAGTCCAGGTGGCCCGAGGTCTCGAACAGCTGGCCCTTGGTGATGTGCGGGGTGTTGACGAAGGAGTAGCCGGCCTCCTCGTGCCGCCGCTGGCTGTACTTCTCCAGCTCGCGCCGGATGATCCCGCCCTTGGGGTGGAAGACCGCCAGCCCGGACCCGACCTGGTCGGGGAAGCTGAAGAGGTCCAGCTCGGCGCCCAGCTTGCGGTGGTCGCGGCGCTCGGCCTCGGCCTGCTGCTCCTGGTGGGCCTTCAGGGCGTCCTTGGACTCCCACGCGGTGCCGTACACCCGCTGCAGCTGCGGGTTCTTCTCGCTGCCGCGCCAGTAGGCGGCGGCCGCCCGGGTCAGCGCGAACGCCGGGATGGTCGAGGTGCGCGGCAGGTGCGGGCCGCGGCACAGGTCGGTCCAGACCCGTTCCTTCGACCTCGGGTCGAGGTTGTCGTACATGGTCAGCTGCGCGCCGCCCACCTCGACGTCGGCACCCTCGGCTGCCTCACCGGCCCCGCCCTTGAGGCCGATCAGCTCGAGCTTGTACGGCTCGTGCGCCAGCTCGGCCCGGGCGTCGTCGTCGCTGATCTCGCGGCGGGCGAAGAACTGGCCCTCCTTGACGATGGCCTGCATGCGCTTCTCGATCGCCTGCAGGTCCTCGGGGGTGAAGGGCCGCTCGGGGTCGACGTCGTAGTAGAAGCCGTTCTCCACCGGCGGGCCGATGCCCAGCCGGGTGCCGGGAAACAGGTCCTGCACGGCCTGGGCGAGCACGTGGGCGGTGGAGTGCCGGATCACCGCGCGGCCGTCCGGGCTCGCGGCCGGGACGGGCTCGACCTCGGTGTCGGCGTCGGGGACCCAGGCGAGGTCCTTGAGCTCACCGGCGACCCGCACGACGACCGCGCCGTCGGGACCCTTGAGCGGGACCCCGGCGTCCTTGAGCGCCTGGGTGGCCGTGGTCCCGGCCGGCACCAGGACGGTGACGACGGCGGATTCGGCGGGCGCGGCAGACACAGGGGGCTCCTGACGATCGGGGTGTTCGGGCTCCTGCGAGCGTAGTGGCCGGGCGCCAGCACCCCGACCGGCGCGACGGTGCCCCGGCCTACCCGGCCCGCAGCCGGCGGAGCTGGGCGTCCAGGTGCGGGCGGGCCCGGCGCTGACCGCCCCGCTCGGCGACCGCCGCGGCCAGGGCATCCAGCGCCCGGGCCACCCGCTCGGCGTCGGGCTGCCAGCCCCGGGCCCGGCACTCGGTCAGCCACTCGACGGCCCCGCGGTGGCCGCGCTCGGCGTTGCAGCGGCTGCACGCGGCGACCTCGTTCTCGGCCCACGACGGACCGCCCCGCACCCGCGGCACCAGGTGCTCGGTGGTCGGGTGCACCCAGCGGTCGAACGTGCGCCCGCACCACACGCAGGTCGGGCCGTCCCGGTCCAGCGCCGCGGACAGGCGCGCGGCGCGGTCGGGCTGGGCGGACACGGGGTCCATGCTCCCCCCGGACGCGGCCGCGTGCCGGGGACGATGAGTCCTGGGGCCCGTGCCGGTCCTGACGACGACGAACCACCCACCGACCCCGGGAGCGCACGCCATGGGCAGCATCAAGGTCCACCTGTTCACCACCGTCGACGGGGTGGTCGACGCCCCGATGTGGACGATGCCCTACGGGTTCCCCGAGGACCTGGCCGCCGCGGTCGGCGGCCTCACCGCCGGCGCGACGGGCATCCTGCTGGGCCGCACGACCTACGAGATGTTCGGCCCGGCCTGGTCCACCCGCACGGCCGCCGATGACCCCGGCGCGCCGTTCTTCAACGACACCGAGAAGTTCGTCGTCTCCGGGACCCTGACCGACCCGTCCTGGGGCCCGGCGACGGTCCTGGGCGGCTACGACGCCGACCGCATCCGGGCACTGCGCGCCGAGCACGACCTGTACGTCAGCGGCAGCGCCACGCTGGTGCGGGCCCTGGTCGCCGACGGCCTGGTCGACGAGCTGCACCTCTTCGTCTACCCGGTCGCCGTCGGCACCGGGATCACGCTCTTCCCGCCGGGCACGCCGCAGACCGCGCTGTCGCTGCTGTCGGCCGACCGGCTCAGCAACGGCGTCGCGCACCTGGTCTACGGACCGGCCTGAGACGACGACGGCCCCCTCCCGGCGCGGGAGGGGGCCGTGTGCGGTGGGCGATACTGGGATCGAACCAGTGACCTCTTCGGTGTGAACGCTGGTGGACCTCCGCGCTGACCTGGGCGAGAGCTGCTGACCTGGCGGTTCAGGTGTCGAGGGTGTCAGGGATGCAGGCGCTGTCCGTCGTCCTGGCGCACCAGCGGTGCACGGGCCGGGTCAGCCGAGCGAGACGTCGAAGCTCCAGCCATCCGCCTCGAGCTCGGCGGCGCTCTTGCTGATCTGGCCTTGGTCGCCGACCTCGACGGAGTAGAAGGCCGCGTCACCGAGGTCAGAGACCGTCACCGACCGAAGGCAGCCGCCGCCGATGTACGCGCCGTCCCCGAGGCTGGCCGCTCCGAGCAGAGCGCCGTCCCCATCGGTCACCCGGACCGGCGTCCCGGAGCCAATGTCGCTGTACCCGCCGGTGCCGTTGCAGCTCTTTCCCAGGTCGGAGTCGGTGAGCGAGAACGACACGTCGACGTCCTGGCCGCCGCGGAACGCGCCGGTGCTGATCAGTACGGAGACGACGAGCCCGATGGCCAGCAGCCCAGCGACGCCGGCAGCAACGCCAACGCCGACACCCGCTGGGACAACGCTAATCTCACGCTGCTGGCGACCTGGGGTGCTCTCCGCTCAGTCCCATAGCCTCAGCCGGCGCTTGGTGTCGAGCGCGACCGTGGCTGGGTCTCCGCCACATAAGGCGTCACCGCTTCGCTGTCTGTCCTCAATCCAAACGGGCCGGGCCGCTCGGCCAACATGACCGCGGCCGCCAGTGGCTCAAGACCGCGATAGATGATCCGGCCAGCCGCCAGCACAGTCAGCCGTAGCGCGCTCTCGGACTCCGCCCGCAGGTGCGCCAGCAGCTCCTTCTCAGGTGGTGCTGCGTCGTAGTGCACGCCGCCTTCTCGGTTGGCGTAGTGCTTGATCAACTCCCGGATGGTGACCTTCTCGTCACCCCGAACAAGGGTGTCGTGGCTCAGGAACTGCTGGAGCGTCCCCTCCCAGGGTGGGGAGTCGGCATTGACGCGACGAAGTTCTTCCGACTGCATCTCCGGGTGCAGATCCAGGAGAATTGGGTCAAGCCAGCTACCCGGCACCCACGCGACTCCCCCTTCGGCTCCGGTCGCTACACGCAGGCGCCCCCACCTAAAGCTGAGACGAAGACAAAACTGCCTGTTGACTTCGGCGTACAGCGGCCGACCATCCATCACCAGGCGGCGGATGAGCCCGGAGGCCTGGACCATGTCGTACTCGGACGCCCGCAGATCAGTCCTTCGACGGAGATCTTCGAGGGTGTCGATGAACAGGTCATCAGCATCCATGGTGCAACCGTAGGACGGTCCGAGAGGATGGGTTGCGTGACCAGTACAGACCAGCAGCGTCACCGGGCGCTGACGGCCGCGGCGCTCACTGCTGCGCTGTCGCTCGTGGGTTTGGTCTACACCGACAGGTGGCCGGGCTTGTGGGTCATCCTGCTCGCGGTCACGCTGGTCCAGGTGGCGTACTGGGCATGGATCGGACGACCGGGGACCCGTGGCAGTGCTTCCACTTCAGCCCGCTCCAGCACGGGCAAGTCTGGTTGCGTCCCGGGCTCGCGGTAGATCCGGTGGTCTGCTCGACCACCGACCGAACCATCTGCTCGATTTGCCTCTCCGAGATGGGTGCCGGCGATCGTGCGGCGATGATCAGCGCAATCAGCGCAATGACCGCGCTGATCCACATGCCGACCTCCATCCGGTTGTTCTGGTTGGACAGCCACATGGCCACCGGGGCGAGAGCCGGGTCGGTAGTCGTCAACCGGTTGGCAAGCTCCGCCTGACTCACCCCGGTCCCCCGCATGGATCGCAGCTCCGACTGCAGACCCTCCAGCTGAGACCGATCGAGGCCCCGCAGGGTCTTCGCGGCGAACTGGGTCATCTTCAGGTAGCCGTCGGAGACGACGCCATCTCCGCCGCAGCGAGGACAGGGTCCGATCGTCATCTCGGAGAACGATCCGTCGCCGTCCACGGCGAACTGAGTCTCCCAGGGCAGCCCACACTTGGTGCACCACGCCGGCAGCCAGTCGGTGCGCTCTCCCTCGGGGATGGGCTTGACCGTGATCATCGGCTGATCCTCTGGCGGCACGCCCTCAGAGCTAAGCTTGCCCATGTCGATCCCCCAGATCGGCCACGCCCCGGGTCGATGCCAGTCGACGCCGGGGCCCTTGCTGTCGGGCGGACGCTACCTGCACGGAGGTTTCTGGGCCGTCCAGTATTGCCCATTAGGACGGGGTGGGAACCTCGTAGCACTCCCACCCCGCCCGCGCCGTCTGCCCTACTTCGTCTCGCGAAGCAGAAACCGCAGAATGATCAAGCAGAGCACTATGAGCTCCACCCTCCACCTCCCCCTACTGGCCTTTCTGGTTGAGAGGACCGGGAGTTAGCCGCAGGGGGGAGCGGTCGCGGAACCATCTTGCTGCGCTGACGCTTTGTCGTCTATCTCCGGCATCCTGCGCCCGACCGTTGGTGCCCAGTTCCGGTCGGCTGTGCCCGACACGACGCGCCCGTCGCGGGTTGCACACCCATAGGGGTCCGGGGGTAGGACTGCGGCCATGACTGAGACCGCACGCCACGCCATTAAGCCCAACACCACCTACGACCCGCAGAAAGCAACGGAGAGCGTCGACTGCATTTGCGGCGACCGGGTGCCTTCCGCGCAGATCGAACAGCACGTCCGCGACGGCAACGGGGAATAGACCAGGCAGTGCTGCCGCCAGACCCTCGGGCCGGCGGCAGCCCGCCCGCCGCCGGCAGACCAGCGCCACTACCGGCCACAACAGAAGTGAGGACAACGCCAGCGCCCCCACTCGGCTACGGCCGGGCGGGGGCGCTGGCGTCGTGGTGGTGGCGCACGGTCGACACCTAACGGACCGTGTTGCCGCCGATCACACGCAGGCCGTGGTGCTGCGTTCCTGTGTAAGGGCCGAGGTCGTCCCCCGTCGCGTAGCCGACCATCACCGCGATGTCCTGCGTGGTCAGCCCACTCGCGCGCATCGCGTCGCCGATGCTGGCGGCCAGCGTCGGGTGCTCAACAGCAACCTCCTCGCTGCCTGGCTCGCTGGTCTTCCACCCCAGAGCTGAGATCTGCCGGTAGAGAGCCGAACGCCTCTGCCCTGTGATCGTGCCCAGACTCGCCGCCCTCTCGATTAATGCCTGCACGGACACCCCCCACTCACGCTTTAGGTGGAGCAGTCGGCCCAGTTCGGGGTTCCGAAGCTGTGACTTGATGGCCTGCGAGGGCATCAGGAACTCGGCTGCGAACGCGAACGCGTCGCGCTCGATGTCGTCGGTGGGTTCGTTGCGGTGCAGGCACAGATGCCCCAGCTCGTGCGCCAGGGTGAGTCGCTTCCGGTCGGTCGGCGCGGTGCTGTTGATCAGCGCAACAGGGTGCCCGGCGATCCACTGCGACAAGCCCTCGACCCGACGGGTGCCGAAGTCCTCCTCGACCACAACGCAGCCAGCTGACTCCATCCACCCCATCAGCTGCCGGACCGGTCCAGCAGGCATCCGCCACTGCATCCGCACCATGCGCGCCGCGTCGTCAGGCGCAGTCTCGAACGGATCGAAGGTCGGCACGGTATTTCGCGCCTGCATCTGCACCTGCTCGAGCAGCTTGCCCGCGCGGAGCCGGTGAAGGTTCAGGCGCGCCTCTAGCATCCGCCATTTGGTAGGTGGGGCGGTCTTCGACTTGCGCATATGCACGTCGACGCCCAGCGCGCCCTCAATGTCTCGACCGCGAAGAAGGATGTCGGGGGTCACGCCCACCGCCGCCGCGATTGACCGAAGGTCTTCGTCGCTCGGAGTGCGGAGGTCGTGCTCCCACCGAGACAACGTCGCCTGAGTCACGCCAGCGCGCTCTGCGATCTCGCCCTGTGTCCATCCTCCGGCCCGGCGGGCCATCTCGATGGCCGCTCCGAGCGTGCTCATCCTCGGCCAATCTCCCGCGCGGGTGCGCTCGGCATCACGATGGTGGGCAGCTGCGGCCCGTCGACCGGGCCCTGGATCACCGAAATGTCGCCGCTGCCCTCGCCGCCGATCCTGGGCAGCTCGATCACCCACAGCGGCTTGTCCATGCTGACGTGCAAGCTCATAACGGCCCGGCCCATACTGCCCAGGTTCTTGTCCCACTCGTAGCCGACCGCGAGGTTGACGCATTCCATCGACGGCAGGGTGGCTGGCGGCTCGGCCCAGAAGTCGAGCGCGGTCTGGGTCGGGTAGCTGACCACCCCTCCGGCGCTGTCGTGCAGCTTGAACCGCACCTGGAACTGGCTGCCGATGTGCAGATTTCGCGTGGTGCCCTTCTCCACAGCGTGCAGACCGTCGAGGTCCTCACTCAGGTCGACGACCCGGTGCCAGATGCGCTCGTGGATCAGGTTGAACGTCATCCGTCCGCAGTCCTGCGCTGCCCAGACGGGGAAGGCGCCGACGTACCGGTTGTAGTCCTCGCGTGCTCCGTCCACCGCCGTCCGGAAGAGCTCCATCGACTTATCGCCGAGGAGCATCACCACGTTGTCGGGCGAGGCCGTGTAGATCATACCGCGAAATATACCACTCTTCCCGGTCGACCGCGCCCACCACGTCGGCAGCCGTCAGGCCTGCGGCAGGAGGCCAACCGTCGCTGACCACCGCCACCAAGTGCGCCCGTGGTCGTCGACGTCGTCGTCCAGGTCGGTGACGACCATGACGTCCAATCGGGGTGCGCGCCGGCGTCGGCGGCGGCCAGGCGCAGCCGGCCCCGAAGCGCGGCCTCGGCTCGGGCCCGGCCCGGGGACGGGAAGGACACCGTCGCCTCGAGCTGCTGCACGACCACCTCGCATATGGCTCCCGCCGGCCACGGGGGTAACCGGCGGGAGCAGCTTCCACGGTATGCCCGGTCACCGACAGAACGAAGCCCCACTGACCACCCGCATGGGTGGTCGGTAGGGCTTACTCATCGTCCGGGTACTACCGGTTGGCGTCGGCGATCTGGATCAATACCAGCAGCACGCCGACGACGGTCACCCAGAAGAAGACCTGCAGGATCAACTTGATCGTCGACACGTCCCGGGCCTGGGCCTCGATGGCCCTCGTCTGCCGCTCCAGGTGGCTAGCCTGGTACTGCTCGAACGTCTGGGGCATCCCAGCTGGGTTGGTCATGGTTCCCCCGTGGTCATGGTCGTTCCGAGACGCTAGCGCGCGGCTCGGCCGCGCATCCGGCTGCCGCGCAGCCGTCGCACGAGCAGCGGCTGAGCGGCCAGCGCATCAGGTCGACCGCATCGCCATGTTCCTGTCCGGGGGTGGCCGGGTGATCACGCAGGAGGGACCACGACTCCGAGCGCGGCCTGAGTGCCCGCGTCGTAGACCACTCGAGCGTCCGGGCAGTAGGCGTCAATGAAATAGGCCCGGTCCACCAACACCTCAGCCAGCTCGCTCTCGGTGTAGAGCGACTGCATCCCGGTCACCAGGCCAGACATGTCCGCGACGGTGTTGTCGCAGGTGTTGCCTGCGACGCTGACGGCCTCCTGCTCGGTGATGCCCGGGGAGATGCCGCGAGCCGAGACGGCGTCGGTGTAGGCCTCATAGGGCTCAACCGGCTCCGGAGCCGCGCTGGTGGTGGCCGACGAGCTGCTGGACGTAACCGTTGGGCCAGTGCTGGAGGAATCGTTGTCGGTCCCCCCGCACGCTGCGAGGAGAAGAGCTGGCAGGCAGAGCAGGGCAGCGCGGCGCATCGAGTCCCCCGTGGTCGTGGTGTCCCGCACGGTACCGACACTGCCTCGTCCACAAGGTCGACTCGCCGCGTGCGACCTGGAACGCCATCCGCCAGCACGACGCTAATGAGCCTGGCGCACCAGCGGCGCACGCCCAGGAACGCAGCAGGGGCCGCACCCTAGTGGATGCGGCCCCTGACCTGGGGGTTCTTGCTGTGGGCGATACTGGGATCGAACCAGTGACCTCTTCGGTGTGAACGAAGCGCTCTACCGCTGAGCCAATCGCCCGGCTGCGGTGCTCGCAACAGTGTGCCAGACGGCTACCGCCAGAGCGGCACCCACCCCGGGACCCAGGACGGGACGCCGAGCAGGTGCAGCACGACCACGATGACGCCGTACACGAACGCCGCCGTCACCAGCGCGACCAGCCCGCGCACCCAGATCGGCTGCCGGCCGAGCCAGTCGGTCCAGACCTTCACGTTGCGCTTGGTGAACTCCAGCAGCCGCTCGGCCCAGGTGAACTCCGTGGCCAGCACGAACAGCGCGGCGATGACCGTCAGCCAGCCCGGGCCGGGCAGCGGGATGGTGACCAGGCCGAAGGCCAGCAGCAGCCCGCCGACGACGCCCACCCCGGCGCGGTAGGCGGTGTCCGAGGTCCGGTTGGCGGCCAACCGCTTCCGCCACGGCCGGCGGCCGATCCGCTCGCGCAGGCTGACCGTGTCGTCGCCGTCGTAGCGCGCCCGGCGCTCGTCGGCGGACTCCCGGGGACGACGTCCCCCGGGTGCGGTCGCCGTGTCCGACCCGCTGCTGCTCAACTGGTCACCTGCCCGTTCGCGACGATCTCCGACGGGGACGCCGGAGCGGTGCGACCGGGCTCGATGCTGATGCCGTAGGCGGTGTAGTCGTCCAACCCGGTCGCGTCGGACCCTACGGTCCGCAGGTCGACCCCGTCGGCCACCACGTCGAACGTGCCCAGCGCCACCGGGGTGCCCTGGGTCATCCCCCACAGCACGTAGGTGCTGTCGGTCCGGTCGTTGGCGGTCATGCCGTCCACCACGACCTGGGCCTGCCCGTCGCGGGCGAGGACGGTGGCCACGGTGCGGCCGTCGTGCTGCATCGGGGCGACCGTGACCTCACCGGGCGAGAGCAGCGAGGACATCACCGAGGCCTGGGAGTCAGCGGTGGCCTGCGCGGAGTCGCGGTCCTGGGTCAGGACGACGTTCCACGCACCCAGGGCGAGGATCGCCGCCACCCCGGCGGCCACCAGGGCGTTGGGCAGCGCGTGCCGCCACCCGGTGCGGGAAGGGCGGTGCCGGGCCGCGCGGGCGGCCGGGCCGGGGAACGCCACGACGGTCGCGGGCACCTCGGGTGCGAACCCGCGGTCGACCACGGCGTCCCGGTCGTCCTCGGGGCGGTGCACCTGCTCCGTCTCGGCCACCGCGGCGCGCAGACGGTCGCGCAGGCCCGGCGAGGGCTCGGCGGCCGGCAGGTCGGACGCCATCGCGGCCATGGCCTCGGTGGTGTCGGCGACGGTCGCGGTGCAGCGGGCGCAGCCGGCGAGGTGGGCCTCGAAGCCGGCCTCGTCCTCGGGCTCGAGCGCGTGGAGGGCCCAGCCCACGGCCAGCTCGTCGAACAGCTGGTGGTCGGCGTCCTCGCGACGTGCCTGCCGCCCGCTCATCGGGTACCCCCCTCGATCGCAGCCGCGCCGAGCGCCCCGCCCAGCGAGCTGCCCATGTTCTCCTTCAGCCGGCGCATGCCGGCCAGCATCCTGGTCTTCACCGTGCCCAGCGGGGTGTCGGTCAGCGCCGCGACCTCGCGCTGGGTGTAGCCGCCGTAGTAGGCCAGCGTCAGCGCCTCGCGCTGGGCGGCGGGCAGCCCCTGCAGCGCCTTCCGCACGCGCTCGGCGACCACCCGGTCGGCGGCCTCGTCCTCGACGTCGCCGTGCGCGGTGGGCTCGGTCAGCCGCAGGTCGTCCTCGGCCCGGGTCTGCCGCCGCCGGTGGGACTCCTCGCGCCGGACGGCGTCGACGGCCTTGTGGTGGACCATCGCCAACAACCAGGACGCGAAGCTGCCCCGCGCACCGTCGAAGGCACCCGGGTCCTTCCACACCGCGAGGAACACGTCCTGCAGCACGTCCTCGGCCAGGGTGTCGTCGGCGAGCACGCGGCGGGCCAGCGCGAAGGCCGGACGGCGGAACCGGTCGTAGAGGTCGTCGATCGCACCGCGGTCCCCCGCCTGCACGCGGCGCACCAGCTCTGCATCGGCGGCCGCGTCCTCCGCACGCCTCGGGGGTCGGGTCACGAGTCCCATGGTCACACGTCGCATTCGCCACGGGGGCGCTTTCCGGTTCAGCGCGCGGCCCGGGCCACCCGTGCGGGTGGTCGCCGGACACGCCGCCCGATCCGTCACCTCCCCGCCGCCCGGTCGTTGTGCGGGCATGGCGAGTCCTGTGATGCCGGGTTGCTCGACCCGCACGACGCTGCAGCTGGTCGGCCCCACCTCGTGGACGGAGGTGTCGGCGGCCCTGCGCTACGACTCCGGTGACCCCTTCGCCGTCCGGATCCGCTTCGGCGGCCGCGCCGAGGCCGTCGACGGCGACGACGCAGGCAGCGGCGTGGAGTGGCTGGTCGCCCGCGACCTGCTGCACGCCGGGCTGAGCCGGCCCTCGGGCGACGGGGACATCCGGCTGTGGCCGGCCCGCACCCCCGGCGACGTGCTCTTCCTGGAGCTGCGCGCCCCCTCCGGGCACGCGCTGTTCGAGCTGTCCCGCGCCGTGCTGGCCGGGTTCGTGGCCGACACCGAGCGGCTGGTCCCCCGCGGTCAGGAGTCCGAGGTCGTCGACGTCGAGCCCGAGCTCGTCGCGCTGCTGCGCTGCGAACGGCCCGACGCGGACGGCCGCTGACCGCTGACCTGCGGGTTCACCCGGCGGACACCCCCCGGTGACCCCCCTGTGCAGAGGCGTCTGAGGGGTCGTCTAGAGTTGTCGATGCACTGCGGATGTGGCTCAGTGGTAGAGCATCACCTTGCCAAGGTGAGGGTCGCGGGTTCGAATCCCGTCATCCGCTCGGAACCGGGCCCCGATCTCACGATCGGGGCTCGTGTGCGGTGGAGTGGCCGAGAGGCGAGGCAACGGCCTGCAAAGCCGTCTACACGGGTTCAAATCCCGTCTCCACCTCGACGGCCCCCGGGCGTGATCGAGGCGGGGGTCGGGAACAGCACGGGCGATTGGCGCAGCGGTAGCGCGCTTCCCTGACACGGAAGAGGTCACTGGTTCGATCCCAGTATCGCCCACAGAACGCAAGGCCCCGGAGCAGCTGCTCCGGGGCCTTCGTCGTCCTCAGACCCGGCCGGCGACCCGCTGCGCCCAGAAGGCGGCCACCTGGTCGGCGAGCTCGTCCCTGGTGCCGTCGTTGACCAGCACCACGTCGGCGACCGCGGCCCGCTGCTCGTCGGTCGCCTGGCCGCGGATCCGCGCCTGGGCGTCCTCCCGGGTCATCCCGCGCTCCACCAGCCGGGTCAGCCGGACCTCCAGGTCGGCCTGCACGACCAGGACGACGTCGAAGGAGCCGGCCTGGCCGGTCTCGACCAGCAGCGGCACGTCCTGCACCACCACGGCGCCCTCGGGCGCGGCGGCGACCAGCTCGGCGGCCCGGGCCCGGACCAGCGGGTGCACGACGGCGTCCAACCGGGCGCGCTGCTCGGGGTCGGCGAAGACCACCGCCGCCAGGGCAGGACGGTCCAGGCCGCCGTCCGGGCCCAGCACGCCGTCCCCGAACGCCTCGACGACCGCGGCCAACCCCGGGGTGCCCGGTGCCACCACCTCGCGGGCTAAGCGGTCGGCGTCGACCAACCGGGCCCCGCGCTCCACGAGCAACGCGGCCACGGTGCTCTTGCCCGACCCGATGCCCCCGGTCAACCCGATCCTCAGCATGCCGCGACCCTCGCACACCCCGGCCCGGACCTCACCCGCACGCCGTCGAGGTCACGATCCGATGACGACGGGCCCTGCAGCCCCAGGAGTCCGGCGCGTCGCACCAGTCCCACGCGTCACACGACCTACGTTCCTCCCTGACGCCTTCCCTCCCCCGACCGAGGGCGCCGCCGAGAGAGGTAGGCACGACCATGTCCCGTTCCACGACGCTGGAGTCCCCGTCGGCCGTCGCCGACCGCCGCGCTCCGGGTCGGCACCGGCTCGACGTCGCCGGCGGCGTCCGCTGCTCGGAGCTGCCCGCCGTGGCCGCCCGCCTGGAGCGCTCCGCGACGCCGCGCACGGGCCTGGTGGCCTGGCTGCGTGCCCTGCTGCCGTCGGTGCCCACCGGGCGCCACACGTGGGACTTCCTGAGCAACGCCGGTGGCCGACCGCGCTCGGCGTTCGCGATCATCCTCAGCCTCTGACCGCGACGGCCGGCGCTCAGCCGGTCGGTGCGCTCGTCGACGTCCCCGCTGGCCGCCCGGTCGGCGGGGACGTCGTCGTCCCCGCAGCGGGTTCGGCAGCGGGCCCGGCAGCGGCGACGGCGAGGGCCGTCAGGGCCGTCCGGGTCCCGGGCGCGTCGAGCAGGCCCGGCACGAGGGTGACCACGTAGGTCCGGGCGGCCACCACGGCGACCAGGGTGGTGTCGGCCGGACCGGCGACCAGGACGGCGTCGGTACCCGGCACGACGGCGTCCTCGACCACCGCTCCGGCAGCCCGCCCCGACTCGGCGGCCAGCTCGAGCCGGGCCGCCGCCGACGCGGTGTCGGTGTAGGTCGCCACGGTGACCTGCAGCAGCGGGTCACTGGCCCCGGCAGTGCCGGTGGCCGGGGTGACGCCGTACCCGCAGGTGACCCGACCGGTGCGGCCGACCCCGGGCTCGGCCTGCCCGAGCAGGTAGGTCGACGTGCCCGGCAGCCGCACCCCGAGCGCCTCGTTCACCTCGCTGACGGTGAGCAGGTCGGCGCAGGTGGCAGGCAGCTGGAAGGCCGGGGCCGCCGCCGTGGTCGCCACGGGGGCGGCCGAGGTGGTGGGGGCGGTGCTGGTCGTCGGCGCGGGG
This sequence comes from Klenkia terrae, assembly GCF_037083865.1. Classification (NCBI taxonomy): domain Bacteria; kingdom Bacillati; phylum Actinomycetota; class Actinomycetes; order Geodermatophilales; family Geodermatophilaceae; genus Klenkia; species Klenkia terrae. Next base: position 181,395 of record NZ_JBAPLV010000003.1, on the reverse strand, counting down.
TCCGGTGCCGCCCCGGCGAACCCGGCGCACCCCGCCGTCCCCAGCAGGCCCACCAGCCCCAGGGACGACAGTGCGCCGCCCACCCGGTGGGGTGGACGGCGCACGGTCATGCGATCAGCGGGTCACTCGCCGCCGGCGAGCTTGGCCCGCAGCGCGGCCAGCGCCTCGTCGGAGGCCAGGGTGCCGCCGCCCGAGGACGGAGCACCGGTGCTCGCGGCCGGACCGGAGTCCGACTCGGGAGCGTCGCTGGAGTAGCTGCCACCGGCCGCAGCCTCGGCGTCGGCCTCGCGGGCCGCGACGATCTGCTTCTGGTGCGCCTCGAAGCGGGCCTGGGCCTCGGCGTACTGCCGCTCCCACTCCTCGCGCTGGGTGTCGAAGCCCTCGCGCCACTCGCCGGTGTCGGAGTCGAAGCCCTCGGGGTACACGTAGTTCCCCTGCTCGTCGTACGACGCGGCCATGCCGTAGGCGGCCGGGTCGAACTGGTCGTCCTCGGCGATGACGCCCTCGTTGGCCTGCTTCAGCGACAGCGAGATGCGACGACGGTCGAGGTCGATGTCGATGACCTTGACCAGGATCTCGTCGCCGACCTGCGCGACCTGCTCCGGGATCTCGACGTGGCGCTCGGCCAGCTCGGAGATGTGCACCAGGCCCTCGATGCCCTCGTCGACGCGCACGAACGCACCGAAGGGGACGAGCTTGGTGACCTTGCCGGGCACGACCTGCCCGATCTGGTGGGTCCGGGCGAACTGACGCCACGGGTCCTCCTGGGTCGCCTTCAGCGACAGGGAGACGCGCTCGCGGTCCAGGTCGACGTCGAGGACCTCGACGGTGACCTCCTGGCCGACCTCGACGACCTCGGACGGGTGGTCGATGTGCTTCCAGGACAGCTCGGAGACGTGCACCAGGCCGTCGACGCCGCCCAGGTCCACGAAGGCACCGAAGTTGACGATCGAGGAGACCTGACCGGTGCGGACCTGGCCCTTGGCGAGCTTGTTGAGGAACTCGCTGCGCACCTCGGACTGGGTCTGCTCCAGCCACTGGCGGCGGGACAGGACCACGTTGTTGCGGTTCTTGTCGAGCTCGATGATCTTGGCCTCGAGCTCGCGGCCCACGTAGGGCTGCAGGTCGCGGACGCGACGCATCTCGACCAGCGAGGCGGGGAGGAACCCGCGCAGGCCGATGTCGAGGATCAGGCCGCCCTTGACGACCTCGATGACGGTGCCGGTGACGACCTCGTCGGCTTCCTTCTTCGCCTCGATCGTGCCCCAGGCGCGCTCGTACTGCGCGCGCTTCTTGGAGAGGATCAGCCGGCCTTCCTTGTCCTCCTTCTGGAGGACGAGGGCTTCCACCTCGTCGCCGACCTTGACGACCTCGTTGGGGTCGACGTCGTGCTTGATGGAGAGCTCGCGCGAGGGGATGACGCCCTCGGTCTTGTAGCCGATGTCCAGCAGCACCTCGTCGCGGTCGACCTTGACGATGACTCCCTCGACGATGTCTCCGTCGTTGAAGTACTTGATCGTCAGGTCGATGGCTGCGAGGAAGTCCGCCTCGGAGCCGATGTCGTTGATGGCGACCTGCGGGGTGGTGGTGCTGTCGGGACGGACCTGGGTGGAGGTCATGTGGTCGAGTGCTCCGGACGGGGGGTGTGGAGGGACAGGGACGTGCCCCGGCCGCGATGACCGGGGTGGGGTTCACGGGAGAGGTGGGAGGGCGACCCGGGGGCCGCCGGCACCACAGACCTCTGGCGCACGTCCCATGGTACGTACCCCTCCCGGGTGGGTCCACCACGGCCTCCCGCCCCGGACGCCGGCCGTGCCAGCATCGCCGGATGCCCGCTCCCCTCCCCCTCGCCTCCGACGGCTACCCGCTGGCCGGCGGGGTGGAGCGCCGCGAGGTGTCCGAGGCCGAGTCGGTGCGGGCCAACCGCGGCTGGTGGGACGCGGCGGCTCCCGCCTACCTCGCCGAGCACGGCGCCGACCTGGGCGACGCGGACTTCCTGTGGGGTCCCGAGGGGCTGCGCGAGGCCGACGCCCGACTGCTCGGCGACGTCGCCGGCCGCCGGGTCCTCGAGGTCGGCTGCGGCTCGGCCCCGTGCGCCCGCTGGCTGACCGCCGCCGGCGCGCAGGTGGTGGCCCTGGACCTGTCGGCCGGGATGCTGGCCCGGGCGCGCGAGCTCAACGCGAGCACCGGGCTGTCCCCCACCCTGCTGCAGGCCGACATCGGTGCCCTGCCGCTGGCCGACCACAGCGTCGACCTGGCGTGCTCGGCGTTCGGCGGTCTGCCGTTCGTGGCCGACGTCCGCGGCGCGCTGGCGGAGGTGGCCCGGGTGCTGCGCCCGGGCGGGCGGTTCGTCGCCTCGGTGAACCACCCGCTGCGCTGGCCGTTCCCCGACTCCCCCGACCCGGCCGACCTCACCGTGGTGGGGTCCTACTTCGACCGCACGCCCTACGTGGAGACCGACGGCGCCGGCACCGTGGTCTACGTCGAGCACCACCGCACGGTTGGGGACTGGGTGCGCGACGTGGTGGCGGCCGGGTTCGTGCTGGCCGACCTGGTGGAGCCCGAGTGGACCCCGGGCCGGACCGAGACCTGGGGCCAGTGGTCCCCGGCCCGCGGTGCGCTCGTCCCCGGGACGCTGGTCCTGGTCTGCGACCTGCCCCGCTGAGCTACCGGCCGACCGGCAGCACCAGCCGGGACGCCCCGCCGGCGACGGCGACCGTCCGGGTGGAGACGACGGTGCGCACGGCGGTGTCCGGCGGCTCGCCGGTGCCGGTGTTGCGGGCGTAGTGCGGGTGCGAGGACCCGGCCACCACCAGCCGCAGCCGTGAGCCCGCGGCGAACCGGTGGGCCACCGCGTCCAGCGGCAGCCGCACCGGGCCGCCGTCCGCGGTCGTGCCCTCGTCGCCGGGGACCAGGCGCACGTACCCGTCGCTCACGTTGCGGGAGCGCCCGCGCCGGTCCACCTCGGACAGCCGGACGGCGAGGTCGACGTGCTCGACGTCGGTGCCGTGGCGCAGCTCGACCACCGGGACCCCCAGCACCTCCAGGGCGGTCGGCAGCGGTTCGGACAGCCAGACCGCGACGTCGTCCCGGGCGCCGAGCGCGGTGTCGTCGGTGTAGCCGCCGCTGCGGTTGTCCAGCAGCCGCCCGCCGAAGCTGGGGGTGGGGTCGGCCGGGTCGCTGCGGAAGGTGACCGGTGCGGCGTCCGGCCCGGGGGCGGCGTCCGCGAGCTGTCCGTCGGCGGTCAGCAGCAGGGTCCGGTCGGTGGTGGTCGGGGGCCAGCTGGGCAGGTGCCGCCACTCGTCGGCGCCGGTGACGTGCACGTGCACCGGGGCGGGACGGCGGTGGGGACCGGTCCCCGCGAGGTGCTCACCCAGCCAGTCCAGCGACTCCCGGGTGACGAGGCCGCCGCCCTTGGACAGCGTCTCGACGTGGGTCCAGGGACCCACCGTGAGCGCGACGTCGACGCCGCGTTCGGTCAACCTCGAGTACTGGTCGAGGGTCTGGTCGAGGAAGAGGTCCTGCCAGCCGCTGATCAGCAGCACCGGGATCTGCACGTTCTCCAGTGCCCGGTCCAGCTGCACCGGCGCCCACCAGGGGTCGGTGCGGTCGGGGTGGCCGACCCACTCGCGGTACCAGGGCGCGCGGCCGGCCAGCAGGCGCTCGCCGGCGTCGCGCAGCGGGAGCGCGTCGAGGGCGGGCCCCATCCGGCGGGCGCCGGTCGCCTGGCGGACCAGGCCGCGGATCCGGCCGGGGTCCTCCTGGTGGGCGACCATGTCGCTCCAGCCGAGGAAGTCGTTGACGGTGAAGGCGCCGGTGCCCCAGGTGGCGCGGGAGAAGTCGTGCGGCCCGACCAGGACGACGGAGGCGACGAGCTCCGGCGGCGGGTCGGCCAGCAGGGCCCACTGGGTGAAGCCGAGGTAGGACAGCCCGACGGTGCCGAAGGTGCCGGTGAACCAGGGCTGCTCGCGGAGCCAGGCGACGGTGTCGGCGCCGTCGTCGACCTCGCGGAACATGGGCTGGAACTCGTCCCCGGACCCGTAGGTGCCGCGGACGCTCTGGAAGACCATGTGGTAGCCGCGGGCGGCGTAGGCGGTGCCGAACAGCAAGGAGAACGGGAACGCCCGCCCGTAGGGCCCGCGCACCAGCAGCGTGCCCAGCACGGTCCCGGTGGGTGCGTAGTGGTCGGCGACCAGCTCGACCCCGTCCCGCATCGGAACCCTCAACCCTCGAGTCACGGTGTAGCCCCCCGTCGCCGGCGGCAGCTTCAGCACCCGAGACGCAACCCGATCCACCAGACCCATACCCAGATGATGCAGGTCACCCCCGCCCCCCACCAGCACCCCACGCAGGGCCCGACCGGAGTTGCAGCCACCCACCCAACAGACGCCCAACACCCCGTCCCGCCGACGGGAGGGCGAGGAACGACCCCTCCCCGAGGCGGGACCCGCCCTCAGTCCCGCCGACGGCTGGGGGCCGAGGAACGAGCGCCCCCCGCCCGAGGCGGGAGCAGCATCGCTCGCCGCCCCAGGGGCACGGCTCCTGGCCGCGGTGCGATCCGGAGGATCGCGATCAGCTCAGTGCGCCGCCTGGTCCCAGCTCTGCCCGACGCCGACGCTGACGTCCAGGGAGACCGACAGCTCGGCGGCGCCGGCCATCTCGGTGCGGACGAGCTCCTCGAGCTGCTCGCGCTCGCCGGGGGCGACCTCGAGGACGAGTTCGTCGTGCACCTGCAGCAGCATCCGGCTGGTCAGGCCGCGCTCGGCGATCCCGCGCTCGACCCGCAGCATGGCGACCTTGATGACGTCGGCGGCCGAGCCCTGGATGGGGGCGTTGAGCGCCATCCGCTCGGCCATGTCGCGGCGCTGCTTGTTGTCGCTGGTGAGGTCGGGCAGGTAGCGGCGGCGGCCCATGGTGGTCTGGGTGTAGCCGGTCTGCCGGGCGTCGTCGACGACGGTGTCGAGGTAGTCGCGGATGCCGCCGAACCGCTCGAAGTAGGCGTGCATCTGCACCCGGGCCTCCTCCGGCGTGATCTTGAGCTGCTGGGAGAGCCCGTAGGCGCTGAGCCCGTAGGCCAGGCCGTAGCTCATGGCCTTGATCCGGCGGCGCATCTCGGGGTCGACGGACTCGATGGGGATGTCGAAGGCCCGGGCGGCGACGAAGGTGTGCAGGTCCTCCCCGGAGGTGAAGGCCTCGATCAGGCCGGCGTCCTCGGAGAGGTGGGCCATGATCCGCATCTCGATCTGGCTGTAGTCGGCGGTCATCAGCGACTCGTAGCCGGCGCCGACGACGAAGGCCTGCCGGATGCGGCGGCCCTCGGCCGAGCGGATCGGGATGTTCTGCAGGTTGGGGTCGACCGAGGACAGCCGGCCGGTGGCCGCGATGGTCTGCTGGAAGGTGGTGTGGATGCGGCCGGAGTCGTCGACCATCGGGATCAGCCCGTCGATGACGGTGCGCAGCCGGGTGACGTCGCGGTGCCGCAGCAGCGCCTCGAGGAACGGGTGCGGGCTGGTCTCCTGCAACCACGCCAGCGCATCGGCGTCGGTGGTGTAGCCGGTCTTGTTCTTCTTGGTCTTGGGCAGGCCCAGCTGGTCGAACAGCACCGCCTGCAGCTGCTTGGGCGAGCCGAGGTTGATCTCGGTGCCGATGGCCTCGTAGGCGTCGGCGGCGGCCTCGGCGACCTTGCCGGCGAACTCCGACTGCAGGTCGTGCAGGAGCTCGAGGTCGGCGGCGATGCCGCGCTGCTCCATGCGGGCCAGCACCTTGGTCAGCGGCAGCTCCAGCTCGGTGAGCAGCCGGTCGCCGCCCTTCTGGCCCAGCAGCTGCTCCAGGGCGTCGGAGAGGTCGTTGACCGCGACGGCCTTGCGGGCATCGGCGACGGCGGCCTCCTGGGCCAGGTCGGCCTCGGTGGGGCCCATGCCGTCCAGGGTGAGCTGCTGCTCGGTGGGGGTGGCCTCGGTCAGCTCGCGCCGCAGGTAGCGGACGGCGAGGTCGCCGAGGTCGAAGGACCGCTGACCAGGCAGCGCGAGGTAGGCGGCCAGCGCGGTGTCGCTGATCTCGCCCTCGAGCTCCCAGCCGCGGGCCCAGACCGCCAGCAGCGGGCCCTTCTCCTCGTGCACGACCTTCGTCGCGGTCGGGTCGGCCAGCCAGGCGGCCAGCGCCTGCTCGTCGGCGACGTCGAGGTCGGGGCCGAGGTCGACGAAGACGGTGTGGTCGTCGGAGGCGGCCAGGGCGATGCCGGTCAGCTCGCCGGTGCCGCGGCCCCAGGAGCCGCGGAAGACGATGCCGGTGTGGCCCTTGCGGCCGTGCGCGGCCAGCCAGTCGGCCAGCCCGCCGGCGGCGACGTTGTCGACGGTCACGTCGATGCCGCCGTCGACCTCGGGCTCGGCGCTGGACAGGGTGGCGAACAGCCGGTCGCGCAGCACCCGGAACTGCAGGTTGTCGAACAGGGTGTGCACCTCGGCCCGGTCCCAGGGCCGGACGGCGAGGTCGACCGGGTGCAGCTCCAGGGCCACGGTCCGGTCGAGCTCGGTGAGGCGGCGGTTCTGCAGCACCGAGGACAGGTGCTCGCGGAGCTTCTCGCCCACCTTGCCCTTGACGGTGTCGACCTGGTCGACGAGGGCGTCCAGCGAGCCGTACTCCCGGATCCACTTGGCGGCGGTCTTCTCCCCCACGCTCGGGATGCCGGGCAGGTTGTCCGAGGGGTCGCCCCGCAGCGCGGCGAAGTCGGGGTACTGCACCGGGCTCAGGCCGTACTTCTCCTCGACCGCCTCCGGGGTGAACCGGGTGAGGTCGGAGACGCCCTTGCGGGGGTAGAGCACGGTGACGTGGTCGTTGACCAGCTGCAGGGCGTCGCGGTCGCCGGTGCAGATCAGCACGTCCATGCCCGACTCGACGGCCTGCACGGTGAGCGTGGCGATGACGTCGTCGGCCTCGTAGCCCTCGGCGGTGAGCACCGGCACGTGCAGGGCAGCCAGCACCTCCTGGATGAGGCTGACCTGGCCGCGGAAGTCGGTCGGGCTCTCGGACCGGTTGGCCTTGTACTCGGCGAAGATCTCGCTGCGGAAGGTCTTGCGGCCGACGTCGAAGGCCACCGCCAGGTGGGTGGGCGCCTCGTCGCGCAGCACGTTGATCAGCATCGAGGTGAAGCCGTAGACGGCGTTCGTCGGCTGCCCGGTGGTGGTCGAGAAGTTCTCCACGGGCAGGGCGAAGAAGGCCCGGTAGGCCAGGGAGTGCCCGTCCAGCAGCAGCAGCCGCGGGCGCACGCCCGGGGTGGTGGAGGTGGATGGGTGGACCGTCTCGGACACCGGAGCAGACATCGCAGCCATCGTATGGCGGGGGTACGACGGTTCCTCCACCCCGACGGCGGCGTCCTGGCTAGCGTGCGGCGGGTGACCACCCCGCGCCCGGACTGGGCCCCCGCCGACCTGAGCCCCCTCGACAGCAAGCTCGGCATCGAGATCGTCGACTTCGACCCCGACCGGCTGGTCGCGACCATCCCGGTGCGCGGCAACGAGCAGCCCTTCGGCCTGCTGCACGGCGGGGCGACCTGCGCCCTGGCCGAGACCGTGGGGTCCTGGGCCGGGGCACTGCACGCCGGCCCGGACCGGCAGGTCGTGGGCATCGAGCTGAACGTGTCCTACCTGCGCGGGGCGACCGAGGGCACGGTCACCGCGGTCTGCACCCCGGTCCGCCGGGGACGGACGCTGGCGACCTTCCGGATCGACATGACCGACGACGCCGGCCGGCCCACCGCCAGCGCGCGGCTGACCACGATGATCAAGCCGGGTTAGCAGCTCCTCCTGCGACCCGGTCGCACCCGGATCGGACCGCCTGGGCCCGCAGGCCTGGGTCGCAGTTGTGTCACGGACCACGTCCGGGGACCCAGAACCGCAACAACCGTGCATTACTGTCCCGATCCGATCGCCTCGCAGCCACCTGCCGTCCACCCGGGCCACCCCCGGCCGGGCGCGGGGGCCGCACCACCCGAACGGCCCAGGAGGTCGAGTGACGCACGCACCCCACCGTGCCCCCGTGCACGGTGCCCGGACGGGGCCCCCGGGCCCGCCGGACGACCGGTCAGGACGCCGGAGGTGGTGGTCCGGCTCCTCGGTGCGGGGACGCCGCCCACTCGTGCTCGCCCTGCTCGTCGCGGCCTTCGCCATGGCCCTGGCCACCCTGCTCCCCTCGGGCATCGCCCAGGCCGAGGGAGAGACGGTCCGCGGCACGCTGCAGACCAGCAAGTCCGGCCCCATCGAGGGCATCGAGGTCACCGTCACCGACTCCTCCGGTGACGAGGTGGACTCGGTCGAGACCGACGACACCGGCCGCTTCGAGGTCGAGCTGCCCGACGGGCCCGGCCAGTACACCGTCAGCATCGACGCCGACTCGCTGCCCGACGGCGTCGAGCTCGGCGACAACGGCGCCGAGCGCACGGTGACCGTCCAGCCCAACGGCCAGCAGAACGTGCTGTTCGGCCTGGAGGACGGGTCGACCAACAGCGGCGGCGGCGGCATCCGCGCCATCCAGCTGCTGGTCGACGGCCTGCGCTTCGGCCTGATCATCGCCGTCTGCGCGGTCGGCCTGTCGCTGATCTTCGGCACCACCGGGTTGACCAACTTCGCCCACGGCGAGCTGGTCACCATCGGCGCCGTCGTCGCCTGGTACGTCAACGTGCAGGGCGGGGTGCCGCTGATCGCGGCCACCCTCATCGCGATGGTCGCCGGGGCCGCGGTCGGCGCGCTCAACGAGCTGGCGCTGTGGCGCCCGCTGCGCAAGCGCGGCACCGGCCTGGTCGCCGCGCTCGTGGTGTCCATCGGGTTGTCGCTGCTGCTGCGCTACCTGATCCAGATCGTCTACGGCGGGTTCTCCAACCCGTACGGGGACTACCAGTCCCAGCGGGCCGTGAACTACGGCGTGTTCACGATGACCAACCGGGCCCTGGCCTCGATCGTCATCGCTGTCGTCGTGCTCGTGCTGGTCGCCCTCATGCTGCAGCGCACCAAGATCGGCAAGGCCATGCGGGCGGTCGCGGACAACCGCGACCTCGCCGCCTCCTCGGGCATCGACGTCAACCGCGTCATCCTGGTCGTCTGGATGATGGGTGGCGCGCTCGCCGCCCTGGGCGGCGTCCTCCTCGGTCTGTCCGACCAGGTCCAGTGGGACATGGGCTTCCGGCTGCTGCTGCTCATGTTCGCCGGGGTCACCCTCGGCGGGCTCGGCACGGCCTACGGCGCCCTGGTCGGCAGCGTCATCATCGGTGTGTTCGTCCAGATGTCCACCCTGGTCATCCCGGACGACATCAAGTACGTCGGAGGTCTGCTCCTCTTGATCGTCATCCTCGTCATCCGGCCCCAGGGCATCCTGGGCAGCCGGGCCCGGATCGGCTGACCCGGTGAGCGACCTCCTCGACGCCCTCGCCATCGGCGTGAAGTCCGGCCTGGGGTTCCAGGCCATCTTCTTCGCGCTGCTGGCCATCGGCATCAACGTGCACTTCGGGTACACCGGGCTGCTGAACTTCGGCCAGATCGCCTTCGCCATGCTCGGCGGCTTCGGCATCGCCATCTCGGTCAGCCAGTGGGGCCTGCCCTTCTGGGTCGGCGTCGTCGTCGGCGTCGCCGCGGCGATCGTGCTGGCGCTGCTGCTGGGCCTGCCCACCCTCCGGCTGCGCGCGGACTACCTGGCGATCGTCACCATCGCTACCGCCGAGGGACTACGCCTGCTGTTCCGGTCGGTGTCGGCGACCCCGGTCACCAACGGCACCCGCGGGCTCTCGTCGTTCAACCAGAGCTTCATCGCCCTGGCGCCGTGGAGCACCCAGCGGCGGTACGACCTGCTCGGGACCTCCTGGAGCGGTGGCGAGCTCTGGGTCGCCCTCGTCGGGTGGACCCTGGTCGCGCTGGCCAGCCTGCTGGTGTTCCTGCTCATGCGCAGCCCCTGGGGCCGCGTGCTCAAGGCCATCCGCGAGGACGAGGACGCCGTCCGCGCACTGGGCAAGAACGTCTACAGCTACAAGATGCAGGCCCTGGTGCTCGGCGCCGTCTTCGGCGCCTTCGGCGGCATGGTCTACGCCGTCGGCACCGGGTCGGCCATCCCCGACCAGTACCAGAACGCCAACACGTTCCTGGCCTACGCGGCGCTGATCCTCGGCGGTGCGGCCCGGGTGCTCGGCCCGGTCGTGGGCTCGATCATCCTGCAGTTCGCCGACACGTTCCTGCGGGCACTGATCAGCAACGGCACCATCCCCGAGGCCCTGCTGTCCTCCACCGACGTCGCCCAGATCCGCTTCGTGCTGGTCGGCATCGGCCTCATGCTGCTGCTGATCTTCCGACCACAGGGCATCTTCGGTGACCGACGAGAGGTGATGCTCGATGCCCGCTGACCAGAACACCGGTTCGCACGCCGCGTCCGGCACCGGCGGGGGCCACAGCGCTCCCCCGGCCCGGCTGGCGCAGAAGGCCCTGGCCGACCTGCCCTGGGAGGTCGGCGTCGCCAAGCCGGACCCGGCCATGGTCGTGGACAAGGTCACCCGCACCTTCGGCGGCCTGACCGCCGTCTCGGTCGATCACCTGGAGATCCAGCGCGGCGGCATCACCGGCCTGATCGGCCCCAACGGTGCCGGCAAGACCACGCTGTTCAACCTGCTCACCGGGTTCGACCAGCCCAACACCGGCACCTGGACCTTCGACGGGCGCTCGCTGGGCCGGCTCTCGCCGCACCAGGTCGCCCGGCTGGGGGTCGTGCGCACCTTCCAGCTGACCAAGGCGCTGTCCCGGCTCACCGTGCTGCAGAACATGCTGCTCGGGGCGCAGGGCCAGACCGGTGAGTCCTTCCTCAAGGCGCTGATCCCCGGCACCTGGCGGGCCGAGGAGAAGGCCAACACCGAGAAGGCGATGGACCTGCTCCGGCGGTTCAAGCTCGACGCCAAGAAGGACGACTTCGCCGGGATCCTGTCCGGCGGCCAGCGCAAGCTGCTGGAGATGGCCCGGGCGCTCATGAGCGACCCGAAGGTCGTCATGCTCGACGAGCCGATGGCCGGGGTGAACCCGGCGCTGACCCAGTCGCTGCTCGGGCACGTCAAGGACCTCCGCGAGGAGGGCATGACGGTGGTCTTCGTCGAGCACGACATGGACGTCGTCCGGGACATCAGCGACTGGGTGGTCGTCATGGCCGCCGGCAAGGTCATCGCCGAGGGCCCGCCCGAGTCCATCTCGCAGAACAAGGCCGTGGTCGACGCCTACCTGGGCGCCCACCACGACGCGCCGCTGACCAACGAGGAGGAGGACCGCGTCCTCGCCGAGGCGGAGGCTGCCATCGCCCGCGAGGAAGGGGTCCCGCCCGGCGGCGGCACCCCCGAGACGATCTCCAGCGAGAAGGACGGGAAGCGATGAGCGAGCCGCTGTTCGAGGTCGACGAGACCGGCGAGGACGTCACCCGCGCCCAGGAGGCCGGCGGTGCCGAGCTGTCCCCCGCGGAGAAGGCGGCCACCCGCGAGGAGCACCTCAAGCTCGCCGAGGGTGCGCTGGTGCGGGCCGACGACCTGGTCGCCGGGTACGTGCCCGGGGTCAACATCCTGCGGGGGTGCGACTTCTACCTGCAGGACGGCGAGCTGGTCGGGATCATCGGTCCCAACGGCGCCGGCAAGTCCACCCTGCTGAAGACCCTCTTCGGGCTCATCCCGGTGCGGTCGGGCGCGGTCACCCTGCGTGGGGAGAACATCACCTCGGCCCCGGCCCACAAGCTGGTGCAGCTGGGTGTGGGCTACGTGCCGCAGAACAACAACGTCTTCCCGTCGCTGACCATCTCCGAGAACATGCAGATGGGCGTGTACCTGCGACCCAAGACGTTCAAGGAGCGGTTCGACTACGTCATCGACCTGTTCCCGCTGCTGGGCGAGCGGCGCAACGGCAAGGCCGGTGCGCTGTCCGGCGGTGAGCGCCAGATGGTGGCGATGGGCCGGGCGCTGATGATGGACCCGTCGGTGCTGCTGCTCGACGAGCCGTCGGCCGGCCTCTCGCCGGCCTACCAGGACGAGGTGTTCATCCGCTGCCGGCGGATCAACGCCACCGGCGTCTCGATCATCATGGTCGAGCAGAACGCCCGTCGCTGCCTGCAGATCTGCGACCGCGGCTACGTCCTGGACCAGGGGCGGAACGCCTACACCGACACCGGCAAGTCGCTGATGAACGACCCCAAGGTGATCGAGCTGTACCTGGGCACCCTCGCCAAGGCCCAATAGCAACCCTGTTCCACCCGGTACGACGCCGGTCGTCCCCACGCGGGGCGGCCGGCGTCGTGCTGTCATGGGGCGGTGACCCGCGAGCAGCTGCTGGCCCGCTACCGCGAGCTCGTCCTCGGCCGGCTCCCGGCCCGCGCCCGGGAGCAGCGGTGGGTGGTCACCGCCGACCACTGCTTCGGCCGGATCGTCCTCGACCACGCCGTCGGCGGCCGCTGGTACGACGTGCTGGACCGCCGCCGCTCCCCCGCCTTCGCGCAGCTGGACGACGACCGGCTGGCCGCCGCGGTCGCCCTGGCCGAGCGGATCGACGCCGAGGGCGACCCCCTGCTGCGCGAGCTGGACCGGCAGAGCCTGGTCTGGCGCGGGAAGCCCACTAAGGCCTCCACGGCGCCCACGGCGTGACCGGCCTCGCCGTCGTCCACCTGGTCCTGGTCGCCGCCTACGCGGGCTTCCAGTGGACCGTGCGGGTCCGCCGGGTACGAGCGCTCCCACCAGCAGCGGATCACCCGGGTGGTCGGCCCGCTGTTCGTCGGCCAGGGCGTGACCACCCTCTGGCTGCTGGTGCTGGCGGCGCGCGGCGACGCCCCCGCCCTGCCCGTGCTGGCCGGCGCGGTCTGCCTCGCCGTCGTCCTCGTGGTGACCGCGCTGGGCGCCGTCCCGCTGCACCGGGTGCTGGACGCCGGCTGGGACGCCGCAGCCCACCACCGGTTGCTCCGGGTCGACTCCGTCCGGGTCGCGGCCGCCTCGCTGGGCGTGCTGGCCGCCGCCTGGCTGGTGCTGGGCTGAGACGCGGGACGGCCCGGCTCCCCCGCGAAGGGGGAACCGGGCCGTCGTCTGCGTGCAGGTGGTGCGGTGGTGCTCCTACGTGACCGAGGTCAGCGCAGTGTCGGACTCAGCGCTCAGCGCTGGGGCCCGATGCCCTGGGCGTTCAGACCCTGGATGATCCGCGACGACTCCTCGAAGCCGATCACCACGATGGCGTCGGGGTTGAAGTCGACCATGCGCTGGATCTCCGAGTCGAAGTTCGCAGCCTGCGGGTCGTAGGTGATCGCCTGGATGTTGTCCTCGGACAGACCGTCGCTGACCAGGTTGTTGACGGTGTTCTCCGACAGACCCGTGCCGTACGGGTCGTTGGTGGCCAGGATGCCGATCGTGTTGTTGCCGTCCTGGCCGATCAGGTCGGCCAGGGCGCGGGCCTGCAGCGTGTCCGGGGGCGCGGTGCGGAAGTACAGCCCCTGGTCGTTGTAGGTCGTGAACTGGTCGGAGGTGTTCGCCGGGGAGAACTCCAGGACGCCGGCACCGGTGATGGTGTCGATGACCGTGAGGCTCACGCCCGAGGACGCCGCACCGATGATCGCGTTGACGCCGGACTGCAGCAGGCGGTCCACGGTCTGGGTGGCGGTGTCGGTCGAGGCGTCACCCGAGTCACCGGTCACGAGCTGGACCGGCTGGCCCAGCACGCCACCGGCGGCGTTGATGTCGTTGATCGCCAGCTGGACGCCGGCGACCTCCGGCGGGCCGAGGAAGGCCAGGTTGCCGGTCTCGGGCAGCAGCGTGCCGATGACCAGCGGGGCGCCGGTGGCGCCGGCGGGGGCGTAGGCCGGGCCCTCGTCGGTGGTGGCGTTGGCCTCGTCACCGGCGATGACGTACTGGTTGTCGGCCGGGTCGATCGCGTTGTCCTCGCCGAACTGCAGGATGCCGAAGCTGGCCTGGGCCGGCTCGCCGGCGTCGGTGAAGCTCAGCGGACCGGTGATGCCGTCGTAGTCGACGTTGCCGGCCGCGTTGATGATCGCGAGGCAGCCCGCGAAGTCGGTGCAGGCGTCGCCGCCCACGGTGATCCCGTTGACGTAGGGACCGAAGGTGGTCGCCTGGTTGGTGCCCGCGGCCTGCGCCGCCAGCGCCGTGATGATCACGGCGTCGTAGGACTCACCGGCGTAGTTGTAGTCCTGCAGGTCGGGGTTGATCTCCAGCAGCCGGTCGGTGAAGTCACCGGCCAGCTCGGTGAGGGGCGTGGTGCCCTTCATGCCGGCCAGGGCACCCTGCTCGGTGAAGTCGGCGCCCAGGGCGTTGCCCATGTTGCCGTCGGTGCCGTAGATGTTGACCTGCTTGGTGCCGCTGTCGCTGTCGCTGGCCGCGGCGTCGTCGCTGTCGCTGCCGCCGCCACAGGCGGTTGCAGCGAGCAGGACGGCACCGGACACGGCGACAGCGCGGGCGAAGGTGCCAGTGCGCATCAAGTGACTCCCAGTGTGGTGGTTCATCGCTCGACCGGAGCCACCGAGGCGCAGGAGCACCCCGACCTGTCCGGTCAGTGGCAGGAACCTAACCGGGAACCGGGACGCGATCGGACTCTGCGACCGCACCGTGATGTGGTTGTGACCTCGGCAACCGCCACGACACACACCGGCCCCGTCTCCACCACCCGGGACGACCCGGAGGATCCCGGGCCCACCCGGGTCAGGAGGTCGCGGGCTCCGCCGGGCCGGCCTCGCCGCTCATGACCAGCTGCGCCAACGCCTTCATCGACGTGCGCTCGTTCATCGCCGTCCGCTGGATCCAGCGGAACGCCTCGGCCTCGGTGATCCCGCGGTCGGCCATCAGCTTGCCCTTGGCCTGCTCGACCACCTTGCGGGCCTCCAGGCGCTCCTTGAGGTCACCGACCTCGGCGTCCAGCGCCGTCATCTCGGCGAACCGGCCCACCGCGACCTCGATCGCCGGCACCAGGTCCGCCTTGGAGAACGGCTTCACCAGGTAGGCCATCGCCCCGGCGTCCCGCGCCCGCTCGACCAGCTCCCGCTGGGAGAAGGCGGTCAGCACGATCACCGGCGCGATCCGCGACGCCGCGATCTGCTCCGCCGCCGACAACCCGTCCAGCACCGGCATCTGCACGTCCAGCACCACCAGGTCCGGACGCAGCTCACGGGCCTGGTCGACCGCGGCCTGGCCGTCGCCGACCTCGCCGACGACGACGTAGCCCTCCTCCTCCAGCATCTCCTTGAGGTCGAGGCGGATCAGTGCCTCGTCCTCGGCGATGAGGACCCGGGTCGGCTCGTTGGTCACCCGGTCACCCTATCGAGACAGCACCACCGCTGCCCGTACGCTCCCCGGAGAGCCCCCGTACCCCAACTGGCAGAGGGAGCGGATTCAAAACCCGCACAGTGTCCGTTCGAATCGGACCGGGGGCACGGTGCGCATTGTCGCCCTGCGGGCTCCCACCGCGGCCACGTGCCGGTGCGGGCTGCGACGAGCCCTCCGCTGCGGCTCCGGCGGGAGGACTTCGTCCTCCGCACCGTCGGCGCAGGGCGCTGCGCGCAGTCCGTCCAGGTCGGGTCACCTCGAGCGCCTCCTCGGGGAGGTCTCCTTCGTCGACCTCCCGTCGTCGGCGCGGCTTCGCCCTGCGGTGGGGCGTTCTGCCGGGGCTCTACGGTTGGGGTGTGACGGGACACATGACACCTGAGGAGTTCCGGCGCTACGGGCACGAGGTCGTGGACTGGGTGGCGGACCACATGGGGCGGGTGGAGTCGCTGCCGGTGCGGTCGCAGGTGGCGCCGGGGGATGTGCGGGCCGCGCTGCCGGCGTCGGCGCCCGAGCAGGGCGAGCCGATCGCCGACGTGCTCGCCGACCTGGACCGGATCGTCGTCCCGGGGCTGACGCACTGGCAGCACCCCGGGTTCTTCGGGTACTTCCCCGCCAACACGTCAGGGCCCTCTGTCCTCGGTGACCTGGTCAGCTCCGCGCTGGGCGTGCAGGGCATGTCCTGGGTGACCAGCCCGGCCTGCACCGAGCTCGAGCAGCACGTCATGGACTGGTTCGTCGAGCTGCTCGGCCTGCCGGAGTCCTTCACCCACGGCAGCACCGGCGGCGGCGTCGTCCAGGACTCCAGCTCCGGGGCCAACCTGGTGGCCCTGCTGGCCGCCCTGCACCGGGCCACCGGCGGGCGCACCGTCCGCAGCGGCGTCGAGCCCGGCGCCATGACCGTCTACGTCTCCGCCCAGACGCACTCCAGCATGGAGAAGGCCGCCCGCATCGCCGGCCTGGGCTCCGACGCCGTCCGGGTCGTCCCCGTCGACGGCGACCTGGCCATGCGGCCCGAGGAGCTGGCCCGCCGGATCGACTCCGACGTCGCCCGCGGGTTCACCCCCGTCATGGTGTGCGCCACCTCCGGCACCACCTCCACCGGCGCGTTCGACCCGCTGGACGCCCTCGGCCCGATCTGCCGGGACCGCGGCGTGTGGCTGCACGTCGACGCCGCCTGGGCCGGGGTGTCGGCCGTCGCCCCCGAGCTGCGCCCCCTGCAGGCCGGGGTGGAGTGGGCCGACAGCTACACCACCGACGCGCACAAGTGGCTGCTCACCGGCTTCGACGCCACGCTGTTCTGGACCGCCGACCGGGCCGCGCTCACCGGCGCCCTCGCGATCCTCCCCGAGTACCTGCGCAACGCGGCCACCGACAGCGGCACGGTCGTGGACTACCGGGACTGGCAGATCGAGCTGGGCCGCCGGTTCCGCGCGCTCAAGCTGTGGTTCGTCGTCCGCTGGTACGGCGCCGAGGGCCTGCGCGAGCACGTCCGCGGAGCCGTCGCCCTCGCCCAGGAGCTGGCCGGTTGGGTCGGGGCCGACGACCGGTTCGACGTCGTCGCGCCGCACCCGCTCTCGCTGGTCTGCCTCAAGCCCCGCTGGGCGCGCGGGGTGGACGCCGACGTCGCGACCATGACCCTGCTGGAGCGGCTCAACGACGGCGGCGAGGTGTTCCTGACCCACACCTCGATCTCCGGGGAGGTCGTGCTGCGGGTGGCCCTCGGCGCCCCGGCGACGCAGCGCCGGCACGTCGAGCGGCTGTGGACGCTGCTCCGCGAGGCGCACGACTGGCTGGCGAACGACTTCGCCGAGGCCGCCGCCACCGCCGAGGCCGCGGCCGCCGAGGCCCGGGCGGCACGCGCGGCCGCCGCAGCGGAGGCGCAGGCCGCCCAGGAGGTCGAGGCAGCCCCGGAGGCCGAGCCCGCCGACCCGGTCGAGTTCAGCACCGTCCCCAAGGCCGTCGAGGCCGAGCGGGACGAGGAGACCTCAGCCGTCGAGTGACCGGATGAGGCCCTCCTGGGCCACGGTCGCCACGTGGGTGCCGTCCGCGGCCCAGATCTGGCCCAGGTTCATCGCCCGGCCCGACGCGGCGGCCGGGCTGTCGGTCTCGTAGAGGAACCACTGGTCGGCGCGGACCGGCCGGTGGAACCAGACCGCGTGGTCCAGCGAGGCGCCCACGTGCTCGCCGCCCCACCCGCCGCCGATCCGGGCCAGCCCCGCCGACAGCAGTGTCAGGTCCGACACGAACGTCAGCGCGGCGGCGTGCACCCCGGGGTCGTCGGGCAGCCGGCCGGTCACCCGGAACCAGGTGTGGCTCTGGGTGTGCGGCGGGGTCTTCGGCGCCGGGTCGAACGGGTCCTCGAGGAAGCGCTGCTCGACCACCCGGGCGAACGCCCGGGCACCCGTGGCCCGCCCCGGGTGCGCGGCGCTGACCTCGTCGATGCCGGGCAGCGACTCGGCGGGGGGCACCTGCGGCATGGGCAGCGAATGCTCGACGACCGGGGCCTCCCCCGCGGTGAAGTCCGCCGTCAGCGCGAAGACGGCGACGTCCTCGCCCTTGCGGGTCTGCCGGCCGACGACGCGGCGCGTGGAGAACGACCGGCCCTCGCGGATCCGGTCGACCTCGTAGCGCAGCTCCTCGTGCGGGTCGCCCGGGCGCAGGAAGTAGGAGTGCAGCGAGTGCACCCCCCGGCCGTCGGGGACCGTGCGGGTGGCCGCGGTGAGCGCCTGGGCGGCGACCTGACCGCCGAACACCCGCTGCAGCGGGCTGCTCGGCGTCCGGCCCACGTACAGGTCGGTGGACCGCTCCTCGAGGTCGAGGACCTCGAGGAGGGCCGCCGCCGGGGACTCACTCACGCATGCGTACCGATCTCGTGGACGCGGATCAGGTTGGTCGAGCCCTGCACGTTCGGCGGGGAGCCGGCGACGACGATCACGCGGTCGCCCTCCTTGAGCCGGCCGATCGACAGCAGGGAGAAGTCGACCTGGCCGACCATGTCGTCGGTGTGCCCGACCTGCGGCACCAGGAAGGTCTCCACGCCCCACGACAGCGCCATCCGGCTGCGCACCCGGGGGTCGGTGGTGAAGGCCAGGATCGGCAGCCGGGTGTGCAGCGCGGCCAGCCGGCGGACCGTGTCACCGGTCATCGTGAAGGCGGCGAGCGCGTCGACGTCGAGGGCCTCGCCGATCTCGCGGGCGGCCTTGACGATCGCCCCGGACCGCGAGCGGGACTGGCGCACCAGCGCGGGCACCCGGACCTCGTCGGTCTCGACCGCGTCGATGATCCGCTCCATGGTGCGGACGGCGGCGATCGGGAACTTGCCCACCGAGGTCTCCCCCGACAGCATCACCGCGTCGGCGCCGTCGAGCACCGCGTTGGCGACGTCGGAGGCCTCCGCCCGGGTCGGCCGCGAGGAGTTGATCATCGACTCGAGCATCTGGGTGGCCACGATGACCGGCTTGTTGCGCTCGCGGGCGGCCTGCACGGCGCGCTTCTGCACCATCGGGACCTGCTCCAGCGGCAGCTCCACGCCCAGGTCGCCGCGGGCGACCATGATGCCGTCGAAGGCCTCCACGATCGCCTCGAGGTTCTCGACCGCCTCGGGCTTCTCCAGCTTGGCGATGACCGGGAGGTCGACGTCCATCTGGCGCATGATCTCGCGGACCAGCTCCGCGTCCTCGGCCCGCCGGACGAACGACAGCGCGATGAAGTCCACGCCGAGGGCCAGGGCGAACCGGAGGTCCTCCTCGTCCTTCTCGCTCATCGCCGGGACGCTGACGGCGACCCCGGGCAGCGAGAGGCCCTTGTTGTTGGAGACCTTGCCGCCCTCGAGCACCAGGCACCACACGTCGGGGCCGTCGACCTCGACCACGGTGAGGGCGAGGTTGCCGTCGTCGACGAGCAGCCGGTCACCGACGCGGACGTCGTTGGCCAGGTTCTTGTAGGTGGTGCCGACCCGCTCGGCGGTGCCCATGACCTCCTCGACGGTGATGCAGACGCGGGAACCGGTCTCCCACACCACCGGGCCGTCGGCGAAGCGGCCGAGGCGGATCTTGGGGCCCTGCAGGTCGGCGAGGACGGCGACCGCGCGGCCCACGGCGTCCGAGGCCTGGCGGACCAGGTGGTAGTTGCGCTCGTGGTCGGCGTGCTCGCCGTGGCTGAAGTTCAGGCGGGCGACGTCCATGCCGGACTCGACGAGGGCGGTGATCTGCTCGGCCGAGCCCACGGCGGGGCCCAGGGTGCAGACGATCTTGGCGCGACGGCTCATGCCGCTCACGCTAGTGCAAGACACGACACCCTCCCGACCCCGGGAGGCGGGGGCGAGAGGGTGTCGGATCAGACGTCCAGGACGTCTATGCGCAGGTCAGCGGAGCGCGACGGCCGTCGGGGTGATCGGTCGGGGCAGCATCGAGGAGCCGGTCAGCCAGCTGTCGACGGCGCCGGCGGCGGCCCGTCCCTCGGCGATGGCCCAGACGATCAGGGACTGGCCGCGGCCCATGTCACCGGCCACGAACACCCCCGGGACCGAGGACATGAACTCCGCGTCCCGGACGACGTTGCCGCGCCCGTCGACGTCGACGCCCAGGCCCTCGACGAGGCCCTCCTTCTGCGCACCGGTGAAGCCCATGGCCAGGAACACCAGGTCGGCGGGGAGCTCGCGCTCGGTGCCCTCGACCTTGGTGAACTTCCCGTCCACCATCTCCACGTCGTGCACCAGGATCGCCTTGACGTTGCCGGCGCCGTCGTCGACGAACCGCTCGGTGTTGACGGCGTAGATCCGGTCGCCGCCCTCCTCGTGGGCCGAGGAGACCCGCATGACCATCGGGTAGGTCGGCCAGGGGTTCTTCGGCCCCCGGGACGACGGCGGCTCGGGCATGATCTCCAGCTGCGCGACCGAGGCCGCGCCCTGCCGGTGCGAGGTGCCCAGGCAGTCGGCGCCGGTGTCGCCGCCGCCGATGATCACCACGTGCTTGCCCTCGGCGTTGATCGGCGGGCTGTCCAGCTCGCCGAGCGCCTGCTTGTTGCCGTAGGGCAGGAACTCCATGGCCAGGTGGATGCCGGCCAGCTCCCGGCCCGGGGCGGGCAGGTCGCGGCCGACGGTGGCCCCGCCGGACAGGACGACGGCGTCGAAGTCCTCGCGCAGCTGGGCCACGGTGACGTCGGAGCCCTCGGCGCCGACCTCGACCCCGGTGACGAACCGGGTGCCCTCGGCGCGCATCTGGTCCAACCGGCGGTCCAGGTGGCGCTTCTCCATCTTGAACTCGGGGATGCCGTAGCGCATCAGCCCGCCGACCGCGTCGGCCCGCTCGAAGACGGTGACCTCGTGCCCGGCCCGGGTCAGCTGCTGGGCGGCGGCCAGCCCGGCGGGGCCGGAGCCGACCACGGCGACCTTCTTGCCCGACAGCTCCGCCGGCGGCTGCGGGGTGACCCAGCCCTCGGCGAAGGCCCGGTCGATGATCTCGACCTCGACCTGCTTGATGGTCACCGGCGACTCGGTCAGGTTGAGCACGCAGGAGCCCTCGCAGGGCGCCGGGCACAGCCGCCCGGTGAACTCCGGGAAGTTGTTCGTGGCGTGCAGCCGCTCGATGGCCTCGCGCCAGTCGTCCCGGCGCACCAGGTCGTTCCACTCGGGGATCAGGTTCCCCAGCGGGCAGCCGTGGTGGCAGAACGGGATGCCGCAGTCCATGCAGCGGGCCGCCTGCGTGCGCAGGGTGGCCGAGGTGAAGGCCTCCTCGCCGCCGGCCTGGCGCTCGAGGTAGACCTCCTTCCAGTCCCGGATGCGGACGTCGACGGGCCGCCGGGGCGGCACGGACCGCTCGAACTTCAGGAATCCGGTGCTGTCAGCCACGAGCTGCCTCCATCACTGCACGGTCGACGTCGTACCCCGCGGCCTCGGCGGCCCGACGGGCCTCCATCGCGCGGCGGTAGTCCCTCGGCATGATCACGCTGAACCGCTCGGACCAGCGGCCCCAGTCGGCCAGCAGCGAGCTGGCCACGGTCGAACCGGTCTCCTCGCGGTAGCGGGTCAGGGTCTCCCGCAACCACAGCGAGTCCTCGGTGGACAGCGACTCGACGTCGACCATCTCGCCGTTGACCCGGTGCACGGCCAGGTCCAGCACGTAGGCGATGCCGCCGCTCATGCCCGCGGCCACGTTGCGCCCGGTCTCGCCCAGGATGATCGCCCGGCCACCGGTCATGTACTCGCAGGCGTGGTCGCCGACGCCCTCGACGATGGCCAGCGCGCCGGAGTTGCGCACGCAGAACCGCTCGCCGACCCGCCCGCGCAGGAAGATCTCCCCGCCGGTGGCGCCGTAGCCGATCACGTTGCCGGCGATGACCGCGTCCTCGGCCGCGAAGCTGGCCGAGGGGTCGGGCCGGACGACGATCCGGCCACCGGACAGGCCCTTGCCGACGTAGTCGTTGGCGTCGCCGAGCAGCCGCATGGTGATGCCCGCGGGCACGAAGGCGCCGAAGGACTGGCCGGCCGACCCCTCGAAGGTGAGGTCGATGGTGCCCTCGGGCAGGCCCTCGCCGCCGAAGCGCCGGGTGACCATCGCGCCGAGCATCGTGCCGACGGTGCGGTTCACGTTGCGCACCGGCAGCTGCAGGCTCACCGGGCGGGCGTCGAGCAGCGCGCCCTCGCAGAGCTGGATCAGCGTCTGGTCCAGCGCGACGTCCAGCCCGTGGTCCTGGCCGCGCATCCGACGGCGCGGGGCACCCTCGGGCAGCTCGGGCAGGGCCAGCACGGGGCTGAGGTCCAGCCCGGCGGCCTTCCAGTGCTCCACCGCGGCGCGGGTCTCGAGCACCTCGACCTGGCCGACGGCGTCGGCGATCGAGCGGAAGCCGAGCTGGGCGAGCAGCTCGCGGACCTGCTGGGCGAGGAACTCGAAGAACGTGACCACGAACTCGGGCTGGCCGGTGAAGCGCTTGCGCAGCTCGGGGTTCTGGGTGGCCACGCCGACCGGGCAGGTGTCCAGGTGGCAGACCCGCATCATCACGCAGCCGCTGACCACCAGCGGCGCGGTGGCGAAGCCGAACTCCTCGCCGCCGAGCAGCGCGGCGATGACCACGTCGCGGCCGGTCTTCATCTGGCCGTCGACCTGCACGGTGATCCGGTCGCGCAGGCCGTTGACCAGCAGGGTCTGCTGGGTCTCGGCCAGGCCGAGCTCCCACGGCGAGCCGGCGTGCTTGAGCGACGTCAGCGGCGCGGCACCCGTGCCGCCGTCGTGCCCGGAGATCAGGACGACGTCGGCGTGGGCCTTGGAGACACCCGCCGCGACCGTGCCGACCCCCACCTCGGAGACCAGCTTGACGTGCACCCGCGCCTGGTCGTTGGCGTTCTTCAGGTCGTGGATGAGCTGCTTGAGGTCCTCGATGGAGTAGATGTCGTGGTGCGGCGGCGGGGAGATCAGGCCGACGCCGGGCGTGGAGTGCCGGGTCCGGGCCACCCACGGGTAGACCTTGGAGCCGGGCAGCTGGCCGCCCTCGCCGGGCTTCGCGCCCTGGGCCATCTTGATCTGGATGTCGTCGGCGTTGACCAGGTACTCGCTCGTCACGCCGAACCGGCCGCTGGCCACCTGCTTGATCGCCGAGCGGCGCAGGTCGCCGTTCTCGTCGGGGGTGAAGCGGTCGGGGTCCTCGCCGCCCTCGCCGGTGTTGGACTTGCCGCCCAGGCGGTTCATCGCGATGGCGAGGGTCTGGTGCGCCTCCTGGGAGATCGAGCCGTAGCTCATCGCCCCGGTGGAGAACCGCTTGACGATCTCGCTGACCGGCTCGACCTCCTCGATCGGCACCGACGGGCGGACGCCCTCCCGGAAGCCGAAGAGACCGCGCAGGGTCGAGGCGTCGCGGGAGAGCTGGTCGACCGCGTCGGTGTACTTCTGGAACACGTCGTACTGCCGCGAGCGGGTGGCGTGCTGCAGCAGGAAGACCGTCTCGGGGTTGAACAGGTGGATCTCGCCCTCGCGGCGCCACTGGTACTCACCGCCCACGGTGAGCTTGCGGTGCGCGACCTCGGTCGGGTTGGACGGGTAGGCGCGGCGGTGGCGCATGGCCACCTCCTCGGCCAGCACGTCCAGGCCGACGCCGCCCAGGGTCGACGACGTCCCGGTGAAGTACTTCTCGACCAGGTCGTGCGACAGGCCGACGGCCTCGAAGATCTGCGCCATCGTGTACGAGCCGACGGTGCTGATGCCCATCTTGCTCATGACCTTCAGGACGCCCTTGCCCATGGCCTTGACCACGTTGCGGACGGCCTGGGCGGGCTGGACACCGGTGAGCAGGCCGTCCCGGATCAGGTCCTCGACGCTCTCGAAGGCCAGGTAGGGGTTGACCGCGGCGGCGCCGTAGCCCAGCAGCAGCGCGACGTGGTGCACCTCGCGGCAGTCGCCGGACTCGACGACCAGGCCGACCTCCATCCGGGTGCGCTCGCGCACCAGGTGGTGGTGGACGGCGGCGGTCATCAGCAGCGACGGGATGGGGGCGCGCTGCTCGTCGCAGTCCCGGTCGGACAGCACGATGACCCGGGCGCCGGCGGCGATGGCCTTGCTGACCTTGGTCTGCAGGTCGCCGATCGCCTTCTCCAGCGCCGCGCCGCCGCCGTTGACGTCGAAGTGGCCGGTGATCCGCACCGCGGCGAAGCCGGGCAGGTCGCCGTCGTCGTCGATGTGCAGGATCTTGGCCAGCTCGTCGTTGTCGATGACCGGGAAGGGCAGCACGACCTGCCGGCAGGACGCCGGGTTGGCCGCGAGCAGGTTGCCCTCGGGGCCGAAGGTGCGGCCCAGGCTGGTCACCAGCTCCTCGCGGATGGCGTCCAGCGGCGGGTTGGTCACCTGCGCGAAGAGCTGGTTGAAGTAGTCGTAGAGCAGCCGGGAGCGGTCCGACAGCGCGGCGACCGGGGTGTCGGTGCCCATCGAGCCGATCGGCTCGGCGCCGCTGGCGGCCATCGGCTGCAGCAGGATGCGCAGCTGCTCCTCGGTGTAGCCGAACAGCAGCTGGCGCCGGACGACGGACTCGTGGCTGGGCCGCGAGCGGCGGCGCTCGGGCAGCGAGGGCAGGTGGATCAGCCCGGCGTGCAGCCAGTCGTCGTAGGGCTGCTCGGCGGCCAGGGCGCCCTTGACCTCGTCGTCGGGGATCATCCGGCCCTGGGCGGTGTCCAGCAGGAACATCCGGCCCGGCTTGAGCCGGCCCTTGGCCACGACGTCGGCGGCCGGGATGTCGAGCACGCCGACCTCCGAGGCGAGGACGACGACGTCGTCCTTGGTCCGCCACCAGCGACCCGGGCGCAGGCCGTTGCGGTCCAGGACCGCACCGATCAGCGTGCCGTCGGTGAAGCAGACGCAGGCCGGCCCGTCCCAGGGCTCCATGACCGCGGAGTGGAAGCGGTAGAACGCCCGGCGGGCGGCGTCCATCTCGGCGTGATTCTCCCACGCCTCGGGGATCATCATCAGCAGCGCGTGCGGCAGCGAGCGACCGGACAGGTGCAGCAGCTCCAGCACCTCGTCGAAGGTCGCGGAGTCGCTGAAGTCGCCGGCGGTGAGCGGGAAGATCCGCTCCAGGCCGAGCTCGGACGCCGGGCCCGCGGGGCCGTCGAACAGGTCGGTGTGCAGCTTGGCCTCGCGGGCCCGCATGCGGTTCCGGTTGCCCTTGATGGTGTTGATCTCGCCGTTGTGCGCGATCGCCCGGAACGGGTGGGCCAGCGGCCAGCTCGGGAAGGTGTTGGTGGAGAACCGGCTGTGCACCAGCGCGATCGCCGAGACGTAGCGCTCGTCGGTCAGGTCCGGGAAGAACGCGGGCAGCTGGTCGGTGGTCAGCATGCCCTTGTAGGTGATCGTCCGGGAGGACAGCGAGGCGAAGTACAGCGAGCTCCCCGCCTCGGTCGCCGCGCGCTCGGCGCGCTTGCGCAGCACGAAGGCACGCCGCTCCAGCCGGGTGACCCCGTGGCTGGTGGTGGCGCCGCCGAAGGCGGTGGCGTCGGCGCGGGCCGCGGTGGCCTCGGCGACGAACAGCTGGGCGAAGTGCGGCATGACCGCCAGCGCGGTGGGGCCGATGTCGGCGCCCTCGGGGTCGATCGGCAGCTCGCGCCAGCCGAGGACGACCAGGCCCTCCTCGGCGGCCAGGCGGGCCACGTCGGCGACCCGCTCGGCGCGCTCAGCGTCGTCCTGGGGCAGGAAGGCCACGCCCGCGGCGTACTCCCCCGCCGGCGGCAGGTCGAAGTCGGCGGTGGCCCGCAGCAGGGCGTCGGGGACCTGGGTGAGGATGCCCGCGCCGTCGCCGGAGTTCGGCTCGGAGCCGGCGGCGCCGCGGTGGTCCAGGTTGTGCAGCGCCGTGAGGCCCATGGCCACGATCGACCGCGAGCGCCGGCCCTGGGCGTCGGCCACGAAGGCCACACCGCAGGCGTCGTGCTCGTTGGCCGGGTCGTAGAGGCCCGAGGCCGCCGGGACGGCCGAGAACGGGACCCGGGTCCCGGAGGGTGCGGTGCCGGACTGCGTGGGGGACATGTCACTCCCGTCGACGGCGGGGGGCCCGCGAGGGGCCCGGCCGGCTGGTCTTGGGCGGGCGGGGGGCAGGACACCGGGTGGTTCGGTGGTTCGACGACGGGGGCCGTTCAGCTGATCGTCGGGGTTCGCGCACCTCGGGCGGTGGGCCCGCGGGCTGTCGTGGCGCGGGGCGTCGCTGGCCCGGTTCCGACGTCGGCTGACCACCCGGGATCGCCGGGAGGCTGCTGGCCGAGAGTACACAGATCCGACATCGTCGCGACACGCCCAGGAGGTGAGGCGAACGTCTCGATCAGGGCTCGGGTTTCCGCGGTTCCGCAGGTGCAGCGCCGGCCGGTTCGTCGTCCTCGACGGTCGGCTCGGCGGCCGCCGTCCCCTCGTCGGCCCTGGCCCGGAACTCGTCGCCCCGGGTCAGCTGCTCCCGGGGGCGGCCACGCTGCCAGACGAGGTAGGCGACCGCCGCGACACCGACGACGACCGCGGTGAACACGTTGAGCCGGACGCCGAAGAACCGCTCGGCGGTGTCGATGCGGAGCATCTCGATCCAGCCGCGGCCCAGGCAGTAGGCGGCCACGTAGAGCGCGAACGCGCGGCCGTGGGACAGCTGGAACCTCCGGTCGGCCCAGACGACGACCGCCGCGGCCGCCAGGTTCCACAGCAGCTCGTAGAGGAACGTGGGCTGGAACGTGGCGAACTGCTCGTAGCCGGCCGGGCGGAACTGCGGGGCGATCTCCAGGCCCCACGGCAGCGTGGTCGGCCGGCCGAAGAGCTCCTGGTTGAAGTAGTTCCCCAGCCGGCCCACCGCCTGGGCGACCAGCAGACCGGGTGCCAGGGCGTCGGCGAAGACCGGCAGCGGGATGCCGCGGCGCCGGCAGGCGATCCAGGCACCCACCCCGCCCAGGGCGATGGCGCCCCAGATGCCCAGGCCGCCCTCCCAGATGTAGAGCGCCCGGACGGGGTCGCCGTCGGCGCCCCAGTAGGGCTCGGGGGTGGTGATCACGTGGTAGAGCCGACCGCCGACGATGCCGAAGGGCACCGCCCAGACGGCGATGTCCAGGACGTCGCCGGGGGCACCGCCGCGGGCGACGAAGCGCTTCTCGGTGATCCAGGCGGCCAGCACGATCCCGGCGATGATGCACAGCGCGTAGGCGCGCAGCGGGAACGGCCCGATCTCCCAGACGCCCTGGCTGGGGCTGGGGATGGAGGCGAGCAGGTCGGCGGTCACCGGCGCCGCACCCCCGCCGCGAGGTCCTCGGACAGCGCGCGCACCCCGGCGGGGCCGTGGCCGTCCAGCAGCTGGCGGACGTAGGCCGAGCCGACGATGACGCCGTCGGCGAACCCGGCGACCTCGGCGGCCTGGTCGCCGTCGCTGACCCCGAGACCGACGCAGACCGCGAGGTCGGGGGCGACCTCGCGGGTCCGGGTGACCAGGGCCTGGGCGGTGTCCCCGACGGTGGACCGGGTGCCGGTGACGCCCATGGTGGAGGCGGCGTAGACGAACCCGCGGCAGGCCGCCAGGGTCATCGCCAGCCGGGCGTCGGTCGAGGACGGCGCGACCAGGAAGACCCGGTCCAGCCCGGCCGCGTCGCTGGCGGCCAGCCACGCGCCGGCCTCGTCGGGGATGAGGTCGGGGGTGATCGCCCCTGCTCCCCCGGCGGCGGCCAGGTCGGTGGCGAACCGCTCGACGCCGTAGCGCTCGATCGGGTTCCAGTAGCTCATCACCACGGGGACCGCGCCGGCCGCGGCGACCGCGGACACCGCGGACAGCACGTCGGCCATGCCCACACCGGCCCGGACGGCGACGTCCACGGCCTCCTGGATGGTCGGCCCGTCCATGCCGGGGTCGGAGTACGGCACCCCGATCTCCACGACGTCCGCGCCGCCCTCGACCGCGGCGACCATGGCCTCGATCGAGGTCGGGACGTCGGGGTAGCCCACCGGCAGGTAGGCGATCAGCGCGGCCCGGCCCTCGGCCTTCGCGGCGCCGATGCGGGTGTCCAGCTGGGAGTTCACAGCGCGTCCCCGTCCTGGACGGTGGTGTGGTCGGCGTCGCCCAGCGGCGGGCCGGGCTCGCCGCCGCGTCCCTCCTCGACCGCGCGCTCGTCGCCGTCGGTGGGGGCGGTGTGCTCGGCCAGGCCGAACCAGGCGCTCGCGGTCTCGACGTCCTTGTCCCCGCGGCCGGAGAGGTTGACCAGCAGCAGCGCGTCGGGACCCATCTCCTTGCCCAGCGTGATCGCGCCGGCCAGGGCGTGCGCGCTCTCGATCGCCGGGATGATGCCCTCGGTGCGGCACAGCAGCGCGAAGGCCTCCATGGCCTGGCTGTCGGTGACCGGGCGGTACTCGGCGCGGCCCATGTCGTGCAGGTAGCTGTGCTCGGGCCCGACGCCGGGGTAGTCCAGGCCGGCCGAGATCGAGTGCGACTCGACGGTCTGGCCGTGCGCGTCCTGCAGCAGGTAGGACCGCGCGCCGTGCAGCACGCCGGGGTCGCCGCCGGTGATCGAGGAGGCGTGCCGCCCGGTCTCCACGCCGTCGCCGCCGGCCTCCAGCCCGACCAGCCGGACGTCGGCGTCGGGCACGAAGGCGGTGAAGATGCCGATGGCGTTGGAGCCGCCGCCGACGCAGGCCAGGACGGCGTCGGGCAGCCGGCCCTCGCGGGCCAGCAGCTGGGCGCGGGCCTCGTCGCCGATGACGCGCTGGAAGTCCCGGACCATCGCCGGGAAGGGGTGCGGGCCGGCGACGGTGCCGAAGACGTAGTTGGTGGTCTCCACGTTCGTCACCCAGTCGCGGAAGGCCTCGTTGATGGCGTCCTTGAGGGTCCTCGAGCCGGTGGTCACCGGGATGACCTCGGCGCCCAGCAGCCGCATCCGGGCGACGTTGAGCGCCTGGCGCCGGGTGTCCTCCTCGCCCATGTAGACCGTGCACTCCAGGCCCATGAGCGCGGCGGCCGTGGCGGTGGCGACGCCGTGCTGGCCGGCGCCGGTCTCGGCGATGACCCGCTTCTTGCCGATCCGCTTGGTCAGCAGCGCCTGGCCCAGCACGTTGTTGATCTTGTGCGAGCCGGTGTGGTTCAGGTCCTCGCGCTTGAGCAGCACCCGGGCGCCGCCGCAGTGCTCGGCGAACCGGGGCACCTCGGTGATCGGCGAGGGCCGGCCGGTGTAGTCGCGGTGCAGCCGCTCGAACTCGACCAGGAACGCGGGGTCGACCCGCATGGCCTCGTAGGCCTCGGACAGCTCGTCGAGGGCGGCGATCAGGGCCTCGGGCACGAAGCGGCCGCCGTAGGGGCCGAAGTGCCCCGTCGCGTCGGGCCACTCCGGGCGCGGCCGGGACAGGCTCGCGTCGGACGGGGGCACGGGGGCGGTGGTGGTCACCGCCCCAGTGTCCCCGGGTTGCTCAGCGGGTGGCGCGGGGGGTGGCCGGGTGCGACCCGGCGGTGACCAGGTCGGCGACGGCCTGCCGGGCGTCCGGGGCGGTGACGAGCCCCTCGCCCACCAGGACGGCGTCGGCGCCGGCGCCGGCGTACTTGATCAGGTCCCGCGGGCCCTTCACGCCCGACGCCGCGACCTTGACGATCTCGGTGGGCAGCCCGGGGGCGATCAGCTCGAAGGTCTCGTGGTGCATCTCCAGCGTGGTGAGGTCCCGGGCGTTGACCCCGATCACCGAGGCGCCGGCCTCCAGCGCCCGGGAGGCCTCGGCCTCGGTGTGCACCTCGACCAGGGCGGTCATGCCGAGGGACTCGACCCGCTCGAGCAGGCCGACCAGCGCGTTCTGCTCCAGCGCCCCGACGATGAGCAGCACCAGGTCCGCGCCGATCGCCCGGGCCTCGTGCACCTGGTAGCTGGAGACCACGAAGTCCTTGCACAGCAACGGGACGTCGACCGCGGCCCGGACGGCGGCCAGGTCGGCCTGGCTGCCGTGGAACCGGCGCCGCTCGGTGAGCACGCTGATCACCCGGGCGCCGCCGTCGGCGTAGCGGACGGCGAGGGACGCGGGGTCCTCGATCCGGGCCAGCTCGCCCTTGGACGGGCTGGTGCGCTTGACCTCGGCGATCACCCCGACGCCGGGGGCGCGCAGGGCGGCGAGGGCGTCCAGGGCGGGGCGGGCGTCTCGGGCGGCGGCCTGCACCTCCACCAGCGGCAGGGCGGCCTGGCGGGCGGCGACGTCCTCGCGGACGCCGGCGACGATGTCCATGAGGACGTTCACGACCGGGTGCTCCGGATCTCGACTACGGCTGTGCTCATCACGCGTGCTCCCTCACCGGTCGGATCGGTGGGGACACCATAGAGAGGTCGACCGGCCACGCGGGCAGCCGGGTCACCGTGCTCCCCCGTCGTCCTCGGTCGGGTCCGTGCCGCCGTCCAGCGCCTTCCACGCCGCCTGGTGGCGGTCCTCGGGCGACTCCGGCCGGCCCGGCCGCACCGGGCGGGCGGCACCGGCCCGCTGGTAGCGCTGGCCCATGCCCGGCCAGCCCCGGCCGCGCAGGGTCACCAGCACCCCGCCGGCCAGCCCGAGCACCCCGGCCACCAGGGCCAGCACCGGCCAGCCGGCGACGACGTGCACGTCGACCTGCGCGCCGCCCAGCCCGACCTGGGACCCCAGGTCGCCGGTGTCGACGTCCACCGAGCCGGTCAGCCCGCGCACCGCGGCCACCGCGACGGCGGCACCGGCGGCGGCCACCAGCACGCCCAGCACCGTGCGGCCCCACCCGCGCAGGGCGAACACCGCGACCGCGGCGGCCAGCAGCAGCAACCCGCAGGCCGGGACCAGCGGCGCGATGGTGCCGCCGGTCAGCACGGCGGCCACCGGCGGCAGCGGCGCCTGCCGGGTCACCGCGACCTCGGCCCACGTCTGGCCACCGGCCGACAGCGCCAGTGCGCCACCGGCCGCGCACAGGACGACGGCAGCCGTGAGCTCCCGTCGGACGTTCGGCGCCTGGGCGGTCCCGGGGGCGGTCTCGGGGGCGGTCACAGCTCGCGCAGCCCCTCGGCCGTGGCGATCGCCGACAGCACCGCCCGGGCCTTGTGCCGGGTCTCGGCCTGCTCGGCGTCCGCGTCGCTGTCGGCCACCACCCCGGCGCCGGCCTGCACGTACGCCGTCCCCCCGTGCAGCACCGCCGTGCGGATCGCGATGGCCATGTCCATGTCGCCGCTGGCGTCCAGGTACCCGACGGTCCCGGCGTAGAGCGCGCGCCGGGTCGGCTCCAGGGACTCGATGACCTCCATCGCCCGCGGCTTGGGCGCCCCGGACACGGTGCCGGCCGGGAAGGTCGCGTCGAACACGTCCAGGGCGTCGCGCCCGGGCCGGACCTGACCGGCCACGGTGGACACCAGGTGCATGACGTGGCTGTACCGCTCGACCCGCATGAAGTCCGCGACCTCGACGGTGCCCGGGACGCAGACCCGGCCCAGGTCGTTGCGGGCCAGGTCGACCAGCATCACGTGCTCGGCCCGCTCCTTGGGGTCGGCCAGCAGCTCCTCGGTGAACCGGGCGTCCTCCTCCGGCGAGCCGCCGCGCGGGCGGGTGCCGGCCGGCGGGTGCACCACGGCGTGGTCGCCGGTCACGGTCACCAGCGCCTCCGGGGAGGACCCGACCACGTCGAAGGGCGACTCGCGGCCGGCGAACCGGAGCAGGTACATGTACGGCGAGGGGTTCGACGCCCGCAGCACGCGGTAGAGGTCCAGCGCGTCGACGTCGGTCGGCCGGCTGAACCGCTGGGACAGCACGGTCTGGAAGACGTCGCCGGCGCGGACGTGCTCGCGGACGGCCTCGACGCCGGCCTCGTACTCCCCAGGCGCCATGTTGCTGGTCACCGCGTCGTAGACCGTCGCCGGGTCGGCGGTGGTCAGCTCCGCCACCCCGGGCGGGGAGGCCCGGGTGAGCGCGGTGGCCATCGCGTCCAGGCGGCCGACCGCGTCGGCGTAGGCCTCGGGGGTGCGGGCGAAGGCGTTGGCGATCAGCAGCACGGTGGCGTCGTGGTGGTCCAGCACGGCCAGGTCGGTCACCAGCGTCATCGCCAGCTCGGGCATGCCCAGGTCGTCCACGGCGGTCTCGGGCAGCCGCTCCAGCCGCCGGACGACGTCGTAGCCCAGGTAGCCGACCAGCCCGCCGGTCAGCGGGGGCAGCCCGGGCGCGCGGGGGGTGCGCAGCCGGCGGGCCAGCGTCCGGACGGCGGCCAGCGGGTCGGCCGGCAGGTCGTCGGTGAACCCGGGCAGCGGGTCACCCAGCCACAGCGCGGCGCCGTCCCGCTCGGTGAGCACCCCGGCGCTGGCGACGCCGACGAAGCTGTACCGCGACCACTGCTTGCCCTGCTCGGCGGACTCCAGCAGCACGGTGCCCGGCCGGTTGCCGGCGAGCTTGCGGTAGACGCCGACCGCGGTCTCGGAGTCGGCCAGCAGCCGCCGGGTGACCGGGAGGACGGGGCCCTCGCCGAGCTGGTCGAACGGGGTCGTCTCACCCAACTGCACGGGACACCTCCGGCGCGGTGACCTCGAGCGGACGGTGGAAGCAGGTGCGCTCCCCCGTGTGGCAGGCCGGCCCGGTCTGGTCGACCAGCAGCAGCAGCGCGTCGCCGTCGCAGTCCAGCCGGACCTCGCGGACGGCCTGGTGGTGGCCGCTGGTGGCGCCCTTGACCCAGTACTCACCGCGGCTGCGCGACCAGTAGGTGGCCTCGCCGGTGGCCAGGGTGCGGCGCAGCGCCTCGTCGTCCATCCAGGCCAGCATCAGCACCTCGCCGGTGTCGTGCTGCTGGGCGACGGCGGCGACCAGGCCGTCCGGGGTGCGGCGCAGGAGATCGGCGACGGAGGGGTCGAGGGCGGGAGGCACGCCGTCCAGTCTCGCAGCCCGCGCGCGGGGCACCGGCTGCCTCCCGGGCACCCCGGGCCGACCCGCGCGGAGCGCATGCCCGTGATGTGCCGTGCCCGCTGCGTTGAACCGCTCCACCGCGCGGCTGGTCGACCCCGCCCAGGAGGACCGCTTCCTGGCCACCCAGCTGCCCGGCCTGCGCCGGGACGTGCTGCTCGTGGCCGGCCTGGTGCTGGTCTACAACGTGGTGTTCTTCGTGGTCAACCTGCTCCGCGGGCCGGCCTGGGGGCTGCTGGGCCTCAGCGACCACGTCGTGCTTGCCGCCGCGGCCGTCGCGGTGATGGCGGCCGTCGGGCGCACCCCGACCTACCGCGCGACCGCCCGGGTCGTGGTGGTGGGCTTCGGGGTCTACGCGCTGGTCGCGCTGGCCCTGGGCGGGGACCGCACCTCCACCGGCTGGCTGCTGCTGAGCCTGCACTCGGCGGCGATCCTCTGCCTGCACGCCCGGCTGCCGTTCCCGGTCACCGCCGTCCTGGCCCCGGCCTGGTCGGTGGCCAGCCTGCTGGCGGCCACCACCGCCGGGGTCGACGGCCGGGACCTGGGGACGGCGGTGTTCCTGGTCGCCACCGTCAACCTGGTCGGCCTCGCCGCCGCCTACCGGGTCTCGGCCCAGGCGCGGTTGCTGTTCGCCCAGACCGAGGCCCTCGAGCGGCTGACCACCCTGGACCCGGTGACCGGGCTGGCGAACCGGCGCGGCTGGGAGGAGGCGCTGGAGCGGGAGTGGGAGCGCTGCGCCCGGGAGGGCACCCCGCTGGGCCTGGTGCTGGTCGACGTCGACCACTTCAAGCAGGTCAACGACACCTTCGGGCACGCCGCCGGGGACCGGGCGCTGGCCGTGGTCGCCGGGCTGCTCACCGCGGCGCTGCGCCGTCCCGGCGACCTCGCCGCCCGGCTGGGCGGGGACGAGTTCGGCCTGCTGCTGCCCGGCACCGACGCCGACGGCACGGCGTCCACCGCGGCCCGGCTGCTCGCCGACGCCCGGCGGGCCCGGGCCGGCGCCCCCGACGGCGACGCGGGGTCCGGGCTCACGGTGAGCGTCGGCGTGCACGCCACGCGCCCCCGCGCCGCCGGCGCCGCGGAGACCGCCGCCGCGGTGTCGGCCGCCGACGCCGCGCTGTACCGGGCCAAGGCCGCCGGCCGCGACCAGGTCGCCGACGCCGGCTGACCGCTGCACCGCCTCGGCGACCCGCTACAGCGCCGCGGCGACCGCCCGGCCCGCGGTCCGGCCGGAGAACAGGCAGCCGCCCAGGAAGGTGCCCTCCAGCGACCGGTAGCCGTGCATGCCGCCGCCGCCGAACCCGGACACCTCGCCCGCGGCGTACAGGCCCGGGAACACCGCACCGCCGGGCTGCAGCACCCGGCCGGACAGGTCGGTCTCCAGCCCGCCCAGGGTCTTGCGGGTCAGCAGGTTGAGCCGGACGGCGATCAGCGGCCCGTTGGCCGGGTCCAGCATCCGGTGCGGCGGCACGACCCGGATCAGCTTGTCGCCGAGGAACTTGCGGGCCGCGCGGATGGCGGTGACCTGGCCGTCCTTGCTGAAGCCATTGGCCATCTCGCGGTCGCGGGCCACGATCTCGGCCTCCACCGCCGCGGCGTCCAGCCGCGGGGTGCCGCCGGTGATCCGGTTCATGCCCTCGACCAGCTCGGCCACCGAGGTCGCCGTCACGAAGTCCGCGCCCTTGTCCAGGAAGGCCTGCACCGGTGCCGCAGCACCCGGGCGGACCCGGCTGAGCAGCAGCTTGAGGTCCTTGCCGGTGAGGTCGGGGTTCTGCTCGGACCCCGACAGCGTGAACTCCTTCTCCACGATCTTCTGGTCCAGCACGAACCAGGTGTGCTCGTGCCCGGTCGTGCCGATGTGCGCCAGGGTGCCCAGGGTGTCGAAGCCCGGGTACAGCGGCACCGGCAACCGCTTGCCGGTGGCGTCCAACCACAGCGAGCTGGGGCCGGGCAGGATCCGGATGCCGTGCCGGGCCCAGATCGGGTCCCAGTTCTCGATGCCCTCGGTGTAGTGCCACATCCGGTCGGGGTTGACCACGCTGGCGCCGGCCGCCTCCGTGGTCAGCAGCATCGACCCGTCGACGTGCGCGGGGACGCCGGACAGCAGCCGCTCGGGCACCGGGCCCAGCCGGGCCGGCCAGTTCTTGCGCACCAGGTCGTGGTTGGCCCCGATGCCGCCGGAGGTGACGACGACGGCCTGCGCGGCGAGCTCGAACTCCCCCGTCGAGGTGCGGCTGGTGGCCACCCCGCGGGGTGCGTCGCTGGGCTCCAGCACGTCGCCGCGG
Source organism: Klenkia terrae (assembly GCF_037083865.1). Taxonomy (NCBI): domain Bacteria; kingdom Bacillati; phylum Actinomycetota; class Actinomycetes; order Geodermatophilales; family Geodermatophilaceae; genus Klenkia; species Klenkia terrae. The sequence continues at coordinate 146,446 of NZ_JBAPLV010000003.1, read as the reverse complement.
ACGCCGGTGACCACGCCGTCCTCGACCACCAGGCCGGTGACCCGGTGCCGGAAGCGGAACTCCACCAGCCCGCGGGCCGCGGCGTCGCGGACCCGGCGCTCGAAGGGCGCGACGACACCGGGGCCGGTGCCCCAGGTGATGTGGAACCGGGGCACCGAGTTGCCGTGGCCGGTGGCGGTGTACCCGCCGCGCTCGGCCCAGCCGACGACCGGGAAGAACCGCACGCCCATCTGGTGCAGCCAGGCGCGCTTCTCCCCCGCGGCGAACTGCAGGTAGGCCTCGGCCCACTGCCGGGGCCAGTGGTCCTCGTCCCGGTCGAACCCGGCGGTGCCCAGCCAGTCCTGGCGGGCCAGCTCCAGGGAGTCGTGCACCCGCAGCCGGCGCTGCTCGGGGGTGTCGACGAGGAACAGGCCGCCGAAGGACCAGTGCGCCTGCCCGCCCAGGTTCTGCTCGGGCTCGGCGTCGACCAGCAGCACCCGCTTGCCGGCGTCGGCCAGCTCGGCGGTGGCCACCAGCCCGGCCAGCCCGGCCCCCACCACGATGACGTCGGCTGTGTCGGTGCTCACGTCGCGAGGCTAGCCGGGGATCAGCGGCCGACCGTGGTCCAGGCCCGCACCGGGGCCCGGCAGGCCAGCACGAGGGCGCCGATCGGGCCCACCGCCATGACCACCGCCCACCAGGTCTCGTCGCCGGCACCCAGGGAGCCGAACAGCACCGCGATCGCCAGCACCACCAGCAGCGACAGCGCGCTCCCGACGGCCAGCGGCAGCCAGCCCCGCCAGCGGCCCAGGACCACCAGCACCGCGCCGACCAGGCAGACCACGGCCAGACCGGCAAGCACGGCGACCGGCCAGACCGGCACGGTGGCGAACCCGGCGTCGGGGTCCACCAGCAGCCAGGCCAGGTAGCCCATCTCCACCGCGGTCAGCACGCCGAAGACCGCCGCGAACGGCACGAGCAGGGGCCTGGCCGGGGTCGTCGGGGGCCGGGGAGCCGCCGGGCGCGCGGCGCGCGGGGAGCGGCGCACCTGCGCGGTCGGTCGCGACTGCTTCGCCATGCCGGGGAGGGTAGGACGGCCGGGACGAGTGATCCACATCGGATCGGGGCAAGGGGGTGGCATGGCAGCCAAGGACAGCAAGAGCACCATCGTCCACTTCGACATCGCGACCGTGGCCGAGAAGAGCGCCGACTTCCGTCGCGTGCTCTGGACCGGCGAGCACTCCCAGCTGGTGATCATGACCATCCCCCCGGGCGGGGAGATCGGCGAGGAGACCCACGACGAGAACGACCAGATCCTGAGCTTCGTCAGCGGGGTCGGCAAGGCCGTCATCGAGGGCTCCACCAAGACCGTGAAGCCGGGTGAGATCGTCGTCGTCCCCGCGGGGACCAAGCACAACTTCGTCAACGACGGCCCCAACCCGTGGGTGCTCTACACCGTCTACGGCCCGGCCGACCACGCCGACGGCGCGGTGCACCACACCAAGGAGGAGGCCGACGAGCTCGAGGAGTCCGGCCAGGACGAGCCGCCGACCAGCTGAGCCCCGAGCACCGGAGACGCTGGGTCGCCGCTCAGCCGCGCGGGGCGCGGCGGGCGGCGACCCAGGCCCGGACCGGCGCCAGCGACGCGAACACCGCGGCCAGCACGGGCCCGGCGGCCAGCGTGACGATCGACCCCAGGTCGTCCTCCGCCGCCCCGTCGACGACCGCGACGAGCACCAGCGCCAACGTCGCGAGCGCGCCGACCACCAGCACCTTCCAGGACCGGCCGGCCAGCAGCAGCACCACGCCGACCAGCACGACGACGAAGACCGCCGCGGGGATCGCGCCGAGCACGGCCCCCCGCCAGTCCTCGTAGCCCAGCGACAGCAGGCCGACGAACACCGCGAAGAACGCCACCGGCAGGGCGCCGAGCAGCCCGCACAGGGCCGCCACCCCGGCGGGGATCGGCGGGACCTTGCTCACGGGGGACGCGGTCATGGCGCAGACGGTAGGTCGTGCCCGCACCCCGCCCGGACGGCGCGCCGTCAGACCGGCGCGACCGCCCCGCCCGAGGACCGCCGCCACGAGGCGTGCAGGCCGGCGTAGACGCCGTCCACCCCGACCAGGTCGGCGTGCGCACCGCGCTGCACCACCCGGCCGGCGTCGACCACCAGGATCTCGTCGGCCCGCTCCGCGGTGGACAGCCGGTGGGCGATGGTGATCGTCGTCCGGCCGTCGGTGAGGGTGTCCAGCGCCCGGGTCAGCCGGGCCTCGGTGGCCGGGTCGACCGCGCTGGTGGCCTCGTCGAGCACCAGCAGGTCGGGGTCGGCCACGTAGGCCCGGGCGACGGCGACCAGCTGCCGCTCCCCGGCCGACAGCGACTCACCGCGCTGGCCGACCTGGGTGGCGACCCCCTCGGGCAGGCCCTCGACCCACTCGCCGAGGCCGAGCTCGTCGAAGGCCGCGTGCACGTGCGCGTCGGTCATGCCGGGCTTGCCGTACCGCACGTTGTCGGCGACCGAGGCGTCGAAGAGGAAGCCGTCCTGCGGCACCATGACGACCCGCTCGCGCAGGGACGAGAACGCCACCCGCGCCAGCGGGACGCCGCCGACGAGCACCCGGCCCTCGGAGGGGTCCATGAGCCGGGTGAGCAGCTTGGCGAAGGTGGTCTTGCCCGAGCCCGTCTCCCCCACCACGGCCACCCGGGTCCGCGGGGCGATCTCCAGGTCGACGTCGTCCAGCGCCGGGCGGGCGCCGGGGGCGTAGCGGAAGACCACGTGGTCGAAGCGGACGCCCAGCGGACCCGGCGGCAGGGTCTCGCCGTCCTCGGGGTCCTGCACGTCGGGCCGGGTGTCCAGCACGTCGAGCACCCGGCGGAAGCCGGCGACGGCGTTCTGCGCCTCGTTGAGCACCTCGCTGGCGGTCTGCACCGGGGCCACGAAGAGGGTGACCAGGAACAGGAAGGCGATCAGCGTGCCGGCCGAGATCTGGCCGCCGACGCCGAGCAGGACGCCGACCACGACCACCGCGGCGTTGGCGACGGCGGCGACGAACTCGCCGCTGACGTACACCCCCGCAGTGGTGCGCTGGGCCTGGACGGAGGCCTTGTAGTGCCGGTCGATTGCGGTGTCGATGCGGGCCGCCGTCCGGTCGCGGATGCCGTAGGCGCGCACCGTGGGGGCGCCGACGACGGACTCGCCGACCGCGGCCAGCACGTCGCCGACCCGCTCGCGGACGACGCCGTACACCGCGGCCAGCCGCTGGGAGAACCACTTCACCGCGAAGCCCAGAGGGATGAAGCAGACCAGCACGAGCAGGGTCAGCTGCCAGGAGTAGACGGCCATGACGACGGTGGCCACGACGAGCTGGCCCAGGCTGACCAGGCCCAGCACGCCGCCCCACTGCATGAAGACCGACAGCTGGTCGACGTCGCTGGTGACCCGGGAGACCAGGTTCCCGCGGCGCTCCCCCTGCTGGTGCAGCACGGACAGGTCGTGCACGTGCCGGAAGGCCCGCACCCGCAGGTTGGCCAGCGCGGTCTCGGTGGTCCGGAACAGCCGGACGTTCATCCGGTAGACCGCGACGGCGGTGACCACCACGACCAGGGCGCAGATCGCGACCAGCTCGCGGACCAGCGGGATGTCCGGTCCTCCGGCGGCACCCAGGCCGCGGTCGAGGGTCTGCTGCACGGCGATCGGGACGACCACCCGGCCGGCGGTGGCCACCAGCGCCAGGGCGAAGGTGGCGGGCAGGCCGCGGCGGAACTCCGGCATCATCCGCAGGCCGCGCCGCAGGGTGGCGGTGGCGGACTCGGTGCCGCGGTCGTCGAGGGCGCGGTCGTCGGTGGCGGTGCTGGCGGTCATGCCTGCGCCCCCGCCGGCTCGGGCTCGGCCGGGGTGATCTCGTCCGGCGGTTGGTAGGCCTGCACCAGCCTGGCGTACCCGGGCACCCGGGCCAGCAGCTCGGCGTGGCTGCCGCGGGCGACCAGCCGGCCGTGCTCGATCCAGACCACCTCGTCGGCCAGGCCGATGGTGGCCTGCCGGTAGGCCACGACCACGACGGTGGCCGGGGTGTCGGTGGTGCGCAGGGCGTCGAGGATGCGTGCCTCCACGCTGGGGTCCACGGCGCTGGTCGCGTCGTCCATCACCAGCAGGCGGGGACGGCGGACGACCGCGCGGGCCAGCGCGAGCCGCTGGCGCTGGCCGCCGGACAGGCTGGCCCCGCGCTCGCCGACCTTGGTGTCCAGCCCGTCGGGCAGCCGGGCCACGAAGTCCTCGGCGGCGGCCACCCGCAGCGCGGCGTGCACCTCGTCGTCGGTGTAGTCGCCACCCAGGGTGATGTTGCCGCGGACGGTGTCGTCGAAGAGGAAGGTGCCCTGGGCGACGAAGGCGGCCTGGGTGGACACCTCGCCCTCGCGCAGGCTGCGCAGGTCGACCCCGTCGAGCAGCACCTGCCCGTCGTGCGGGTCGACCAGGCGGACGAGCAGCCCGGCCAGCGTGGACTTGCCGGAGCCGGTGGGTCCGACGACGGCGACGGTGCGTCCGGCGGCGACCTCGAAGGTCACCCCGTGCAGCACCTGGTTGATCGTGCCCTCGGCGTCGGCGTGCCCGAAGTCGACCGCCTGGACGCCGACCCCGGCGCCGGCGGTGCCCCCGGCCGCGGCGTCGGGCCCGTGCGGGGTCTCGCCCTCGGCGGTGAGCACCGGGGTGACCCGGTCGAAGCCTGCGGTGGCCCGCGGCAGGTCGGCGAGCACCCAGCCGATCGCCCGGATCGGCAGGGCGAGCAGGGTGAACAGGTAGGCGATCGAGACCAGGTCGCCGGCGTTGGTCGCGCCGTTGGCCACCTGACCGGCCCCGACCAGCAGGACGGCGAGGGTGCCCAGGTTGGGCAACGCCTCCATCAGCGGGTCGAACAGCCCGCGGACCCGGCCGACGGCGACCAGCCCGTCGCGCAGCTCGTCGGCGCTGCCGGCGAAGCGGGTGGTCTCGTCGGCCTCGCGGCCCAGGGTCTTGACCACCAGGGCGGCGTCGAAGGACTCGTGGGCGATCTCGGAGACCTCGGCCCGCAGCTGCTGGGCGCGGGCCATGCGCGGGCTCATCACCTGCGAGTAGAGGGCGTTGGCCAGGAACACCAGCGGGAAGACGACCAGGCCGACGATCGCGAGGAGCGGGTCGGTGAGGAACAGCGCGACGACGGTGATGGCCACCATCACCAGGGCGCCGCAGGCGAAGGGCAGCGGGGCGACGAAGAACCAGCTGGCCTCGACGTCGGAGTTGGCGTTGCTCAGCAGCTGACCGGTGGGGTGCCGCTGGTGCCAGGACAGCGGCAGCCGCAGGTAGGCACCGGTGACCCGGCGGCGGTAGTCGGCCTGCAGGCGGTAGCTCATGATGCCGGCGAACAACCGCCGGCCGATGATGCCGACGATCTTGAGCAGCGCGACGCCGAGGATGGCCGCGGCCGCCAGGGCGAGGGCCCCGGCGGTGACCGAGCCGCGCTCGAAGCTGGGGAGGACGAGGCGCTCGGTGATGCCGCCGATGACGTAGGCGCTGGCCACGGTCATGGCGCCGTAGAGGCTGCTGCCGAGGACGGCCAGGGTGAACATGCCGCGCTGCTCGCGGATGGCCAGGCCGATGTGCCGGAAGCCGCGGCGCATGACCTTCTTCTGCTCGCGGTCGCTGCGCACGACGGTGTTCTGCGCGCGGGGTCGCGGGGTGAGGGCGGGAGGGGTGGTCTCCACAGCCCGGGTGGTGGGTGTGGCGGTGGTGCGCGGGGGCACGCTTCTCCCTCTGGTGGTGCTGCTGGGTGTCAGCTGAGACTACTCGCGGTCGTTACCTCGGCTACGCGATTTGGTCAGCCCGGTACAACGGGGTGGTGGCCGACTCCCCCGCACCCCTGTCCCGCACCGAGCGCGCCGCCCTGGCCGACCTGCTCGCCGAGCTCGGCCCCGACGAGCCGACCTGCTGCACCGGCTGGACGACGGCCGACCTGGCCGCCCACCTGGTGGTGCGGGACCGCCGGCCCGACGCCGCCCCCGGCGCGGTCCTGGGCGGTCCGTTCGGCCGGTGGACCGAGCGGGTGATGGACCGGACCCGGCGCAGCACGTCGTGGCCGGAGCTGGTGGCGCAGGTGCGGACCGGCCCGCCGGTCTGGGTGCCGACGTCGTGGGGTCCGGTGGACCGACTGGTGAACGGGTCGGAGATGACCATCCACCACGAGGACGTGCGGCGGGCCCGGCCGGACTGGGCGCCGCGGGAGCTGCCCCGGTCGGCGCAGGACGAGCTGTGGGCGCAGGTGGGCTTCCTGGCCCGGACCCGGCCGCGCTCGGACCGCGGGCTGCAGGTGCGGCGGACCGACACCGGTGAGTCCCGCACCATCCGCGAGGGGTCGCCGGTGGTCACCGTCGCCGGCGAGCCGCTGGAGGTGCTGCTGTGGGCCAGCGGCCGGGAGGACGTGGCCCGGGTCGAGGTCTCCTAGACCGGGTGGTCGGTCCCGTGCCGCACGGGGACACCGGCGCCGTCCAGGGCGGCCTTGACGTCGCCGATGCGCAGGTCGCCGAAGTGGAAGACGCTGGCGGCCAGCACCGCGTCCGCCCCGGCGGCGACGGCCGGGGCGAAGTGCTCGACGGCGCCGGCACCCCCGCTGGCGATCACCGGCACGGTGACCTCGCGGCGGACCTGTCGGATCAGGTCGAGGTCGAAGCCGGCCTTGGTGCCGTCGGCGTCCATCGAGTTGATCAGCACCTCGCCGACGCCGAGCCGGGCGGCCTCGACGACCCACTGGACGGCGTCCCGGCCGGTGCCGCGGCGGCCGCCGTGGGTGGTGATCTCGAAACCGGAGTCGGTGACCGCGCCGTCCTGGCACCTGCGGGCGTCCAGGGACAGCACCAGGACCTGGTTGCCGTAGCGGTCGGCGATCTCGGCGATCAGCTCGGGCCGGGCGACGGCCGCGGTGTTGACGGCGACCTTGTCGGCGCCGGCCCGCAGCAGCTTGTCCACGTCGTCGGCGCTGCGGACGCCGCCGCCGACGGTGAGCGGGATGAACACGCTCTCCGCGGTGCGCCGGACGACGTCGTAGGTGGTCGCCCGGTCCCCGGAGGAGGCGGTGATGTCCAGGAACGTGAGCTCGTCGGCGCCCTCGGCGTCGTAGACCCGGGCCATCTCGACCGGGTCGCCGGCGTCGCGCAGCCCGACGAAGTTGACGCCCTTGACCACGCGGCCGGCGTCGACGTCCAGGCACGGGATGACCCGCACGGCCAGGCTCACGACCCGAACCCCACGAACGCGTCCGCCTCGACCTCGACCAGCATGGCCGGGTCGATCAGTGCGCTGACCTGCACCATGGTGGTGGTCGGGCGGGCCCGGCCGAAGAACTCCCCGTGCACCCGGCCCACCTCCTTCCACGCGGTGATGTCGGTGAGGTAGATCCGGGTGCGGACGACGTCGTGCACCGAGGACCCGGCGCCGTCCAGCGCGTCCACGACGTTGGTCAGCGCCTGGCGCATCTGGGCCGCGGCCCCGCCCTCGACCACCACGCCGTCCACGCTGCCGGTGGTGCCGCTGACCCACACCAGCTCGCCGGCGCGCACGACGCGGCTGTAGCCGACGACGTCCTCGTAGGGGCCGCCGGACCCCAGGCGCCAGGCGATCACGCCGTCGCGACCTGCTCGGTCAGGGCGAGCGCCTCGGGCAGGGTGAACTGGCCGGCGTAGAGCGCCTTGCCCACGATGGCGCCCTCGACGCCGACGGTGACCAGCCCGGCCAGCGCCCGGATGTCGTCCAGGCTGCTCACGCCGCCGGAGGCGATCACCGGGCGGTCGGTGGCCGCGCAGACCTCGCGCAGCAGCTCCAGGTTGGGGCCCTTCAGCGTGCCGTCCTTGGTGATGTCGGTGACCACGTAGCGGGCGCAGCCCTCAGCGTCCAGGCGGGCCAGGGTCTCGTAGAGCTCACCGCCCTCCTGGGTCCAGCCGCGCGCCGCCAGCCGGGTGCCGCGGACGTCCAGGCCGACGGCGATCCGGTCGCCGTGCTCGGCGATCGCCCGGGCGCACCACTCCGGGGACTCCAGGGCAGCGGTGCCCAGGTTGACCCGCCGGCAGCCGGTGGCCAGGGCCGCCTGCAGCGAGGCGTCGTCCCGGATGCCGCCGGAGAGCTCGACGTCGACGTCCAGCTCGCCCACCACACGGGCCAGCAGCTCGCGGTTGGATCCACGGCCGAAGGCGGCGTCCAGGTCGACCAGGTGCACCCACTCGGCGCCGTCCCGCTGCCACGTCATCGCCGCCTCGAGCGGGTCGCCGTAGGAGGTCTCGCTGCCGGCCTCCCCCTGGACCAGGCGCACGGCCTGGCCATCGGCGACGTCGACGGCGGGGAGCAGCTGCAGCTTCGGCACGACCACAGCCTAGGGAGCGTCTCCGACACCGCTGCGGAGCCCACTGGGCCCGACCGGTCGCCGGGGGGGCAGCGTCACCGACGGCGGGCTGCCCCGGCGGGCCGCCCTGCCGCCCACCGGCCCGACCGGGGTGCGCCCGGCGACCCTTACCGGACGGCGCACTGCGTGGGCCTGCCGCTGCTGTCCACCGACAAGGCCGCCTGGCGCGGCGCCCCGCTCATCACAGGCGCCGACCGGGCCGACGTCGAGCGGCAGGGTCGGGGTCAGGAGCTGCGCCGGGTGCGGGGCGAACACGCCCGCACCCGGGAGGTCACCCCTCAGGACGTCCCCGACTTCCTTCGCACCCGCCGCGTATCCGCGTGCCGCTGACCTCCGCGGGGCGGACGACCCTGGCGTCGACCCCCCGGTATCGGTGCCGGCCGGCTCGCCACCGGTGCGCGCGGAGGGCAGGGCATCGCCGCGCCCCTGCCCCGCGCGGACAGCTCCACCCAGCCCTGATCACAACTCCCCGCAGTTGACGCACTACCCATCTGACCTGCTCGTTTGCCTAGCCGGGTGGAGAGCGAGGCGGTATGATTCGATCAGGTGTTCGGAGCGTGAGAGGAGGTCGGTAAGTGGGTCTGGACTCCGGCACACCGCCGCGCACGACGCCCTCGGGGTGGGTGCCCGAGGCGTTGCCGCCCGGTGCGCTCGGGGCCGACCGAGCACCGGCCAGCTCCTCGGTGGCGGCAGCCCGGCGACTGCCCGAACCCCCACCGGACGACGTCGCCGCGGTGATCGACGCACTGCTGACAGCCGTCGATGCCGAGCTGAGCAGCGCGACGTCGGCGCAGCTGCTGGACCGTGCCCGCGGACTGGCCAGGGCGCAGAACCTGATCACCACCGAGCTCGCACGGGTCGTCGCCCACGCCGAGACCCACGAAGCCGCCTCCGCAGACGGCCTGACCGGCATGCGGCCCTGGCTGCGCGGACACGTCGGAGCCACCGGCCCGGAGGCCGCGGCGGTGCTGGCCGCAGGTCGGGTGCTGGAGCGGATGCCGGTCCTGGCCGCTGCAGCCGCCGAGGGCGCAGTCAGCCACGGCCAGCTCGGCGTCATCGGGCGGATCCTCACCGCCGACGTCTGGGCCACCGGTGAGGCCGCCGGGATGGACATGACCGCCGCCGACCAGGCCGTCACCGACACGATCACCGGCGACCACCCCCGCACCCTGACCCAGGTGTGCCAGCGGATCGCCGACCTCATCGACCCCGACGGCCCCGCACCCGCCGACCCCACCGCCGGCCGGTTCCTGCGGATCACCCGCCGGGCCGACGGGTCCCGCACCATCCGCGGATCCCTCGACGCCGCCGGCGGGGAGAAGGCCGAAGCCGCCCTCGAGTCGATCGCTGCATCCAGCCGCTGCGACGGTGACCTTCGCACGTCCGAGCAGCGGTCAGCCGACGCCCTCGTGCAGCTCGCCGACCTGCAGCTGGCCGCGGGGAACCTGCCGGTGCTGCGCAAGGTCAAGCCGCAGCTGACCGCCCTCATCCAGCTCGAGGACCTGGCCGACCCGACCGGCGTCGCCGCCGCTGCCACGCTCGGCTCCGGAGCGACCGCCTCATCCCTGGTCGCCCGCCAAGCCGCCTGCGACGCCGACATCGCCCGCATCGTCCTCGGCCCCGACTCCCTCCCCCTGGACGTCGGCCGAGCTCAGCGCCTGGTCCCGGCCCACATCCGCCGAGCCGCGGAAGTCCGCGACGGCGGCTGCGTCTTCACCGGCTGCCACGCCCCCGCCTGGTGGTGCGACGCCCACCACCTCGTCCACTGGATCGACGGCGGCGACACCTCGCTCGACAACACCGCTCTGCTCTGCGAACGCCACCACACCCAGGTCCACCACGGCTTCGCGCTCAGCTGGGACCCGGGCACGGGCCGATGGCGCACCCATCGCCCCGACGGCACCGAGATCCTGACCGGGCCGCTCACCGACACCCGCGGCGACCCGCTCCCCGACCTGCACACCGCCGACCCACCCCTGTTCCCGCCACCGAGCTGGCCCGGGGCAGGCTGAGCCGCATGGAGTTCGCGGAGGTGCTGCGCCGGCGGCGGATGGTGCGCGACTACGACCCCGACCGGCCGGTGCCGGGCGAGGTCCGGGAGCGGCTGCTGGCGCACGCCCTGCGCGCACCGTCGGCCGGGTTCAGCCAGGGCTGGGCGTTCCTGGTGCTCGAGTCCCCCGAGGAGCGCGACGCCTTCTGGACGGCGACCACCGGCGACGGCGCCCCCGACGGCTGGCTCACCCGGATGCGCCGCGCCCCGCTGCTGGTCGTGCCGTTCAGCCACAAGGCCGCCTACCTGGACCGGTACGCCGAGCCCGACAAGGGCTGGACCGACCGCGACGAGGCCCGGTGGCCGGTGCCCTACTGGGACGTCGACACCGGCATGGCATCGCTGATGATGCTGCTCACCGCCGTGGACGAGGGCTTGGGCGCCTGCTTTTTCGGCGTGCCCCCCGAGCGGGTGGCCGGGCTGCGCGCGGCGTTCGGCGTCCCCGAGGCGTACACGCCGATCGGCTGCGTCTCGGTCGGCTACCCGGGTACCGAGGACCGCCGCTCGCCGTCGCTGCGCCGGGGCCGGCGCGGGGTGGACGAGGTCGTGCACCGCGGCCGCTGGGGCGGCACCGGCGCACACTGAGCCCGTGGTCGCGCCCCGAGGTCTGCAGCGCGCCGGACGACGGTCCAACCTGGCCCTGCTCGGGCTGCTGCTGGTCGCCGGCGGCACCGGGGTGCTGGGCTTCGCCGTCGGCACCCCGACCGCCGGGCGGGTGGTCGCGGTGGCGCACGGCGCGGCCGGGCTCGGCCTGCTGCTGCTCGTGCCGTGGAAGACCGTCGTCGTCCGGCGGGCCCGGAGCAAACCGCCAGCACTGCGCGCGCCCTCGGCGGCCTACTGGCTCACCGGCCTGGTAGCCGTCTGCGTGGTCAGCGGGGTGCTGCACGCCGCCGGGGCCGCCGGCATCTGGGCGACGTCGGGCACCCCGATCGCCGCGCTGCAGGTGCACGTGGGCACCGCCATCGGCGTCGTCGTCGTCCTGGTCGCGCACGTCTGGGGCCGGCACCAGCGACCGCGGCCGGTCGACCTCAGCCGGCGCACGCTCCTGGGTGCCGGCGCGCTGGCCGGCGGGTCCTACGTGCTGTGGACGGCGACCGAGGGCATCTGGCGGCTGACCGGCGTGCCCGGCGCGACCCGCAGCGGCACCGGGTCCTACCAGCGCGGCACCGACGACCCCCCGGCCATGCCCGTCACCCAGTGGGCGTCGGACACCGTCCCGGAGTCCACGGCCACCGAGGTCCGGCTGACCGGAGGCGGCCGCACCGTCGCCGTCCCGGTGGACGACCTGGACCGCGGGGACACCGTGCGGGCCACGCTGGACTGCACCGGCGGCTGGTACGCCGAGCAGGACTGGCGCGGGACCACGCTGCACCGCCTGGTCACCGAGCAGCTCGGCGAGGGCATGCTCGACGACGACGGGCACTGCATCCGGCTCACATCGGTGACCGGCTTCTCCCGCCGGATCCCGGTCCGCGACGCCCGGACGACCCTGCTGGCCACCCACGCCGCCGGGCGACCGCTGTCCTCCGGGCACGGGGCACCGGCCCGGCTGGTCGCACCCGGACGGCGCGGCGTCTGGTGGGTGAAGTGGGTGGACCGGGTCGAGGTGCTGGACTCCCCGTGGTGGCTGCAGCCCCCGTTCCCGCTGCAGTAGGGCTCAGCCCAGCGTCTGCAGCCAGTTGGTGAGCAGCGCGGCACCGGCGTCCCCGGACTTCTCCGGGTGGAACTGGGTGGCGGTCAGCGCGCCGTTCTCCACCGCGGCGACGAACCGGTCGCCGTGCTCGACCCAGGTCACCGCAGGCGGCTTCAGCGGACCGGTGTCCTCGCGGCCCAGCGGGAAGTCGCGCACGCCGTACGAGTGCACGAAGTAGAAGCGCTCGTCCTCGATGCCGGCGAACAGCGTCGAGCCCTCGGCCACCTGCACGGTATTCCAGCCCATGTGCGGCAGCACCGGGGCGCGCAGCTCCTCCACGACGCCGGGCCACTCGGCGCAGCCCGCGGCGTCGTAGCCGTGCTCGATGCCGCGGTCGAAGAGGATCTGCATGCCCACGCAGATGCCCAGCACCGGCCGGCCGCCGGCCAGCCGCTTGCCGATCAGCTTGGGGCCGTCGACGGCCCGCAGGCCGGCCATGCAGGCGGCGAAGGCGCCGACACCGGGGACGACGAGGCCGTCGGCCTCCAGCGCGACGTGCGGGTCGGCGGTCACCGTCACCTCGGCGCCCACCCGGGCCACCGCGCGCTCGACCGAGCGCAGGTTGCCCGATCCGTAGTCCAGGACGACGACGTTCTTCACCCGCCCAACGCTACCCACGCCCCGCCACCGGACGGCGGTCACCGCCAGGGCAGCACCGTGAGCTCGGGCCACTGCGCCTGCCAGCGCGCCGCCTTGGCCTCGTACACGTGCCGCGGTGCCAGGACCGGGTTCGGCCGGACCACCAGGCCGAACAGGTCGTCGAAGCCGTGCGGTGCGTAGACCTCCCCGGTCCGCACCGACACCCCCACGCAGCAGCAGACCGCCGCGAAGTGGTCGACGGCGTCCCGGCAGTCGGTGAAAGGTCGTGGGGCCGGGGAGCCGAAGTGCTCGGCGTACCAGAGGTGCACCCGGGCCTCGTTGCGCACCTCCACCGGTACCGGGGCGTCGGCGAACACCTCCCCGGCCCGTCGGATGACGACGTCCTCGGCCTCCCAGGACAGCAGAAGGACCCTCGTGCCCCCCACCACTCGCAGGCTCGCGGCGGGCCCCTGCACGAGGGCCGAACAGAACCCCGGCGGTCAGCCACGCGTCCGGGAGCTCCAGCTCCCCCGCCCGGTCCAGCACCCCGGACACGGTGGGGTCGGCGAGCACCAGCTCGAGGAAGCGTCGTTCGTCACCCATGCCGACTCTCCCCTCACGTCAGGGTAGGTTCGGCGACGGTGCGGCCCCGCGACCGCGCGGTGCGGCCGGCCTCCCCCTGACCCGAGAACGGTGCCATGACGTCTGCCCTGCTCCCCCGCACGACCCCCGACTGGGTCGCCGCCGTGAAGGACCCCCGCCGGCTGCGGGTCGAGGTGCTCGCCGGTCTCGTCGTCGCCCTGGCACTGATCCCCGAGGCGATCAGCTTCTCGATCATCGCCGGCGTCGACCCGCGGGTCGGCCTGTTCGCCAGCTTCACCATGGCGGTCACCATCGCCGTCGTCGGCGGGCGACCGGCGATGATCTCGGCCGCCACCGGCGCCGTCGCCCTGGTCATCGCGCCGCTGGTGGCCGACCACGGCCTGCCCTACCTGATCGCCGCCGTGCTGCTCGGCGGCGTGCTGCAGATCGCCCTGGGCCTGCTCGGGGTCGCCCGGTTGATGCGCTTCGTGCCGCGCAGCGTGATGGTCGGCTTCGTCAACGCCCTGGCCATCCTGATCTTCGCCGCGCAGGTGCCGCAGCTGGTCGACGTCCCCTGGCTGGTGTACCCGATGGCCGCGGTCGGCCTGCTGATCATCTTCGGCCTGCCCCGGCTGACCACCGCCGTCCCCGCGCCGCTGGTGGCGATCGTGGTGCTGACCGCCACCGCGGTGGCCGCGGGCATCGACGTGCCCACCGTCGGCGACCAGGGCGCCCTGCCCGACAGCCTGCCCGCGCTGCTGCTGCCCGACGTGCCGTACACCCTGGAGACGCTGCAGATCGTCTTCCCCTACGCCCTGGGGCTCGCCGTCGTGGGCCTGCTCGAGTCGCTGATGACCGCGACCCTGGTCGACGACCTCACCGACACCCGGTCGTCGAAGACCCGGGAGTCCGTGGGCCAGGGCGTGGCCAACCTGGTCACCGGCGCCTTCGGCGGCATGGGCGGCTGCGCCATGATCGGCCAGACCATGATCAACGTGCGGTCGGGAGCGCGCACCCGGGTGTCCGCCTTCCTGGCCGGGGTCTTCCTGCTCGTGCTGGTCGTGGTGCTCGGCGACGTGGTGGCCGTCATCCCGATGGCGGCGCTGGTCGCGGTGATGGTCTTCGTCTCGATCGCGACCTTCGACTGGCACTCCCTGCGCACCCTGCGCCGCATGCCGCGCAGCGAGAGCGCGGTGATGCTGGTGACCGTGGCGGTCGTGGTGGCCACCGACAACCTGGCCATCGGCGTCGGGGTCGGCGTCCTCACCGCCTGCGTGCTCTTCGCCCGCCGGGTGGCGCACCTGGTCACCGTGACGCCCGGTCCGGTCGAGGACGGCGTGCGCACCTACACGGTCAGCGGGGCGCTGTTCTTCGCCTCCAGCAACGACCTGGTCGGCCGGTTCGACTACGCCGGCGACCCCGCGCGGGTGGTGGTGGACCTGTCGGCGGCCCAGGTGTGGGACGCCTCCAGCGTCGCGGCGCTGGACGCCGTCGAGCACCGCTACGCCGCCCGCGGCACCACCGTCGAGCTGGTCGGGCTCACCGGCGACGCCGGGCACTGGCACCGCCGGCTGGCCGGCCAGCTGGGCGCGGGGCACTGATGGGCCACGGCATGCTGCAGATCGGCGAGGTGGCCGACCGGATCGGTCTGTCGCTGCGGACCATCCGGTACTACGAGGAGGTCGGCCTCGCCGTCCCCTCGGCGCGCTCGGAGGGCGGCTTCCGGCTCTACACCGAGGACGACGTCGAGCGGCTGCGGGTGATCATGCAGATGAAGCCGCTGGGCTTCTCCCTGGAGGAGATGCGCGAGCTGCTGCAGGTCCTGGACGACGGCGGCCCGGCCGACCGGCTGGCGCACTACCGGCAGGCGGCGGCCGAGCGGGTGGCCGGGCTGCGCGACCGGCTGGCGACCGCGGAGGCGTTCGCCGACCGGCTCAGGACCTGAGCAGGGCCCGGCTCAGAAGCGCAGGACGCCCGAGGCGATGGCCAGGGCGGCGGCCAGCACCAGGACGCCGGTGAACACCAGCTGCCCGGTCGTCCGGCCCTTGACCGGGTCGTCGGCGCGGAAGATCGAGTAGGCGCCGCCGAGCAGGAAGAGCCCGATCGCGATGAGCCCCGAGGCGAAACCCACCGGTTACAGCGCGCCCTTGGTCGAGGGCACGTCGGTGACCCGGGGGTCCAGCGCGACGGCGGTGCGCAGCGCGCGGGCCAGGGCCTTGAACTGGCCCTCGACGATGTGGTGGGCGTCCCGGCCGGCGTAGAGCACCCGGACGTGCAGGGAGATGCGGGCGTTGAACGCGAAGCTCTCCAGCACGTGCTTGGTCAGCGAGGTCGGGTAGTCCGGCCCGATCATCGGGGTCATGCCCTCGGGCTCGGCGTGCACGAAGTACGGCCGGCCGGACAGGTCGACGGCGGCCTGCACCAGCACCTCGTCCATCGGGATGGTCGCGTCGCCGTAGCGGGTGATGCCGCGCTTGTCGCCGAGGGCCTCCGCGAACGCCACGCCCAGGGCGATGGCGACGTCCTCGACGGTGTGGTGGGCGTCGATGTGCAGGTCGCCGTCGGCCTGCACCCGCAGGTCGATGCCGCTGTGCTTGCTCAGCGCGGTGAGCATGTGGTCGTAGAACCCGACCCCGGTGGCGATGGAGCTGGTGCCGGTGCCGTCGAGGTCGACCTCGACGACCAGCTTCGTCTCTTTGGTGGTGCGCTCGACGCGGGCGGTGCGGCTCATGGTGGTCATCCTCCCAGGCCCTCGGCCGACAGCTCAGCCCACCTGGTCGACGGCCTCACCCAGGGCGGTGAGGAAGGCGTCGGTCTCCGCCGGGGTGCCCGCGGTCACCCGCAGCCAGCCGGGCAGCCCGACGTCGCGGACCAGCACGCCCCGGTCCAGCAGGGCCTGCCAGACCGCCGGGGCGTCGGCGAAGCCGCCGAACAGGACGAAGTTGGCGTCGCTGGGCACGCTGGTCAGCCCGAGGCCGGGCATCGCGGCGACGATCCGGTCGCGCTCGTGCGTGACGGCGTCCACGGTGGCCAGCAGGGCCTCGGTGTGCGCCAGCGCGGTGCGGGCGGCGGCCTGCGTGAGGCTGGACAGGTGGTAGGGCAGCCGGACCAGCTGCAGCGCGTCGACCACGGCCGGGTCGGCGGCCAGGTACCCCAGCCGCAGCCCGGCCATCCCGAACGCCTTGCTCATCGTGCGGCTGACCACCAGCCGCGGCCGGCCGGCGAGCAGGGTCAGCGCGGACGGCGTGCCCGGGCGGGCGAACTCGGCGTAGGCCTCGTCGACCACGACCACGCCCTCGGTCGCCTCGTACAGCGCGGTGACCGTGGCCAGGTCGACCGCCGTCCCGGTGGGGTTGTTCGGGCTGGTGACGAAGACGACGTCCGGGCGCAGCTCGCGCACCTGTGCGACCGCGGCCTCGGGGTCGATGGTGAAGTCCGCCCGCCGGTGGCCGTCGACGAAGGTGCCGCCGGTGGCCGCGGTGATCAGCGGGTGCATCGAGTAGGACGGCGTGAAGCCCAGCGCGGTGCGCCCGGCGCCGGCGAACAGCTGGCTGAGCTGCTGCAGGATCTCGTTGGACCCGTTGGCCGCCCACACCTGCGCAGGCGTCACCGCGGTGCCCGACCGGGAGAGGAACGCGGCCAGGTCGGTGCGCAGCGCCACGGCGTCCCGGTCGGGGTACCGGTTGAGGTCCAGCGCCGCCGCGCCGAGCGCCGCGCCGAGGTCGGCGAGCAGCGCGTCGGGCAGCGGGTACGGGTTCTCGTTGGTGTTCAGCCGGTGCGCGGCGGGCACCTGCGGCGCGCCGTACGGCGACCGCCCCTCGAACTCCGGCCGGACGGGCAGCCCGGTCACTTCTGCCGGACGGCGACGGCCGCCGCGTGGGCGGGCAGGTCCTCAGCGTGCGCCAGGACGTCGACGTGCCGGGCGACGTCGGCGAGGGCCTGCTCGTCGTACTCGACCAGGTGGATGCCGCGCAGGAAGGTCTGCACGCTCAGCCCGCTGGAGTGCCGGGCGCAGCCGCCGGTGGGCAGCACGTGGTTGGACCCCGCGGCGTAGTCGCCCAGGGAGACCGGCGCCCAGGGCCCGACGAAGATCGCCCCGGCGTTGCGCACCCGCAGCGCGATCTCGCGCGGGTTGCGGGTCTGGATCTCCAGGTGCTCGGCGGCGTAGGCGTCGACGACCGCGAGGCCGTCGTCCAGGTCGTCGACCAGCACGATGCCGGACTGGCTGCCGGCCAGGGCGGTGTCGATCCGGTCGCTGTGCTTGGTGGCGGCCACCTGGCCGGGCACCAGCTCGAGGACGGCGTCGGCCAGCGGCTCGCTGGTGGTCACCAGGACCGCACCGGCCAGCGGGTCGTGCTCGGCCTGGCTGATCAGGTCCGCGGCGACGTGCACCGGGTCGGCGGTGTCGTCGGCGAGCACGGCGACCTCGGTCGGGCCGGCCTCGCTGTCGATGCCGATCAGGCCGCGCAGCAGCCGCTTGGCCGCGGTGACGTAGACGTTGCCCGGCCCGGTGACCAGGTCGACCGGCTCGCAGGCACCCGCGCCGTAGCCGAAGACGGCGATGGCCTGGGCCCCGCCGACGGCGTAGACCTCGGTGACGCCGAGCAGGGCGCAGGCGGCCAGCACGCCCTTGTCGGGCAGGCCGCCGTTGTCGCGCTGCGGCGGCGTGGCCACCGCGATCGACTCGACCCCGGCGATCTGGGCCGGCACCACGTTCATCACCACGCTGGACAGCAGCGGGGCCAGGCCGCCGGGCACGTACAGGCCCACGCGGCGGACCGGGACCCAGCGCTCGGTGACGGTGCCGCCGGGGACGACCTCGGTGGTGACGTCGGTGCGCCGCTGGTCGGCGTGCACCTTCCGGACCCGGGAGACCGCCTCCTCCAGCGCCTCGCGCAGCAGCGGGTCGCAGGTGGCGAGCGCGTCGTCCAGGGCGGCCTGCGGGACGGCGAAGTCCTCGGCGTCCACGCCGTCGAGCCGGGCGGTGATCTCGCGGACCGCCTGCGCCCCGCGCAGCCGGACGTCCTCCAGCAGCGGGCGGACCACCGCCTGCACGCTCTCGACGTCGGTGCCGGCCCGGGGCAGCAGCCCGGACAGCTCGCGGACCCCGGGCAGCTGGGATCCGCGCAGGTCGATGCGGGTGAGCACGGGTACCTCCGGGTGACGACGACGGACCTGCCCAGGGTAGTTGCGCGACGACGGGCCCCCGGGTGCCCACCCCCGTAGGGTTCGGCGCGTGGGCGAGCTGATCCCGTTGTTCCCGTTGGGGAGCCCCTTGTTCCCCGGCGTCGTGCTGCCCCTGCAGATCTTCGAGCCGCGCTACCGGAGGCTGGTGGCCGACCTCGTCGCCCGGCCCGAGGGCAGCGGGCCGCGGTCCTTCGGCGTGGTCGCCATCCGGCAGGGCTGGGAGGTCGAGCGGGTGGCACCGACCGAGGCGCTGTTCGACGTCGGCTGCACCGCGGTCGTCCGGGCGGTCACCCCGCAGGCCGACGGCGGGTACCGGCTGGTCACCGTGGGCGCCGACCGGTTCCGGCTGCTGGACGTGGTGGTCGCCGACGACCCGCCGTACCTGCAGGCCGAGGTGGAGTGGCTGGGCGAGGAGGAGGCGGCCGAGGAGGCCGCCGGCGACGCCGACGGCCTGACCTCGACCGACGGGTCTCCGACCCGCGCCGAGGCCGACCTGGCCGCGTCGGTCGCCCAGGGGTCGCTGGACCTGCTGGTCGGCAACGTCTCCGAGCTGTTCTCCCGGTACGTGACCGAGGTGGCCGTGCTGCGCAGCGGCGGCCGTCCGATCGAGCTCGACGACGAGGAGGAGGCCGAGCTGCTGGCCGACCTGGGCCTGGACGGCGTCGAGGACGGCGAGACGGCCGGGTCGGCGGCGGCCGCGCTGCTGGACCAGGTCGGGGACGACGCCCGCGCGCTGTCCTACCTGGTGGCCTCCGCCGCGCTGCTCACCACCGAGGACCGGCAGGCCCTGCTCGCCGAGTCCGCCACCCGCCGGCGGCTGGCGGCGGAGTCCCGGCTGCTGCGCCGGGAGCTCACGCTGCTGCGCGAGCTCGGGGCTGTGCCGGTGCCGCTGCAGTCCTTCGCCACCCCGATGACCCCCAACTGAGCCAGAGCCCGGCCGCGGCCGGGCCCGGCCTCAGTTGATGCAGCTGGTGTCGGCGGCGGTGCGCTCGGGGTTGACGTAGGACCCGGGCACGACCGGCTCGGTGGTCGGGGCGGGGGCCGCCACGGCCTCCCCGACGGCCTCGAAGTCGGTGCCCAGGGTCAGCGTGACGGTGCCCTCGACGAGGCTGTCGTCCACGGTCAGCGCGGCGCCGGGCACCTGGGCGGCCAGCACGGCCGCGGCCGCGTCGTCGCCGGTGGCGTGGGCGATGGTCGTCGTCCGGGTGGCCTCGGCGTTGCCGCCGCTGCTGGCCGCGAACCCGGACTCGGCGAGTGCCGCGGCCGCACCGGCGGCGGCACCGGCGACCCCGGAGCCGTTCAGCACCGACACCGTGACGTCGGCCGGGGCGACGGTGGCCGGGGCCTCGGTCACCGGAGCGCCCGGGTCGGCGACCGGCTCGGGGTCGGCGGTCAGGTTGGCGAAGAAGTCGGTGAGCACCGGGGCGTCGGGCAGCCGCAGCACGGAGGTGCCGTCGACCTCGCCGTCGGTCAGGCCGGGGATGGTCTGGAAGGTGATGCTGCCCGGCTGCACGTTCTGCATCTGGGCGGCGAGGGTGAAGATGTCCAGCCCCTGGTCGAGGGTGACGCTGGTGCCCACCTGCTCGACGATCTGCCGCTGCTTGGTCGGGTCCAGCAGCGTGTTGGACGACAGCACGTTGCGCAGCATCCCGGCGATGAACACCTGCTGGCGGGCCACCCGGTCGAAGTCCGAGGACCGCTCCCCCACCCCGTGCCGCTGCCGGACGAAGAGCAGGGCCTGCGCGCCGCTGAGGGTCTGCGGGCCGGCGTCGAAGTGCGCGCCGGTGACCGAGTCGTCGCTCGCGGCGCACAGGTCGACGTCGACCCCGCCGACGATCTGGGTGAGGTTGATGAACCCCAGCAGGTTGATCTCGGCGTAGTGGTCGATCTGCAGGCCGGACAGCGAGCTGATGGTCTGGATCAGCAGCCGCGCCCCGGCGGACCGCTTCTCCTCCTCGGTCGACCGCTCGTCGACGCTGTCGTAGCCCAGGCTGTAGGCCGAGTTGAGCTTGCCCCGACCCTGCCCGGGGATGGCCACGTACATGTCGCGCGGGAAGGACACGAAGGACGCCGCGGACCCGTCGGCCGGGATGTGCACCAGCATCATCGTGTCGGTGTTGTTCAGTCCGTCGGGGTTGCCGGTGGCGTACTCGTCGACCTGGTCGGCGGTCAGCCCCGCACGGGAGTCCACGCCCACGAGGAGCATGTTCATCTCCTGGCCGGCGTGGGTGTTCCCGTTGACGTCGGAGTTGCCGGTCGTCGGGATCGCGTCGGTGCGGTTCACGCTGGCCTCGGCCACGCGGATCAGGTACCAGCCCCACCCGCTGCCGGCGACCAGGACGACGCTGAGCACCCCGGCCATCAATCGTGCGGCGACGGCGAGCCGGCGTGTGCCGGTCCGCCCGGTCGACCCGGCCCCGGGCGACCGGCCCAGCCGGGGGTCCAACCGGGCCGGCAGCGCCGACCGCTCCTCGGGGCTCATCGGGGGACCCGGACGGGCTCGGCCGGCGAGGACGGGGGGACGGACCATGACTGCACGGAACCGAGGGTGACAGCATGGGAGCTGTGGGTGACGGAACGACGCGGGTCGGCGCCGTACCGTTCCGTCACTCGGGGACCGCAGGTCCCAGGCGTCCCTCCGCGGTCGGTCCGGCGGGGTGCGCCGGGTGCGGGTCCTCGCGGCCCAGGTCATCACGGCCCAGGTCATCACGGCCCAGGTCATCGCGGCCGGTGAGCACGGTGGCGACCAGGTAGACCAGCACCGCGGCGAACGGTCCGATGGCCAGCGAGGCCAGCATGTTCAGGTCCAGCGCGGTGGTCACCTCCCGCCCCACGGTGGTCAGGTCCTCCCGGGACGGGCCGCGCCCGAGCAGCGCGCCGAGCTGCCAGGCGGTGAGCGAGGCGGCCAGCATGCCGGCGGCCAGCGACACCAGGGTGACCACCCCGCGCCGGCGGACCAGCGTCCAGCCGACCAGCCCGGCCAGCAGCCCGAGACCGCCCAGCAGGAGCACGTAGACGCCGTCGTCGCCCATGAACAGCTCCGGGTCCACCAGGCCGCCGCCGGTCACCGCGACGTCCCCCGCGGCGGAGGTGACGGTGAACTGCGCCCGGGGGGCCAGCCACAGCCAGAGCAGGCCGGCGCCCAGCCCGAGCACGGCGAGCAGCAGCACGGTCAGCACGCCGCCGCGGACGTCCTCCCGGCTGCCGCGCAGCCCGGGGACGCCCGTTGCGACAGCGGGCGGACGGGGACCCTCCGGCCCGGTCAGGAGGTCAGCGCTGGTCACGGCCGCGATGCAACCACACGGACCTCAGAGGATCGCGACGCTCGTCGGACCCAGCAGCGCCTTGATGTCGCCCATCAAGGCGGTGCTCGGCCGGACGGACAGTCGCTGGTCCAACCGCAGGACCGTCTCCCGCTGCCCGTTGATCAGCTTGAGCTGCACCTCGGTGGTGCCGGGGTGGCTGCCCAGCACCTCGCGCAGCCGCTCCACCACCGGCGGGGTGCACCGGGCGGCCGGCATCGAGACCAGCACCGGACCGCGCGGGCCCTCGGTGAGCTCGGGGATGGTCACCTCGGACCCGAAGATCGAGGGTGTGTCGTCGCGTCGGGAGATGCGGCCCTTGACCACCACGATCTGGTCCCGGGCGACCTTGTCCTGCACCTCGAGCCAGGTCTTGGGGAAGAACAGCACCTCGATGCCGGCCTCGAGGTCCTCGACGGTGGCGATCGCCCAGGGTGCGCCCTGCTTGTTGGTGCGCGGGGAGACCGCGGTGAGGATCCCGGCGACGGTGACGTTGGCGCCGTCCTCGACCCCGCCGGCCAGGATCTCGGCCAGCGAGGTGTCGGCGTGGCTGGTCAGCACGTGCTCCACGCCGTGCAGCGGGTGGTCGGAGACGTAGAGGCCGAGCATGTCGCGCTCGAAGACCAGCCGCTCGGCCTTGGACCAGTCGGCGGTGGGGATCGGGATGTTCAGCGCGGCCGCCAGCGGGTCGTCGGCGCCCAGGTCGTCGCCGCCGCCGAACAGGTCGAACTGGCCCTCGGCCTCGCGCCGCTTGAGCCCCATCGCGGAGTCGACGGCCTGCACGTGGATGGCCGCGATGCCCTGGCGGGAGTGCCCCAGGGAGTCGAACGCCCCCGCCTTGGCCAGGGACTCGATGACCTTCTTGTTGCAGGCCACCGTGTCGATCTTGCGCATGAAGTCGGCGAAGTCGCGGAAGGCGCCCTTCTCCTCGCGGGCCTTGACGATCGAGGCCACCACGTTGTGCCCCACGTTGCGCACCGAGGCCAGGCCGAAGCGGATGTCGGCGCCGACGGCGGTGAAGTCCCAGGAGGACTCGTTGACGTCCGGGGGCAGCACCTTGATGCCCATCCGGCGGCACTCGGCGAGGTAGATCGGCCGGCGGTCCTTGTCGTCGCCGACGCTGGTCAGCAGCCCGGCCATGTACTCGGCCGGGTAGTTGGCCTTGAGGTAGGCCGTCCAGTAGGACACCAGGCCGTAGGCCGCCGAGTGCGCCTTGTTGAAGGCGTAGTCGGCGAAGGGCACCAGGATGTCCCACAGCGTCTTCACCGCGGCCGCGGAGTAGCCGTTGGCCTTCATGCCGGCCTCGAAGCCCACGTACTCGGCGTCCAGCACCGACTTCTTCTTCTTGCCCATCGCGCGGCGCAGCAGGTCTGCGGCACCCAGGGAGTACCCGGCCACCTTCTGCGCGATCGCCATGACCTGCTCCTGGTAGACGATCAGGCCGTAGGTCTGGCCGAGGATCTCCTCCAGGGACTCGGCGAGCTCCGGGTGGATCGGCACGATCTCCTGCTGGCCGTTCTTGCGCAGCGCGTAGTTCGTGTGCGAGTTGGCGCCCATCGGACCGGGCCGGTAGAGCGCGCCGACGGCGGAGATGTCCTCGAAGTTGTCCGGGCGCATCAGCCGCAGCAGCGACCGCATCGGGCCGCCGTCGAACTGGAAGACCCCGAGCGTCTCGCCCTTGGCCAGCAGCTCGTAGGTCTTGGGGTCGGTGAGCTCCTTGCTGAGCTCGTCCAGGTCGATGGCCGGCTTGCCGTTGATCACGATGTTGCGCAGCGCGTCGTCGATGACCGTGAGGTTGCGCAGGCCCAGGAAGTCCATCTTGAGCAGCCCGAGCGTCTCGCAGGTCGGGTAGTCGAACTGCGTGATGATCGCGCCGTCGGCCTCGCGCCGCATGATCGGCACGCTGTCGATCAGCGGGTACCGGCCGATGATGACCCCGGCGGCGTGCACGCCCCACTGCCGCTTCAGGCCCTCGAGCTTGCGGGCCTGGTCGACCACCTCGGCCGCGCCGGGGTCGGACTCGTAGCGGGCCCGGAACTCGGCGGCCTCCTTGTAGCGCGGGTGGCTCGGGTCGAAGACCCCCGTCAGCGGGATGCCCTTGCCCATCACGTCCGGCGGCATGAGCTTGGTGAGCTCGTCGCCGACGGAGAAGGGCCGGTCCAGCACCCGGGCGGCGTCCTTGATCGCGGCCTTGGCCTTGATCGTGCCGTAGGTGACGATCTGGCTGACCCGCTCCTCGCCGTACTTGTCGGAGACGTAGCGGATCACCTCGCCGCGCCGGCGCTCGTCGAAGTCGATGTCGACGTCGGGCATGGAGACGCGCTCGGGGTTCAGGAACCGCTCGAAGATCAGGCCGTGGGCCAGCGGGTCCAGGTCGGTGATGCCCATGGCGTAGGCGGCCAGCGAACCGGCGGCCGACCCACGACCGGGCCCGACGCGGATGCCGTTGTCCTTGGCCCAGTTGATGAAGTCCGCGACCACGAGGAAGTACCCCGGGAAGCCCATCTGGACGATGATCCCGACCTCGTAGTCGGCCTGCTTGCGCACGTGGTCGGGGATGGTGCCGCCGGGCCAGCGCTTGTGCAGCCCGCGCTCGACCTCCTTGATGAACCAGGAGGTCTCGTCCTCGCCCTCGGGCAGCGGGAACCGCGGCATGAGGTCGGCACCCTCGGTGAAGGTGACCTGGCACTGCTCGGCGACCAGCAGGGTGTTGTCGCAGGCCTCGGGCATCTCGCTGAACAGCGAGCGCATCTCGGCGGCGGACTTCAGGTAGTAGCCGTCGCCGTTGAACCGGAAGCGGTTGGGCTCGTTGAGCCGCGAGCCGGTCTGGATGCAGAGCAGGGCGTCGTGGGCGTCGGCGTCCTCGCGGTGGGTGTAGTGCAGGTCGTTGGTGCCCAGCAGCGGGATGCCGAGGTCCTTGGCGATCTCCAGCAGCGCCGGCTTGGTCTGCTTCTCGATCGACAGGCCGTGGTCCATGACCTCGGCGTAGAAGTTCTCCCGGCCGAAGATGTCCTGGAAGTCCGCGGCGGCCTGCCGGGCCCGGTCGACCTTGCCCGCCCGCAGCCACATGTTGACCTCGCCCGACGGGCAGCCCGTGGTGGCGATGAGGCCCTTGCCGTAGCGCTCCAGCAGGTCCCGGTCGAAGCGCGGCTTGCGGTACTGGCCCTCGAGGCTGGCCAGCGACGACAGCCGGAACAGGTTGTGCATGCCCTCGGTGGTGCGGGCCAGCAGCGTCATGTGCGTGTAGGCGGCCTTGCCCTTGGACGACGCGCCCTCGCCGTCCTCGTCGGCGATGGCGCCGAACTCGAACGGGGAGCGGTCGAAGCGCGACCCGGGCGTGTAGTAGCCCTCCATGCCGATGATCGGCTTCACGCCGGCGGCCGTGGACTGCTTGTAGAAGTCGTAGGCGCCGAAGACGTTGCCGTGGTCGGTCATGGCCAGCGCCGGCATGCCCTGGGCCGCGGCGGCCTTGGTCAGCTCGGGCAGCTTCGCCGCGCCGTCGAGCATCGAGTACTCGGTGTGCACGTGCAGGTGCACGAAGTTCTCGCTCGAACCACTGGGCACGGATGCGCTCCTCACAGGTCGGTGGTGCAGGTGCAGGTGGTGCTGACCGGCGGGGAAGGCCGTGTGCGGACCGGTGCGGTGTCTCGGGGGTGGCGCCCGGGGTGTGGCCCCGGGTGCACCCCCGATCCTCGCACTGCTGGCTGTCTACTCCGAGGGTCCGACAGAGTCGCGCTGGTCTCCCTGCGTGTCCCGCCGCGCGCCACGGGCCGGCCGCAGGGGCGGGAGCGCCGAGGAGGGCACCAGCAGGAAGCGCAGGTCGACCGCGGCGTGCAGCAGCACCGGCAGCAGCAGCGACCCGGTCTGCAGGTAGAGCGCGGCGAACACGCCCCCCAGGACGCCGGTGAGCAGCACCCCGGCCAGGCCCTGGTAGGCGTGCGCGGCGCCGAAGGCGACCGCCGCGACGACCACCAGCCAGCCCGACGCCAGGCCCGGGACGACGGCGGCGACCACCGCGAGGAAGAAGCCGCGGTAGAGCCATTCCTCGCAGATCCCGGCAGTGGCGCCCACCACGGCGAACAACCGGCGCTCGCCGGCCGACCGGGGCAGCAGGGCCACCGTGGACTGCACGGCGGGCTCGCTGTGCCGGCCCTCCCCCGGGCGCGGGCCCGGCGGCGGCTGCGCGGCGAGCGCACCCGAGCGCAGCGCCCGGGTCGACACCACCACGAAGCCGACCAGCAGCAGGCAGGCTCCCCCGGTGACCCACCCCGGCCAGGCCTTCGGCCAGCGCAGCCCGAGCTGCCCGCCGTCGACGTCCGGGGCGGCCAGGAAGACCACCAGGACCAGCAGCGACAGGCCCCACTCCAGGATCAGCAGCCGGACGTAGAAGGACCGCCGGGCCCGGGCGTCGGTGCGCATCCGGTCCTCGAACCGGCGGTGCAGCACGTGCCCGACGACCGGCTCGCCGACGACCAGGTACCCCGCCACCACGACCGCGGCCAGGGCGGCCGGGCCGAAGTCGGCGAGGGTGTCGGGCAGGCCGGTCACGTGCGGTGGGGAGCCCTCAGGACTCGTCGCGCAGCCGGCCCAGCGCGCCGGCGAGGTCGGCGGGGTACGTGCTGGCGAACTCGACCCAGCGGCCGTCGGCCGGGTGGGCGAACCCCAGGCGCATCGCGTGCAGCCACTGCCGGGAGACCCCGAGCCGGGCGGCCAGCGTGGGGTCCGCGCCGTAGGCCATGTCGCCGACCAGCGGGTGCCGCATGGCCGAGAAGTGCACCCGGATCTGGTGGGTGCGGCCGGTCTCGAGCTTCACGTCGACCAGGGAGGCCGCGGGGAAGGCCTCCAGGGTGTCGTAGTGGGTGACCGACGGCCGCCCGGTGCTGACCACGGCGAACCGCCAGTCGTGCTTGGGGTGCCGGTCGATCGGGGCGTCGATGGTGCCGCGCGACGGGTCGGGGTGCCCCTGCACGAGCGCGTGGTAGCCCTTGTCGACCGTGCGCTCCTTGAACGCCTGCTTGAGGAGGGTGTAGGCCCGCTCGCTCTTGGCCACCACCATCAGCCCGGTGGTGGCGGCGTCCAGCCGGTGCACGATGCCGCGCCGCTCCTCGGCCCCGCTGGTCGAGATCCGGTACCCGGCGGCGGCCAGGCCGCCGACGACGGTCGGGCCGTCCCAGCCGGGGCTGCCGTGCGCGGCGACGCCGACGGGCTTGTCGACCACGACCACGTCGTCGTCGTCGTGCACGATGCCCATCCCGACCACCTCGCGCGGCGGGGCGGGCTCACCCGGCGGCGGGGGCAGCTCGACCTCCAGCCAGCTGCCGGCGGTGAGCCGGTCGCCCTTCCCGCGGGCGCGGCCGTCGACGAGCACCCGGCCCTGGTCGGCGAGGTCGGCGGCGGCGCCGCGGCTGAGGCCGAACAGCCGGGCGAGGGCCTGGTCGACCCGCTGGCCCTCCAGGCCGTCGGGCACCGGGAGCTCGCGGTGCAGGCTGGCGGTCATCCCGCCATTGTGACCGACGATCAGTCGTCGGCCGGCCGCACCGCGGGGACGTCGTCCTCGCTGGCGTCCTTGCTGTCGTGCTTGCTGTCGTCGGGGCGTCCGCGGGAGCCGTCGAACTCGATCCCGCGGACGGCGAGCACCGCACCGAGGATCCCGCCGCAGACGATCGCGGAGTCGGCGACGTTGAAGATCGGCCACACCCGGCCGTAGGGGTCGAACAGCGACAGGAAGTCCACGACGCCACCGCGGAGGAACCCGGGGTCGCGGAAGACCCGGTCGACCAGGTTGCCCACCGCGCCGCCGAGCACCAGGCCCAGGGCGACCGCCCAGCCGGTGCTGAACAACCGGCGCGCGGCCCGGACGATCACCACCACGACCACCGCCGCGATCAGGCTGAACACCACGGTGGCGCCCTCGGCGAAGGAGAACGCAGCACCGGTGTTGCGGGCCTCGGTGAGGTAGAGCGCGCCGCCGAGCAGCCGCAGCGGCGGCCGGTCGGACAAGGTGGCGACCACGGTCAGCTTGGTGACCAGGTCCAGCGCGAGGATCCCCGTCGCCAGGCCGACCAGCAGCAGCGTGCGCGGCCGGCGGGGGGACGCCGGGGTCGGCTCGGTCGGGCTGGAGGGTTCCGCGGGCACGGCACGACGGTACCCAGGGCGACGCCCACCTCCGGCCGGGTACGGACCGGCCTCCCCCGGGAGGAGCATGGCGAGGGTCACACCGCCCGGGTGAGGTGCCCGGCGCCGGGTGGGACGACCATGGCAGGGACGAGCGGTGATCCCGCTCCCCCTGAACGCATCGCGCGGCACCGACCGCCGCGCGGGACCACCAGGAAGGCTCCTGTGACCAGCGCCGCCAGCTCCACCAGCTCCGCACCGGGCGAGTACGCCCACCCGGTCATCCCCGACACGTCGCGCCCCGACGTGGTCCTGGTGGGCGGCGGTGTCATGAGCGCGACGCTGGCCGCCCTGCTGGGCATCGTGGCGCCGCACTGGTCGATCACGCTGTTCGAGGCCGGCGACAAGGTCGCCGCCGAGAGCTCCGACGGCTGGAACAACGCCGGCACCGGGCACTCGGCGCTGTGCGAGCTGAACTACACCCCGGCGGGCAAGGACGGCACGGTCGACGCGACCAAGGCCAACCAGATCAACGAGCAGTTCCAACTGTCCCGGCAGTTCTGGTCGCACCTGGTGCGCACCGGGCTCACCGACTCGCCCAAGCACTTCATCACCCCCGTGCCGCACATCAGCTTCGTGCACGGCACCGAGGGCCAGGACTACATGCGGGCCCGGCACGCGGCGCTGACGGCGTCCCCGCTGTTCGCCGAGCTCGAGCTGACCACCTCGCAGGACGAGCTGGCCGGCTGGGTGCCGCTGATGATGGAGGGCCGCGACCCGGCCCAGCCGGTCGCCGCCACCCGGTCCACCGCGGGCACCGACGTCGACTTCGGCTCGCTGACCCGGCTGCTGCTGGACCAGGCGACCAGCCGCGGCGTGGCCGTGCACACCGGCACCAGCGTGCAGGACCTGGAGCGGACGACGGACGGCCGCTGGAAGGTGACCGCCCGGCACCACGCCAGCGGCGAGGAGTTCACCGTCAACGCCGGGTTCGTCTTCGTCGGCGCCGGCGGCGGCGCGCTGCCGCTGCTGCAGCGCGCGGACATCCCCGAGATCAAGGGGTTCGGCGGCTTCCCGGTGTCCGGGCTCTTCCTCCGCTCCAAGAACGAGCAGCTGGCCGCCCGGCACCAGGCCAAGGTCTACGGCCAGGCCGCCGTCGGCGCCCCGCCGATGTCGGTGCCGCACCTTGACCTGCGGCTGATCGACGGCCAGCAGTCGCTGCTGTTCGGGCCCTACGCCGGGTTCTCGCCCAAGTTCCTGAAGTCCGGCTCCTGGCTGGACCTGCCCCGGTCGGTACGGCTGGGCAACATCGGCTCGATGCTCGGTGTCGCCCGCACCCAGACCGCGCTGACCCGCTACCTGGTCGGCCAGGTGCTGCAGCGCCCCTCGGACCGGCTCGAGGCGCTGGAGGAGTTCGTGCCCACCGCCGAGGGCGACGACTGGGAGATGATCCACGCCGGCCAGCGCGTGCAGGTCATCAAGCAGGACGCCAAGGGCCGCGGCGTGCTGCAGTTCGGCACCGAGCTGATCGTCGGCGGCGAGGGCACCATCGCCGGCCTGCTGGGCGCCTCCCCCGGCGCGTCCACCGCCGTCGCGGCGATGCTGGACCTGCTGCGCCGGGCGTTCCCCGACCAGCACGCCGACTGGGAGCCCCTGCTGCGCGAGGCCATCCCCTCCTACGGCCGCACCCTCGCCGAGGAGCCGGCGCTGCTGGCCGAGGTCCGCGAGGAGACCACCCGCACGCTGCAGCTCACCGGTCCGGTGGAGCTGGCCGGCGCCCGCTGAGGCGCCGGCCGGCCCGCCGGCCTAGCTGACGACGGGGTTCACCGGGGTGTCGATGACCTCGCCCGGCCGGGCCCCGGGCAGGAACTGCTGCCACTCCCCCGACACCAGCGTCGGCCGGGGCACGACCGCAGCGCCGTCGGCGAAGTAGGTCGTGGCCAGCACCATCCGCGGCGCGGTGGTCCGGTTCGGCCCGGCGGTGTGGAAGCACAGGCTGGAGTGCACCGAGACCTCCCCCAGCTCGAACGGCCCGTCCTCGACCGAGACCTCGGCGTCGGCGAAGGCCTGGGACACCGCGCGGTCGTAGCTGGCGTCGGTGGTGGAGAACGGGACGTCGTCCACCAGCCGGTGCAGGTCGACCCCGCGGGCGAAGGACAGCGGACCCATCTCCCGGGGCGTCTGCTGCAGCGGCATCCACACCGTGGCCACCCGCTGGCTGTCGATCGGGAAGTGGTGGTCGTCGAAGTGCCACGGCGTCCGGCCGCACGCGGGCTCCTTGGCCAGCACGTTGTCGTGGTAGATCCGCACGTCGGCGACGTCGAGCAGGTCGGCGACCAACCGGCCCAGCCGGCGGGCCAGCACGAACTCGGCGATCTCCCCGGACCGGGTCCACATCAGCTCGTCGCTGGTGAACCGGCCCGCCGGGCGGTCCCGGCCGCCGGCGGCCAGGTGCTCGACCAGCAGGCGGCGCAGGCGGCCCACCGCGGCCGGCGGCAGCACGCCGCGCAGCTTGACGAAGCCGTCGCGGGCGAAGGTGGCCCGCTGCTCCGCGGTGACCGGGTAGGTCTCGGCGAGCAGGGCGGCCAGCTCGTCGGCCGGGGGCTCGGGCAGGGCGGCGGGCTCGGCCAGCTCGAGCAGGGGGCCGTCGTCCCCGCCGCCGTCGGCCAGCGTCAGGTACCAGTCCCACCAGGCGTTGTTGTCCCCGGTCCAGGCAGTGTCCAGCCCGTCGCGCTCGGCGTGCGTCTGGCTCACGTTGCCGCTCATGCGTGGCGCACCGTGATCAGCGAGACGGCGTGGTCGAACACCCAGCGGCCGTCCTCGACGCAGGAGGCCAGGTAGCCACCGAGCACCGGGTCGGCCTCCATGGCCTCCAGCGACACCGAGTCGTCGAAGACGCAGCGCTGCAGGAAGCCCTCCGCGGTGGCCCGGTCGTCCAGGGCCACCGAGGTGCGGTAGGTCAGCAGCTCCTCGGACACGGTCACCGGCAAGCCGGCCAGCGCGGCCACCACCTGCTCGGCGGAGGTGTAGGGCACCCGGACGCCGTCGGGGTCGAAGGACCCGCGGAACGCCTCGTCGACGACCAGGTAGTGCGAGGCGGTGGTGGCCTGCGCGACGACCCCGAGCCCGCCCGGGGCGATGGCCTCGACGAACCGGGCCATCCCGGGCCCGACCTCGTCGGGGGCCAGCGCGTACAGCCCGTGCGTGCTCCAGACCAGGTCCCAGCCGCCGGGCCGGACGACGAGGTCCTGCACGGTGCACTCGTGGTCGGCGGCACCGACGAACGGCGGCGCCAGGGTGCCGCGGGCCTCGTCCAGGCTGAACCGCGACGGGTCCAGCAGGTCGGTCTCGACGACCAGCTCGCCGGCCAGCGCCGCGACGGCGGGGGTGGCCAGCAGGGCGGTGGGGAACTTGCCGCTGCCGCAGGCGACGTCCAGCAGGGTCAGGCGGTCCCGGCCGGCGGCCAGGTCGCGGAAGATCCCGGCCCAGTCGCGGGCCGCGGCCAGCTGGCGGTAGTCCTCGGTGGCGAGGGCGTAGAAGGCCTCCATGCCGCGGCGGCCGGCCTCGGACCAGTGCGCGAGGCTCGCCGCGGACGTGGCGGAGGAGGGAGCCGAGGTCGGGGCGGGTGAGGGGGTGGTGGGAGCAGGGTGCACCTGCGCAGCCTGCGCCCCGGCCCCGGCCGGTGTCCACCCGGGGTCGTCAGCAGCATTTCCGCAGATGGTGCCGGATCGGGCTGTGGTTCAGTCGCCCGGTGACCACCATCGCCGCACCGCTGGAGCTGCTGCGCAGCACCCTCGCCGGGCGGCCGGCCCTGCCCGCGCTGTCCGCTCCCGCCTACGCCCGGGCGCACCGCACCTACGAGGCGCACAGCGACCAGCGCGGGCTGCTGGCCACCTGGCTGGCCGACGCGGTGACCGGGGCCCTGCCCGGACCCGGTGCGCGCACCGTGCTCAGCGTCGGTCCCGGCGACGGCAGCGTCGACGCGCCCCTGGCGCAGACCCGGGTCCCCGGCCGCGGTCCGCTGCGCTGGGTGGTCGCCGAGCCCGACGCCGTGGTGGGCGAGCGCTGCCGGGCCCGGCTGGCCGAGGTGGTGGCGCCCGGCGGCAGCGTCGTGCTGCACGCCGGCCCGTTCGCCACGGTCGCCGACGCGGTCGGGCCCGAGCTGGTGGACGTCGTCCTCGCCGTCCACTCGCTGTACTACGTGCCCGACCTCGCCGCCGCCGTCGCCGCGGCCGCCGACCGGCTGGCCCCGGGCGGGTCACTGGTGGTGCTGCTGGCCCCGCTGGAGGCGCTGTGCCTGCTCACCGAGGCCGTCGACCCGGGCAGCCACCGGTGGTGGAGCGACGACCTGCCGGCCGCGCTGGCCGCTGCCGGCCTGCACGGGACGACGGTGCGGCTGGCCGGCCGGCTGGACACCACCGCCTGCTTCGACCCGGCGTCGTCGACCGGCCGCGAGGTGCTGGACTTCCTGGTCGGGGCCGACTGCGGGGACCTGGACGACGCCGCCCGCGGCGTGCTGCTGGACGCCGTGGCCGCGATCGGCACCCGGGACGGCGACCGCTGGACCGTGCCGCACCCGGTGGACGCGGTCGTGGCCACCCGGGTCTGACCCCGGCTCACCGCACGGCCGGCTCGGCGACGGCCGCCGGGGCCGGCAGGGCGGCCCCGGCGAGCACCAGCACCGCGGCGACGCCGAAGGCCGGGAGCACGCCGACCGGCAGCAGCGCCGAGGACAGCGGGGCGCCCACCGCCTGACCCAGCAGCAGGGCGACGAAGAACGCCGAGACGGCCGGGCCCGGGGTGCTCGAGACCCGGTCGGCCCAGGCGATGAGCACCGTCGTCCCCACCGTGGAGCCGAGCCCGAAGGCGGCGGCGGCCAGGAAGGGCACCGGGCCCACCGGCGGCAGCGCGAGGCCGACCACGCCGGCGGCGGTGAGCGCGAGCGCGGCGGTCCAGGCCGGGGCCACCCCGGCGCGCAGCCAGCGGGGGGCGAGCACCGCGGCGCCGGTCGCCCCCGCGCCCAGGGCCACCCACACCCACAGCGCGGTCGGCCCGGCCAGGCCGCCGGCCTGCAGCACCGACCGCCCGTGGGTCCAGACCGCGGCGCTGCCGGCCCCCAGCAGGGCGGCACCGGCCAGCGGGGCCACCCACCGGCGGCCGGCGTCGACCGGGACCGCCGGACCGGTCTCGGGTGTCCCGCGCGGGGCCAGCAGCAGCACCACGACCGTGACGACGGCGGTGGCCGCGCCGGCCATCCACCAGGCGGTCTGCCACCGGTCGCCCAGCAGCAGGGCCAGCAGGGCCGCCGCGACCAGGCCGGGTCCGGTGCCGGCGTTGACGACGGCCTGGGCCCGGTCCTGCTGCGGCCCGGGGACCGCCCGGCCGACCAGCACGACCAGGCCCGGGGACGCCGCACCCGCCCCGGCGCTCCCGAGCACCACGGCGACGGCGAACACCGCGGCCGACCCCGCCGTCCAGACGCCCAGGGCGCCCACCGCGGCGACCGCCCCGGCGCCGGCCACCACGGCCCGGGGCCACCGCTGGCAGCAGCCGAACGCGACCGCCGCCGCCAGGCAGTAGGCCACCGAGGTCGCGCCGGACACCACGCCGACCGCGCCGGTGGACAGCCCGAGGTCGCGCTGCACCTCGGGCACCGCCAACCCGAAGGCGTAGCGGACCAGGCCGTAGGTGCAGGCGACCAGGGCGGTGCCGGCGAGCACCAGGAGCACGGGGCGTAACGATCGTTTCATCGAAACGGACGTTACAGTGCTCCCGTGACCCCGCGATCCGGCGCCCGCGAGCGCCTGCTCGGTGCGGCCGAGACGCTCTTCGCCGACCAGGGCGTCGCGGCGACCCCGGTGGACCAGGTGCTGGCCCGTGCCGGGGTGGCCCCGGCGACGCTGTACGCGCACTTCGGCAGCAAGGCCGGGCTGCAGGCCGCGGTCCTGGACGCCCGGCTGGCCCGCTGGGACGCCGCCTGGGCCGCGGCGGTCGACGCCGCCCCCGACGACCGGGGCCGGCTGCTGGCGGTGTTCGACGCGCTGGACACCTTCGCCCGCGGCGGGGCGCCGTCCCGCTGGTGCACCTTCCTGGCCACCGCGGCCGGCGCCCCCGCCGACGACGCGACCGCGGCGGCGGCGATCGCGGCCGACACCGAGCTGCTGCGGAGCAGGCTGACCGAGCTGGCCGGGCCGGTGGCCGGGGACGGCGCCGCGGAGCTCGCCGAGCACCTGCTCGTCGTGGTCAGCGGCACCCTGGCGATGCGGCTGCGCCCGGGGGCCGACTCCGCCGTCGCCCGCGGCCGCGCCACCGCCGAGGCCCTGGTGTCCAGCGTCTAGTCGACCTCGGTGGGGCGGCCGGCCTCGCCGCGCCAGGTGGCGAGCCGGCCGGCCCGGCTGACCGCCCGGAGCCGGCGCTCGGCCTCGGCGCGCGAGCCGCGGGCCGACACCAGCAGGGCCTGGTCACCCCGCATCAGCCGGGTCTCCGGTCCGGGCACGAACGGCTTGCCGTCCCGGACGACGAGGACGACGGCGGCGTCCTCGGGGAGCCGCAGCTCGGGCAGGTAGACCCCGTGCAGCCGGGACCCCGGCGGCACGGTCAGCTGCATCAGCTCGGCGCCCAGCTCGTCGAGCGGGGCGGACTCCACGTCGATGTCCCGCGGGGTGACCGGGGTGGCGATCCGCAGCAGCCGGGCGACGGCGGGCAGCGAACCGCCCTGCACCACGGTGAACACGACGACCAGCACGAAGACGATGTCGAACACCCGGGTGGCCCCCGGCACGGCCGCCGCGATCGGGAAGGTGGCCAGCACGATCGGCACCGCGCCGCGCAGGCCCGCCCAGGAGATGAACGCCTGCTGCGCCCACGGCACCCGGAACCAGGCCAGGCTGGCGACCACCGACAGCGGCCGGGCCACCAGCAGCAGCGCCAGGCCGACCAGCAGCGCCTCGGGCACCGCGGCCAGCAGCCGGCCGGGGCTGGCCAGCAGGCCCAGCAGCACGAAGAGCCCGATCTGGGCGAGGCTGGCCATGCCCTCGGCGAACCCGATGGTGCCGGCCCGGTGCGGCAGCGGGGCGTTGCCCAGCACCAGCCCGCACAGGTAGACCGCCACGAACCCCGAGGTGTGCACCAGGTCGGCCGCGGCGAAGGCCAGCACGCACAGCGCCAGGGTGGCCAGCGGGTAGAAGCCGGCCAGCGGCAGCGCGGCCCGCCGCAGCAGCCAGGCCCCGCCGAACCCGATGGCCACGCCGATGACAGACCCACCGGCCAGCTCGCCCAGGACCTCGACCAGGGTGATCCACCAGGCCGCGGTCTCCCCGCCGACCAGCCGCTCGCTGAGCACCAGCACGAGCAGGATGACCGGGGCGTCGTTGAGCCCGGACTCCATCTCCAGCGCGGCGGCCATCCGGCGCGGCAGTGGCAGCCGGCGCAGCGTGGCGAACACCGCGGCCGCGTCGGTGGAGCTGACCACCGCCCCCAGCAGCAGTGCGAAGGTCCAGGAGAAGTCCAGCAACCAGACGGCCACCGCCGCGGTGACCGCGATGGAGACCACCACGCCGACCGTGGCCAGGGTCAGCCCCGGCCCGACGGCCCGCCGGACGTCGGACCACCGGGTGGTCAGCCCGCCCTCGGCGAGGATCACCACCAGCGCGGCCACGCCGAGGGTCTGGGTCAGCTCGACGTCCTCGAACTGGACGCCGGCGCCGCTCTCGCCGAGCGCGACGCCGAGGGCCAGGTAGATCAGCAGCGCCGGCAGACCGAGCTTGTCCGACAGCCGCAGGGCCATGGCGGCGGTGAGCACGACGAGGGCCCCGACGGCGAGGCCGATGGTCACCGTCGTCGACATCTGCCCCCCGCCACGACCGCAGTCTCCCGCACCCGTGCGTCGGCCCGGTAACTCCGCTGGCGGGCCCTGGGATGATGGAGCACGTGAGCAGCCCCACCTCCCCGTTCCGCCCCCTCCCCGCCCAGGTGGACCTGCCGGCCCTCGAGCACGAGGTGCTCGACCGGTGGGCCGCCGAGAAGGTCTTCGCGCGGTCGCTGGAGGCCTCCGCGGGCCGGCCGCAGTGGACCTTCTACGAGGGCCCGCCCACCGCGAACGGTCGACCGGGCACCCACCACATCGAGGCCCGGGCGTTCAAGGACGTCTTCCCCCGGTTCAAGACCATGCAGGGCTACTCGGTGCCCCGCCGGGCCGGCTGGGACTGCCACGGCCTGCCGGTGGAGATCGCGGTGGAGAAGGAGCTGGGCTTCTCCGGCAAGCCCGACATCGAGGCCTACGGCATCGCCGAGTTCAACGCCCGCTGCCGGGAGTCCGTGGAGCGGCACGTCGCCGACTTCAGCGAGCTCACCGACCGGATGGGCTACTGGGTGGACATGTCCACCGCCTACTGGACGATGAACCCCGAGTACGTCGAGAGCGTCTGGTGGTCGCTGAAGACGATCTTCGACAAGGGGCTGCTGACCGAGGACCACCGGGTCGCCCCCTACTGCCCCCGCTGCGGCACCGGTCTGAGCGACCACGAGGTCGCCCAGGGGTACGAGACGGTGACCGACCCCTCGGTCTACGTCTCGCTGCCGATCACCAGCGGCGAGTGGGCCGGTAAGGCGGACCTGCTGATCTGGACGACGACGCCCTGGACGCTGCCGTCGAACACCGCTGTCGCGGTCAACCCCGACGTCACCTACCTCGTGGTGCGCGCCGACCACGCGGGCACCGAGCGCACCGTCGTCGTCGCCGAGCCGCTGGTGACCGCCGTCCTGGGGGCCGACGTGCCCTACGAGGTGCTGGCCACCACCACCGGCTGCGACTGGGAGCGGGTGCACTACCAGCGGCCCTTCTCCCTGGTCGAGTTCCCC
Organism: Klenkia terrae; assembly: GCF_037083865.1. Lineage (NCBI taxonomy): Bacteria > Bacillati > Actinomycetota > Actinomycetes > Geodermatophilales > Geodermatophilaceae > Klenkia > Klenkia terrae. The sequence goes on along the minus strand of NZ_JBAPLV010000003.1, from coordinate 109,680 downwards.
GAGGGCGACGCCCACTACGTGCTGCTCGCCGACTACGTCACCACCGACAGCGGCACCGGGTTGGTCCACCAGTCCCCCGCCTTCGGCGCCGAGGACCTCGCGGTGTGCCGGTCCTACGGGCTGCCGGTCGTCGTCCCGGTGGACGCCACCGGGCACTTCGCCGCCGACGTCCCCCTGGTGGGCGGGCACTTCTTCAAGGCCGCCGACCCCACCCTGGTCCAGGACATGGCCGACCGCGGCGTGCTGTGGCGCGAGCAGCGCTACGAGCACCCGTACCCGCACTGCTGGCGCTGCCACACGCCGCTGATGTACTACGCCCAGCCGTCCTGGTACATCCGCACCAGCTCGGTGAAGGACCAGCTGCTGGAGCAGAACGAGGGCACCCGCTGGCACCCGGAGAACGTGCAGTGGGGCCGCTACGGCGACTGGCTGCACAACAACGTCGACTGGGCGCTGTCCCGCGACCGGTACTGGGGCACGCCGCTGCCGATCTGGCGCAACGAGCTGGACCCCGCGCACCTGGTCGCCGTCGGCTCGCTGGCCGAGCTGTCGGAGCTGACCGGGCGTGACCTGGCCGACCTGGACCCGCACCGGCCCTTCATCGACGACGTCACCTTCACCCTGCCCGGGGTCGAGGGTGAGTTCCGCCGGGTCCGCCAGGTCATCGACGCCTGGTATGACTCCGGCTCGATGCCCTTCGCGCAGTGGGGCGCCCCGCACCGCAACCAGGAGCAGTTCGAGGCCGCCTACCCGGCGCAGTTCATCTGCGAGGCCATCGACCAGACCCGCGGCTGGTTCTACACGCTGATGGCCGTGGGCACCCTGGTGTTCGGGAAGTCCTCCTACGAGGACGTGCTGTGCCTGGGCCACATCCTGGCCGAGGACGGCCGCAAGATGAGCAAGCACCTGGGCAACATCATCGAGCCCATCCCGCTCATGGACCGGCACGGCGCGGACGCCGTCCGCTGGTTCATGCTGGCCGGCGGCTCGCCGTGGCAGGCCCGCCGGGTCGGCCACGAGACGCTGTCCGAGGTGGTCCGCAAGGTCCTGCTGACCTACTGGAACACCGCGAGCTTCTTCACCCTCTACGCCTCGACCAACGGCTGGGACCCGGCCACCACCCCGGCTCCCCCGGCCGCCGAGCGGCCGCTGCTGGACCGCTGGGCGCTGGCGTCGCTGGCCACGGTCACCGACGGCGTCACCCAGGCACTGGAGGCCTTCGACACCCAGACCGCGGGCAAGCTGCTCGCCGGCTTCGTCGACGACCTGTCCAACTGGTACGTCCGGCGCTCGCGCCGGCGCTTCTGGGACGGCGACGCGGCCGCGCTGGGCACCCTGCACGAGGTGCTCGACGGGCTGACCCGGCTGATGGCCCCGTTCACCCCGTTCGTCACCGAGCGGGTCTGGTCGGAGGTGGTGGCCCCCGGGCTGCCGGACGCGCCGGACTCCGTGCACCTGTCCTCGTGGCCGCAGGTCGACGAGGCCGCCCGCGACGACGAGCTGGTCGCCCAGATGGAGGTCGTCCGTCGACTGGTGGAGCTGGGCCGCTCGGCCCGCACGGCGTCCAAGGTGCGCACCCGGCAGCCGCTGGCCCGGGCGCTGGTCGCCGCGCCGGGCTGGGCCGACCTGCCCCGGGACCTGGTCGCCGAGGTGGCCGAGGAGCTCAACGTGGCCGAGCTGGCCCCGGTCGCCGAGGCCGGGGGCGACCTGGTCGACGTGGGTGTGAAGGTCGACTTCCGGGCCGTGGGACGGCGGATGGGCAAGCAGGTGCAGGCGGTCGCGCAGGCCGTCGCCGCCCGGGACGCCGCCGGGCTGGTCGCCGACTACCGGGCCGGCACGGCGTCGGTGACCGTGGACGGCGCCGACGTCCCGCTGGTCGAGGGTGACCTGGTGGTCACCGAGACCCCGCGCGAGGGCTGGACCGTGGCCTCGGGCGGCGGGCTGACCGTGGCGCTGGACCTGACCATGACCCCGGAGCTGGAGCGGGCCGGGCTGGTCCGCGAGGTGGTCCGGCTGGTGCAGGACGCCCGCAAGGCCGCCGGCTTCGAGGTCAGCGACCGGATCCAGCTGTGGTGGACCGCCGACGGCCAGCTGGCCCAGGCGCTCACCGAGGCCGGCGACGCCCTGGCCGCCGAGGTGCTGGCGACCACCGTGCACGCGGGCACGGCCGGCGACGGCACCGGCGTCGAGGGCCCGGCCGGCGGCCGCGTCTGGGTCGCCCTCGCTTGACGCCCACCCCGAAGCCCTCGATGGCAGGGCGCCGGGCCGGGCCGGTCGGTGCCGAGATCAGGCCTTGGCGGCGGCGCGGCGGCGGCGCTCGGCGTCGGCGAGGTGCCGGTCCGGGCGGCAGATGCCGCAGGCGGTGAAGCCGTCCTCGCGGGCCTCGCTCAGCGGGAGCGGGAACTCCTCCTCGCCGGCGGTCTGGCTGCAGCCGGCCAGGTGGTAGCGCGGGTGCTCGTCGACGACGACGACCTCGTCGGTGAGGTCCAGGATCATCAGCAGGTCGGTGACCTCGACGTCCTCCTCGACCGGCTCGCCGTCCTCGCCCAGGGCCGCCACGGCCCGGGGCGTGTGCGACCCGGTCGACGGCCCCGCCACCGCGGGCGGTGCCACCGCCTCCGGGACCGGTGCGCTGGTCTCGGCCGGCTCGGGGGTCTGCGGAGGCACGTCGGGCTCGGGCTCGGGCTCGGGCACCTGTACGGGGATGACGGCTGTCTCGAGCTTCGCGGGCTCGACGGCCGTCTCGGACTCCGCGGGCTCGACGGCCTTCACAGGCGCGGGAGGCTCTGCAGCGGGCTCCGCAGCCTTCACGGGCTCCGCAGCCTTCACGGGCGCAGCGGCCTCCACTGCCCCCGGGGTGGCCTTCGTGGCCCCCACCAACGCCGTGGCGGGCTCAGCGGCCTTCGTGCTGGCCGGGGCCTCGGTATCGGTGGACCGGGCGCGGGCGGCACGGTTGCGGCGGACGGAGCTCAGCACCAGGGCGACGGCGGCCAGCGCGCTGACGCCGATCGAGCCCCAGAGCATGGTCGTCTCGCCGTTGCCGAGGCCGCCGACGAGCAGGGCCCCGGCGACGAGGATCAGGAGGCCGGCCAACGCGATCACGGCCGGATCGTAACGGGGACCGCACAAGCCGGGCACCACACGACGGAGCCCCCGCAGACCTGGTGGTCTGCGGGGGCTCCGTCGTACGGCGCGCTGGGTCAGGCGCCGGCGTGCTGGTTCTGCCGGGCGTTCGAGGCGGGCTCGGCCGAACCGCGGCTGTCCAGGTCGCGCAGGTGCGACTCGAGGTAGGACCGCAGGCGGGTGCGGTACTCGCGCTCGAAGGTCCGCAGCTCCTCGATCTTGCGCTCCAGGCTGCTGCGCTTCTCCTCCAGCGAGCCCATGACCTCGACGTGCTTGCGCTCGGCCTCCTGGTCGAGGGCCGTGGCCTTCGCCCGGGCCTCGCGCTCCATCGTGTCGGCGCGGGTGCGGGCGTCGCCCAGCATCGCGTCGGACCGCTGCTTGGCCTCGGCGAGCTGCTGCTCGCTCTTGGCGCGGGCGTCGGCCAGCATCCGGTCGCTGTTGGTCTTCGCGCTGCCGACCAGCTGGTCGGCCTGCTGCTTGGCCTCGTTGACGTACCGGTCGGCGGTCTCGGTCGCCAGGGTCAGCATCCGGGAGGCGCGCACGCCGTCGTCCTCGCGGGGCTGCTGCACCGGCGGCGGGGGCGGAGTGGCGGCGACGGGCTCGGCCGGCCGCTCCTCGGCGCGGGCAGAGCCGCCACCGTTGCTGCGGAGCTCGTTGTTCTCCTCGATCAGGCGAGCGAGCTCGGCCTCGACCACGTCGAGGAAGGCGTCGACCTCGTCCTCGTCGTAGCCACGCTTGCCGATCGGCGGCTTCTTGAAGACGACGTTGTGCACGTCGGCGGGCGTGAGTGGCATCGGGGTCACCTCGGGTCGGACGGGAGGAACAGGGCGCAGTCTCCACGGGCGGCACGTGGCCGCGACCGCAGGACCGGTCCTAGGACAGAACTGGTCACACGGACGCAGCCAGTGAATCGACGATGCCGCGCAGGATGAACACGGCGATCAGGAGCACCATAAACCCGAGGTCCAACCTGATGCTGCCCAGGTTCAACGGCGGGATGACCTTCCGGACCGCCTTCAGCGGCGGATCGGTGGCTGCGTAGACGACCTCCAGGCCCGCGGCGACGGCACCCGAGGGGCGCCAGCTGCGGGCCAGGACCATCACCCAGTCCACCACGAAGCGGGCGAACAGCAGGATCAGGAAGACGAGCAGGACCGATGACACGATCTGCAGGAGAAGGGACACGGTCCTCGCTCGTTCGGGGCTGGGCGGACGGGTGCCCGCCGGCAGCCGATGGGGTCAGGACTGGCTGACGAACCCGCCCTCGCGGATCCGGGCCTTGTCCTCGGCGGTCACGGCGGTGCCGGCCGGGGAGAGCAGGAACACCTTGGCCGTGACCCGCTCGATACTACCGTGCAGGCCGAAGGACAGTCCGGCGGCGAAGTCGACGAGCCGCTTGGCGTCCGCGTCGTCCATCTCGGCCAGGTTCATGAGCACCGCGTCGCCCTCGCGGAAGCGCTCGCCGATGGTGCGCGCCTCGTTGTAGGTCTGCGGGTTCAGCGTGGTGATCCGGTAGCCCTTGGGGGCCGGTGCCGGCGGGGTGACCACGGGCGCGGGCACCGGAGCCGGCTCGGGGGCCTGCAGGGCCGCCGCGGTGGCCCCCACGGGGCCGGAGGTGGCGGTGCCGCCCGACAGCGCGGAGCTGCCGGCCAGGGCCGACCCGCCGGAGCGGGAGGCACCGGTCAGCCGCGGGCCGACCGTCGCCGGTGCGGCGAGGTCGAGCCGGCGCGGGCCGGTCCGCCGGGGCAGTGCGGGCTCGGCGACCGGCGGGGTGGCCAGCACCTCGGCCGGCAGCTCCTCCGAGGGGTACTCCGCCGACGGGTAGGTCGTGTCGTACCGGTCGTCGTACCGGCTGTCGTGCTCGTACCGGTCCCGGTCGGTGGCGCGCCGGTCGGCACGCCGCTCGGGGCGGTCGTCGTAGTCGGACTGTCGCGCGTCGTACCGCCCGTAGGCGGCCCGGGTGTCGTCGTCCTCGACGAGTCCGAGGTAGATGCCCATCTTGCGCATGGCGCCGGCCATCGAAGGGCCCCTCTCTGCTGGTCGTCATCCGTGACTGGTGGGACCCGTGTGACGGTGGTGCCTGGTGTGTCCTACGGTCCTGATCCGGAGGCTAGGGCGCGGTCGCCGAACAGTGCGGTTCCGACACGCACCAGCGTGGCGCCCGCGGCCACGGCTGCCTCCAGGTCGGCCGACATGCCCGCCGACAGCTCCGCGGCCCCCGGGTGGTCGCTGCGCACCCGGGCCGCCAGGGCGGCCAGCCGCTCGAAGGCCGGGCCCGGGGCGCCCTCGCGCGGGGCCACGGCCATCAACCCGCGCAGCCGCAGCGACGGGTGGCCAGCCACCTCGTCGGCGAGCTCGGCGGCGTGCTCCGGTGCCACCCCGCCCCGGGCGGCGGTCCGCCCCTCGGGCCCGCCCAGGTCCACCTGGACGAACACCTCGGTGACCAGCTCGGCCCGCTCGGCCACCCCGGCCAACCGCTCGACCAGGGAGACCCGGTCCACCGACTGCACCACCGCGCCGACGCCGACCACCGCGGTGGCCTTGTTGCGCTGCAGCTGGCCGACCAGGTGCCAGCGCAGGTCCAAGTGGGCCAGCTCCTCGGCCTTGGCGACGAGGTCCTGCACCTTGTTCTCGGCGAACTCCCGCTGCCCGAGCTCGGCCAGGGCCACCACGTCGGCGACCGGCCAGGTCTTGCTCACGGCCAGCAGCGCGACCTCGGCGGGGTCCCGCCCGGCCGAGCGGGCCGCGGCGTCGACCCGGGCCCGGACGGCGGCCAGGGCGCCGGCGGGGTCCTTCACGCCTCGAGCCAGACGACGCCCGCCTGCCGGCCGGTGACGCCGTCGCGGCGGTGGGAGAACAGCCGGCGGTCCTCGACGGTGCACCGCGGGTCCTGCACGACCTGGCCGACACCGCCCGCGCGGAGGACCTGGGTGAGCCCGGCGCGCAGGTCCAGCGCCGGGGTCCCGGTGCGGGAGGTGACCGCGGCGTCCTTCGCGACCCGGGCCACCTGCACCTGCATCGCCCGGGGCACCTCGTAGTCGGCGCCGCACACGGCCGGGCCGAGCAGCGCCTGCACGTCACCCGGTCGCGAGCCGAGCCGGGCCATCGCGGCCAGCGCGGCGGGCACCACGCCCTGCCGCACGCCCTCGCGGCCGGCGTGCACCGCGGCGACGACGCCGGCGACCGGGTCGGCCAGCAGCACCGGCACGCAGTCGGCGACCAGCACGCAGAGCACCAGCCCGGGGGTCGCGGTGACCAGGGCGTCGGCCTGCGGCGGCGGGCCGGTCTGCGGCCCGTCGACGACCACCACGTCGGTGCCGTGCACCTGGTCCATCCAGACCAGGGCGGCCGGGTCGACGCGCAGCTCCCGGGCCAGCCGCGCCCGGTTGGCCGCGACGTCGTCGGGGTCGTCCCCGACGTGGCCGCCGAGGTTGAAGGCGTCGTACGGGGACGACGAACGGCCGCCCCGCCGAACGGTGACCCCCCGCCGGGGGCGGGGGGACCGGGTCGGCGGGGCGGCCGGGCCGCGACCTGCTGGAACGGCCTCGGTGCAGGGTCCCGCGCCGAGCCTGCGAGGTGTGGGGGGCACCGAGGTCCTTCTCCTTACTGGGACCGCAGGAACTCGGGGATGTCGAGCTCCTCCTCGAAGTCGTCCGAGGACAGCGGACGACGGGCACCCTGGCCCTGCACCGGCGGCAGCGGCGGGACGGTGATCCCACCACCCTGCTGGGGCGGGGTCCGGGGGGCGGGCTGGGACTGCTGCACCAGGCGCTCGCCGGTCTGGCGCGGAGCCATCGGGGCGGGCTGGACCGGCCGCTGCTGCGGCTGGGCAGGTGCGGTGGCCACCGGGGGCGCCGCGGCGGGCTGGGCGTCCTTGCGGGCCGCGCCGCTGGGCTTGCCGTTGTCGAACCCGGCCGCGATGACCGTCACCCGGACCTCGTCACCCAGGGCGTCGTCGATGACGGCGCCGAAGATGATGTTGGCGTCGGCGTGGGCGGCGTCGGAGACCAGCGAGGCGGCCTCGTTGATCTCGAACAGACCCAGGTCCGAGCCGCCGGAGATCGACAGCAGGACGCCGTGGGCGCCCTCCATCGAGGCCTCCAGCAGCGGCGAGGCGATCGCCTGCTCGGCGGCCAGCAGCGCGCGGTTGTCCCCGCGGGCGCTGCCGATGCCCATCAGCGCCGAGCCCGCCCCGGACATGACCGACTTGACGTCGGCGAAGTCCAGGTTGATCAGGCCGGGCGTGGTGATCAGGTCGGTGATGCCCTGCACACCGGACAGCAGCACCTGGTCGGCGGTGCGGAAGGCGTCCATGACGGACACGTTCCGGTCGCCGAGCTGCAGCAGCCGGTCGTTCGGGATCACGATCAGCGTGTCGCACTCGTTGCGCAGCTCGTCGATGCCCGACTCGGCCTGCACGGCCCGCCGCTTGCCCTCGAAGGAGAACGGACGGGTGACCACGCCGATGGTCAGCGCCCCGAGCTTGCGGGCGATGGACGCCACGACGGGCGCGCCGCCGGTGCCGGTGCCACCACCCTCGCCGGCGGTCACGAAGACCATGTCGGCGCCCTTGAGCACCTCTTCGATCTCCTCGCGGTGGTCCTCGGCGGCCTGCCGGCCCACGTCGGGCTGGGCGCCGGCGCCCAGGCCGCGGGTGAGCTCGCGGCCGACGTCGAGCTTGACGTCGGCATCGCTCATCAGCAACGCCTGCGCGTCGGTGTTGATCGCGATGAACTCGACCCCCTTGAGGCCGACCTCGATCATGCGGTTGACCGCGTTCACCCCGCCGCCGCCGATGCCGACGACCTTGATGACCGCGAGGTAGTTGTGCGGAGGTGTCATGCTGCGCTCCCCAACTGGACCCTCATCCTCAGGTTAAGCCTTATAGTTATGTCAACTAGGGCGATGGGAGCGACGCTAGGTGGGCAGGTTGCCCGACGCCAGCACCCCCGGCGAGCACGGCGTGTCGGTCCCCCGCAGCCCGTCCGTCCCCGGCGACCCGTGCGTCACACCGGTCTCACGCCTCGTGACGACCCGCGCCGTCGACGTCTCATCCTGGGGTGGAGACCGGGCCCGGGCAGATTTTGCTCACCCGTCGCGGCCCGGGCGTGTCGCGCTAGCTCCGCGGCTGCCGGCCCATGAGGAAGAACTCCGGGTTCGGCGGGATCGCCGCCCAGTGCGCCAACCGGTTGGACAGCGCGAAGAAGCTCACGATCGCGCCGACGTCCCAGACGTCGTCCTCGGTGAGGCCGTGCCCGCGCAGGGCGTCCAGGTCGGCCGCGGTGACCTCGGCCGGCGCGACGGCCAGCCGGACGGCGACGTCGAGGACGGCGTGCATCCGCGGGTCCAGCGGTGCCTTGCGCCGGTCGACGGCGACCTGGTCGGCCAGGTAGGGGTCGCGGGACCGGATCCGGGCGATCGCCCCGTGCGCCACCACGCAGTACAGGCAGTCGTTGGCCGCGCTGGTGGCCACCACGACGACCTCGCGGTCGGCCTTGGACAGCCCGGGGGTCTCCTTGTCCATCAGTGCGTCGTGCATCGCGAAGAACGCCCGGGCCTCGTCGGGCCGGTGGGACAGGGCGGCGAAGACGTTGGGCAGGAACCCGGACTTCTCCTCGACGCCGTCGAACCGCTCGCGCAGGTCGGCGGGCAGGTCGGCGCGGGCGGGCACGGGGAACCGGGAGATCGGTGCGCTCATGGGCCCCACCCTGCACCGCTCAGCGCAGCACGACCTCCTCGGGCGAGCTCACGTCGATCTGGGTGGCCGGGTCGAGGGTGCCGGCGGCCAGCTGGTCGAGGACGGCGGCCAGCACCTGCCCCTTGCGGGCCGCGTCGGCCGCGCTCCCCCACAGCACGCTGGTCCCGTCGGTCAGCGTCAGGGTCACGTCGTCGGCGCCGGTGGCCACCACCTCGGTGACCTGCGGCAGCACCGCGGCCGGCAGCGACACGATCGCCGCCAGCGCCGCCCGGGTCGCCCGGTCGTCGGGCCCGGGGTCGGCGACCTGCAGCGGCACCACCCCGGCCGGGGCGTCCCCGGTGATGGTGTCGAAGAGGGTGCCGCCGGCGTCGACCAGGGACCGGGTGCCGGCGGTGGAGACCACCGCGACCGGCACCCGCTCGCGCAGGGTCACCACCACCCGGTCCGGCCAGCCCCGGGTGACCTCGGCGTCGGCCACCTGGGGCAGCGCCGCCACCCGGGCCGCGGCGGCCTCGGTGTCGACCCGGACCAGCGGGGTGCCCGGGGCCACCCCGGCGGCCTCCCGGACCTCGTCGGCGGACAGCGTGGTCGCGCCGTCCACCTGCACGGTGCGCACGGCCAGCAGCGGGCTGGCCAGCACCACCCAGGCCAGGACGGCGACCAGGACGGCGACCGTGCCCGCGATCAGCAGCCGGCGGCGGCGCGGGCCCAGCGGGGGCCGGCGCGGCCGGATCCGGGTGACTCCCCCACCGGGTCGCCCGGCAGCACCCCGGCGCGGACCGCGGTGGCGGTCCCGGGTGGTGCTGCCCGTCCGCGGCACGACCTACCGCACCCCGTCCGCGCGCTCGGCCAGGGCGGCCAGGATCTCCGGACCGACCATGACGACGTCCCCGGCACCCATGGTGAGCAGCAGGTCCCCGGACCGGGCGCGCTCGGCCATCACCCCGGCCGCGGCCGACCAGGACGGCTCGAAGCGCACCTGCCCGGCCGGCAGCGGGACGGCGTCGGCGACCAGGGCACCGGTCACGCCGGGCACCGGGTCCTCGCGGGCGCCGTAGACGTCCATCACCACGACCTCGTCGGCCAGGCCGAGGGCCCGCCCGAAGCCGGTGGCGAACTCGCTGGTGCGGCTGTAGAGGTGCGGCTGGAAGAGCACCACCAGCCGACCGTCGCCGACCACCGCGCGGGCGGCCCGCAGCTGCGCGTCGACCTCCGTGGGGTGGTGGGCGTAGTCGTCGTAGACCCGCACGCCGGCCGCGACTCCCTTGAGCTCGAACCGCCGGTGCACCCCGCCGAACCGGGCCAGACCGGCGAGCAGGCCGCTGGCCGGGAAGCCCAGCTCGAGCCCGGCCAGGAGGGCCGCGGCGCTGTTGAGCGCCATGTGCGCGCCGGGCAGCCGCAGGGTCACCCGGCCCAGCTCGACGCCGTTGTGCACCGCCGTCCAGCTGGTGCCCTCGGGCCCCACCACGAGGTCGCGCAGCTGCAGGTCGACCCCGTCGGCGAACCCGTAGGTGACCACCCGGGCGCCGCCGGTGGGCACCTCGCGCAGCCGGGCCGAGCCCGGGTCGTCGGCGCACAGCACCACGAACCCGGCCGGGTCGACGGTGGTGACGAACCGGTCGAAGGCGGCCTCCACCGCGGCCAGGTCGCCGTAGTTGTCCAGGTGGTCGGCCTCGACGTTGGTCACGATTCCGGCGTAGGGCGCCAGCAGGAGGAACGACCGGTCGCTCTCGTCGGCCTCGGCGACGAAGACGTCCCCGGTGCCGGCGTGCGCGTTGGAGCCGGACTCGTTGAGGTCCCCGCCGATGGCGAAGGACGGGTCGGCCCCGCACGCCTGCACGGCGACGGTGAGCATCGAGGTGGTGGAGGTCTTGCCGTGCGTGCCGGCGACGGCGACGCTGCGCCGGCCGGCCATCACGGCCGCCAGCGCGACCGCCCGGGGCAGCACCCGCAGCCCGCGCTCGCGCGCCGCGGCCAGCTCCGGGTTGTCCGGCCGGATGGCGGTGGAGACGACCACGGTGGCCGCGTCGCCCAGGTGCGCGGCGTCGTGGCCGACCTCGGTGCGGGCGCCGAGCGCGGCCAGCGCCAGCAGGGTGGGCGTGCTGCGCCGGTCGCTGCCGGACACCGCGACGCCGCGGGCCAGCAGGATGCGGGCGATGCCGCTCATCCCGGCCCCGCCGATGCCGATGAAGTGCACCGCGCCCAGCTCGTCGAGGGCGGGGATCGGGTCGGTCCAGGCGGCGACGTCGGCGGCGCTCATGCCCGCACCACCGAGAGGGTCAGGTCGGCCAGCTCCTCGTCGGCGTCGGGCACGCCGGCGGCCGCGGCGTGCCGGGACAGCTCGGACAGGCGGGCGGGGTCGGTGAGCACGGGCACCAGCGTGGACCCGATCCAGGCCGGGGACAGCTCGGCGTCGTCCACCAGCAGCCCGCCGCCGGCCTCGACGACCGGCAACGCGTTGCGGCGCTGCTCGCCGTTGCCGATCGGCAGCGGCACGAACGCGGCGGGCAGGCCCACCGCCGACAGCTCGGCCACGCTCACCGCGCCCGACCGGCACAGCGCCAGGTCGGCGGCGGCGTAGGCGAGGTCCATCCGCTCCAGGTAGTCCACCACCACGTAGGGCACCTCCCCGGCGGGCACGGCCACCTCGGTGTTCTTGGGGCCGCGGGCGTGCAGCACCTGGATCCCGGCCGCCCGGAGCTCTGCGGCGGCACCGGTGGCGGCGGTGTTCAGCGAGCGGGCGCCCTGGGAGCCGCCGAAGACCAGCAGGGTGGGCCGGTCGGCGTCCAGGCCGAAGTGCTCCCGGGCCTCCGCCCGCAGCGCCGCGCGGTCCAGGCCGGTGATCGCCGGGCGCAGCGGCATGCCCGTGTGCACCGCACCGCGCAGCGGGGTGCCCGGGGTGGTGACGGCGACCGCGGCGGCCAGCCGGGCCCCCACCCGGTTGGCCAGCCCGGGGAGCGGGTTCTGCTCGTGCACGACCACCGGGATGCCCGACCGGCGGGCGGCCAGGTAGGCCGGCAGCGCCACGTAGCCGCCGAAGCCGACGACGACGTCGGCCTCCAGCTCGGCCAGCAGCGCCCGGGTCTCGGCCACCGCCCGGCGCACCCGGCCCGGGACCCGCAGCAGGTCCGGGGTGGGGTTCCGGGGCAGGGGCACCGGCGGGATCAGCCGCAGGTCGAACCCGCGGGCGGGAACCAGCCGGGTCTCCATGCCCCGGGCGGTGCCCAGGCAGGTGACCCGCGGGGTGCCGCCGGGGGCGGTGGTGCGCCGGACGAGGGCGTCGGCGAGGGCCAGCATGGGCTCGATGTGCCCGCCGGTTCCCCCGCCGGCCAGCACGACGCTGACCGGCCGGGTGCGGACGGGGGGACGGGGTGGTGCGGAGGTCACGGGGTCAGTCTCACAGGGTCGGTGCTCAGCGCGGACGGCGCGGCCGGTCCCGGGGCACCCGGGGCGGCTCGCCGGCACCGGCGCCGACCCGCTGACCGACCCGCTGACCGGCCCGTTCGGGCAGGCGCTCGCGGGGCGCCGGCCGGGCAGCGCGGTCGGGGCGGGCGGCGCGCTCGGCACGGGCATCGCGGTCGGGACGGGCGGTGCGGTCGGGACGGGCGGCGCGTGCTGCCCGGCCCGGGTCGTCCTCGCGGACCCGGGCGACGGTGCGCCCGGTCGGCCGACGGCCGCCACGGCCCTCGACCGGCGGCGGGGTGCTGCGCCGACCCAGGGTGGGCAGCGGGGCGACGGCGTGCTCGGGCACCGGGACCAGCCAGCGGCCCAGCCGGCCGAGCCGGCCGACCGGGTGCGACCGGCGGTGCGCCCGCAGGTGCTCGATCGCGTCGGGCTCGGCCCGGGCGAACCGGACGAGGAGCCCGACGATGAACAGCGTCAGCACCAGCGAGGTGCCCCCGGCGGAGATCAGCGGGAGCGTCACACCGGTCACCGGGAGCAGGCCGACCACGTAGCCCATGTTGATCAGCGCCTGGCCGATCAGCCAGACGGTGATGGCGGTGCTGGCGAGCTGGATGAAGCGGTCGGTGGAGGTGCGGGCGATCCGGAAGCCGGCGTAGGCCAGCACGCCGTACAGCGTGATCACCACCAGGCAGCCGAGGAAGCCCAGCTCCTCGCCGATGATGGCGAAGATGTAGTCGCTCTCGGCGTGCGGCAGCAGGTTCCACTTCATCCGGCTGTTGCCCAGCCCGACGCCCCAGAACCCGCCGGTGGCCAGCGCGTAGAGACCCTTGATCGCCTGGAAGCCGCCGTTCTCCGCGTCGGCGAACGGGTCCAGGAAGGAGAACAGGCGGGCCGCGCGGTAGGACGCCGACAGCGCGGTGATCGCGATCCCGACGACGGCGAGCAGCCCGAGCCCGGCGATCCAGCGGCCGGGCAGGCCACCGGTCCACAGCAGGCCGGCCACGACGAGGCCCAGGCCGACGGTCGCGCCCATGTCGGGCTCGGCCAGCAGCAGCGCGGCGAAGACCACGAACGCCGGGACGACGGGGACCAGCAGCGACTTGGTGGTCAGCCACCGCTCGCGGACGGCGATGATGTGCGCGCCCCACAGCGCGAAGGCCAGCTTGGCGAACTCCGAGGGCTGGAAGTCGGCCACGCCCAGGTTGATCCACTGCCGCGCGCCGTTGAGCTCCTTGCCGATCCCGGGGACCAGCACCGCCAGCAGCAGGACGGCGGCCACCAGCAGGGCGACGCCGGACCACCGGCGCAGGTGCCCGACCGGCATCCGCACGGCGACCAGGGCCAGCAGCAGCCCGAGGACGGCGAACGTCAGCTGCCGGACGCCGGGCAGCCAAGCGGGCTGGTCGTCCAGCGCGGCCTCGACGCTGGAGGCCGAGAACACCATGACCAGCCCGATGGCCAGCAGCAGCCCGGCCGAGCCGAGCACGAGGTAGGTGCTGGTCATGGGCCCGTCGAGCCAGGCGGGTGCCCGGAACACCGGCTCGCGGGAGACCCGCGCGCCGCGCTGGGCGCCGCGGGAGGCCCGCGGTGCCGTCGCGGTGGTGGCGGTGCCCCTCGTGGCGCCCGTCGTGGTTCGGTCCGTGCCGGTCGTGGTGGCGGCCATGCCGGTACCCCCGTCAGTGCAGGGCGCGCACCGCGTCGGTGAAGGCGCGGCCGCGGTGCCCGTAGTCGGTGAACACGTCCATGGACGCGGCGGCCGGTGCCAGCAGGACGGTGTCGCCGGGACGGGCCAGCTCGGCAGCCGCGTGCACCACCTGGACCATCACCGCCTCAGCCGTCCCGCTCGTCACACCAGCCACACCGACATCGTCGCCGCTGGGGACGACGATCCGTGGGACCGCGGGGGCGTGTCGCGCCAGCGACCTGGCCAGCACCTCCCGGTCGCGGCCCAGCAGCACGACGCCGGCCAGCCGCGGGGCCACCGCGGCGACCAGCGGGTCGACGTCGGCGCCCTTGAGCAGCCCGCCGGCGATCCAGACCACCCGGGGGTAGGCGGCCAGCGACGCAGCCGCGGCGTGCGGGTTGGTCGCCTTGGAGTCGTCGACGTAGTCCACGCCGTCCACCGCGCCCACCAGCACGTTGCGGTGCGCGCCGCCGCGGAAGCCGGCCAGCCCGGTGCCGATGTCGGCCGCCGACACCCCGGCGACCCGGGCGAGCGCCGCGGCGACCAGGGCGTTGACCACGTTGTGCGGGCCGGCCACCTGCAGCCGGTCGGCGGCCAGCAGCACCTCGCCGGCCGGGTCGTCGGCGAAGGCGCGGTCCACCAGCACCCCGGCCCGCACGCCCAGCTGACCGGCGGCCGGCTCCCCCGCGGTCACGGTGACCGGGTGCCGGTGCGTCGCGACCAGCGAGGAGGCGACCGGGTCGCCGGCGTCGGCCACCGCGACCGGGGCCCGCTCGAGCACCTTGGCCTTGGCGTCCCGGTAGGCCTGCGGGCTGCCGTGCCAGTCGACGTGGTCGTCGGCGACGTTGAGCACCGCCGCCGCGGCCGGGGCCAGCGAGCTGGACCAGTGCAGCTGGAACGACGACAGCTCGACCGCGACCGCGTCGAAGGCCGGGGCGCCGTCGTCGTCCAGGGCGGTGACCACCTCGACCAGCGGGCGGCCGACGTTGCCCGCCGCCACCGCCCGTCGGCCCCCGGCCAGCAGCAGCGCCTCGAGCATGGTGACCGTGGTGGTCTTGCCGTTGGTGCCGGTGACGGCGTACCAGGGCGCGGGCTCGCCGCCGGCCAGCGGCAGCCGGAGCCGCCAGGCCAGCTCGGGCTCGCCGACCACCTCGACGCCGGCCGCGGCGGCCGACACCAGCAGCGGGGAGTCCGGGCGCCAGCCCGGGGAGGTGACGACCAGGTCGACGTCGTCCGGGCAGCGGTCGGTGGCACCCAGCCAGGTGGCGCCGGCGGCCTCGAGCTCGGCCCGGACGGCGGGGGTGCCGGCGTCGGCCAGCAGCACGGTGTCCCCGCGGGCCAGCAGCACCCGGGCGGCGGCGGCGCCGGAGACGCCGAGCCCGCAAACCAGGACCCGACCCAGCGGGCCGGTCACAGGCCGGTGAGGGAGAGCCAGTCGGCGTAGAAGGCGCCGATGCCGAAGGCGACGGCCATGCCCGTCACCAGCCAGAACCGCACGATCACGGTGTTCTCGGCCCACCCGGCCAGCTCGAAGTGGTGGTGCAGCGGTGCCATCCGGAAGACCCGCCGTCGGGTGGCCTTGAAGAACGCGATCTGGATGGCCACCGAGAGGGTGACGGCCACGAAGAGACCGCCGAGCACGACCAGCAGCAGCTCGGTGCGGGTGACCACGGCGATGCCGGCCATCAGCCCGCCCAGGGCCAGCGAACCGGTGTCGCCCATGAAGATCCGGGCCGGCGAGGTGTTCCACCACAGGAAGCCCAGGCAGGCGCCCATCGCGGCGGCGGCGACCAGCGTGACGTCCAGCGGGTCGCGGACGGTGTAGCAGCCCTCCACGGCGGCGGTGCTGCAGTCGTGGCCGAACTGCCAGAAGGAGATGACGACGTAGGCGCCGAACACCATGGCCGAGCAGCCCGCGGCCAGGCCGTCCAGGCCGTCGGTCAGGTTGACCGCGTTGGAGAACCCGGCGATGAACACCAGCGCGAAGAGCACGAACGCCGCAGACGGCAGCGCCAGCGGGGCGATCTCCCGGACGAAGGAGATGCTGGTCGAGGCCACCGGGGCGCGGCCGCCGATCTCGATGATCGCCAGGATCGCGAAGCTGAGCCCCACCACCGTCTGGCCGACCAGCTTGGCCGTGGAGTTCAGGCCCAGGCTGCGCCGGTGCCGGATCTTGAGGTAGTCGTCCAGGAAGCCGACCACGCCCAGCCCGACCAGCAGGAACAGCAGCAGCAGTCCGGTCGAGGTGACCCCGCGCCCGGGCTGCCCGAGCAGGAACAGGTGGGCCACCAGGTAGCCGATCACCGTGGCCAGCACGATGACCGTGCCGCCCATCGTGGGCGTGCCCTTCTTCGACAGGTGGCTCTCGGGACCGTCGTCCCGGATCTCCTGGCCGAAGCCCTGCCGGCGGAAGGTCTTGATGGCCACCGGGGTGAGCAGGATCGATACGATCAGCCCGACGGCGGCGGCGATGAGGACGGACTTCACGGCTGAGTTCTCCCGGTGGTGACCCCGTCGGCGATCAGGTCGGCGGCCAGCAGCTCCAGGCCGTAGGCGCGGGATGCCTTCACCAGGACGACGTCGCCCGGGACCAGCACCTCCGCGAGCAGCCGGCGGGCGGCGGCCCGGTCCGGCACGTGCAGCGAGCCCTCCCGCGCCGCGGCGATCGCCGCGGCGTCGGGGCCGACGGCGACGACCAGGTCGACGGCGTCCGCGGCGGCCGCGCCCAGCCGCCGGTGCTCCTCGTCGGCGCCGGCGCCCAGCTCGCCCATCGCGCCGAGGACGGCGACCCGGCGGGTGCCCGTCATGCCGCGGACCGCCGCCAGGGCGGCCCGCATCGACTCGGGGTTGGCGTTGTAGGCGTCGTTGACCACCACCACGCCGTCGGGGCGGGTGGTGACCTCCATCCGCCAGCGGCTCTGCGGCACCGCGGCCGACAGCCCGGCCGCGACCTGCTCCAGGTCGAGCCCGGCGGCCAGCGCGGCCCCGGCGGCGGACAGCGCGTTGGCCACCTGGTGGGCGCCCACGACCTGCAGCGCGACCGGCCGGGCGGCGCCGCCGGCGTGCAGGGTGAAGCGGGCCCGGGCGGCGTCGTCCAGCTCGACGTCGGTGGCCCGGACGTCGGCGTCCGGGCCGGTGCCGGTCAGCAGGACCCGGGCACCGGTGCGGTCGGCCATCGCGGCGACCCGCGGGTCGTCGGCGTTGAGCACGGCCGTGCCGGTGGCCGCCTCGGCCAGCTCGCCCTTGGCCGCGGCGATCGCGTCGGCGCTGCCGAACTCGCCCAGGTGGGCCGAGCCGACGTTGAGCACGACGCCGATCGCGGGCCGGGCCACCGCGCAGAGCCGGGCGATGTGCCCCGGGCCGCGGGCGCCCATCTCCAGCACCAGGTACCGGGTGCCCGGCTGGGCGGTGAGCACGGTGAGCGGCAGGCCGATGTCGTTGTTGAACGAGCCGGGCGGGCTGACCGTGGCCCCGACCCGGCCGAGCACCTGGCCCAGCAGGTCCTTGGTTGAGGTCTTGCCCGAGGAACCGGTGATGCCGATCGTCGTCAGCTCGGGCAGCCGGGCGTGCACGGCGTGCGCCAGCCGGCCCAGCGCGACGACCGGGTCCTCGACGACCACGACCACGGCGCCCTCCTGGGGCCGGGTGCCCAGCGCGCCGACCGCGCCGGCGGCCACGGCCGCGGCGACGAAGTCGTGGCCGTCCACCCGCTCCCCCGGCAGCGCCACGTACAGGTCGCCGGCCGCGACGGTGCGGGAGTCGACGGTCACCTTCCCGGTCACCGTGCCCACCGCCGTCGGGTCCGCGCCGGTGAGCACGCCGCCCACCGCCTCGGCGACCTCGTGCAGGCCCAGTGCGATCACGCCCGTGCCCCCAGTGCTCGTCGGAGTTCCAGCCGGTCGTCGAAGGCGCTGACCACCCCGGCGACCTCCTGGCCGCTCTCGTGGCCCTTGCCGGCCAGCAGCAGGGTGTCACCCGCGCGCGCGGCGCCCACCGCCGCCTCGATCGCGGCCCGCCGGTCGCCCACCTCGCGCACCTCGCACGCGGTGTCCGCCGGCACCCCGGCCAGCATCGCGGCCCGGATGGTCGCGGGGTCCTCCGAGCGGGGGTTGTCGTCGGTGACCACCAGCAGGTCACTGCCGGCCGCGGCGGCGGCACCCATGGCCGGGCGCTTGCCGGGGTCCCGGTCACCGCCGCAGCCGAGCACCGTGATCAGCCGGCCCGGGGTGCTGCCCCGGAGCGCGGCGAGCGCGGTGGCCACCGCGTCGGGGGTGTGCGCGTAGTCCACGACGGCCACGAAGGGCTGGTCGGCGTCCACGGGCTCCATGCGGCCGGGGACGACGGTGCCGGCGATGCCGGTCAGCGCGTCGGCCACCGGCACCCCGACCGCGTCGAGCAGGGCGACGGCGAGGACGGCGTTGGCCACGTTGAACCCGCCGGGCAGGCGGAGCCGCGCGGCGTGCCGGCCGCCGGACGGGGTGTGCAGCGTGAACGCCGAGCCGCCGTCCTCGGTGGTGGTGACGTCGGTGGCCCGCCAGTGCGCCTCGCTCCCCCGGCCCGAGACCGTCACGGTGCCCGGGTGGACGAGGCGGCGGGCGTGCGCGTCGTCGACGTCGACCACCTCCACGGCGGCCCGGCCGTCGAAGAGCATCGCCTTGGCCGCGAAGTAGCTCTCCTCGTCGCCGTGGAAGTCCAGGTGGTCGCGGGAGAAGTTGGTGAAGCCGGCCGCGGCGAAGCGCACACCGCCGACCCGGCCGAGCACCAGGGCGTGGCTGGAGACCTCCATGACCACCGCGGAGACCCCGGCGTCGCGCATGCCGGCCAGCAGCGCGTGCAGGTCGGGGGCCTCGGGGGTGGTGCGCACGCTGGACAGCTCGGTGAGCACGGGCTCGCCGTCCGGGCCGGTGCCGCGGGTGCGGATCTGCACGGTGCCGATCAGCCCGCTGGTCCGGCCGGCGGCGGCCAGCCCGGCCTCGACCAGGTAGGCGGTGGTCGTCTTGCCGTTGGTGCCGGTGATGCCGATGACCGCCAGGTCGTCGGCCGGTCGGCCGTGCACCCGGGCCGCGACCTCGCCGAGCACCGCCCGCGGGTCGGCCACGACGCAGACCGGCAGGGCCTGGTCGGTCACCTGGGCCGCGCCCTCGGGGTCGGTGAGGACGGCGACCGCGCCGGCGGCCAGCGCCTGCGGCAGGAACCGGATGCCGTGCGCCTTCGCGCCGGGCAGCGCGGCGAACAGCGACCCCGGGCGCACCCGGTCCGAGGCCAGGCTCACCGCGACCAGCTCGGTGGCGGCATCGCCCTGGACGGGCACGCCGACGAGGTCGGCCAGCTCGGACAGCGCGGTGCTCACGGGATCCCAATCTAGCGGCGGGGCACGCCGGGTCCGGGCATCGACCCGGTGATCAGCGCAGGTGATCAGTTCGTCGGCCGGTCAGTTCGTCGGCGCGGTCCCGGTCAGCTGGAAGTCCGGGCGGGCGGTGCCCGAGGGCACCACGCCGTCGGCGGTGAGCACGTAGCGCATGACGTCGGCGAACACCGGCGCGGCGACCTGGCCGCCCTCGGCGTCGCTGGAGGGACGCTCCAGGTCGACGGCGACGACGTACTGCGGGGCGTCGGCCGGGGCGAACCCGACGAAGGTGGTGAAGTAGCCGCCGCCGTCGTAGCAGCCGCACTCGGGGTTGGCCCGCTGCGCGGTGCCGGTCTTGCCGGCGACGCGGAACCCGTCCACCTCGCCCAGCGGGGCGGTGCCGCCGGGGCCGACCACGGCCTCGAGCATGTAGGCCATCTGCTGGGCGGTGGACTCGCTGACCACCCGGGTGCCCTCGGGCTGCTGCTCGGAGGTCACGGTGCCGTCGGGGGCGGTGACCGCGGAGACGATCCGCGGCGGGATCCGGACGCCGCCGTTGGCGATGGTCTGGTAGACCGACGCCATCTGCAGCGCGGTCACCGAGACGCCCTGGCCGATCGGTACGTTGGCCGCCCGGGACGCCGTCCAGTCGGCGGAGTCCTGCAGGATGCCGGCGCTCTCGCCGGGCAGCTCGATCCCGGTCGTGGAGCCCAGGCCGAAGGCCCGCATGTACTCCTCGAGCCGCTCGTCCCCGACCTCGCGGGCCAGCATGATCGTGCCGACGTTGCTGGACTTGGCCAGGATGCCGGTGACCGTCCAGTCGACCGGGGCGTGGTCGTGGGCGTCGGTGACGACGACGTCCCCGGCCTGGATGTGCCCCGGGACGGTGAGCACGGTGTCGGGGGTGGCGTAGCCCTCCTCGATGGCCGCCGAGAGGGTGACCGCCTTCATCACCGAGCCGGGCTCGAAGACGTCGGAGACCGCGGGCAGGCCGAGCAGCTCGGGGTCGGTGCTGCCGGCCTGCGCCGGGTCGTAGCCCGGGCAGGTGGCCATGGCGACGACCTCGCCGGTGCGCACGTCCAGGACGACGGCGGACCCCTGGGTGGTGGCGCCGTCGGCGCAGGCCTGGTCCAGCCGCTGCTGCACCGTGTACTGCAGGTCCTCGTCGATGGTCAGCGAGACCGACGAGCCGTCCTCGGCGGGGGTGGACTCGTCGATGCCGGCGGGGATGGGGACGCCGCCGGCGCCCACCTCGACCCGGCGCTGGCCGTTGGTGCCGGCCAGCACGTCGTCGTAGCGCTGCTCGATGCCGGCCAGGCCGTCGCCGTCCCGGCCGACGAAGCCCACGACCTGCCCGCCGACGGTGCCGGCGGGGTAGAGCCGCACCGGGTCGTCCTCGAGCACGATGCCGGGCAGCGCCAGGTCGGTGATCCGGTCGCTGGTGGCGGTGTCGACGTCCTCGGCGAGCACGGAGTACCGGCCGTCGGCGGTGAGGTCCTCGGTCAGCTGGGAGGTGGGGACGCCGAGCAGGGTGGTCAGCGCGAGCGCCGTCCGCTCCGGGTCCTCGACGATGGTCGGGTCGGCGACGACCTTGCTGGCCTCGACGGTGTAGGCCAGCGGGTTGCCGTCCCGGTCGAGGATCGCGCCGCGGATGGCGGCGATGTCGAACACCCGCATCCGGTCGGTCTCGGCGGCCTGGGCGTAGGCGCTGCCGTCGATGCCCTGCAGGACCACGAGCTTGGTCACCACGGCGACCAGCAGCACGACCAGGATGCCCAGACCGGCCTTGTTCCGGCGGGTGCGCACGGCGGGCGAGAGCCCACGGGTGCGCCGGGTGCCGGGCTCGCGCCGCGGGCGGAGGGCGTCGTGCGAGCCCGGACGGCGGGGGGTGCCGGTCCGGACCGGGCGCCGGCTCGGGTCGGGTCGTCGGTCCACGGTCAGCCTCCTGCCGGCGCGGGGGCCGCTGCGGGGTCGGGTGCGGGCTCGGGCTCGGGGGCGGGCACGGGGGCACCGCGCACCACGGAGGTGCCGTCGGGGCCGAGCACGAGGTGGCCGGCGGTGTCGGCCGGCACCAGCCCGGCCGCGGCGGCCGCGGCGGCGAGGGCGGCCGGGGTGCGGGCCGAGGTGACCTGCTGCTCGAGGCGGTCGACCTGCCGGGAGAGCTCGGTGTTGGCCGCGCGCTGCTGGGAGGCCCGCAGCGAGTCCACCGCGATCGCGGTGTTCAGCGCGAGCAGACCCAGCGCGGTGCCGGCGATCAGCACGACGAGCAGCGCGACGAACGGTGCCCGGCGGGGGCGCGCGGCGGCCACCCGGCGGGGGCGGGCGGGGGTGCCGACGGGGGCGGTGACCAGCCGGAGCTGGGGCCGGACGTGCACCGGCCCGGTGCGCCGGGTGGTGCCGGTGCGCGGGCTGCTCGTCCGGGCGGTGGCGGCGCGGCCGCCGGTGGACCGGGCGCTGCCGGTGCGGGTTCCGGACCGGTCGCGCAGGGGGCCGGTGGGCACGCGGGCGGTGGCGCTCACCGGTCAGCCCGCCGGACGCGCTCGGCGGCGCGGACGCGGGCCGAGGCCGCGCGGGGGTTGGTCGCGGTCTCCGCGTCGCCCGGGGCCTCGCCGCCGCGGGTCAGCAGCCGCAGCACCGGGGCGTGCTCGGGCATCGGGAACGGCATGCCCGGAGGGGTGCCGTCGGCGGCGCCGAGCGCCAGGGCCTGCTTCACGATCCGGTCCTCCAGGGAGTGGAAGGTGATGACGACGACGCGGCCGCCGACGGCGAGGGCGTCGACCGCGGCCGGGAGCACCCGGGTCAGGACCCCCAGCTCGTCGTTGACCTCGATGCGCAGCGCCTGGAAGGACCGCTTGGCCGGGTGGCCGCCGGTCCGCCGGGTCGCCGCGGGGATGGAGTCGCGGACCAGCTCGGCCAGCCGTGCGGTGCCGGTGAAGGGCTCGCGGGCGCGCTCGCGCTCGATGGCGGCGGCGATCCGGCCGGCGAAGCGCTCCTCGCCGTAGACCTTGAGGACCCGGGTGAGCTCGCCACGGGAGTAGGTGTTCACCACGTCGGCCGCGGTGCGCGGACCGCTGGGGTCCATCCGCATGTCCAGCGGTGCGTCGGTGGCGTAGCTGAAGCCGCGGCTGGGCCGGTCCAGCTGCAGGGAGGAGACGCCGAGGTCGAACAGGATGCCCTGGACCTCGTCGATGCCGAGGTCGGCCAGCACGTCGGGCAGCTCGTCGAAGACGGCGGGGACCAGGGTGACCCGGTCGGTGTGGCCGGCGGCGGCGATCCGGGCGGCGGCCTCGGCGCGGGCGTCGGGGTCGCGGTCCAGGCCGACCAGCCGGAGACCGGGGTGAGCGTCGAGCATGGCCAGGGAGTGCCCGGCCAGCCCGAGGGTGCAGTCGACCAGCACGGCGCCCTCGGCGGCGCAGGCCGGGCCGAGGAGCTCGGTGACCCGGTCGAGCAGCACGGGGACGTGCAGCGCTGGCTGCTCGTCTGCGCTCATCGGGTCCTCCAGGTGCGGTCCGTGCTGCGGGGCGTCGTCTCGGCCGTGGGACGTCGTCGGTGCGCTGGTGGTGCGTGCTCTGGGGTTCTCGGCCGGTCCCGGCCGATCTCCACTCGGTTCTCCTCGACCGCTGCAGGTCGAGGCGGTGCGGGTGTGGCTCGTGGTGCTGGTGGGACGTCGGCGGGCCGGAGGGTGCCCGGGTCCGGGTGGTGCGGAGGGGTCCGGGGCGTCGCGCCCGGTGCGTCGGTCGGTGGTGCGGCCCGCCCCACCGCGGGGCCCGTCCGGCGACGGGGAAGGTCACCGGCACGGGCCCCGCATCGGGTGCGGCTGCTGCTCGGGTCAGGGAGCAGGTCGTGCTGTGCGGTTCTCGTGTGCGGTGGTGCTGTGCGGTCGTGCGGTCCGTCTCGGCCGGGTCCAGCCGCGGGGAAGTCGGCTGGCGGGTCCGGTGGTCCGAGCCCCGGGGAAGTGGGCTCGGGCTGGAGGCGGGTGGGTGTCGGTGGAGCGCGGTGGGTGGGGCGGGGCGCCGTGGGGCGCCGGGGGCTCAGGACAGGGTCGGCATCCCCTCGCTCTCGCTCTCCGCGTAGGCGGCCTCCTGCTCGGCGACGTAGGCGTCCCAGGCGGTGGCGTCCCAGATCTCGAACCGGGTGTCGACACCGACCACGACGACGTCGCGGTCGAGACCGGCGTAGTCGCGCAGCAGCGCCGGGAGGGTGATGCGGCCGGCCTTGTCGGGCTCCAGCTCGACCATCGAGCCGAAGCCGAGACGGTTGACCGCCCGGGCCTTGGAGGTGTCGGCGGCCATGGCGGCCGCGCGGGCCCGCTGGACCTCGGCGACGCGCTCGTGGGTCAGGCCGTAGACGCAGCGCTCCTGGCCCTTGGTCAGCACGACGCCGCCCGAGGCGAGCTCGCGGAAGCGCACCGGGAGGGCCAGGCGGCCCTTCTCGTCGAGCCGCAGGGCGTGGCTGCCGAGGAACACCGGTCCACCACCCCCACCCGCTCTTCCCGGGGGCCTCGCAGGTCCCCCTGTAGGCCCTGCCTCCCCATCGAGCGCCACAGTAACCCACTGGCCCCCACTGGACACCACTTCGCACCCCGTGTCCCCTTTTCCCCCACCGACCCCCACCGGTAGGGGTCTGTGACAGGAGTGACTCGCCCTCCCCGACCGTCCAGAGGGCCCCGGATCCGGCCGATCCCGTGGGCCTCCCGGCACAGGGAGGCCCCGCGTGCCGGGTGGGGGCCGGGGTCACCGACCGGGGCGGGCTCGGACCGCGGCACCGGGCGGGTCGGGGCACGTACCGTGGCGGGGGTGACGGAGGCGACAGCGCTGGGCGCGTCGGGCGGGGCGCGGCACGGTGGTCCGGCGGCCGAGGTCGACGTGCAGGCCGAGGGGGCCCGGATCGCCGCCGCGATGGGCACCGTGGTCGTCGGCAAGCCCGACGTCGTCCGGCTGGCCCTGGTGGTGCTGCTGGCCGAGGGGCACCTGCTCATCGAGGACGTGCCCGGGGTCGGCAAGACCACCCTGGCCAAGGCGATGGCCAAGTCGATCGACTCCGAGGTCCGGCGCATCCAGTTCACGCCCGACCTGCTGCCCAGCGACATCACCGGCGTGGCGGTGTTCGACCAGGAGTCGCGCACCTTCGAGTTCCGGCCCGGCGCGGTGTTCGCCAACCTGGTGGTGGCCGACGAGATCAACCGGGCCTCCCCCAAGACCCAGTCGGCGCTGCTGGAGTGCATGGAGGAGCGCCAGGTCACCGTGGACGGCGTGACCTACGAGCTGGCCCGGCCCTTCATGGTGCTGGCCACCCAGAACCCGCTGGAGATGGAGGGCACCTACCCGCTGCCCGAGGCCCAGCGCGACCGGTTCACCGCGCGGGTGTCGATGGGCTACCCCGACCGCGAGGCCGAGCTGGCCATGCTCGACGACCGCGGCACCGTCGACCCGCTCACCCGGCTGGAGCCGGTCGCCGACGCGGCCGGCGTCCGGGCGATGGTCGACGCCGTCACCCGGGTGCACGTGGCCGAGTCCCTGCGCCGGTACGTCGTGTCGCTGGTCGAGGCCAGCCGGCGTAGCCCGGACCTGCGGCTGGGCGCCTCCCCGCGGGCCGGCCTGCAGCTGCTCCGCTCGGCCCGCGCGGCCGCGGCCCTCGCCGGCCGGGACCACGTGCTGCCCGACGACGTGCAGGAGATGGCCTCCCCCGTGCTCGCACACCGGCTGCTGCTCACCCCGGACGCCTCGCTGGCCCGCCGCACCCCCGAGCGGGTGGTCGGCGACCTGCTGGCCGCCGTCCCGGTCCCCCGCCGGCGCTGAGGCGTGGCCAGGCGCCGCGGCCGGTTGGCCGAGCTCACCTCGAGCCTGACCCTGCGCGGCGGCTGCCTGGTCGCCGCCGGGGTGACGCTGGTGCTGCTGGGCGCGCTGCTGGGTGAGCGGACGCTGGTCCAGGTGGCGCTGTTCGTGCTCACCCTGCCGGCGCTGGCCGCCGTCGGCGTCGTCCGCGCCCGGTTCCGGCTGGCCTCCCGCCGCACCGTCTCCCCCGCCCGGCTGCCCCGCGGCCAGGACGCCGAGGTGCTGCTCGAGGTCACCAACACCGACCGCCGCCCCGGTGGCCTGTGGGCGATGTCCGAGCAGCTGCCCGCCGAGCTCGGCCCCCGGCCCCGCTTCCTGGTCGAGCGCCTGCCCAGCGGGGCGACCGCGGCGCTGCGGTACCCGGTGCACGGCGTCCGGCGCGGCCGGGTCCCGCTCGGCCCGCTCCGGCTGCGGCTGGTCGACCCGTTCGGCCTGGTGCTGCGCACCACCTCGGGCACGGACACCGCCACGCTGCTGGTCGTGCCGCGGGTCCGCCCGCTGGGCCCCCTGGCGCTGTCCGGCGGCGCCGGGGGCGGCGCGGCCGGCGCCCGGCGGTCGCTGGCCGTGCACGGCGAGGACGACGTCAGCGTGCGCGAGTACCGGCGCGGGGACGACCTGCGCAAGGTGCACTGGCGGGCGACCGCGCGCACCGGTGAGCTGATGGTCCGGCTCGAGGAGAAGCCCTGGCGGTCCTCGGCCACCCTGCTCGTGGACACCCGCGAGCGGGCCCACGTGCTGGGCACCACCGCCGCCGGACCCGACGGGGACCCCGCGCCCCCGCCGGACACCCTGGAGTGGGTGGTGGAGGCCGCCGCCAGCATCGGCGACCACCTGCTCGCCCGGGGCGCCGACCTGCGCGTGCTCACCGACGTCGGCGAGGTGGTCACCGGCACCGCGCTGGACCGGCCCGGGCTGGCCGAGCGGCTGGCCACCGTCTCCGCCTCGCGGGCCACGGAACTGGACGCCGGGCTGCAGGCCCTGCGCCGCGGCGCCGACAGCGGTCCGCTGGTCTGCCTGCTGGGCGCCGTCGGGCCGGCCGACGTCGCCGCGCTCGTCCGGGCGCGGTCGGGCCCCGGCACGGACGTCGCCGTCCTGGTCGACGTGGCCGCCTGGCGCGCCGCACCCACCCGCGCCGGACGCCGGCACACACTGGCCCCGGAGGCCGCGCGGGAGCTGACCGACCGGCAGCAGCAGGCCGCCGCGGCGCTGCGGGCCGCCGGCTGGCGGGTGGTGACCGCGGGGCCGCAGGACGCGGTCGAGACGGCGTGGGCCCGGCTGGGCAGCTCGACCACCGAGGCCGCGCCCGGCCGGGCGGTGCCGGCGTGAGCGGGGCGCGCTGGGGCACCGCGGCCGCGGTGGCCACGGCGATGGTGCTGGGCTCCCTCACCCTCACCCCGGTCTTCCTCACCGCCGGGTGGTTCCCCCCGGTGGTCCTCGTCGTGCTGGCGATCACGGTGTCCGGCGCGCTCGTGCGGCTGCTGGTCGAGCGCCGGGGCCGGTCGGACACCGTGCTGGGCGGGCTCGCCGTCCCCGTCGTCCAGGTCGTGGTGTTCCTGACCGTGCTCACCGCGGTCTTCACCCCCGGGCGGGCGCTGGTCGGGGTGCTGCCGACCCCGGGGAGCACCGCCGACCTGCTCGCCGTGCTGGGCTCGGGGTTCTCCGAGATCCGCGAGCAGGTCACCCCGGCGATCGCGCTGGACGGCCTGGTCGCGCTGACCGCGGTGCTGGTCGGCGTCCTGACCCTGGTGGTGGACCTGGTCGCCGTCGGCGCCCGGCAGCCGGCCGCCGGCGGGCTGGCGCTGCTCGTGCTGTGCTGCGTACCGGTGGCGACCACCACCGGCGACGTCTCGCTGCTGGTCTTCCTCGGCCCGGCCCTGGGCCTGGCTGTGCTGCTGTGGGCCGACCAGCGGCTGCGGCTGTCCGGGCGGCAGCGCTCGGGGCCCGGCGCCTTCGGCGGCACCGGGGTGCTGCCGGCCGTGCGCACCGGGGCGGTGGCCGTGCTGGCGGGCATCCTGCTGCCGGTGCTGGTGCCCACCCTGGCCGAGGGCTCCTTCGCCGCGGGGCTCGGCACCGGGCGGGGACCGGGCATCTCCAGCACCGGGACGTCGCTGGACCCGCAGGCCGCGCTGCGCGGGCAGCTGACCCAGCCCGACCCGATCGACCTGCTCCGCGTCGAGACCGACGTGGCCGACCCCTCGTACCTGCGCGCGGTGACGCTGGACCAGTACTCCGACGACGGCTGGAGCATCGGGAACCTCGACGGCACCGAGTCCACCGACGACTCCGACGACCTGGTGCCGCTGGCGCCCGGCGTGCCCGAGCGGGAGGTGCGGGCCCGGATCACCGCGCTGGAGCACGACGACCGCTTCCTGCCGCTGTTCTCCTCCGCGCAGCAGGTGACCGTCCAGGGCGCCGACGACGGCGAGTGGCGGGTGGACCCGGAGAGCGGCACGGTCTTCGGCCGGGACGACGCGCGGACCGACGGGCTGACCTGGGAGGAGGTGGCCCAGGAGGCCCGTCCTACCGTCGAGCAGATGGCGGCCAGCCCGGCCCTGCCGGCCGACGACCCGGTGCAGCAGACCTTCACCGCCCTGCCCGAGCTCGACCAGCGGGTGCGCGACCTGGTCGAGGAGCTGACCAACTCCGGGCAGTCACCGGACGAGCGGGTTCGCGCGATCTTCGACTTCCTCACCGACCGCGCCAACGGGTTCGTCTACAGCCTGAGCACGACGCCGGGTACCACCGGTGACGACCTGGCCGACTTCCTCGCGCTACGCCGGGGCTACTGCGAGCAGTACGCCGGTTCGATGGCCGTCCTCGTCCGGGCGGCCGGGGTACCGGCTCGAGTGGTGCTGGGTTACACCCCCGGCCAGCTGCAGGCCGACGGCAGCCGGCTGGTCACCACGTTGGACGCCCACGCCTGGGTGGAGGTGTTCTACGACGGGCTGGGCTGGCTCCCCTTCGACCCCACCCCGATCGCTGCGGACCGGGCCGTGGACCTGCCGTGGGCCCCACGCGCCGACGACGCGGCGGCGGAGGCCTCGGCGGGCGCAGCCTCGCCGACCACCGCGCCGGCTGCACCGAGCGCCGAGCTGGACCGGGACGACACCGCCACCCCCGAGATCGGCCCGACCATCGCGACCGGGGTGCCCTGGGGGTCCGTCGCAGCGTGGGGCGGCGGATCGGCGGGTGTGCTCGCGCTGCTGGCGGTGCCGGCCCTGGCCCGGGCCGCCCAGCGCCGTCGACGGCTGGCCACCGGTGCGCCGGGCGCGGTGTGGGACGAGCTGCTGGCCGTCGCGGTGGACCTCGGCGTCCCGGTGCGCACGACCGGCACCCCGCGGCAGCTGGCCGACGACCTGGTCGAGCGGGTGGGCGCGGACACCGCGCCGGCCGTCCGCACCCTGTCCCTCGCCCTGCAGCGGGAGGTCTACGCGCCGTCCACGGGCGCCGAGGCCGCGGACCTGGTCGGCCCGGCCGGCGAGGTCAGCCGCGCGCTGCGCCGGTCCGCCGACCTCCGCTCCCGGGTCGTGGCCCGGCTGCTGCCGGCCAGCACCGTGGCCGACGCGCGGGACTGGCTGGCCGCCCACCGCCCCGGCGCCCGCCCCACCCCCGCCTGACCTCCACCCCCGGCCCGAACCGGGGGCGGTGAGGTGGGACGACGACGAGGACCCGCTCCCTCGGGGAGCGGGTCCTCGTCGTGCGTGCGGCTGGGCCGCGGGCGGCTACTGGTCGTAGCGGCGGCGGAAGCGCTCTTCCAGACGGTCCTTCAGCGGCTGCTTGCGGGCCTTGGCGGCGCCGCGGCCACCGGCCTTGGCCGGTCCGCTGGGCGCGGGGCCCGTCTCGACGGCGCCGGTGGCGTGCTTGTAGTTCAGCACCCCGAGCCCGGCACCGGCCAGCATGACCAGGAACCCGGCCACACCCAGCGGGACGGACGGCAGCGCCGCACCGCCCACGAGGAGGGCGAGTCCGACGACGACGAGCAGGGCACCGAGCTGGAGCTTCCGGCGCGCAGCCTTGCGACGGTCGCCGGTACGGACCTGGGAAGCGAACTTCGGGTCGTCGTCGACGAGCGCGCGCTCGATCTGCTCCAGCAACTTCTGCTCGTGCTCGGAGAGCGGCACGACGACCTCCTGAGGTCCACCTTCGGTACCGCCGGTGGCGAGTCGCCGGCGGTGCACCTGAGGATACGAGTCCGCGCCGGGGTGCGAAAGGCGAGTCGCCCCCCGACACGGGGATGGCTTGTGCGGATCACCCGTCCGGGATCCCCGCCACCGGGTGAACGCCCCGGCAGGGGTGGACGTTCCCGGTGCCCGGGGGCTTCACACCTGCGGGTCGGCGGGTCGGCCGCGGCTCCGCTCCACGCGCGGGGCGGGCCGGGAGCGCCCGGTGACGCCGTCCCGGTGCAGGAGGGTGGCCGGGCGCACCGCACCGGCCCCGAACCGGCGGGCGGCCCGGTCGGCGGCCAGCTCGACGTCGCGGCGGCCGTGCTCGCGGGCGCCGAGCACCAGCTGGGTGGGGGTGGTGCCGGTGTCGGCCAGCCGCTCGGCCCGCACGCCGACCAGGCGGATGCGCACCCGGTCCAGGCCGAGGGCGTCGAACAGGCCGCGCGCGGTCTCGTAGAGCTCCTGGCCCACGTCGCTGGGCACCGGCAGCGTGCGAGAGCGGGTGATGGTGGTGAAGTCGGCGAAGCGCACCTTGAGGCTGACCGTGCGGGCCAGCCACCCCGCCGACCGCAGCCGCCCGGCCACCCGCTCGGACAGGTGCAGCAGCTCGCGGTGGATGAGCACCGGGTCGGCCACGTCGACGCCGAAGGTCTCCTCGGCGCCGGTGGACTTCTCCGGCTCGTCGGGCACCACCCGACGCGGGTCCCGGCCGTGGGCCAGCTCCTGCAGGTGCCGCCCGGCGCCCTGGCCGACGGCCCGCTCCAGGGCGCCGGCCGGGGCGCGGGCGAGGTCGCCCACGGTCCGCAGCCCCAGCGACAGCAGCACCTGCTCGGTCTTCGGGCCCACCCCCCACAGCGCGCCCACCGGCAGCGGGTGCAGGAAGTCCAGCACCTCGCCCGGCCGCACGACGAGCAGGCCGTCGGGCTTGCTCCGGGTCGAGGCGACCTTGGCCACGAACTTGGTGGGCGCCACCCCGACCGAGCAGGTGATGCCCTGCTCCTCGTGGATCCGGGCCCGCACCAGCTCGGCCACGGCCACCGCGTCGCCCAGCCGGCGGCCGGCCCCGGAGACGTCGAGGAACGCCTCGTCCAGGGACAACGGCTCGACCAGCGGGGTGATCGACCGGAACACCGCCATCACCCCGCGGGAGACCTCCGAGAACAGCGCCAGGTCACCGGGGACGACGACCGCGGTCGGGCACAGCCGCAGCGCCCGCGCGGTGGGCATCGCGCTGTGCACGCCGAATGCCCGGGCCTCGTAGGTGGCCGAGGTGACCACGCCCCGGCCGCCGGCACCGCCGACGATGACCGGCCGGCCGACCAGCGACGGGTCCTCGCGGACGGCGACGCTGGCGAAGAAGGCGTCCATGTCCACGTGCAGCACCCGGCAGCCCCGCGCGCGGTCCATCCACCACCCCATCGACGTCGAACACGTGTTCGACAGCCTAGCCGGTCACTCCCCCGCCAGCCGGTCCAGGTCGGTGCCGAACCCGCCGCGCGCCCGGGGGTGCCGCCGGGCCGAGGTCACCACCGGGGACGACGGCGTCCGCAGCACGGTGCGGCCGGCCAAGGCCAGGGCACCGACCAGGGCGGCGTCCTCGGAGACCGCCAGCGGCGGGAAGCCGCCGACGGCCAGGTACGCATCGCCCCGAACACCCAGGTTGGCCCCGTGCACGTGCGGGTGCACCGCGCCGGGGCCGTCGGCGCGCCACCGGTCGTACTCCTGCGCGAAGGCCGCGGCGACGTGCGGCGGGTGGCCGGTCCAGTCCCGGACCTGCACCAGCCCGAGGACGGCGTCCACCCCCGACTCGGCGGCCGCCCGCTGCAGGGCGAGCCAGCCCGCGGGCACCACGCTGTCGGCGTCGGTGCTGGCCAGCCAGACCCGGTGCGGGGGCACCCCGGCCGCGGCCGCCTCGGCCAGCACCGCAAGCGAACCGGCGTGCCGCGCGTCGCCCACCGTCTCGCCGTGGGCCTCGACCACCACCGCGCCGGCGGCGGCCGCCACCGCCGCGGTCGCGTCGGTGCACCGGTGGGCCACCACGACCACCCGGACGGCGACGCCGGCCAGCTCGGGGTCGGCCGCGGCCACGGCGAGCGCGGCCAGGCAGGCGGGCAGCACGCCGGCCTCGTCCCGCGCCGGCACCACGACGCCCAGCAGCTCGGGGATCACCAGAGGTCCTCCGCGGCCGCGACCGACGCCGCGCGCACGTCGCCGGCCGGGGCCCGGACCCAGCAGTCCATGAGCAGGTCCGGCTCCTCGTGCGCGGCCACGCGCGGCCAGTCCAGGGCGGCGCGCAGGGCGGCGTGGACGGCGTCCCCGGTCTGCGGGTAGTCGGCCACCGGGTGCCGCCAGTGCACGGCCAGCAGCGTCCCGCCGGGGCGCACCGCCGTCTGCACCTGGTCCAGCAGGCCGGCCAGGTCGGGCGGGGACAGGTAGTAGAGGACCTCGGAGAGCACCAGCAGGTCGACCGGGGGCAGCGGGTCGCCGGGCACCACCCGCTGCTCCACCTGCACGCCGGGGTTGCGCTGCGCGGCGCGGGCGACCGCGGCGGCGCTGGCGTCCCAGGCGGTCAGCCGGTCGCAGCGCGGGGCGAGCGCGGCGGTCAGCTCCCCGACCGAGCAGCCGACCTCGAGCCCCTCGGGGTACCGCTCGCGGGGCAGCACGGCCGTGGTCAGGGCGTACTTGCGCCGCTCGTACCAGCGGCTGCGCATCGACCACGGATCGTCCGCGGCGCGGTACATCTGGTCGAAGTAGGACGGCGGCAGGGTCACCAGAGCACCTCGTGGTCGCGGTCGGCGTGGGCCAGGAACTCCGGCGGCAGCACCGCGGGGTCGGGCCCCAGCGGGTGCACCTGGGTGGTGAAGCAGGCGATCGCGGCCTGCTTGGCGGCGCGGACCGACGGCGGCAGCGGGACCGCCTGCGCCCGGTGCCACGGCACCCGCGGGTCGTCGGGGACCGCCCAGTGCCAGGTCCAGACCGGGTACTGCAGGACCGGGACGCCGAGCCGGGCGGCCGCGGCGAGGGTCGCGCGGCCCACCGCCTCGTGGTCGGGGTGGCCGTCGCCGGTCCAGGTGGTGAGGACGGCGTCCGCACCTGCCAGCTGCGCCCCCAGCGCGAGGGCCAGCTCGTCCTCGTGCGCGGCGACGGCGGAGTCGGGCAGGCCGAGGCGGGTGGTGGTGGCCCCGGCCCCCAGGGCGGCCGACGCACACGCGGACTCCGCCACCCGGGCCGCGGCGAGCTCGGCCGGGCCGAGCACCGGGTTGCCGGGGTGGCTGGCCTCGCCGTCGGTCACCGCCACGAGGTGCAGCTGCACGCCGGCCCCGGCGAGCAGGGCCATCGTGCCGCCGACGCCGAGCACCTCGTCGTCGGGGTGCGCCGCGCAGACCACCACCCGGCGCCAGGTCGGGTCGGGGACCCAGCCGGGCCAGGGTTGCGGCAGCCAGGCGGCCCAGGTCTCCTCGGAGGTGGCGTCGGGCCGGTGGCCGGCCGCGGGCGCGCTCACCGGGCCGCCCGCAGGGGCTCGGCGAGGGCCGCCAGGTCGCGGTCGCCGTGGTGCTGGCGCAGGTAGACCTCGAGGTCGGCGCGGTGCGCCGCCCGGGGTCCGTCGTGGGCGGCCGGACCGGCACCCAGGGCCCGCCCGACCACGGCCAGCACCTCCAGCCCGGTGCGGGCGGCCAGCCCGCGGACCCGGTGCGCCCGGAGCGCGGCGGTGCCCGCCCGGTCGGCGGGGTCGGCGTCCACCTCGGCGGCGGCGACGGCCAGGGCGGCGTCCACCGCGTGCAGGGCGACGTCCACCTGCCCCCAGGCCGCGTCCCGGTGCGGGTCGGCGCCGGCCGCGACCGCCTCGGCCAACGGCGCGGCGACCCCGTGCGCGCCGCCGGCCCAGACCGCGGCGACCCCGATGCCGCCGTGCCAGAACCCCGGCCGGTCCAGGTAGGCCCGCGGCCCGCCGAGCGCGGCGGCGGGGACGTCGTCGAGCTCGACGTCGGCGGTGTCGCTGCCGACCATGGCCGGGGTCGCCCAGCGGCCCGGGCGCGGCGTCGCGCCGGGCGCGGTCAGGTCGACCAGGAACAGCCGTCGGCCGTCCTCGGCGTGCGCGGTGACCAGCGCCGAGGTGCACGAGCGAGCCCCGGAGCACCACTGCTTGGTGCCGGTCAGCACCCACCCGCCGTCCGTGCGGCGGGCCTCGACCCGGCCGGCCGGGGGCTCGGCGGCCCAGACCCCCAGCCGCTCCCCCGCGGCCGGTGCGGGGCAGCCCAGCTCGGCGAGGATCGCGACGGCGTCGGCGTGGCCCTCGGCCAACCGGGCCAGCGGCAGGTCCCGCTCGCCGAGGTCGCGGAGGGCGGCCCAGCGCTGCGCGGTGCGGCCTGCCCCCGGCAGCGGCGGGGACCACCCGTCGTCGAGCAGGCGGGTCAGTGCGGCGGCGGTCCGGGCGATGCTTTCACCCGGCCGCTCGATGGCGGTCACCGGCGCCAGCTACCCGGGACCCGGGGGATCCGAACCGGATGTGTAGCCCGACGATCTTCGCGGTACTGCAGCGACGAGACCGCCGACCGGCGGTCGCACGACGAGCTGATGGAGGAATCGTGGCGTTCGATGACGACGACATGACCAGCACCGAGGGCCCCGCGGACAGCGGCGCCGGCGAGGGCACCCCGGGCCAGCACGACGGCGGTGCCGACGGCGGCGCCGAGGGCCCCGCGGACAGCGGTGCCGGCGAGGGCACCCCGGGTCAGTCCGACGGGGGTGCCGACGGCGGCGCCGAGGGCCCCGCGGACAGCGGCGCCGGCGAGGGCACCCCGGGCCAGTCCGACGGTGGCGCGGACGGGTCGGCCTGAGCACCATCCCGACCTCGCAGGGCCGGGCGGAGGACACCCTCCGCCCGGCCCTGCGGCGCTGCGTGGGCGTGGACCCCGACGTCTTCGCCGCGGCGTACTGGTCCCGCCGTCCCCTGCTGACCAGCGCCGCCGACCTGGGGCGTGACTTCTCCGACCTGCTGACGCTGGCCGACGTCGACGAGCTGCTCTCCGTCCGCGGCCTGCGCACCCCCTTCCTCCGGATCGCCAAGGACGGCGCCGTCGTGGAGCCCCGGCGGTTCACCGGCTCCGGCGGGGCCGGTGCCGAGGTGGCCGACCAGGTGTCCTCGGACTCCGTGCTCCGGCTGTTCAGCGAGGGCTCGACCGTCGTCCTGCAGGGCCTGCACCGGCTCTGGCCGCCGCTGATCGCCTTCGCCGACGCGCTGGCCGCCGAGCTCGGCCACCCCACCCAGGTCAACGCCTACATCACCCCGCCGTCCTCGCGCGGGTTCTCCCCGCACTACGACGTGCACGACGTCTTCGTGCTGCAGGTGGCCGGCGAGAAGCACTGGACCATCCACGAGCCGGTGCTGGCCGACCCGCTGCGCACCCAGCCGTGGGGCGACCGGGCCGAGGCCGTCGCCGCCCGCGCGCAGGAGGCGCCGGTCATCGACGCCGTGCTGCGCCCCGGCGACGCGCTCTACCTGCCCCGGGGCTACCTGCACTCCGCCGTCGCGCTGGGCGAGATCAGCGCCCACCTGACCATCGGCGTGCACAACGTCACCCGGTGGGGCGCGGTGGAGTCCGCGCTGGACCTGGTCCGGACGCTGGCCACCGACGACCCCGCCCTGCGCACCTCGCTGCCGCTGGGCGTCGACCTGACCGCACCCGGCACCACGACCGAGGACGTCGCCGCGGTGCTCGCCGGGCTGCACGCCGCCCTGGACCGGGTGGACCCGGCGGCGGTGGCCGACCGGCTGCGCTCCCGGACCTGGGCGCAGGTGCGCCCCGAGCCGGTGGCCCCGCTGGCCCAGGCGACCGCGGCCGCCGCGCTGACCACCGACACCGTGCTCCGGGTGCGCCCGCGGCTGCGGCTGCAGCTGCGCGACGTCGTGGGCGACGAGGTCGTCCTGGTCGCCGGCCGGCAGCACCGCACGTTCCCCGCGGCGCAGCGGCCGGCCCTGGCCGAGCTGCTGGCCGCCGGCGAGCTGAAGGTCGGCGACCTGCCCGGCCTGCCCGCCGCCGAGCAGTGCGAGCTGGCCCGCCGGCTGGTCGTCGAGTCGGTGGCGGTGGTCCCGGACGCGCAGCCTGTGCACCATGGAGGGGATGAGCGCGGAACAGGTGCCTGAGACGGCACCGGAGGACCCCTTCTGCCAGGACCCCGACCCGCGCACCTACCCGTCGGGCCGGCTCGACGCCGGCCGCTGCTCGGTGCAGGCGCTGCTGGCCGGGGACTCCCCCGTGGCGACCGCGCCGCCCGCGCGCCGGTGGCTGCTGGTCGAGCAGCCCGGGCCGTGGGGGCGCGACGCGCTGCTGCAGTCCCGGTTCGACGCCGACGTGGCGCCCCGGCTCGCCCAGCGCGCCCGAGAGGCCGGGCTGCGCATCCAGATGGTCCGCCGGCCCGGTGAGCGGCTGGCCGACTCCGGCGGCCGGTGGGCGGTGGCCGACGTCCTCGCCCCGTGGGTCCGGTGGTCCACCCGCGCCACCGACGCCGAGCTGCTCGACGTCCCGCTGGACGGGTCGGTCGGCGTGCAGTCCGACGGCCCGACCTTCCTGGTCTGCACGCACGGCGGGCACGACGCCTGCTGCGCGGTCCGCGGGCGCCCGCTGGCCCGCTCGCTCGCCGGCGACGTGTGGGAGACCAGCCACCTCGGCGGGGACCGGTTCGCCGCCAACGTGCTGGCGCTGCCCACCGGCCACCTCTACGGGCAGGTGCCCGAGGACGGCGGTGGGCTGGTCGAGGCGCACGGCCGCGGCGAGGTCGTGCTCGGCATGCTGCGCGGCCGCGCCGGGCTCACCCCCGTCGCGCAGGCCGCCCAGCAGTTCGCCCGGGTCGAGCTCGGGCTCGTGGGCGTGGCCGACCTGCCGGTGACCGCGGTGCGGTCGGTGCCCGACGCCGCCGAGGGCACCGAGCGCTGGGCGGTCGTGCTCACCGGTCCCGACGGCGACGTGCCGGTCCTGCTGGAGAGCCGGCTGTCCGCCGAGCCCCGGCGGTTGACCTGCTCGGCGCTGCGACCGGGCCGGTTCCGGACCTGGCACCCGCTCGCGGTGGGCTCCGTCCCGGTGGGCTCCGTCTAGATCGGCTCCGTCTAGAGCTCGGCCTCCGCGCGCACCCGCCGGGACGGCGAGAAGACCTGCAGGTCCAGGAAGTCCGGCGGGTCGGCGATGCCCGGGCCGCCGTCGGCTACCCACTGCAGGACGTCGCCGGTGGTCTCGTCGTCCAGGATGCCGCCCAGCCACACCGGGCGGGCGCCGGCGGCGCGGCCGGCCGGGCTCGGGCTGACCACCACCACGTTGGACCGCTCGCAGGCGTCCAGGCAGTCCACCACCCGCACCCGGGCGGCACCGCGCTGGAACGCCGTCAGCTGGGCCCGGTGGTCGGTGCCGGGGTGCTTCTCGGCGCGGCCGCAGCAGCAGCCCCGGCAGACGGTCAGGGTCGGGCCGCTCACAGCGCGCTGCCCCGGGCCACCAGCAGCGGGATCGCCAGCTCGGTCGGGGTGAGCGAGCCGTGGTAGGCGGCGAGCATCGAGGGCACCTTCTCCTGCCGGGTGGCGGTGAGGGCCCACGTGCCGCGGGCCAGGGAGACGACGTCGCCGATCCGGGCGGCTAGCGCGTCCTCGACCGGGCCGAACACCCCGCTGGCGACGGCCTCGTCCCGGCTGACCACCCAGGCGCGGTCGCCCAACTCGGCCCGCCAGGCGGCGAGGACGTCGTCGGCGGCACCGTCGACCGCGTGCACGTAGCGCGCCCGGGGCTCCCCGGCCAGCAGCCGGACGCCGGCGGTCAGCGCGGGGGTCGCGTCGATGTCCAGCCGGGTGTCGTCGGGGACGTCGAGCATGCCGTGGTCGGCGGTGACCAGCAGCGCCGCGTCGTCGGGCAGGCCGTCGAGCAGCTGGGCCACCATCAGGTCGACGTGGGCCAGCTGCTGGCGCCAGCTCGGTGAGTCCACCCCGCGCACGTGCCCGGTCAGGTCGAGCTCGGCGTGGTAGCCGTAGACCAGCGCGCGGTCGGTGGCCGCCAGCGAGTGGCCCAGCACCGCGGCCAGGTCACCCGGGCTGACCGCCGGCGCGTAGCGGGCACCGCGGTAGGCCGCTCGGGTCAGCCCCGAGCCGGCGTAGGCGTAGGGCCCGACCACGGTGGCGGGCACGTCGGCGGCGGCCACCCGCTGGAAGACCGTCGGCTGCGCCTGCCAGGTGGTCGGGTCGGGGTCGTCGGTCCACTGCGTGTGGGTCAGCGCCCGGTCCTGCCCGGGGACGTCGGTGACGAAGCCGAGCACGCCGTGGCTGCCCGGCGGCAGGCCGGTGCCCAGGCTGGTCAGGCTGACAGGGGTGGTGCTCGGGCACGGCGCCTGCAGGTCGCCCAGCGGGCCGGACAGCGCCGTCAGCGTGGGCGCGAGGTCGGGGTGGGCCCGCACCAGGTCGGCACCCAGCCCGTCGACGAGGAGGACGGCGACCCGGCGGGCGCCGCGGAGCACCTCGGTGAGCCCGAGCGGGTCGGGACCGCCGACGCCCAGGCAGGCGGCCACCGACGGCAGCACGTCGGCCAGCGTGGTGGCGCCGTAGGCGGGCCGGCGCAGGTCGTCGGGCAGCATGTCGGGCCGGGTCACGACTGCTCGGCACCCCGGGTGGCGATGACGTGCAGCCCGGTGGCGACGTCCCGGTAGGGCGAGACCCCGGCCAGCTCGAGCTCCAGGCGCCGCAGCGCGTCCGGGTCGGCCCCCGACGTGGACTCCAGCAGGTCGGCCACCACCGACACCCCGCGCCACTCGCCGGCCTGCAGCCCGGCGGCTCGGACCAGCTCCAGCAGCTCGTCGGGGGCGAAGCGGCGGCGGCCCGGCCGGGTGCGCGAGCGCGCCGGCGCCGGGTCACGGTCACCGAGCAGGGCCCGGGCCTCGACGGGGTGCCCGCCCAGTGCGCGGGCCAGCACCGCGCCGGCCCGGTTGGCCGCGGTGACGCTCAGCCGGCCGCCGGGGCGCAGCACCGCGGCGATGCCGGCCAGCGTCGCGGCCGGGTCGTCGACGACCTCGAGGACGGCGTGCACCAGCACCAGGTCGTAGCCCCCGTCGGGGCCGCCGTCGGGGCCACGCACGGCGCCGAGCTGGTCGGCGTCGCCCTGCACGCCGTGCACCGACCCGCCCACCCCGGCGAGGTCCGCCCGGCGGCGCAGGGTGGCCAGCGCGTCGGCCGAGGTGTCCACCACGGTGACCGTGTGGCCCAGCTGGGCCAGCGGGACGGCGAACACCCCGGCACCGCCGCCGACGTCGAGCACCTGGAGCGGGCCGGCGCCGACGACCGGGTCCAGCGCGGCCCAGACCGCGGCGGTCCGGACCGGGGGCGCGGCGAGGCCGGCTCCGGCCACGGGTGGGTCGCCGGCGGGTGGGTTCTGCGGCAGCGGCACCCTGGCGACCCTAGACGGCGCCGGTCGGCGGCGCGTACCGGTCAGCGCCGGCGGACCGCCCGCAGCACGGCGTCCCGGACGCTCATCAGGGTGCCCTCGGGGCCGGGCGGGAAGACCGCCTCCCGAGTGGGGTCGGTGGCGCTGACCTCCCAGCCGGCGTCCAGCGCCAGGCCGTCGGCCATCTCCTGCGCGGTGGCGAACAGGTCGGCGGTGAACGGGGTGCCCTCGCCCGCGTGGCTGTCGGCGTGGTGCGCGGTGATCAGCAGGGTGCCGCCGGGGGCGACGGCGGCGGCCAGCTTGCGGTGGAAGTCGGCGAGCTCGGACCGGGGGAACTGCAGGAAGGAGGCGGTGACCAGGTCGTAGGCACCGGCCGGCGGCGCCCAGTCGCCGCGGCCGTCGGCCTGCTCCCAGGTGACGGCGTCGGCGACGCCCGCGGCCTCGCCGGCCTGCCGCGCCCGCTCCAGCGCCACCGGCGACACGTCGGAGCCGGTCACCTGCCAGCCCTGGCCGGCCAACCAGATCGCGTCGCCGCCCTCGCCGCAGCCGACGTCCAGCGCCCGGCCGGGGGTGAGGTCGGCGGCGGTCTCGACCAGCCGCTGGTTGGCGTTGCCCGACCAGATCGGCCGCTCCCGGTAGCGGTCGTCCCAGAAGCGCTCGGTGAACCACTCGGCCGGGTCGGTCTCCTGCCAGGCGGCCACCCGGTCGGCGCTGCCGTGGTCGTGGCCGTGGTCGTGCCCGTGGTCGTGGGCCCGGCCGTGCTGGTGGCCGTCGGCCTGGCCGTGCTGGGGGTTGTGCTGGTCCTGGGGGTGCTCGGTCGCCATGCACCGACCCTCGACCAGCCGCACCGCCGGGGCAAGCATCCGTGCCGGAACGGCAACACCCACGCCCGGTCAGACGCGGCGCAGCGGGGTCACCTGCCCGGGAGGGGCCGGCCGGGCCGCCTCGACCGACACCGGGCGGCCCAGGGTGACCTCGACGACGGCCAGGAACGCCCCGGCGTCCCGGACCAGGTCATCGGCCTCGCGCTCGGTGACCGCCGACGACAGACCTGCCTCCGCGGCGGCCCGCTTGGCCGCGCCGGCGGCGAAGAAGGAGGCCCACTCCCCCAGCTCCGGGGCGACCTGCCCGATCAGCACCCACGCGCTGCGCGGGCGGCGGCGCCCCGCCTCGGGCCGGGTCCGCGCGGCGAGCACGGCGGCCGCCCCGCGCAGCGCGGCCAGGTGCGCCGTGGCGTAGCGCCAGCCCGCGTCGCGGCAGACCGCCGCCTCGGCGAGGCCACGGTGGGCCTGGCCCAGCAGCTGCGACGCCGCCGGCGGCAGCGGCGGGGTGAGCTCGAGCTGGGCCGGGGAGAACACCCGCACGGCGCCCATCAGTCGTGCACCCGGACCAGGCGCCAGCAGTTGCCGGCCGGCTCCCACGACAGGTCGAACACCCCGGCGAACGTGCTGCGGGACCGCCCGGACCGCACCGCCTCGACCCGCCACACCTGGCACGGGCCCGCCGCCGCGGGACCGTCCTGCTCCACCCACGGTCCGGCGGCCGGACCGGCCTCCGTCCAGTGCTCGATCAGCTCGCCCACCTCGTACCGACCCTGACCGCGCCAGAACCGGACCGGCCCGGCGACGCCCCGCTCGACCTGCACCCGCTCCCCGGTCCGACCCCCTGCGCCCACCAGCACCACGCTCATCCCCGGCCTCCGCACTCCCCGTCCCGCGACCGGCACCCCCGCCGGCCGTTCGAACGCACGTTCGAACACGTCGAGAACACCATGCGGGCCGACCGCCGTCAAGGCGACACCCGAACACCTGTTCCCCTGCATGCGGAGCAGTCGACCACCGACCACCGACAGTCCCGGCCGACGCCTCCCCCGACTGTCCGACCCGGGCCCTACCGTGCGGCCCGTGACCGTCGACCACCTCGCCTCCCTGCGACAGGGCACCGCCGCGCTCGCCGAGCTGCTGGCCCGCGCCGACCTGACCGTGCCAGTGCCGTCCTGCCCGGGGTGGTCGCTGGCCGAGCTCGGCCGGCACACCGGCGCGGTCCACCACTGGGCCCGGGCGGCGCTGTCCACCGACGGCCCCCCCGCACTGCCCCCGGGTCCCGCCGACGACCGCGACGTCCCGGGCGCCTACGCCGACGCGGCCACTGCTCTGCTGGACGCCCTGGCCACCACCCCGGCCGACCAGCCGTGCTGGACGCTGGACCGCGCCGACCGCACCGCGGCGTTCTGGGCCCGTCGGCAGGCGCACGAGGTCGCGCTGCACCACTGGGACGCGCGGGCGGCGCTGCACCGGCCGGCCTCCATCGACCCCGCCACGGCCCTGGACGGCATCGACGAGGTGCTGGGCATGTTCCTGCCGCGGCAGGTCCGGCTGGACCGGCTCCCGGCCACCGCGGACGTCGTCCACCCGGTGCCGGCCGAGTCCGGCGCGGTCCTGCCGGTCGGCTCCGGGGACCTCGCGGGCGCCCCGGTGGGCGCCGTCGCCGGGCCGGCCGAGGCCCTGCTGCTCCTGCTCTGGCGGCGGACCGACGTGTCCGACGACCGGCTGCAGCTGCGGGGCGACCGGGCCGCCGTCGCCGCCACCCTGGACCGGCCGCTGACCCCCTGAGCCGCCGGGTGGCGTGCACACCCGCCGATCCGGGAGGAGACTCGTTGCACGTGGCAACCACGACCTCGACGACCTCGCCCGGCGAGGCGACCTTCCTGGGCCAGCCGCGCGGCCTCGCGCACCTGTTCGGCGTGGAGATGTGGGAGCGGTTCAGCTTCTACGGCATGCAGGCTATCCTGCTGTACTACCTCTCCTACTCCGTGGCCGACGGCGGGCTGGGCATCACCACCTCGACGGCGGCCAGCATCGTCGGCGCCTACGGCGGCACGGTCTACCTGTCCAAGATCGTCGGCGGCTGGGTCGCCGACCGGGTGCTGGGCCCGGAGCGGGTGCTCTTCTGGTCTGCCGTCGTCGTCATGGCCGGCCACGTGGCGCTCGCCCTGCTCCCGGGCCTGGCCGGGGTCGGCGTCGGGCTGGTGCTCATCGCGCTGGGCAGCGGCGGGGTCAAGGCTACCGCGACCACCCTGGTCGGCCTGCTCTACACCGCCGACGACGTCCGCCGCGACGCCGGGTTCTCCGTGTTCTACCTGGGCATCAACCTCGGCGCCCTGGCCGGGCCGCTGCTGACCGGGCTGGCCCAGTCCGCCGTCGGCTTCCACCTGGGCTTCGGGCTGGCCGCGGTCGGCATGGCCGCGGGGCTGGCCCAGTACGCCTGGGGCCGGCGCGGGCTGGACGGCACCGGCCGCCAGGTCCCGTCCCCGCTGCCGCCCGCCGAGCGGACCCGCTGGGTCGTCGGCGCCGTCGTGGCCGCGCTGGCGGTCGTCGGGCTGGCGGTGGCCGGGGTGGTCCGCGCCGACCGGCTGGCCACGATCGTGGTGTGGGTCTGCGTCGTGGTGTCGGTGGGCTACTTCGCCCAGCTGCTGCGCAGCGCGCAGGTCGA
This sequence comes from Klenkia terrae, assembly GCF_037083865.1. NCBI lineage: Bacteria > Bacillati > Actinomycetota > Actinomycetes > Geodermatophilales > Geodermatophilaceae > Klenkia > Klenkia terrae. The sequence continues at coordinate 67,524 of NZ_JBAPLV010000003.1, read as the reverse complement.
CCGGACCGAGCGCCGGCGGGTGCTCGCCTTCATCCCGATGTTCGTGGCCAGCGTGGCCTTCTGGTCGCTGTACCAGCAGCAGTCCACCGTGGTGGCCCTCTACGCCGACACCCAGCTCGACCGGGACCTGTTCGGCTGGACGGTGCCGGCCTCGTGGGTGCAGTCGATCAACCCGGTCTTCATCATCGCGCTGTCCGGGGTCTTCGCGGCGCTGTGGACCCGGCTGGGCCCCCGGCAGCCCTCCACCCCGGTCAAGTTCGCCGCCGGGACGGCGATCATGGGTGTCGCGTTCCTGCTCTTCCTGCCGATGGCCGGGGCCGGCCCGGGCGGCGCGCCGCTGCTGGGCCTGGTCGGCGTCCTGCTGGTGTTCACCGTGGCCGAGCTGCTGCTGTCCCCCGTCGGGCTGTCGCTGTCGACGAAGCTGGCACCGGCGGCCTACCGGACCCAGATGGTGGCGCTGTGGTTCCTGTCCACCGCGATCGGCACCTCGCTGGCCGGGGTGTTCGCCGGGGCGTACGACCCGGCGGACCAGGTGCCCTACTTCGGCACGCTGGGCGGTGTCGCGGTCGTGCTGGGCGTGGTGCTGGCGCTGGCCACGCCGGTCATCCGGAGGTTGATGTCCGGGGTGCGCTGAGCACGGGCCGGGGAGTCAGCGGCCACCGCGCCGCCCGGCCCGGGCGGCGAACCCGTCCAGCGCGTCCAGCACCTCCCGGGCCTGCCACATCCGGTTGCGCCGCCGGCCGGTGAACTCGGTGACCACCCCGGCGGCCAGCAGCGGCGCCAGCGCCCGGACGACGTTCTGCGCCGGCACCCCGAGCTCCCGGGTGACGGCCGCGGCGTCGACCACGGGCTGGCGGACCAGCAGGTCGGCGATCCGCCAGGCGGCGGCGTCCGAGCGGGCCCGCACGACGTCGTCCCAGCCGGCGCGGACGCCGCGCAGCTCCTCGACCAGCTGGGTGGCGTTGGTGATCGCGGTCAGGGTGCCGCGGGTGAACGCCTCGACCACCGTCTCCAGCTCGCCGCGCCGGTAGGCGGTCAGCGCGTCGAAGTAGCCCTCGACGTCGACCAGCAGGCCGGCCGAGACCGGCACGGTGACCGCCCGGGTGACCCCGTGGTGGCGGAGCAGGCAGTGCACCAGCGCCCGGCCGGCGCGGCCGTTGCCGTCCGGGAACGGGTGGATGGTCTCGAACTGGGCGTGCGCGACCGCGGCCAGCACCACCGGCGCGATGTCGGTGCGGACGGCGAACCGGGTGACGTCGGCGACCAGGCCGGGCACGTCCTGCGCCACCGGGGCGACGTACTCGGCCTGGTGCGGGCCGTAGGACGTGCCGCCCACCCACACCTGCTCGCTGCGCCACCGGCCGGCGATGCCGGGCTCGGTGTCGCGCAGCAGCGCGTCGTGCATCGCCAGCACGGCCGCCGGCGACGGGGCCTCGGCCAGGTCCAGCGCGGCCCGCATGGCCGCGACGTTGCCGACGACGGCCTCCGCGTTGCGGGTGGACGGCGACCCCAGCTCGGCGACCGCGATCGCCCGGGCCCCGCTGGTCAGCTGCTCGATGCGGGAGGACGACGCGGACTCCGTGCGCAGCAGGACCGCGGCGAACGGTGCGACCTCGGACCCCATCCGGGTGTCGAACCGGGCGATCTCGGCGGCCGCGTCCTCGGCGGCCCGGAGCACGGCGGCCCCCACCTGCGGCGTCCGCCCGGCGATCTCCGGGACGACGGCGGCGCGGTAGGGCCCGGTGTGCCGCAGCCGGACCGCCCGCGGCACCACGTCCTCGGGCAGCCCGGGGCGCCAGGGCACCTCGCGGGTCCCGATCGCCGGCCAGTCGGGGGCAGCTGCGCTCACCCGGCGATCTTATCCTCACTTGTGCCACTATGTGCGAACAAGAGCGGAGCCTGCCCTCAGGACGGGTGGGTGCGACGATCAGCGGCGTGACGTCGTCCGAGCACCCGATGGTGGCCCACGTGCAGCAGGTCCTCCGCGACGCCGGCGCGACCGGCGAGGTCCGGCACCTCGCCGACGCCGCGCCCACAGCGCAGGCCGCCGCCGACCAGCTCGGCGTCCCCGTCGGCGCGATCGCCAACAGCCTGGTGTTCGACGTCGGCGGCTCCCCGGTGCTGGTGCTGACCAGCGGTGCGCACCGGGTGGACACCGCCAAGGTGGCCGCCCTCCTCGGCGTGCCCGAGCTGACCAAGGCCACCGCGGCCTTCGTCCGGGAGCACACCGGGCAGGCGATCGGCGGGGTCGCCCCGGTCGGCCACCCGGAGCCGATCGGCACGCTGGTCGACATCACCCTGGCCCGGCACGAGCAGGTGTGGGCCGCGGCCGGCCACCCGCACACCGTCTTCCCCACCACCTACGACGAGCTGCTGCGGATCACCGCCGGCACCGCCGCCGAGGTCGACGCCGGCTGACCGACGGCGCCGGTGGACCGGTGGGATGATCGGAGCCATGCCGTCCGTGGACCCCGCAGCACCCGCAGCATGAGCGCACCGACCACCCGGGTGACCGAGCTGCCCACCCCCTGGATGCGTGAGCACCTGCACGAGGCGCTGGCCGTCTACGGCCTGGCCATGGGCTACGGGGACTCCGTGGTGGCCGGCCGGTACGGCTACGCCGTCCAGCACACCGAGCGCCAGGGCTTCCGCGCGGTCGGTGCCTTCGCCGAGGGCCCGGACGGCGAGACCCTCGTCGGGTTCGGCTACGGCTACCTCGTCGCCCCGGGCCAGTGGTGGCACGACCAGGTCAAGCACGCCCTGGACCGGCGGACCGCCAAGCGCTGGCTCCCCGGCGGGTTCGAGGTCTGCGAGCTGCACGTGCACCCCGAGCACCAGAGCAAGGGCCTGGGTCGGCAGCTGCTGCACGCGCTGGTGGCCGACCTGCCGCACCCGGCCGCGCTGCTGTCCACCCCGGACGCCGACACCAAGGCCTTCCGGCTGTACCGGGCCGACGGCTTCGTCGACCTCGCGCGCAACCACCACTTCCCCGGCGACGCACGACCCTTCGCCATCCTCGGGGCCCGCCTGCCCCTCGGGTCGGCCGCCGAGTGACCGACGCCGTCGTCGTCGGGTCGGGCCACAACGGGCTGGTCGCCGCCTGCCACCTGGCCGTCGCCGGGCTCTCGGTCGAGGTGGTCGAGGCCGACGAGGTGCTCGGCGGAGCGGTCTCCACGGTGGAGCGCTGGCCGGGGGTCCGGGTCGACCGGGGCTCCAGCGCGCACGTGATCATCCGGCACTCGGGCATCGTCGAGGAGCTGGACCTGGCCGCCCACGGCCTGCGCTACGTCGACTGCGACCCGTGGGGCTTCGCCCCGGCTCCCGAGCCCGGCAGCGACGGGCCCGACGGCCGACCCCTGGTCTTCTCCGTGGACCTCGACGCCACCTGCGCCTCGATCGAGGCCGCCTGCGGACCGGCCGACGCCGCGGCCTACCGGCGGTTCGTCGAGGTGTGGGGCCCGCGCAGCGCGCAGGTCGTGCAGGCCTTCGGCGACCGGCCGAGCCCGGCCCGGCTGGTCCGGCACCTGTGGCCGTTGGGCGCCCCGGCCAAGGGCCGCCCGCGCACCCCCGGCGGCGAGCTCGCCACCGACTTCCTGGGCTCCGGCGACGCGCTGCTGGACAAGTGGTTCGGCAGCGAGCGACTCAAGGCCGCCCTGGCCTGGTTCGGCGCGCAGTCCGGCCCGCCGATGTCCGAACCGGGGACGGCGGCGATGGTGGGCTGGGCAGCGCTGCTGCACACCACCCCGCCCGGTCACCCGGTCGGCGGCTCGGGCGGGCTGACCGCGGCGCTGCGGCGCAAGCTCGAGGCGCACGGCGGCCGGGTCACCCTCGGCGACGGCGCGGCCGAGCTGCTGGTGTCCGAGGGGAAGGTGGCCGGCGTGGTCACCGCGTCCGGACGCCGCATCGAGGCGCCGACCGTGGTCGCCGCCTGCCACGTCGGGGCGACCCGGGCCTTCGTCGGCGAGCACGCGCCGCCGGCCCTGCGCGACGCCGACCCGCCGCTGGGCAACGGCTTCGGCCTGGTGGTGCGCTGCCTGACCGACGCCCTGCCCAGCTACCCCGGGGTGTCCCAGGCCGAGTCGTTGCAGGGACTGCAACTGCTGTGCACCGACCGCGCCGTGCTGGCCCGGGCGCACGGCGACTGGCAGGCCGGCGACCTCCCCCGTGAGCCGGTCCCGCTGGCGATGAGCTTCTCGGCCAGCGACGACACCCTCGCCCCGCCCGGTCAGCACGTGGTCACGATCTGGGGCCAGTGGTACCCCTACCGGCTGGCCGACGGCTCCGACTGGACGGCGATCGCCGACGCAGAGGCCGCCCGGCTGGTGGCGTCGGTCGACCGGTTCGCCCCCGGCTTCGCCGACTCGGTGCAGCGGCTGTACGTCCAGACCCCCCTGCTGCTCGAGCAGGAGCTCCGGCTCCCCCGCGGCAACGTCATGCACGTGGAGATGTCGCTGGCATCGATGTTCGCGTTCCGGCCCACCCCGGAGCTCTCCGGCCACCGGGTGCCCGGCCTGCCCGGCCTGTACCTGACCGGCGCCTCGACGCACCCCGGCGGCGGGGTCAGCGGCAACAGCGGCCGGACGGCGGCCCGGGTGGTCCTCGCCGACCGCGGACGCCGGGCCCGGGCGGTGCGCCGCCTGCTGCGCCGGTGAGCCGGTCGTGACCCGGGTCCTGCCCTGGGCGCTGACCGGGCTGCTGCTGGCCACCGCGATCGCCTACCCGCTGACCGCCGGCGCGGCCCGGGACGCGGTCAGCTGGTCCATCGTGCTGCTGGGTGCTGCGCTGGCCGTCGTCCACGCCTCGCTGTCCCGGCGGCTGGGGCTGGCGGTGTTGGGCACGGTCGCGCTGGCCTCGGTGGTCTTCGAGTCCGTCGGGCTGGCCACCGGGTTCCCCTACGGCAGCTACACCTACAGCGACGCCCTGGGCCCCACGCTGCTCGGCGTGCCGTTCCTGGTGCCGCTGGCCTGGCTGATGATGGCTTGGCCGAGCTGGCTGCTGGCCCACCGGCTGGTGCCCGGGTCGAGGATCGGCCGGATCGCGGTGGCCGCCTACGTGTTCGCCGCCTGGGACGTCGTCCTGGACCCCCAGCTGGTGCAGGCCGGGTACTGGACCTGGGCGCACCCGAGCCCCGGGCTGCCCGGCATCGACACCGTGCCGCTGACCAACCTGGCCGGCTGGCTGCTGGCCGGCGTCGTCCTCATGACCGCGCTGGACCTGCTGGCCGCCCGGCGCACCCCGACCCTCCCCGACCACGCGCCCCTGCTGGCGCTGGCCTGGATGACCCTGGGCGGCGCGCTGGCCCACGTCGGCTGGCTGGGCCTGCCCGGCTCGGCGGCCTGGGGCGTCGTCCTGGCGCTGCCGGTGCTGGTCGCCCTGGGGCTCCGCCACCGCGGTGCGGCCGCCCGCCGCCGGGCGCGCGCCGTCGCATGACCACCCGGACCCGGGGCCGCCGCGGGGTGGGCCGGCAGGTGCTGCGCGGGCTGGTGGCGGTCGACGTCGCGCTCGCGGTGCACGCAGCCGTCAACGGCGCGCTGCTGCGGACGCCGGCCGCGGACCCGCCGGCCACCGACGACCGGGTGCGGGTGGTGGTGCCCGCCCGGGACGAGGCGCACCAGATCGGCGGGTGCCTGGACGCCCTCGCCGCGCAGACCGGCGTCGCCCACCTGCAGGTCGTCGTGGTCGACGACGGCTCGACCGACAGCACGGCCGACCTCGCCCGGGACCGCGGCGCCACGGTGCTGCCCGCCGACCCGCCGCGGGACGGGTGGCTCGGGAAGCCGAACGCGTGCGCGCAGGGTGCCGCCGGCGCCGCGGACGTCGACGTGCTGGTCTTCGTCGACGCCGACGTCCGGCTGGCCCCGCACGCGGTCGCGGCCGCCGTCCACCTGCTCCGGGCGCACGACCTGGACCTGGTGAGCCCCTGGCCGCGGCAGCTCGCGGTCACCCCGGCCGAGCGGCTGGTGCAGCCGCTGCAGCAGTGGCTGTGGGCCACCCTGCTGCCGCTGCGCGCGGCGGAGCGCTCGCCGCGGCCGAGCCTGGCCGCGGCCAACGGGCAGTTCCTGGTGGTCGACCGGGCCGCGTACGAGCGGGCCGGTGGGCACGGCGCCGTCCGCGACGAGGTGCTGGAGGACATCGCGCTGCTGCGGGCGGTGAAGCGGGCCGGCGGGCGGGGCGTCGTGGTCGACGGGTCGACGCTGGCCGCGACCCGGATGTACGAGGACTGGCCGGCGCTGGCCGCCGGGTACGAGAAGTCGCTGTGGGCGGCGCTGGGCGGCTCCCCGGCGGGCAGCCTGGCCGCGGCGGCCGCACTCACCGCGCTGCACGTCGTCCCCCCGCTGACCGGCACGCGGGCCGGGCTGGTCGGCTACCTGGCCGGGGTGGCCGGGCGGGCGGTGACCGCGCGCCGCACCGGCGGGCGGGTCTGGCCCGACAGCCTGGCGCACCCGCTGGGGGTGGCCGTGCTCGACCTGCTCGTCGTCCGGTCGGTGCTGGGGAGGCACCGCGGCACCCTGCGGTGGCGGGGCCGCACACTGGGTCGGTGACCGCACACGAGCGCACCCGCTTCGACCCCGCCGAGCTGGGCCCCAAGGCCTTCTACCGGGTGCTGAACTCCGTCGTCGTCCCCCGGCCCATCGCCTGGGTCTGCACCCGGTCGGCCGAGGGCGTGCACAACCTGGCCCCGCACTCCTTCTACACCGTGGCCTGCGTGGACCCGCCGATCGTGCAGTTCACCAGCGTCGGCCGCAAGGACAGCCTGAACAACGTCGAGGCCACCGGGGAGTTCACGGTCAGCGTGACGCCCGAGGACCTCTTCGAGCAGGTCAACGCCACCGGCACCGACTTCCCGCCCGGCCACGACGAGGCCGAGCACACCGGCGTCGTCCTCGAGGACAGCGACGTGGTGGGCACCAAGCGGGTCGCCCAGAGCCCGGTCTCGCTGGAGTGCACGCTGCACTCGACCCTGTCGCTGGGTGACTCCACGATCGTCTTCGGCCGGGTGGTGGCCGTCAGCGCGTGGAGCGACGTCGTCCGCGACGGCCGGCCGCGCATCGAGGGCCTGCGCCCGCTGGCCCGGCTGGGCGGCAACGAGTGGTCGACCATCGGCGAGCTCAAGGAGATCGCCCGGATCCCGTTCAGCCGGTGGGCCGAGGATCCCTCGATCGGTCAGGCGCTGCGCGGGGACTGAGGCACGTGCGGGGCCACCTCGTCGGCGGCGTCGGCACCGAAGGCCAGCGCGAACCGCTCCAGGAAGGACTCCCGGGGCAGGTCGTACTCCTGGGTGCCGATGACCTCGACGGCGGCGGTGGCCACGGCCGACCCCACCTGGGTCGCCCGCTCCACGCCCAGGCCCCACTGGCGGGCGGCGACGAAGCCGGCGCGCAGCGCGTCGCCGCCGCCGGTGGGCTCCACCGGCTTGGTCTCCGGGACCGCGATGACCTCGATCGTCTCGCCGTCGCGCTGCTCGACGCGCACGCCGTTGGCGGCGCGGGTGGTCACCCAGGTGCCCACCCGGCCCAGCACGTCGGCGTGGCTCCAGCCGGTCTTCTGCTTGAGCAGCGCGGCCTCGTACTCGTTGGTGAACAGCAGGTCGGCGCCGTCGACCAGGGTGCGGATCATCTCGCCGTCGGCCCACGCGAGCTGCTGGGAGGGGTCGGCCAGGAACGGGTAGCCGCGGTCCCGGCACTCCTGGGTGTGCCGCACCATCGCGGTCGGGTCGTTCGGGCCGACGATCACCAGGTCGGGCGCACCCACCCGGGCGGCCACCGGGGCCAGCTCGATCTCCGAGGCCTCGGCCATCGCGCCCGAGTAGAAGGAGGCGATCTGGTTGTTGGTCGCGTCGGTGGTGCAGGTGAAGCGGGCGGTGTGCTTGACCTCCGACCAGCGGATCGAGGCGGTGTCCACGCCGTGCCCACGCAGCCAGGCCTCGTACTCGTCGAAGTCGCTGCCCACGGCGCCGACCAGCACCGGACCCAGCCCGAGCAGGCCCATGCCGTAGGCCATGTTGGCGCCGGCGCCGCCGCGGTGCTGCACCAGGTCGTCGACCAGGAAGGACAGCGACACGTTCTCCATCTGCCCCTCGACGAACTGCTCGGCGAACTTGCCCGGGAAGGTCATGAGGTGGTCGGTGGCGATCGAACCGGTCACGACGACGGACACGGTGGGGCTCCAGGGGGGTTCGACAGGCAGGACCCGGCGTTCGAGGTGGACGTCGCCGGTGGTTCACCCGAGCGTAACGGCCTGCTCAGCCCAGGGCGCGGCGCAGCTGGAGCCCGAGCTGGCCGGTGCCCACCACGCCCAGCAGCGTCCCGACGGCCGCGCCGACGGTGACCACGAGGTCGGCGGCGCCGAGCGCGGACACCACCCCGGCCCCGCCCAGCACCATGCCGACCATCGCCACCCGGGTGGGTCGCTCCCACACCGAGATGGCGCCGGTCTCGTCGACCCCGGCCTGCCCGGCCCGGGCCCGCAGGTAGTCGGGGAACCAGCACAGCGCGCCGAAGGCGACGGCCAGCCAGGCCGGTGCGCCGGCTGCCCACAGCGCGACCGCGTAGGCCACCTCGGTGAGCCGGTCGACGGCGGAGTCCAGCACGAACCCCCGCCGGGACGCCCGCCCGCCGGCGATGGCCAGGGCGCCGTCCAGGGAGTCCAGCAGCCCCGACAGCCCGACCAGGACGCCGGCCGCGACCAGCCACACGCCACCCGCGGCGGCCGGTCCCACCGCGGCGGCGGCGACCACCAGGCCCAGCGCGGTCACCGCCAGCGGGGACACCCGGGCCAGCGGGCGGGCCAGGGTGTGCGCGATGGTCAACCAGCCGCGCACCACGGCGGAGGTCCGCGGGTCGGTCCCCCCGTGCCACTGTGACCAGGCTGTGAAGTACTCCTCCCGGGTCAGGAACGGCGGCATGGGCCCAGTCCACCAGGGACAGTGGAGGAATGCTCGCCGGCCTCTCCCCCGCCCGTCGCCGTCTGGTGCTCGGGCTGCTCGCCGCCCTCGTCGTCGGCGTGCTGGCCGTGGTCGGCGCGGTGCTGGTCCCCCGGCTCACCGCCACCACCCCGGCACCGGTCAGCCAGGCCGAGCCCGGCCCGGTCCTGCTGGTCCCGGGCTACGGCGGGTCGACCACGGGCCTGCAGACGCTGGCCGACGCGCTCACCGCGGTCGGCCGGGACGCCGAGGTGGTGCCGCTGCCCGGGGACGGCACCGGTGACATGCGGGAGTCCGCCGCCGTCCTGGGCGACGCGGTGGACGCCGCACTGGCCCGCACGGGCGCGGACAGCGTCGACGTCGTCGGGTACTCCGCCGGCGGGGTGGTCGCCCGGCTGTGGGCCGCCGACGGCGGGGCCGACCAGGCGCGGCGGATCCTCACCCTGGGCTCCCCGCACCACGGGACGACGGTGGCCGACCTGGGCGCCACCCTGGCCCCCGGCGAGTGCCCGGAGGCCTGCCGGCAGCTGACCACGAGCAGCGACCTGCTGCGGCAGCTCAACGCCGGCGACGAGACCCCGGCCGGACCCACCTGGGTCTCCGTGTGGACCGACGTCGACGCCACCGTCACCCCGCCGGACTCCGCCTCGCTGGACGGCGCGCTGGACCTCACCGTGCAGTCGGTGTGCGCCGACAGCCGGGTCGGGCACGGCCAGCTGCCCAGCGACCCGCTGGTGCAGGGCATCGTCGTCGCCGAGCTGGCGGCGGGGCAGCCGGTCGACCTGGGGCCGGCCGACTGCGCCCGCCTGTCCTCCTGACGCCCGCCCGGACCTCAGCGCCCCAGCGCGGCGCGGATCCGGGCGACGGCGATCGGGCCGACCCCGTGCAGGGCCAGCAGGTCGGCCTCCGGGACGGCGGCGACCGCCTCCAGCGTCGTGAGCCCCGCCGCCCGCAGCGCCCGGGTGGCCGGTGCGCCCACGCTGGGCAGCGGCGTGCCCGCCGGCGGCGCGGCCCGCTCCGGCACGGGTGACCCGGCGGCCCGCAGCGCGGCGTCGACCACCGCGGCGCCGCGGGTCGACAGCCGGTAGCCGATGTCCAGGGACTCGGTGAGGCCGAGCTCCTTGAGCTTGCGGACGTCCCGCTTGAACTCCGCGGTCGGCCGGCCCAGCTCGTCGGCCAGCTCGGGTGCCCGGCGCTCCGGGTGCGCGTCCACGATCGTCAGCGTGGCCGCCGTCCAGGGGCCGTTCGACGAGGCGCGGTCCAGCCGGTCCAGCCGCGCCTGCAGGTCCGCGACCTCCTCGGCGCTGGGCGGGGTGCGGCGCAGCACGGCCCGCGGGTCCTCGCCGGCGAAGCGGACGCCGACCCGGAACACCGGCCGGTCCGGGTTCGCGGCCAGCCCGCGCTGCAGGGCGGCGAGGTCGGTCGCCCCGGCGCGGCGGGCGTCGTCCTCGGTCAGCCCGTCGGGGTCCACCTGGTCGACCGAGGTGACCTCGACCAACCCCACCCGGGTGCGCATGCGGGTGCCCACCAGCAGCCGCGGCCGCTCCCACCGCCGGAACGCCAGGTCGATCCGACCCGCCACGACCTCGTCCAGTTCGACCGGGCTGATCCGCACGGCCAGAGGATAGGGGTCTTCCGGTGGCGGTCCGGCCTCGTCCCGAGGCTCGCGGCGAGCGTGCTCGTCGTGAGGAGGACGTGGTCCTTCCCTTAGGAGGTGATGTCCTTCGTCGTGAAGTTCGCCCACGCCGCACCCAGCAGCACGACCACGTAGACCGCCTGAAGCCCCAGCCCGCGGGCCACGTTGCGCCACTGGATCGGGTCGCGGAAGAAGTCCACGAAGCTCAGCCAGTACCGGGTGGGCAGGTAGGGCGCGATGTCCGAGGCGGCGTCCAGGGTGAACAGCAGCGAGGAGCCGATCAGCACCGCCAGCGCACCGAGGGTGGCCAGCTGCGGGGAGTCGGTGAGCGTGGAGAAGAACATCGCGAACGCCGCGACGCCCAGCATGGAGATGGTCACGTAGCCGATCGACAGCAGCGTCCGGCCGGCCACCTGCTCGGGGGTCAGCGAGGTGCCCGAGACCGCGGTGGTCGCGCCGAGGGACTGAACCTCGAACAGCGCCGTGCCCACCACGTAGCCGACGGCCGCCACGATCACCACCGTGACCAGCACGAACACCACGATCGCGACCAGCTTGGCCACCAGCAGCCGGGTGCGCCCGGCCGGGCGGGCGAGCAGGTAGCGCAGCGTCCCGCCCTGCGCCTCGCCGGCGACGGAGTCCCCGGCGACGACCGCGACGGCGATCGGCAGGAACAGCGGCAGCACGATCGCCAGCGCGGCCAGCGGGAACAGCGTCCCGTTGGTGAGGACGGCGGACAGGAACGCCGGGCCCTCCCCCGGGCGCGGCGCCAGGTCGGTGACCTTGAGCAGCACCGCGACCAGCACCGGCAGGCTGTTGAGCAGCGCGATGGTGATCCAGGTGCGGGGCCGGCGGAACAGCTTGCGGAGCTCGACGGCGATCACGCGGCCACCCGGTCCCCGGAGCCGGTCGCCGCGGCGAGCACGACCTCCTCCAACGTCGGTCGCTGCAGCACCAGCCCGGTCACCGGGACCCCGGCCCCGACCAGCGCGGTGTTGACCTCGGCGGGGTCGCTGCCCCGCACCACCAGCCGCTCCCCGTCCGAGGTGAGCACCCGGTCGCCCAGCACCCGGGCGGCCTGCGCCGGGTCCGTGGTCGTGACGACGGTGGCGCCGGTGGGTGCGGTCAGCGTGGCCAGGTCGTCCTGCAGCACCATCCGGCCGCGGTCGAGCACGCCGACCCGGGTGGCCAGCTGCTCGATCTCGGCCAGCAGGTGGCTGGAGACGAAGATCGTCGTCCCGGTGCGGTGCAGGTCAAGCAGCAGCAGGCGGATCTCGTGGATGCCCTGCGGGTCCAGCCCGTTGGTCGGCTCGTCCAGGACGAGCAGGTCCGGACGGCGCAGCAGCGCCCCGGCCAGCCCCAGCCGCTGCCGCATGCCCAGCGAGTAGCCCCGGACGGCGCGCTTGCCCACCCCGCCGAGCCCGACCTGCTCGAGCACCTCGGCGATCCGGGCCTTCCGGGTGCGGCGGGACCCACCGGGTCCGGCGGCGTCCAGCAGCGAGAGGTTGGCGGTGCCGGACAGGTGCCCGTAGGCGGCCGGGCCCTCGATCAGGGCGCCCACCCGCGGCAGCACCTCCCGGGCCGCCTTCGGGATCGGCCGGCCGAGCACCTCCACGGTGCCGGCGGTGGGCAGCACGAGCCCGAGCAGCATCCGCACCGTGGTGGTCTTGCCCGACCCGTTGGCGCCGAGGAAGCCGTAGATGTCCCCGGCCCGCACGTCCAGGTCGATGCCGTCCACCGCCCGCACGGCGCCGTAGGCCTTGCGCAACCCGTGGGTGGCGATGACGGTGCCGCTCATCGGTCGGTCTCCTGGATCTGCTGCGCGGCGGTGGCCAGCGCGTCGAGGGTGACGGTGCCGGCGAGCAGGTAGGTGCCGCTGCCGCCGTCCCGGGTGCTGGTGCCGGCGACCATCAGCGACAGCGGGCCGGCCGCGATGCGCACCCCGAGGTCGTCGACGACGGCGCCGGGGGTGGCCGCGAGCTGGCTGCGCAGCGAGCCGGCCGCCCGGCCGGGCAGGGCGCTGACGGCCAGCACGGTGATGCCCGAGCCGTAGGCGCCGATCTGGTCGGGGACGCCCTCGACGGTGCGCCGGTCCAGGCCGGCCAGGGTCGCGGGCAGGTCGGCCCGCTCCTGCCGGCCCAGGTCGACGTCGGTCAGGTCGCGGTCGGTGGTGACGTCGGCGTCCGGCGGCGGGTCGAACGCGGTGGTGGCGGCGTCCGGCGTGGCCAGGTCGAGGTCGAGGAAGCGGGTGTCCAGCGCCGGGATCGAGGTGTCCGCGCTGCGTACCACGACCCTCAACGGCAGCCCGGTGGTCGGGTCGGCCCAGATGTCCACCGCGGAGACCGAGGCCGCCTCGGCCGCCGGGGTGTAGCGCAGCCCGACCGCGTCCACGCCGGCCACCCGGGCCGGGTCGATCCGGGTCAGCTCGGCGTCGGTGGCCTCGCTGAGCAGCCGTCGGCCCAGCGCGCTGGGCAGCAGGTCGGGTGCGGCCGGCAGCGCCAGCGGCGGGGCGTCGCCGCGGCTGGCCCGCTGGTCGGCGTAGTCCCAGGTCCAGGTGCCGGCGGCGTCGCGGTGCGTGCCGGTCTCGCCGGTGGTGGTGACGACGTCCACCCGCCAGTCCTCGGCGCCGCGGTACCAGGCGCGCAGCGAGGTCTGGTCCGACAGCAGGTCGGCCACCCCGGTGAGCGCGTCGGACACCGGGAGGGTGAGCCCGCCGGTGGAGACGGCGTAGCCGGAGAAGGCGACGTCGTCGCTGGCCAGCACCCGGTCGCGCAGGTCGGTCGCTGCGACCGACGCGTCGTCGGCCGGCAGCGCCTCGAAGACGGCGGGCAGGGCGACCAGGACGGCCAGCCCGAGGGCCACCACGGCCCAGCGCCATCCCCGTCGGACCATGGCCCCACCGTACGACGGGACGACGGGGTGCTGCCGCTTTCAAGCAGTTCGCACATCGTCCCCACAGGTCACCGCGCCAGGAACAGCTCCAGCGCCTCGACGGCCAGCGCGTGGTCCTCGGCCTGCGGCAACCCGGAGACGGTCAGGGTGCCGACCACCCCCGCGCCGGCCACGGTGATCGGGAAGGCCCCGCCGTGCCCGGCCATCCGGGTGGCGTCGATCCAGGGCGCGTCCTCGAACGCCTCGCCCCGCGCCCGGGCCTGCAGCCCGGCCAGGAACGAGCTGGTGCCGAGCTCGCGGACGGTGGCCACCTTGCGGGCGATCCAGACGTCGTTGTGCGCGGCCGTGCCGGCCAGCGCGGAGTGGAACAGCTGCTGCTGGCCCCGGGTGATGTCGACGGTGACCGACAACCCGCGGTCCCGGGCCAGGCCGACCACCAGCGATCCCAGCGCCCAGGCGTCGTCGTGGGTGAAGTGCTCGAGCACGAGCCGGCGCTCCTGGTCCTGCACGGCGGCGATCAGGTCGGCGATGTCCTCGGGTGCGTCGGTCACCGGGCGATCGTCGCAGAGCGGGCCGGTCCGGTGGCCGCTAGCGTCGGTGGCCGTGGCGCCCCCCATCACCGACGCCGTCGTCGTCGACGTCCTCCGCCGGGTCGACCGCCTGTGGGCCCCGGTGGTGGCCCGGCTGGACCGGCCGCCGGCGCTGCCCGAGGCGCAGCGCGCGGAGTGGTGGGCCGAGAACGTCTCCCGGGTGGTCGCCGTGGCCTCGGCCGCGCCCCGGTTCGCCGGCAAGCTGGCCGACCTGCTGCCGCTGCAGAACACGGTGGGTGCCGCCGTCCAGTCCCTCGTCGTGCTGGGGGTGGCCGCCGAGCACGGGACCACCGACCCGGCGGCGCGGGTCGCGCTGCTGGCCCGGGTGCTGCTGGACCGGCCGCTCACCGCCGAGCAGGTGGAGCCGCTGCTGGTGCGCCGGCGCGGCGCCTACGCCGATGACGTGCTCGGTGCCGTGGAGCGGAGGCAAGGTGCCGCCGGGATCACCCGCACGCTGTGGCGGGTGGCCCGGCTGCTGGCCCGGATCGACGACGCCCTGGACGCCCGGCCCAAGGGCGGGCTCGGCGCCCGCGCACTGTCCAACCTGCCGGTCGTCGGCGTGGTCGGCGGCTACCGGGCCGAGCGCGTCGGCCTCCGCCGCGCGGCCCAGCAGGCCTATACGGCGTTGACCGGGACCAGGCGGGAGTAGACCTCACGGGTCGCCGTGGAGCGGTTCATGGTGATGAAGTGGATGCCGGGCACGCCCTCGGCCAGCAGCTGCGCGCACATGTCGGTGGCCACGTCCACGCCCAGGGCCCGCTGCACCGCGGCCGGCTGGTCGGCCACCGCGTCGAACCGCTCGGCCAGCTCCCCCGGGAACGCCTGGCCCGACAGCTGCACGATGCGGGCGATCTGCTTGGCGCTGGTCACCGGCATCACCCCGGCCAGCACGGGGACGTCGCAGCCGCGGGCGGCCACCCGGTCACGCAGCCGGAGGTAGTCGTCGACCCGGAAGAACATCTGGGTGATCGCGAAGTCCGCGCCGGCCCGGCACTTGGCCACGAACATGTCCACGTCGGTGTCCGGGTCCGGCGAGCGCGGGTGCGACTCGGGGAAGGCCGCGACCCCGACGCCGAAGTCGCCCATGGACTTGACCAGCTCGACGAGCTCCGCGGCGTACTGCAGCCCGTCGGGGTGGGCCACCCAGTCCGCCTGCGGGTCGGCGCCCGGCGGGTCGCCGCGCAGCGCCATGACGTTGCGCACCCCGGCCGCGGCCAACCGGCTCACCACGTTGCGCAGCTCGGCGACCGAGTGGTCCACCGCGGTCAGGTGCGCCAGCGGCAGCATCGTGGTGTCGGTGGCGATCTGCTCGGTCACCGCGAGGGTGCCCTCGCGGGTCGAGCCGCCGGCCCCGTAGGTCACGGACACGAACGAGGGCGCCAGCCGCTCGAGCTCGCGCAGCGTCGTCCACAGCTGGGCCGCGCCGGCCTCGTCCTTGGGCGGGAAGAACTCGAACGACCAGGTCGGTCGGCCCTCGTCGATCAGGTCGCGCACGGTGCCGGTCACACCTGGACAGGGTACGGGGGCGCACGCCGCACCCCGGAGCGGACGGCGAGTGGATCACGATGAGTGCCGACCGCCCGGACCGGTCATACTCGTACGGTGACTGCAGGCACCCGGGCGAACGGATCGACCAGCGCAAACGGCGCTGACCAGCACGCGGCGGCCGCTGCGGCGGACCTCGCGCGGGTCCGCGCGGCCGTCAGCGAGGCCCTGGACGCGTTCCTGCTGGAGAAGCGGGCCGTGCTCGCGGCGATGGACGCCCAGCTGGTCCCGGTCATCGAGGAGGTCGCCGCGGTCGCCGAGGGCGGCAAGCGGCTGCGGCCGGCGTTCGCCTACTGGGGCTGGCGCGGGGTGGCCACGGCGCACACCGAGGACGACGCCGCGGTGCTGCGGGCGGTGGCCGCGCTGGAGTTCGTGCACGGCAGCGCCCTGGTGCACGACGACGTCATGGACGCCGCGACCACCCGCCGCGGCCGGCCGGCCACCCACATCGGCTTCGCCGACCGGCACACCGCCGCCGGGCTGGAGGGCAGCCCCGAGCTGTTCGGCACCGGCGCCGCGATCCTGGTCGGCGACCTGGCCCTGGTCTGGTCCGACGAGCTGCTGCGCCGCTCGGGCATCTCCGCCGAGGCGCTGGCCCGGGCCCGCCCGGTCTGGGACAGCATGCGCACCGAGGTCACCGCCGGCCAGTACCTGGACCTGCTGCGCGCCGCCGGCGGCCTGCCCGGCCCCGAGGGGGCGCTCAAGGTGGCCCGCTACAAGAGCGCCGGCTACACCGTCCAGCGCCCGCTGCACCTGGGCGCGGCGATCGCCGACGCCGGCCCCGAGGTCACCGACGCCTACACCGCCGTCGCGCTGCCGCTGGGCGAGGCCTTCCAGCTCCGCGACGACGTCCTCGGTGTGTTCGGCGACCCCGCCGTCACCGGCAAGTCCGCCGACGAGGACCTGCGCGAGGGCAAGCAGACCCTGTTGGTGGCGCTCACCGCCACCGGCACCGACGACGCCGGCCGGGCCCTGCTGCGCAGCGTGCTCGGCGACCCGGCCGCCGGGGCGCCCGAGCTGGACTCGATCCGCGACCTGATGCGCAGCACCGGCGCGCTGCAGCAGGTGGAGGACCGCATCACCACCCAGACCACCGCCGCCCGCGAGGCGATCGCCGAGGCCCCGGTGCTCGACGAGGCCCGGGCCGCCCTGGACGCCCTGGCCGTCGCGGCCACGAGCCGCACCACGTGAGGACCGTCCCCGGACGCACCGACCGCGTCGTCGTGGTCGGTGCCGGTCTCGCCGGCCTGTCCGCGGCCCTCCGGCTGCGCGGTGCCGGCCGCGAGGTCACCGTCGTCGAGCGCGGCCCGCAGCCCGGCGGGCGCGCCGGCCGGGTCGAGCACGCCGGCTACGCGCTGGACACCGGCCCGTCGGTGCTGACCGCCCCCGGCCTGATCCGGGACGCGCTGGCCTGCGTCGGCGAGACGCTGGAGGACCGGCTCGAGCTGCTCCCCCTGGAGACCACCTACCGCGCGCAGTACGCCGACGGGTCCACCCTCGACGTGCACGCCGACCCCGAGGCGTTCGCCGCCGAGGCCGAGCGGGTCTGCGGACCGGGCTCCGGCGCGGAGGTCCGCGCCTACCTGCAGCACATCCGGGACCTGGACCGGCTGCAGTGGGACGTCTTCATCGACCGCAACCTGGACTCCCCGCTGGACCTGGTCGGCCGGCCGATGGTCGAGCTGGCCCGCAAGGGCGGCTTCGGCCGGCTGGCCCCGCACGTGGACAAGCGGCTCACCGACGAGCGGCTCCGCCGGCTGTTCAGCTTCCAGGCCCTCTACGCCGGGGTGTCCCCGTTCACCGCGATCGCCGCCTACGCGGTCATCGCCGAGCTCGACATCGGCAAGGGCGTCTGGCACCCGGTCGGCGGCATCCACGCCGTCCCGGCCGCCCTGGCCGCCGCCGCGGCCGCGGCCGGCGTCGTGTTCCGGTACGACACCACGGTCGCCTCGCTGGACATCCGCGGCGGTCGCGCCGTCGGCGTCCGGCTCGAGGACGGCGAGCTGCTGCCCGCCGACGCCGTCGTGGTGACCGTGGACCGCCCCGACACCCTGGTGCCCCGCCGGGCCCGGAAGGTGAAGCCGGTCTACTCCCCCAGCTGCGTGGCCATCCACGTCGGCGTCCGGCAGGAGTTCGCCGACCGCGCGCACCACACGATCAGCTTCGGCGCGTCCTGGCGGGAGGTCTTCACCGAGCTGACGCAGACCGGCCGGCCCATGAGCGACCCCAGCCTGCTGATCTCGATGCCCAGCAAGACCGACCGGACGCTGGCCCCCGAGGGCGGCCAGGTCATCAGCATCGTGGCGCCCACCCCGAACCAGGACCGGCACTCCGGCGGCAACCCCGACATCGACTGGGCGGCGCTGGGTCCGCGGTACCGCGACGAGGTGCTGCAGACCATGGAGGCCCGCGGCTGGACCGGGCTGACCGGCTCCATCGAGGTCGAGGAGATGCTCACCCCGCAGGACTGGGCCGACCAGGGCATGGCCGCGGGCACCCCGTTCGCCCTCGCGCACACCTTCGCCCAGACCGGCCCGTTCCGGCCCTCGACCTACCCCCGCGGCGGGCTGGAGAACGTGGTGCTGGCCGGCTCGTCCGTGCAGCCCGGCGTCGGCGTGCCGATGGTGCTGGTCAGCGGTCGGCTGGCCGCCGAGCGGATCACCGGGAAGGTCCCCGCGTGACCTCGCTGCAGACGAAGCAGGCGCAGCTGGACGAGGCCTACCGGGTCTGCCGGGGCATCGCCGCCGAGCACGGCAAGTCCTACTTCCTGGCCACCCGACTGCTCACCCCCGACCGGCGGCCGGCGATCCACGCGCTCTACGCCGCCGCCCGGGTCGCCGACGACATCGTGGACGTCGGTGCCGACCTGCCCGGCCGCGACCCCGACGGCGAGCTGCTGGCCTGGTCCAAGGCCGCGCTGGAGGAGGTCGAGGCTGGCTGGTCCGACGACCCGGTCCGGCTGGCCCTGGTGCACACCGTGCGCCGCTACGACATCCCGCTCGAGCACTTCGTGGACTTCCTGGCCGCGATGACCAGCGACCTCGACGTCACCGGGTACGCCGACCTGGCCGCCCTCGACCGGTACATGTGGGGCTCGGCGTCGGTGATCGGCCTGCAGGTCCTGCCCGTGCTGGGCACCGCGCGCGGGGTCAGCCGCGAGGAGGCCGCCCCGCACGCGATCGCGCTGGGCGAGGCGTTCCAGCTGACCAACTTCCTGCGCGACGTCGCCGAGGACGTCGACCGCGGCCGGGTCTACCTGCCTGAGGACATGATGGCCGCGCACGGCGTCACCCGGGAGCAGCTGGCCGCCCGCGAGCACACCCCCGGCTTCACCGCCCTGATGCGGGACATGGTCGACGTCGTCCGCCGGCGCTACGACGACGCCGCCCCCGGGACGGCGATGCTGGCCCCGGAGTCGCGGGACTGCGTGCGCGCGGCCACCGACCTGTACGGCGGCATCCTGCGGGAGATCGAGCGTGCCGGGTACCGGGTGCTCGACGGCCGGGTCCGGGTGTCCAGGCCGCGGCGTCTGGCCGTGTTCGCCCGCCGGTTGACCGCCGCCCAGGTGGCCCGGGCACGGGTCGGCCTCGCCCGCTCGGGCGGCTAGCCCGACCCGGCCGGGCGCCGGGTCAGAAGGCCAGTGCCTGGGCCCGGCGGGTGACCTCGGTGTGCCGGTCGTCGCGCAGCGCCTGCACCGGGGTGCCCGGCAGCGACTCGTCCTCCCGGAACAGCCAGTCCCACGCCTCCTGCTCGGAGAACCCGCTGTCGCCCAGCAGGGTCAGCAGGCCCGGCAGGTGCCGCAGCACCTCGCCGTCCTGGATGACGTCGACCGGGATCTTGCTGCGCCCGCTGCCCGGCAGCGCGAGGAGCCTGCCGTCGTTCACCAGCTGCCGGACCCGGTTCGGCGACACGCCGATGAGCTTGGCGACCTCTTGGGGGGTGTAGAACTCCACGCCCATGAGCTTAGGTCGGTCCCGTGACCAGCCTGACCCAGCGCCTCCGCGGACCCGACGAGGACCCCCAGCCCGACGACCCGGACCGCGAACCGCCCTACCTGGACCTCGACCGGCTCGAGGCCCGGGCACGGGAGACGCTGGAGGCCTCGGTCTACGACTACTACGCCGGCGGGGCCGAGAGCGAGACCTCGCTGACCGAGGCGCCGCAGGCCTGGCGGTCCTGGCGGCTGCGGCCCCGGGTGCTGCGCGGCACGACGGCCGACCTGGCCACCACGCTGCTGGGCAGCCCGGTGGCCACCCCGCTCGGCGTCGCCCCGTGGGCCTACCAGGGCATGGCCCACCCCGACGGCGAGCTGGCCACCCGGCGGGGCGCGGCCGAGGTCGGCGCCCTGATGACGGTGTCCACCAGCGCGAACCACACCGTCGAGGAGGTGGCCGCGGCAGCGCCGGCGTCCCCGGCCTGGTTCCAGCTGTACCGGCAGCACTCCCCCGAGCACACCGCCGACCTCGCCCGCCGGGCCGGCGACGCCGGCTACCGCGCCCTGGTGCTCACCGTCGACCTGCCGGTGCTGGGCCGCCGGCGCCGTGACCTGCGCCGGGACTTCGCCCTCCCGGCCGGCCTGCGGATGGCCAACCACCCCGCGCCCGACGACCGGCCGCCGCTGTCGGCGAACGCCCACCCCAGCTGGACCTTCGACGACGTCGGGCGGTACGCCGAGCTCAGCGGGCTGCCGGTGGTCGTCAAGGGCGTGCTGCGCGGGGACGACGCGGTGGCCTGCGTCCGGGCCGGCGCCTCGGCCGTCTGGGTGTCCACCCACGGCGGCCGGCAGGTCGACCTGGTGGTGCCCAGCGCCCACGCGCTGCCCGAGGTCGTCGACGCCGTGCGCGGGGAGACCGCCCCCGACGGGTCCGACGTCGAGGTCTACGTGGACGGCGGGGTCCGGGCCGGCTCCGACGCCCTCGTCGCCCTCGCGCTGGGCGCCCGGGCCCTGGGCGCCCGCGCGGTCTTCCTGGGCCGGCCGGTCGTCTGGGGCCTGGCCACCGGGGGCGCCGACGGGGTCGCCGGCGTGCTGGCCGGCCTGTCGGCGGAGCTGGCGCACGCCATGACGCTGTGCGGGGTCGCCGGGCCGGCCGACGCCACCCAGGACCTCGTCGTCCGGGCCGGCTGGCTCCCCCGCTGAGGTGCGCGCCGACGTGACGGGGTCCGCGACGGGTGACGCAGGCCCCCGCGTCGCTGGGCCTGGGTGCTGGCCCTCGCTCGTATGCTCGCACCCGTGGACACGACCGTGACCGACCCCGTGCTGGGGCTGGTCCTGGAGGGGCGCTACCGCCTCGAGGAGCGCATCGCGCGCGGCGGCATGTCCACCGTCTACTCCGCCACCGACCTCCGGCTGCACCGCGAGGTGGCGGTCAAGGTGATGGTCGAGCACCTCGCGCACGACCCGGCCTTCGTCGACCGCTTCATCCGCGAGGCCCGCGCCGCGGCCATGCTCAGCCACCCCAACGTGGTCGGCGTCAGCGACCAGGGCAGCGACCAGGGCCTGGTCTACCTGGTCATGGAGCTGGTCCGCGGCCGCACGCTGCGCGACCTGCTGCAGGCCCGCGGCCGGCTGACCGTGGGCGAGGCCTTCGCCGTCCTGGAGCCGGTGCTGTCCGGGCTGACCGCCGCGCACCGGGCCGGGATCGTGCACCGCGACATCAAGCCCGAGAACGTGCTGATCTCCACGTCCGGCCAGGTCAAGGTGGCCGACTTCGGGCTGGCGCGAGCCGTGGCCGGCACCGGGCACACCAGCCACACCGGCGGCGTGCTCATCGGCACGGTGGCCTACCTGTCCCCCGAGCAGCTCGAGCGCGGCCGCTCCGACGCCCGCTCCGACGTCTACGCCGCCGGGGTCGTGCTCTACGAGCTGCTCACCGGCCACCCGCCCTACGCCGGGGACACCCCGTTGGCGGTGGCCTACCAGCACGTGCACCACGACGTGCCCGCCCCGTCGCTGGAGACGCCGTCGGTGCCCTGGCAGGTCGACGAGCTCGTCGGGCGCACCACCCGGCGCGACCCCGGTGCCCGACCGCTGGACGCCGGCGCCTTCCTCGCCGAGATCGAAGACCTCCGCCGCGACCTCGGCCTGGGCCGCACCCCGGTGCCGACCGGCCGGGCCAGCACGACCACCACCACGATCCGCCCGGTCAACCGGGCGACCGCGGCCCGCGCCGGCGACGACCCGCGCACCGAGGTCATCTCCGCCGCCCGCGCCTCCGGGCGGACCGCGATGGTCCCGATGCCGCCCACCGGCGCCGTCGGCGGCCGTCGTCCCCCGCACCCGACCACCCCGCGCCCGCTGCCGCGGGTGGGGGTGTCCGACCACATCCGGCGCCGGCGGATCCGCTTCGGCGTCACCATCGTGCTGCTGCTGGCCGTCACCGTCGGCGCGGTCGGCTGGTGGCTGGGCTCCGGGCGGTGGACCGACGTACCCGCCGTGTCCGGCCAGGGCCAGCAGCAGGCCATCGGCTTCCTGCAGGAGGCCGGGCTGGACCCGGTGGTCACCGAGGTGTTCAGCGAGGACGTCGCCGCCGGCACCGTCATCTCCGCCGACCCCGCCGACGGCGCGCGGATCATCATCGGCAGCGACGTGCAGCTCAGCGTCTCCAAGGGCCCCGAGCGGTTCACCGTGGACGGCGGCCTGCTCGGCCAGCCCGCCGACGACGTCCAGGCCACGATCGAGGGGCTGGGCGCCGACCTGCAGGTCACCCGGACCACCGGCCGCAGCGACGACGTCGCCGCCGGCGCGGTGATGGCCCTGGACCCCGCCCCGGGCACCGAGCTGCGCCGCGGCGACACCGTCACCCTGCAGGTCTCCGAGGGACCGGCCACCGCCGCCGTCCCCGACCTGGTCGGCAGCGACCCCGACGACGCCGAGGCCACCCTGGCCGCGCTGGGCTTCGAGGTCGAGCGCACCGAGGGCCGCAGCGACGCCGTGTCCGCCGGCCAGGTGGCCGCGGTGTCCCCGGACGGCACCGAGACCTTCGGCGCCACGATCACCCTGACCGTGTCGGTCGGCCCGGTGCAGGTCAGCGTGCCCAACGTGGTCGGCCAGTCCAAGGACGCCGCCGTCGCCGCGCTGGAGGCGGTGGGGCTCGAGGCCTCGGTCACCCAGTTCTTCGGCGACACCGTGCTGCGGCAGACCCCCGCGGCCGGCGAGGTCGTCGACCCCGGCACCTCGGTGACCATCCTGGTGACCTTCGGGTGATCCCCCCGTCGGGGCGCACGTGTCGGTCAAGGGCGGGTTGGCCACCGGCGGCCTGGCCTACGCCGACGCGGTCGGTGCGCAGGCGGTCCAGGTCTTCGTGGGCAACCCGCGCGGCTGGCGGCGCTCGGCCGGTGACCCGCAGCAGGACGCCGCGTTCACCGCCGGCTGCGCCGAGCGCGGGATCCCCTCGTTCATCCACACCCCGTTCCTGGTCAACGTCGGTTCGCCGTCCGCGGCCACCGTCGAGGCCTCGGTGGCCACGGTCGCCGCCGACCTGGCCCGCGGCGTCGCGCTCGGCTGCGCCGGCGTCGTCGTGCACGCCGGGTCCTCGGTGGGCGAGGACCGCTACGAGGCCGCGCTGGCCCAGCTGCACGACCGGCTGCTGCCGGTGCTCGACGGCCTGCCCGACGACGGTCCCTGGCTGCTGGTCGAGCCCACCGCGGGCGGCGGCCGGGCGCTGGCGGCCACCGTGCAGGACCTGGGCCCCTACTTCGCCGCCCTGGAGCACCACCCGCGGCTGGGCGTGTGCCTGGACACCTGCCACGCCTGGGCCGCCGGCCACGACCTGGCCACCCCGGGCGGGACGGCGGCCACCCTGGACGCGCTGGAGGCCGCCGTCGGGCCGGGCCGGCTCGGGCTGGTGCACGCCAACGACTCACTCGACGGCTGCGGCTCGCTGCGCGACCGGCACGCCACCATCGGCGCCGGGCAGATCGGGGTGGCCGCCTTCGCCGAGCTGCTGGCCCACCCGACGGTCGCCGGCGTCCCCGTCGTGGTGGAGACGCCGATGGCCGGCGAGACCGGCCCGTGGGACGGGCACGCCCGCGACATCGCGCTGCTCCGCGAGCTGCGCGACCGCGTCGCCGTCTGACCCTGCGGGGTCAGAGCAGCGGGGCGAGGACCTCCACGGCGCGGTCGATGCCGGCGTCGTCGACGTCGAGGTGGGTCAGCAGCCGGACCTTGGTCGCCGACACCTGGCTGATCAGCACGCCCTGGCCCTTGGCGGCCTCGGCCAGCATCGGGGCCGCGACGCCGTCGAGCACGACCATGTTGGTGTGCACCGTCGCCGGGTCCACGCCGAGCCGCTGCGCCAGGGACCGGGCCCGCGCGTGGTCCTCGGCGAGCCGGTCGACGTGGTGGTCCAGGGCGTAGTGACCGGCCGCGGCCAGCACGCCGACCTGGCGCATCCCGCCGCCCAGCCGCTTGCGCCACAGCCGGGCCTCGGCGATCCGGTCGGCCGAGGCCACCAGCACCGAGCCGATCGGCGCGCCCAGGCCCTTGGACAGGCAGACCGAGGCGGTGTCGGCCAGCCGGCCGTAGGTCGACAGCGGCACGCCGGAGGCGACCGCGGCGTTCCAGATGCGGGCGCCGTCCAGGTGCACCGCGACACCGGCGTCCCGGGACCAGGCGTACAGCTTCTCCAGCTGCGCCAGCGGCTGGACCAGCCCGCCGGCCCGGTTGTGCGTGTTCTCCACCGCGATCGCCGCGGTCGGCGTCAGGTGCCAGTTGCCGAAGGGCCGGACCTGCTCGATGAGCTGGTCGGCGTCCAGCACGCCGCCGGTGGAGACCACCGTGCGGGTGGACAGGCCGAAGATCGCCGCCGCGGCACCCATCTCGTAGGTGACCACATGCGCCTCGGCGTCCCCGAGCACCTCCTGGCCGGGCTGGCAGACCAGCCGCATGCCGATCTGGTTGCCCATCGTCCCCGAGGGCACGAAGACCGCGGCCTCGTGGCCGAACAGGTCGGCGACCCGCTCCTCCAGCGAGTTGACCAGCGGGTCCTCGGAGTAGACGTCGTCGCCGACCTCGGCGTCGGCCATCGCTGCCCGCATCCCGGCCGTCGGCTTCGTGACGGTGTCCGACCGCAGGTCGACCATGCCGCTGTCCTCAGCCACGGAGCATCTCCGCCACGAGGAAGGCCAGCTCCAGGCTCTGCCCGGTGTTCAGGCGGGGGTCGCAGGCGGTCTCGTACCGGCTGCTGAGGTCCTCGTCGCTGATCTCCATGGCGCCGCCCAGGCACTCGGTGACGTCCTCGCCGGTCAGCTCCACGTGGATGCCGCCGGGCCAGGTGCCCAGCGAGCGGTGCACGTCGAAGAAGCCGAGCACCTCGTCGACCACCCGGTCGAAGTGCCGGGTCTTGTAGCCCGACGGCGACTCGTGGGTGTTGCCGTGCATCGGGTCGCACTGCCACACGACCTGGTGGCCGCTGGCGGTGACCTTCTCCACGATCCCCGGCAGGACGTCGCGGATCTTGCCGTTGCCCATCCGGCTGATCAGCGTCAGCTTGCCGGGCAGGCCGTCGGGGTCCAGCCGCTCGACCAGCTCGACGGCTTGCTCGGGCGTCGTGGTCGGGCCGATCTTGACCCCCACCGGGTTGGCCAGGTTGGCGGCGAACTCGATGTGCGCGCCGTCCATCTGGCGGGTCCGCTCGCCGACCCACACGAAGTGCGCGCTCAGCGCGTAGGGGCGGCCCTCGTGCATCCGCATCAGGGCGCGCTCGTAGTCCAGGATCAGCGCCTCGTGGCTGTTGAACAGCTCCACGCTGCGCAGCGCGGAGTCGTCGACCCCGCAGGCCCGCATGAAGCCCAGCGCCCGGTCGATCTCCTGGGCGATGACCTCGTACCGCACCCCGGCCGGGGAGGAGGCCACGAAGTCCTGGTTCCAGTGGTGCACGGCGTGCAGGTCGGCCAGCCCGCCGCGGGCGTAGGCCCGGATCATGTTCATCGCGGCGGCCGAGTTGGCGTAGGCGCGGACCAGCCGGTTGGGGTCCGGGATGCGCTGCACCGGGTCGGGGTCGAAGGAGTTGACCATGTCGCCGCGGTAGGAGGGCAGGCCCAGCGCGTCGATGTTGGAGCTGCGTGGCTTGGCGTACTGGCCGGCGACCCGGCCCACCTTGACCACCGGGACGCTGGCGCCGTAGGTGAGGACGACGGCCATCTGCAGCAGCGTGCGGGTGGTGGCCTGCAGGTGCGGCTCGGTGTTGAGGTCGAAGGTCTCCGCGCAGTCCCCGCCCTGCAGCAGGAAGGCCTTGCCCTGCGCCACGTCGGCGAGCTGGGCGCGCAGCGCGTCCACCTCGCTGGGCGCCACGATCGGCGGCACGGTGGACAGCGTCGCCAGGACGGCGTCCAGGGCGGCCCGGTCGGGCCACTCCGGCTGCTGGGCGGCAGGGAGGTCGCGCCACCTGTCCAGGCCCGGGACCAGCTCGGCAGGTTCGGTCAGACTCACGGTGGAAGGGTACGGCGGGCCGGGGACACCCCGGTCCGGAGCCCTGTGCACCGACGCACGCCCGGCCCGATGGAGAGGAACCCATGACCCGCCTGATCACCGTCACCGGTGCGACCGGAGCGCTCGGGGGCCGGGTCGCCCGGCTGCTGGCCGCCGGCGCCGCCGACCACGGCGCCGCCCTGCGCCTGGTGGTGCGCGACGCCGCCCGCGCCCCGCAGCTGCCCGGCGCCGAGGTCGTCGCACACCCCGGCGGCTACGCCGACGAGGCCGGGCTGACCACCGCCCTGGCCGGGACGAACACGCTGTTCCTGGTCAGCGCGGCCGAGGCCGAGGACCGCACCGAGCAGCACCTGGCCGCCGTCCGGGCCGCGGTGGCCGCCGGGGTGGACCGGATCGTCTACACCTCGTTCCTCGGCTCCGAGGTGGGCGCGACCTTCACCCTCACCGCCACGCACGCGGCCACCGAGGCCGCGCTCGGGGACACCGGTCTGCGGACGACGGTGCTGCGCAACTCGATGTACGCCGACTTCGTGCCGTTCTTCGCCACCCCCACCGACGACGGCGGTGCGGTGATCGCGGCACCGGCCGGGGACGGGGCGGCGTCCTTCGTCTCCCGCGACGACGCCGCGGAGGTGGCCGCCACCGTCCTGCTGCGCGACCACCCCAGCACCGACGGCCGGGTGCTGGACGTGACCGGCCCGGAGGCGCTGACGCTGGCCGAGGCGGCCGCCGTGCTCACCGACGTGACCGGCCGCCCGGTGCGCTACGAGGCGCAGACGGTGGAGCAGGCCTGGGCCACCCGCCGGCCCAGCGGCGCCCCGGACTGGGAGGTCGAGGGCTGGGTGACCAGCTACACCGCGATCGCCGCCGGCGAGATGGCCGTGGTCAGCGATGTGGTGCGGGCGTACACCGGCCACCCGGCCACGTCGGTCCGCGAGCACCTGCAGCGGCACCCCGAGGACTGGGCGGCCCTGCGCCCCTGACCTCCGGGATGGGGCTAACGGCGGGCCTGCACCGCTTGCCAGACCGCGAGCCCGTGCCGGGCGTCCACGAGCGCGTCGTGGGCGTCCGGCGACTTGGGCGGCAGCGGCGGTGACCCGGCGTCCTCCCAGAGCTGCTTGAGCTCGTGGGTGAACCGCGGCACCTTGCGCGGCAGCGCCGGCATCGCGCCCCACAGCTGGCACAGCACGACGTGGTCGTAGGCGGCGATCCAGGCCCACAGCTGGACCTCCTCACCGGGGCCGGTGAGGAAGTCCAGCAGGGAGTCGCGGATCTGCGCCCGGGTGCGCCAGGCCCTGTCGGCCGGGGACGGCAGCTTCTCCAGCACGTTCTTGCGCACCCACGGGATGGCGCGGGTCGGGTCGAACTCGGTGGAGACGGCGTAGAACTCGCGACCGGTCTCGTCGACCACCCCGATGGACACCAGGTCGATCGTGGTGCCGTCCTCGATGAACTCGGTGTCGTAGAAGTAGCGCCGCACCCGGCAACCCTAGGCGGGCGCCGGGATCAGCTGCGGCTGCGACCGCGCTCGACGGAGTTGGCGCCGAACTCCTCGCCGCCCAGCGCGGCGATCTCGCGCTCGAGCTGCGGGACGGCGGTCTTGGCCTGAGCGAGCACCAGTTTCTCCCCCACCGCGCCGACGACGGCCTGCCGCCAGGCCGAGAAGAAGCCCACCGAGCGGGGCACGAAGACCCGCCGGCCCCGGTCCTCCAGGTTGCGCAGCAGCGCGTCGGCGCAGTCCGACACCGAGGTGTAGGAGCCCAGCGGCCCGGGGAGCCGGTCGAGGGTGGCCTTGAAGGTGGGCAGCGCGGCCTTGGTGTCGCGGACCATGTCGGTGTCGATCCACACCGGGTGCGCGCTGGCCACGGTCACCCCGCGGTGGGCCACCTCCAGCCGCAGCACGTCGCCGAAGCGCTCCAGCCCGGCCTTCGCCGCGCAGTAGGCGCTCAGCCCCGGCAGCACGGAGAAGGCGGCCGCCGAGGAGATCAGCAGCACGTGCCCCCCGCGCTTGGAGATCTCGGGCAGCGCAGCGTGCGCGGTGAACATGGCGCCGGTCAGGTTGACCTCGATGGTGCGGGCCAGCGCCCGGGCCGAGGCGGTGGCCACGGTGTTCATCGGCGCGATGCCGGCGTTGGCGACCACGACGTCCAGCCCGCCGAACACGTCGACCGCGCGGGCGACGGCGGCGGCCATCGCGTCGGCGTCGGTGACGTCGGCCTCCACCCACAGGTGCTCGGGGCCGAGCTCGGTGGCGACCTGGGCCAGCAGCTCGGGCTCGAGCCCCACCAGGGCCACCCGGGCGCCCTTCGCCGCGGCCTTGCGGGCCAGCTCGGCGCCGATGCCGCGGGCGGCGCCGGTGATCAGCACGGCCTGGCCGGCCAGCGAGCGGGGGGTGCGGTTCCTGCGGGCCATCGTCGGCTCCTCGTCGTCGAGTTCGCTGTTGAGCACTGCTCAACGTCTGTGTACCGTGTTGAGCGTTGCTCAGCAAGCCGTCAGCAGAGGAGCGATCGGTGACCAGCACGCTCGAGGAGTCCGTCCGCCCCACCGCACGTGAGGTGCACGTCGCCGTCGTCGGGTCCGGCTTCGCCGGCCTGGGCATGGCCATCCAGCTGCGCCGGCAGGGCATAGAGGACTTCGTCGTCCTCGAGCGGGGGGACGACGTCGGCGGCACCTGGCGGGACAACACGTACCCGGGCGCCGCCTGCGACGTGCAGAGCAACCTCTACTCGTTCTCCTTCGCGCCGAACCCCGACTGGCCGCGCACCTACTCCGAGCAGCCGGAGATCTTCGCCTACCTGCGCGACGTCGCCGACCGCTACGACGTGCGCGACCGGCACGTCTTCGGCGCCGAGGTCACCTCCGCCACCTGGGACGACGCCGCCCGCCGCTGGGAGGTGTCGACCACCGCCGGGGACTTCCGCGCCGCGGTGCTGGTCTCGGCCGCCGGCGCGCTGGCCGATCCGTCCTACCCCGACATCCCGGGCATCGACAGCTTCGCGGGCACGGTCATGCACTCCGCCCGCTGGGACCACGAGCACGACCTCACCGGTGACCGGGTGGCCGTGGTCGGCACCGGCGCCTCGGCCATCCAGGTCGTGCCGGCGATCCAGCCGGTCGCCGGCTCCGTGGCGGTCTACCAGCGCACCCCGCCGTGGGTCATCCCGCGCGGCGACCGGCCCACCACCGCGGCCGAGCGGGCGGTCTACCGGCGCTTCCCGGCCGTGCAGAAGGCCGTGCGCGGCGCGCTGTACGCCGGGCGGGAGTTCCTGGTGTTCGGGATGGCCAAGGACCGGCGGTTCCTGGCGCCGGTGCAGAAGCTGGCCCGCACGCACCTGGAGCGGCAGGTCCGCGACCCGCAGCTGCGGGCGCAGGTCACCCCGGACTACACGATCGGCTGCAAGCGGATCCTGATCAGCAACGACTGGTACCCGGCCATCTCCGCCCCCAACGCCGAGGTGGTCACCGCGGGGATCGCCGAGATCCGGCCCCACTCGGTGGTCACCCGGGACGGCGTCGAGCGGCCCACCGACACCCTGGTGCTGGCCACCGGCTTCCACGTCACCGACCTGCCGATCGCGCACCGGATCACCGGCCGCGACGGCCGCACCCTCGCCGAGGTCTGGGCCGACGGCATGGTCACCAACCGCGGCTCGGCCGTCGCCGGGTTCCCGAACCTGTTCCTGCTGGTCGGCCCCAACGTCGGGGTCGGGCACACCTCGATGGTCTACATGATCGAGTCCCAGGTGGCCTACGTCGGCCGAGCGCTGCAGGCGATGGCCACCGAGGGCCTGGCCACCCTGGAGACCACCCCGGCCGCGCAGGAGGCCTACCGGGAACTCATCGCCGAGCGCTCGCAGGGCACCGTCTGGCTGGGCGGGGGCTGCGGCTCCTGGTACCTGGACCGGCACGGCCACAACACCACGCTCTGGCCGGACTTCACCTTCCTGTTCCGCCGGCTCACCCGCACCCTCGACCGCGAGAACTACGTCGGGACGACGGCGCGCGAGACCGCGGAGGTGGCCGCGTGACCGGC
The DNA here is from genome assembly GCF_037083865.1 of Klenkia terrae. Lineage (NCBI taxonomy): Bacteria > Bacillati > Actinomycetota > Actinomycetes > Geodermatophilales > Geodermatophilaceae > Klenkia > Klenkia terrae. The sequence goes on along the minus strand of NZ_JBAPLV010000003.1, from coordinate 37,476 downwards.
ACCCCCGCCACGACCGTGCGGCACGCGGTGCACGCCGTCCCCACCCCGGACGGTGCACAGCTGCACGCGACCGTCGACGGGCCCGAGGACGCCCCGGTCACCGTCGTCCTGGCGCACGGCTGGACCCTGGCGCAGGCCTCCTGGGACGACGTCGCCGCGCTGCTGGCCCCCGACGTGGCCGCGGGCGACGTCCGGCTGGTCCGCTACGACCAGCGCGGCCACGGCCGGTCCACCTGGGGGGAGACCGACCCGGTCTCCATCGACCTGCTGGGCGAGGACCTGGCCGTCGTCCTGACGACCCTGGTGCCCCGCGGCCCGGTCGTGCTGGGTGGGCACTCGATGGGCGGCATGACGATCATGGCGCTGGCCGCGGCGCACCCGGAGGTCATCGGCGACCGGGTCCGCGGGGTCGCGCTGGTCGACACGTCGGCCGGCGAGCTGTCCCACCCGCCGCGCACCGCCGTCGAGCGGCTGCAGGAGCGCCTGCTCCCGGCCGTCGGCGCGTGGGCCGTCGCGCACTCCCGGCGCGTGGAGGGCTGGCGCCGGCTGGTCCCGCCGTCGAACCCCCGGCACCGGCGCGTCGTGCGCGGCATCCTCTACGGGAGCGACGCGACCGACGCGATGGTGGCCCGCGGCGCGGACATCATGGCCGCGTCGTCCGTGCGGTCCTTCGCCGCCTTCTACCCCGCCCTCGGTGCGCACGACAAGGCACAGGCGCTGGCCGAGCTGGGCACCGTCCCGGTGGAGATCCTGGTGGGCGAGGCGGACAAGCTCACCCCGGTGAAGCACTCCGGTCGGCTCGCCGAGGCCATCCCGACCGCGCACCTGCAGATCGTGCCCGGCTGCGGCCACATGCTCCCCCAGGAGCGGCCGGACCTGGTGACCGCCGCGATCCGCCGGCTGCTGCCGACGCCGTGACCGCGGCCCGGCGGTCGGCCGCGGACCGGCGGGCGCAGCTGGTCGAGATCGGCCTGGAGCTGCTGCCCACCACGCCCGTGCCCGAGCTGACCATCGACGAGGTGGCCCGGCGGGCGGGGATCAGCCGCAGCCTGCTCTTCCACTACTTCGCCACCAAGGCCGACTACATCGACGCCGTCACGCGGGCGGCGGCCGATCTGCTGTGCGACCACGTGCTCGGCGACGCCGGCACCGGGGCGCAGGCCGGCATGCTCGACCGGTTCGTGGAGTGGGTGGAGACCTACCGGGACAGCTACGTGGCGTTCGTCCGCGGCGCGGTCGGCGGCGACCCGGCGGCGGCCACTGTCTACACGCAGGCCCGCGAGCGCCTGGTCGACGGGACGCTGGCCGTCGTCGGGCTCCCCGACGACCCGCGGCACCGCCAGCTGGTGCGCTCCTGGTTCGCCTTCACCGAGGACCTGGTCATCGGCTGGACCGCCGAGCCGACCATGAGCCGCGACGACGTCCTCGCCCTGGCCGCCGACGTGCTGGACCGCATCACCGGTCGCTGACCGGCACCGTGCGCGGGCGACCTAGCCGGCGAGGCTGCTCGGCAGGCGGTCGGCGGCCTCGTGCGGCGGCGGCTGCAGCTTGCCGACGACCTCGACGGCGCTGGATCCGGTGGAGTCCATCGACTTCTTGACCTTGGCCCCGTACAGGTCGACGTACTCCTGGCCCGACAGCAGCATGATCTCGTACATGATCTCGTCGGTGATCGAGCGCTCGACGAACCGGTCGCCGCTCATGCCCTCGTAGCGGGAGAAGTCCAGCGGCTCCCCCACCACGACGTCCACCCGGGTGAGCTTCTTGCCCAGGAAGCGGAAGCTGCGGCCGGGGACCATCGCCACCGGCACCACCGGGCAGCCGGTCTCCAGCGTCATCCGGGCCACACCGGTCTTGCCCCGGAACAGCCGGCCGTCGGGCGAGCGGGTGCCTTCGGGGTAGATGCCCAGCACGTTGCCCTCGCGCAGGATGCGGATGCCGGTGGACAGCGCGGCCTCGGCGGCGTCGGCGCTGGTCCGGTCGATCGGCACCTGGCCGCTGCCGGCGAAGAACACCCGCTGCAGCGCGCCCTTGATGCCCGGCGCGGTGAAGTACTCGGCCTTCGCCAGGAAGGTCACCCGGCGCTTGAGCATCAGCGGCATGAAGATCCAGTCCGAGGCGGCCAGGTGGTTGCTCGCCAGCACCGCCGCGCCACGGCGCGGCACGTTCGACGCACCGGTCACCTGCGGACGGAACACCAGACGGACGATCGGCCCGATCGCGACGTTCTTGAGGAACCAGTAGAACAACACGCCTCCCTCAGCGACGCCCAGACTAGGGAGCGAGGGTGCCAGGTCACAATCGGGGGGCCGGACGACCCTCCCCCTGGACAACCGGCCGGGGGCCGACGAGGCTCCACACCGTGCACGGGAGGCCAGGATGAACGCTCGGCGCGGGCGTCGGGACAACGGCCTGCAGGCCGCGCTGTGGCATCCCCTCCGCGACGTCGACCCCCGGGTCGGCGAGCACCTGCTGGACGTGCTGCGCGAGGAGGGCATCGCCGCCTACCTGGCGCCCTCCACCGACGTCGGCCCCTACACCCGGACCCAGTTCCTGCCGTCGCCGCCCACCGACCGGCTCTTCGTCGACCGCGCCCGCCGGGCCGACGCCCGGACGCTGGTCGACACGCACGCCGACGAGCACCTGCCGGCCGCGCCGACCCCCCGCCGCCGGCGGACCGACCGGGCCGAGGACGACGCCGCCACCGACGCCGAGTTCGCCCGCATCGTCGCCGCCTGGGAGGCCGAGGAGGCCGCCACCGGGCCCACCGACCTGCCCGTCGAGCCGCCGGCCGACGCGTCTGCTCCCCCGCCGGCCACCCTGCCGGTCACCCCGCCGGTCGTCGAGCAGCCCCGCGACGACCCCCCGCCGCCCCCGGCCGAGGTCCCGGTGCTGGACCGGCCCGACGAGCACTTCGAGCCCCCGGCCCCGCCGCCGCTGCCGGTGCTGGCCCCCGCGTCGCTGTACGCGCTGCTGCTGATCCTCGCCGGGGCGGTCTGCATCGTCACCCCGGGCACGCTCGGGCTGAGCCTGGACGTCGGCATCGTGATCGGCGTCCTGGCCGTCGTCGGCGGGGTCGCCGTCCTGGTGTCCCGGATGCGCGACCGGTCCGACGACGACGGCGACGGGGCCGTCGTCTAGCCGGTCTCTCCCTCCGGCTAGGCCGTGCCCTCGGCGACGGCCAGCCGGACGAGGTCGGCGGCGCCGACCAGGCCGGCCTGGGCGCCGAGCTGGGCGCCGACGACGGTCGGGCCGGGCCGGAAGCCGCGGCCGGGCAGCGCCCGCTCGAGCCGCTCCCGGGCCGGGCCCAGCACCATCTCGCCCAGCACGCTGACGCCGCCGCCGATGACCACCACGTCGGGGTCCAGGATCGCCGCCATGTCCGCGATGCCCTGACCCAGCCAGGTGCCGACCTCGGCGAGCAGCTCCAGCGCCAGCGGGTCGCCGGCCTTCGCCGCGGTGGCCACGTCCTCGCCGGTCAGCCGCTCGGCCCGGCCGCCCACCCGCTCGAGCAGCAGCGCGGCGGCCGCCGGGGAGCTGGTCGCCACCTCGCGCGCGGTGAGGCCCAGGGCGTTGCCCGACGCGTACTGCTCCCAGCAGCCCCGGTTGCCGCAGGCGCAGAGCCGGCCGTCGGGAACGACCCGCATGTGGCCCCACTCGCCGGCCACGCCGTGCGCGCCGCGCTGCAGCCGGCCGTCGATGACCATGCCGCCGCCGATCCCGGTGCCCAGCGTGATCATCACGGCCAGGTCCGAGCCCTGCGCCGCGCCGTACCGGTACTCGGCCCAGGCCGCGGCGTCGGCGTCGTTGCCCACCCACAGCGGGCGCTGCAGCCGCTGCGCGAGGTCCTGGCGCAGCGGCTGGTTGCGCCAGGCCAGGTGCGGGGAGAACAGCACGGTGTCGCCGGTGCGGTCGAACCAGCCGGCCGCGCCGACCCCGACGCCGACCAGCGGTCCGCCGTGCCGCTCGGCGAGCTCGTCGACGACCGCCGCGATGGCGTCCTCGGTGGCGCGGACGGACTTGCCGGGGGTGGCGCGGCGGGCGGTGTCGGTGATCGTGCCGTCGGGCTGGACGACGCCGCCGGCCACCTTGGTGCCGCCGATGTCGATGCCCAGGGCCGGGAGGTCCTGCGGGGAGCTCATGCCACCTCGATGTGCTGCACGGGAGCCGGCCGGGGGGCCGGTTCGGGTTCGGGGGCCGCGTCGTCCGCGGCCGGGGGGTCGTCACCGGGTGCCGGGCGGGCGAGCCCGCGCAGGGCCGTCGCCGCGGTGGACAGCAGGTCGGCCAGGGCGTCGGACAGGTCCGGCCGCTGGCCGCGGAGCACGGCCAGGGCGGTGCACAGCGGGCAGGTCCGGCACTCGGCGGAGTGGTCCTCGCCCAGCTCGGCGGTGACCGTGCCCAGGAACCCGTTCAGGCCCTCGGCCAGCCCGCGCAGCTGGTCGCCCAGGGCGGACGTCGGGTCGGTCACCGCGACGCCCCGGCCCGGACGTCCTCGGCGGCCAGCAGGTCGGCCGGCCACTGCGCGGGGTCGGTGACGAAGCGCACGGCGAGGGCGGCGGCCGGCGTCCCGGGGTCGCGCACCGAGGCCGAGGTGACCGCGCACCGGCGCAGCAACGAGTCCAGCGGCAGCGACCGGCGCACGCCGGCCACGCCGACCACCAGCTCGTCGCCCCACCGGGTCAGCTCGACCTCCCCGCGACCGGCGCCGGGCAGCGGGACGTCCAGCACCCAGCCGGTGCCCTCGCGCCGCGAGGAGGGCCCGGCCGGTGCCGCGGGCAGGTCCGGCAGACCGACGCCCAGCGCGGTCAGGGCGTCGACGTCGGCGGGCGGGCGGGGTGCCTCGGCGAGCTCCCCGACGGGGAAGCCGGTGCCGTGCAGCTCGGCGCGCACCTGGTCCTGGGCTGCGGCCCGCGCGGCCGCCCACTCCCCCGCGCCCCCGGGCAGCACCCGGGCGAGGGTGGCCGCGGCCAGCGGCCGGCCCAGCAGGCCGACCCCGGCGGCGGAGCCGCGCAGCGCCGGCAGCGCGCGCGGGTCCGGCGGCAGCACGAGGTGCACCTCGACGTCGGGCACCCGGTCCACCAGCGCCTCGGTGGCCGTCAGCGCCGCGAGGGCGGCCTCGAGCACGCCCGGGCGGCCCCGACCGGCCGCGGACCGGACGGCGGCCAGCACCCGCAGCCGCGGCGGGGCGAGCTGCGCGGACCACCAGCGCAGCGCGGCCGGCAGCCCGAGCAGGGCGGTCGCCCGGTCCACCGGTCCGGCGTCCACGACCAGCACGTCGGTGCCGCCGGCCGCGGCCACCCGGCCGAGCTCCACGAGCAGCGCGACCTCCCCGGCACCGGGGAGCGGCACCACCGACGAGGCCGGCGGCAGACCCAGCGCCGGGACCAGCGCGGCGAGCTGGTCGGCGTGGCCCGCCCACGCCGCCTCGACGGCCGGGCCGGGGGCCACCACCTGCACGGCGACCTCGTCGGCCAGCCCGGCCACGGCGGGCGCGCCGGCGGTCAGCAGCCGGGTCCGGTGCCCGGCCCGCGCGGCGGCCAGCGCGGTGGCCGCGGCGACGGTGGAGGAGCCGGCCCCACCGGGGCCGGTGACGAGGAGGGTGCGCACCGGCCGGTCAGGCCTCGACGCGCTTCTTGAGCTCCTTGAGCGCGGTGTCCAGGATGACCTTCTCCGCCTTGCGCTTGATCATGCCCAGCATCGGGATCGACAGGTCGATGCTGATCGCGTAGGTCACCTCGGTGCCGCCGCCGCTCTCGACCAGGGTGTAGCTGCCGTCCTGGCGCTTCTGCATCTGGCCCTGCACCAGGGTCCAGCTGACCCGCCGGTCGCCCTCCCAGGTGTAGGCCAGCACGTAGTCGTCCTTGACCGCACCGGCGTCGAGCACGAAGTGGACCTGCTCCGCCCGCCCGTCGGGGCCGGTGCGCAGGACCTCCACCGTCTTGGCGGCCGAGACCCACTCCGGGTACGCCGGGAAGTCGGCGATCACGGCCATCACGGCGGACGCCGGCGCGTCGATCACGATGGACTGGGTGGACTGGTCGGCCATGCGCGCAGGGTAGTCGCCGGGCCCCGCGGCCGTCCCCCGGTGCAGGTCACCTACTCACCAGTAGTGGGGCCCGCTAGATTGGTGGACCACGATCCCGCGTCCGCAGGCCGGCGACGAGGCTGGCCCCTCCGCGCGGGGAGGAGAGGACCGGCGTGCGCGAGCTGAGCGTTCCCCCCACCTACTCGGTGGGACCCGACGAGGCACTGCCCGACATGGTGGCGCTCAACGCCGCCGAGGCGGGGTCGCAGGTCGGCCTCCGCCGGCAGGTCGACGGCGCCTGGGTCGACGTGACCTACGCGGAGTTCGCCGAGCAGGTGCGCGCCGTGGCCAAGGGCCTGGTGGCCGGTGGGGTGCAGGCCGGTGACCGGGTCGGCCTGCTGGCCAAGACCCGCTACGAGTGGACGGTGCTGGACTTCGCGATCTGGACCGCCGGCGCCGTCGTCGTCCCGATCTACGAGACGTCCTCGGCCGACCAGATCGGCTGGATCCTGAGCGACTCCGGGGCCCGGGCGCTGGTGGTCGAGAGCTCCTCGCACGCCTCGGCCGTCGACTCCGTGCGCGACCAGGCGCCCGACCTGGGCCCGATGTGGGTGATCGACGACGACGCGGTCGGCACCCTGTCCGCGGCCGGCGACGAGGTCCCCGACAGCGAGCTCGAGGCCCGCCGCGCCAGCCTGTCCCCGGACAGCCTGGCGACCCTGATCTACACCAGCGGCACCACCGGCCGGCCCAAGGGCTGCGAGCTGACGCACGCGAACTTCCTGTTCGAGATCGGCAACGGGATGACCCTGCTCGGCCGGTTCATGAACATGGACGGGTCGTTGCTGCTGTTCATCCCCCTGGCCCACGTGCTGGCCCGGGTGCTGCAGGTCGGCGCCGTCCGCACCCGCACCGTCATCGGCCACACCCCGGACGTGAAGGACCTGGTGGGCGACCTCGGCCGCTTCCGGCCCACGTTCGTGCTCGCCGTCCCCCGGGTCTTCGAGAAGGTCTTCAACCAGGCCAAGGCCACCGCCGACGAGGGCGGCAAGGGCAAGATCTTCGACAAGGCCGCCCAGACGGCCATCGACTGGTCCCGCGCGCAGGACACCGGCGGTGCCTCGCTGCAGCTCAAGGCCCTGCACAAGCTGTTCGACGTCCTGGTCTACGGCAAGATCCGGGCCGCGCTGGGCGGCCGCTGCGTGGGTGCCATCTCCGGTGGCGCACCGCTGGGCGACCGCCTGGGCCACTTCTTCCGCGGTGTCGGCGTCACCGTCTACGAGGGCTACGGCCTCACCGAGACCACCGCCGCGGCCGCGGTCAACCACGACGCCGCGTTCAAGATGGGCACCGTCGGGCGGCCGCTGCCGGGCACCGACGCGGCCATCGCCGAGGACGGCGAGGTGCTGCTGCGCGGCGGGGTCGTCATGCGCGGGTACTGGAAGAACGAGAAGGCCACGGCCGAGGCCATCGACGCCGAGGGCTGGTTCCACACCGGCGACATCGGCGAGCTCGACAGCCAGGGCTTCCTGAAGATCACCGGGCGCAAGAAGGAGATCCTGGTGACCGCCGGCGGCAAGAACGTGGCCCCCGCGGTGCTGGAGGACTCGGTGCGCTCGCACGCGCTGGTCAGCCAGTGCATCGTGGTCGGCGACCAGAAGCCCTTCATCGCGGCGCTGATCACCCTCGACGAGGAGGCCCTGCCGGGCTGGCTGAAGGCGCACGGCAAGGACGCCTCGCTGACGGCCGAGCAGCTGCGCGACGACCCGGACGTGCTGGCCGAGCTCGACGCCGCGGTCACCCGGGCGAACAAGGCCGTGTCGCACGCGGAGTCCATCCGCAAGTTCCGGGTGCTCGGCATCGACTTCACCGAGGCCAACGGCACGCTGACCCCGAGCCTGAAGCTCAAGCGCAACGTGGTGATGAAGGAGTACGCCGACGAGGTCGAGGCGCTGTACGCGAAGGCCAGCGCCTAGGCGGACCCAGCCCCGTCGGGGTCGAGCAGCGCGGCGAACGAGGCGCCGATGGTGTCCCAGGACCAGCGCTGCTCGACCCACGCCCGGCCGGCCGCCCCCATGGCGGCCGCCCGGGCCGGGTCGTCGAGCAGGCCGGTGACCGCGGCGGCCACGGCGGTGGGTGACCGCGGGTCCACCACGTGGCCGGTGACGCCGTCCTGCACCGCCTCCGGGGCCCCGCCCGAGGTGCCGGCGACCACCGGGCGCCCGCACGCGGCCGCCTCCAGGTAGACCATCCCCAGGCCCTCCACGTCCAGCCCGGCGCGGCGGGTGCGGCAGGGCATGGCGAAGACGTCGCCGGCGGCGTAGTGCTCGGGCAGCGAGGCCGGCGGCACCGGACCGGTCAGCTGCACCGACGCCGACAGCCCCAGCTCGGTGACCCGGCTGCGCAGCCGGGCCTCGTCGGGTCCCCCGCCCACCAGCAGCAGGCGCGCAGCGGGGTGCCGGGCCAGCACCCGGGGCCAGCCCTCGACCAGGACGTCCTGACCCTTCCGCCGGACCAGCCGGGAGACGCAGACGACCACCGGGGCATCGCCCAGGCCGTACCGGTCGCGCACCGCGGCGCCGTCGGCACCGGGGTGGAAACGGGAGACGTCCACGCCCGGGGACAGCTGGCGCAGTGCGGTGCGGTCGCCCAGCGCCGGTGCCAGCCGGCCCCGGGTGAACTCGGAGATGTAGGTCAGCACGTCGACCCCGCCGGCGATGCGCTGCAGCAGCTGGCGGCCCACCGGCAGCGCCACCCACCCGGTCTCGTGGCCGTGGGTGATCCCGAGGCTGCGCCGCACGCCCGCCCGGTGCAGGCCGGGGGCCAGCAGGCCCAGCGGTGCGGCTGCGCCGAACACGACCGTCCCGGCCCGGTGCTCGCGCACGAGGCCGGCGGCCACCCGCGCGGTGCGCGGGGTGGGCAGCAGCATCGCCGTGGGCAGCCGCACCACCCGGTAGGGCAGGCCGGCGTCGTGCTCGGCCGCCCCCGGGGAGGTCGAGGCGAGCACCACCAGGTCCTCGGGCGGGAGCCGGTCGAGCAGGGCCGCGACGAAGGTCTGGATGCCGCCCTGCCGCGGCGGGAAGTCGTTGGTGACGACCAGGGTCCGGGTCAGCGCGACCACTCCTGGGCGGCGGCCACCCGCTGGGCGGTGGTGGGGTGCGACCCGAAGAACCACTGCCAGGCCGCCGGCGGGTCGGGCTGGTTCAGGTTGGCCACCGCCAGCCGGCGCATGACCGCGGCGAACGCGTCGGGGTCCTCGGCGAGGTCCAGGGAGTGCTGGTCGGCCCGGGCCTCGAGCTGACGGGACACCCCGTTCTGCACCGGCGTGGACAGCAGCGTGCCCACCGCGACCAGCAACAGGACCAGCGGGACGACCCGCGGGTCACCGGGGCCCTCCGCGCCGGCCCGCCGCAGCAGCGGTGCCGAGCCCAGCAGCCAGCCCAGCAGCGCCACCCCGGCCCCGGCGCCCAGCGCGCCGACGAGGGTGCCGGTCAGGACGTCGTCGGTGGCCACGTGGCCGAGCTCGTGCGCGGCGATCGACTCGATCTGGTCGTCGGGCAGCTGGTCGAGCAACGTGTCGTAGACGACGATCCGGCGGGTCGACCCGAACCCGGAGACGTAGGCGTTCAGCGCGGTGGTCCGCCGGCTGGCGTCGGCCACCAGGACGTCCTGCACCGGGGTCCCGTTGGCGGCCGCGAGGTCGAGCAGGTCGGTGCGCAGCGGGCCGGCCGGCAGGGAGGTGAAGTCGTTGAACGCCGGCTCGATGACCACCGGGTAGAGGAACGACCCGGCCACCACCAGCCCGGCCGCCCCGACGCCGACCCACGCCCACCAGGTCCGCGGGGCCCGCCGGGCCACCGCGACCAGCAGCACCAGCCCGAGGGCGGTCAGCCCCGCGGTGATGCCGGTGTCCACGGCCACGTCGCGGGCCCACAGCGGCCAGCTGCGGGTGGACAGCCCGAAGCGGTGCCGCACCACCTCGCCGTAGGCGGCCAGGGGCAGCGTCACCACCCGGCCCGCCGCGGTGAGGACGACGGTGCCCAGCACCACCTGCCAGAACCACCCCCCACCGAGCGGCCGGGCCACCGCGGTCACCCAGCGGGCGCCGGTGCGGGTGAGCCCCAGCACCCCGCTGACCACCAGGCCCAGCAGCAGGTTGGCGACCGACGCCGGGCGCAGGGCCGCGGCGAAGGAGTCCGCCCGGTCCAGCTGGTCGGTGGTCAGACCGCCGGTCGGGTCGCTGACCTGCGGGGTCGCCGCCCACGGGATCCGCAGCCACAGCACCACGACGAGGGCCAGACCGAGCGCGAGCGCCGTCAGCAGCGCGAGCCGACGGGGGGTCACCGGTACACCGTACGAGCCGGACCTTGGCCGCGGCCGCCGGCGGCTCAGAGCAGGCGGCGGGCCCCCGCGTAGCCGGACATGTCGACGCTGGACACCTTGACCACGTCACCGGACGTGGGCGCGTGCACCATCATCCCGTTGCCGAGGTAGATGCCGATGTGGCTGACCGGCGAGTAGAAGTAGACGAGGTCGCCGGCCTGCAGGTCGGCGCGGGAGACCGCGGACCCCATCCGGGCCTGGGCGGCGCTGGAGTGCGGCAGGGAGATGCCGGCCGCGGCGTAGGCGTAGGCGGTCAGGCCGGAGCAGTCGAAGCTGCCGGGCCCGCCGGCACCCCACACGTAGGGGTCCCCGCGCTGGGCCATCGCGGCGTCGACCACGGCCTGCGCGGCATCGCTGTCGGCGACCACGGCGGCCGGCGGGGTGACCTCGGGGCCGCTGGTGGCCTGGACGACCTCGGCCTGCTGCGCGGTGGTCAGCGCGGCGTACTGGGCCTGGTAGGTGGCGATCTGCTGCTGCAGCTCGGTCTGCTGGGCGGTGACCTGGTCGAGGGTCTGCTGCGCCTGGGCGCCGGCGGCGTCGGCCGCGGCCTGGGCGTCGGCGGCGACCTGCGCGGCGGCCGACACCTGGGTGAGCAGGTCGTCGGTGTGGCCGGCGATGACGTCCAGCGTGCTGACCTGGGCCAGGAAGTCCTCGGGCGAGCTGCTGGTCAGCAGCGCGGCGAAGCTGGAGGGGTTGCCGGTGTAGGCGCTGACGGCCACCTCGTCCATCTGCGCGCCCAGGCTCTGCAGCTGGGCCTGCGCAGCGGTGACGGAGTCCGCCGCTGCGGTCGCGGCGGCCTGCTGCTCGGCGAGCTGCACCTGGGCGTCGTTGACCTGCTCGGTGACCACCTCGAGCTGGTGGGTCGCGTCGGCCACCAGCTGGGTCGCCTCCGCGGGGCTGCCGGCCTGCGCGGGTGCGGCCACCGCCGCACCGGGCGCCAGGGCCAGCACCAGGCCGGCGGCACCGACCAGGACCAGCCCGCGGGCGGACCAGGCTCGGGCGGCCGTGGCCGGGGAGGGGTGGGACCAGGTGGGGACGACCACGATGCGCGAGTGCTCCTGCACCCCGGCCGAGACCACCCTGGGGACAGGTGGTGCGGGCTCGACCGGTCACCACGAACGCTACGGGCGTGATCGGATCGAAACGAAGAGTCACAACCGGATTCATGCGTGCCTGATCTGCTAATCCCACCCGTGTGGTTTTGGCATGATCCGCTGGGTCGGGCCGGCCAGCGGCGTGTCGCCGGGTCAGCCGACCTCGCGGGTCGGCGGGGCCTGGTGCCGCAGCGGCGGGACCAACCCCATCTCCGCCAGGACGAACAGGGCGCGGCGCTCGACGTCGTCGAACTCCAGCACCCGGCCCTGCCGGGTCGGCCCGGACACGAGGGCGTCGCCGAGCGCGGCCCCCAGGCCGGGGAGCGCGGGCTGGGTCGGCCGCAGCGGCCGGCGGCCCAGCGGCACCACGGTCGGGGCACTCCCCCGGAACCCCGGCGGGGCACCGAGCAGCACGCTGACCACGCAGTCGCCGCAGCCCTCCCCGCGGACGGTGCAGGTGTCGCAGTCGATGAGCACGTCGGGCCTCCTGGCAGCTGGACGGGGCACGTCGGCGGACCCGGTCGGTCCGTCGCCGCGGACGCTAGGAGCGACCACCGACAATTCCGGCCGACCGACCCCGCGCACCGGGGTCAGCTGCCCGCGTACTCCCAGTGCCAGGGCTCCTCGCGCCCGTTGCCCGGGTCGGCCCAGGTGGGGTGGATGAAGCCGAAGCGGCCGGCGTTGGCCACCATCCAGGCGTACTGGGCGGTGCCGTAGGACTCGACCCCGCCGCACAGGTCCACGGCCAGCCCCCAGCCGTGGTTGCTGGTGCCCGGGACCGCGGCCAGCGCCGGCTTCTGCCCGTAGAGGGTCACCTGGCTGGCGTAGCTGCGGTAGGAGTCGGTGATGCACAGCGCCGGGCCGAAGGCACCCGCGAAGGCCGCGGACATCGCCCGGTAGGCCGCGGCCGCGTCGCAGCGCAGCGCGTGCCCGGCGGCGCCCAGCGGGCACAGGGCCGACGGCGGGATCAGCCCGTTGGGGTAGCCGCCCCACGAGCGGCTGCCGTCGTAGGTGGCCGGGTAGACCGTGTTGCCGCACTCCACGGCCAGCGCTCCCCCGGTGGGGCCCGGCACGGCGACCGGGGCGCGCAGGGCCAGGCTCGGCCGGCCGATGCCCAGCACCTGGTCGGCCGGCAGGCCGCGGACCACCACGGCGCCGGCCCGGCCGTCGGCGGCCAGCATGGTCTGCGGGTCCAGCGCGATGCCCACGTGCGACAGCCCGGACTCCGCCGACCCCAGGAACACCAGGTCGCCGGGCAGCACGTCCACCGGCGCCACCGGCGAGGTGGTGGCGAACAGCTCGCCCTGGGTGCCCGGCACCGCGATCCCGGCCGCGGCGTAGGCGGTCTGCACCAGCGACCCGCAGTCGAAGGACTCCGGGCCGGCGGTCCCGGGGGCGAACGGCAGCCCGAGGTCGGTCATGGCCGCGCTGACGGCGGCGACGGTCTCGGCCGGCAGCACCAGCAGGGAGGTGGGCTGGCGGGGCAGCTGGGCCGCGCCGGGCTGGGCGGCCCCGGTCGAGCCGCCCACCGGCACCAGCCCGGCCGGCAGCCCGGCGACCGGGTCGCGCAGCGCGGCCGCCGGCGGCGGGAGCACCCCGGCCGCGGCGAGCTGGTCGACGTAGCCCTGCCACGCGGCGGCGGTGTCGGCGTTCACCTGCAGCTGCTCGGCCTGCAGCTGGGCCAGCTGCCGGTCGACCACGCCCAGGGCCTCGTCCAGGCGGCTGGTCACCGAGGCGGCCGCCGCCTCCAGCTCGCCCACCTGGGCGGCCACCGCGTCGGCCTCGGTCCGGCTGTCCGACAGCGCGGCGTCGGCCGAGGCCTGCTGCGCCAGCGCCTGCTGGCGCCGGTCCTCGGCGGCCTGCAGGACGGCGTCGGTGCCGGTGTCGATGACGTCGAGGTAGCCGAGCGCGGAGACCACGTCGCCGGGGTCGCCGCCGGCCAGCAGGAGGGACAGCGCCGTGGGGGCGCCGCCGTCCCGGTAGACCGCCGAGGCGTACCGGGACACCGCGACCTGCTGCTGGGTGAGCACCGTGTCGGCGGCGGCGACCTCGGCCGCGGCGGCGTCGGCCACCTGCTGCGCCGAGGCCAGGCGGTCCTGGGCGGCGGTGACGGTGGCCTGCCGCTCCTGGAGGTCGCCCTGGACGTCGGCGGCCTGGTCCTGCAGCGCGGTGAGCTCGGCGCTGTCCAGGACGCCCGTGGTGCCGCCGGGCTGGTCGCTGGGTGCCGCCGCCGCCGTCCCGGGGGCCGCCAGCACGGCCAGCGCCAGCAGCGCACCGGCCAGCACGGCCCCGAGGGCCGTCGTCCCCGACCGCGACCACACCTGGACCTCCCCGACCGGTCGCGCACGACGCCGTCGTCGTGCCGCGGATCACGGCGAGGTGGATTGTGCCCCGCCGGTGACGGCCGCTGCACCTCGGCGGGCGCGGGGGCACCCGAGCGGGTCCCGGGGGCCCGCCGGGGAATGTCGGACCCCCGCCCTAGCGTCCGCGCCGTGACCGGTACCCCCGCCCACCAGGTGACCATCGACGACCTGGGCACCCCGCTGACCGACGTGACGTTCGTGGTCGTCGACCTGGAGACCACCGGCGGCTCGGCGCACACCGACGCGATCACCGAGATCGGGGCGGTGCGGGTGCGCGGCGGGGTGGTGCTCGGCGAGTTCGGCACGCTGGTCGACCCCGGCCGCGACATCCCGCCCTACGTCAGCGTGCTCACCGGCATCACCTCCACGATGGTGGCCACCGCCCCCCGCATCGAGTCGGTGCTGCCGCACTTCCTGGAGTTCGCCCGGGGGGCGGTCCTGGTCGCGCACAACGCCCCCTTCGACCTCGGGTTCCTCAAGGCGGCCTGCGCCGCCACCGGGCTCGCGTGGCCGCCGGCCGCGTCGGTCGACACCGCGGTGCTGGCCCGGCGGCTGCTCACCCGCGACGAGGTGCCCAACTGCAAGCTGGGCACCCTGGCCCCGTTCTTCTCCTCGTCCACCACGCCCACCCACCGCGCCCTGGACGACGCCCGGGCCACCGTCGACGTGCTGCACGGGCTCTTCGAGCGGCTGGGCCCGCTGGGCGTCACCTCGCTGGAGGAGCTGGTCGGGCTCACCCGCCAGGTCGACCCGCAGCGCCGGCGCAAGCGCCACCTCGCCGCGCACGTGCCGCACGGCCCCGGCGTCTACGTCTTCCGCGGCCCCGGCGACGAGGCGCTGTACGTGGGCACCTCCACCGACCTGCGCGCCCGGGTGCGCAGCTACTTCACCGCCGGTGAGCAGCGCAGCCGGATGACCGAGATGGTCGGGCTGGCCCAACGGGTCGAGGCGCTCCCCTGCGCGCACGACCTGGAGGCCTCGGTGCGCGAGCTGCGGCTGATCGCCCAGCACAAGCCGCGCTACAACAAGCGGTCCCGGTTCCCCGAGCGCCTGCTGTGGGTCCGGCTCACCGACGAGGCCTTCCCCCGACTGTCCGTGGTGCGCCGCGTGGTCCCCGGGCCGGGCACGGTGCTGGGCCCCTTCGCCGACCGGCGGGCCGCCGACGCCGCGGTGGCCGCCGTGCACGAGGCGCTGGCGCTGCGCCAGTGCAGCGGACGGCTGGTCCCGTCGGCGTCCCACCCGGCGTGTGCGCTGGCCGGGATGGGCCGCTGCGGCGCCCCGTGCACCGGCGCGCAGAGCGCCGACGAGTACGCCGCCACCGCCGCGGTGCTCACCGCCGCGGTGCACGCCGACCCTGGCCGACTCTGCGCGCCGCTGCTGGGTCGGGTCGACCGGCTGGCCGCCGACGGCCGGTTCGAGGACGCCGCGGTGCTGCGCGACCGGATCGCCGTCCTGGTGCGCGCCCTGCGCCGCCGCCAGCGGCTGGCCCAGCTCGCCGAGGTCCCCGAGCTCACCCTCGCCCGCCCGGACGGCGCCGGTGGCTGGGCCCTCGCGGTGGTCCGCCGCGGCCGGCTGGTGGCCGCGGGGGTGGCGGTGCGCGGCGCCCCGGTGCGGGCCTACCTGCAGCAGCTGAAGACCACCGCCGAGACCGTCGCCGGGCCCGAGGGCGAGCTCGCCGCCTCGGTCGAGGAGACCGAGCTCGTGCTCCGCTGGATGGAGAAGCCCGGCACCCGCCTCGTCGAGGTCACCGGCACGCTGGCCTGCCGCACGCCCGGCACCGGTCCGCTGCGCGGCTTCCTCGCCCTCGTCGACGCCGGCCGCGCCGCCCGCGACCCCTTCGCCGACGGACGCTCCCTGGGCACCCGCGCCCGGCCGGACCGGGTCACCGGCGGGCGGACCGGTCACGGCGGCCCCGCGGCGCTAGCCTCGCGGGTGTGATCACCGCCATCGTCCTCATCGACGCCTCGACCGACTCGATCGGCGAGGTCGCGACCACCCTGGCCGACCTCGACGGGGTCAGCGAGGTCTACTCCGTGGCCGGCGGGGGCACCGACCTCATCGCCCTCGTCCGGGTCCGCGAGTTCGAGGACGTCGCCGAGGTCATCGCCGGGCGGATCAACAAGGTCCCCGGCGTGGTCGACACCAAGACCCACATCGCGTTCCGCGCCTACTCCCAGCACGACCTGGAGTCGGCCTTCTCCATCGGCCTCGACTAGGGCAGGACCCCCTCGCTCCCCGCGAGGGGCCCGTTCCTTCCGCCTACCTCGCGGCCTGGCTGACCTCTGCCCAGCGGGCGAGCAGGGCCTCCGCCCGGCCGTCGTCCACGGCCGCCGCGGCCCGCACCAGCCCGGCCGCCAGCTGGTCGTGCAGGCGACCCCCGTGCTCGTCGAAGGCCACCAGGGCCGCGGCGGCGTTGAGCAGCACCGCGTCGCGCACCGGCCCGGTCTCGCCGGCCACCAGCCGCCGGACGACGTCGGCGTTGACCGCGGCGTCCCCACCGCGCAGCGCGCCCGGTGCCGACGTGGCCAGGCCCAGCGCCGTCGGGTCCACCCGGTCGGCCACCACCGTCCCGTCGCGGACCACCCAGACCGCCGAGGTCGTCGACGTGGTGAGCTCGTCGAGCCCGTCGTCGCCGCGGAACACCAGCGCCCGGGAGCCGCGGCCGGCCAGGACCTCGGCGAGCACCGGGGCCATCCGGGCATCCGCGCAGCCGATCGCCGAGGCCGCCGGCCGCGCCGGGTTGCTCAGCGGGCCCAGGAAGTTGAAGACCGTCCCGATGCCCATCTCGCGGCGGGGGCCGGCGACGTGCCGCATGCCGGGGTGGAACACCGGCGCGAAGAAGAACCCGATCCCGGCCTCGGCCACGCAGCGGGCGACACCGGCCGCCGGCAGGTCGATGACCACGCCCAGCGCCTCGAGGACGTCGGCCGACCCCGAGGACGACGACGCGGCCCGGCTGCCGTGCTTGGCCACCGGCACCCCGGCCGCGGCGGTGACGATCGCCGCCATCGTGGAGATGTTGACGGTGTCGGCGCCGTCGCTGCCGGTCCCGACGATGTCCACGCAGTCCATCGGCAGGGACACGGGGGTCGCCTTCTCCACCATGGTGGACGCCATGCCGGCCACCTCGGAGGGCGCTTCGCCCTTGGCCCGCAGCGCCACCGCGAACCCGGCGACCTGGGCGGGCGACGCGGCGCCGGCCATGATCTCGCGCATCGCCCAGGCGGTCTCGGCAGCAGCGAGGTCCTGCCGGGCGATGAGGCGGCGGAGCAGCCCTGGCCAGGTGGGGGTCGGCTCCGTGGGGGGCGCCGTGGAGGTGGGCTCCGTCATCCGTGCACGGCCGGCCGGCCGGCGCGGGCGCGCAGCAGGTCGGCGACCGCCTCGGGCGCCACCAGCGGGTCCACCGGGTGCGCCAGGGTGGCCTCGGCCATCGACCAGTGGGCCAGCCAGCGGTCGGCCTGCCGCGCGATCAGGACCAGGACGGGCGGGCAGTCGGTGATCTCGTGCTTGAGCTGGCGGCCGATGCCCATGCCGCCGGTCGGCTGCGCCTCGCCGTCCAGGATGCAGAGGTCCACCCCGCCGCGGTCGACCGCGGCCACCACCTCGGCGCCGGTGGCGCACTCCAGGTAGCGGACCGGGCCCACGTCGGACGCCGGGTGGGTACCCACGGCGGTGCGGACGGCATCCCGGACCTCGGCCCGGTGGCTGAAGACCACCACGGTGGCAGCGCTGCTCACCGGGCCGACCCTAGTGCCCCGACCGCCCGGGCGGTGGTCCGCTCGGTGCGGCCGGCAGGTCACGACCAGGTCACGCCGGGCGCCGGCGGACACCGGCCGGGCCGGGGGCCGGGGCGGCCCGGGGACGGCTGCGGACGGCCACTCCCGCGTCGCTGCGGGGGTCTGGACCCGACCGGGTCCACAGCTGGCTCCCGGCTCCGCCACGCCGTCGCACCCGCACTCGTACCCCGGCTGCACCGATGCCATGATGGGCCTGTGACAACGGCCCCCGTGGCGAGCAGCACCTTCGACACTTCGCGGGTGCACTCCCTGACCCGACCGAACATGGTCAGCGTCGGCACGATCATCTGGCTCGCCAGTGAGCTGATGTTCTTCGCCGGACTGTTCGCCATGTACTTCACCGCGCGTGCTCGAGCGGGCGACCCGTGGCCCCCGCCGCCCACCGAGCTGGACGTGCCCTACGCGCTGGTCTTCACCTTGATCCTGGTGGCCTCGTCGGTCACCTGCCAGCTCGGCGTCTTCGCCGCCGAGCAGGGCAACGTCTACGGGCTCCGGCGGTGGTTCACCATCACCTTCGTGATGGGGCTGGTCTTCGTCCTGGGTCAGGCGAACGAGTACCGCGTCCTCGTCACCGAGCACGAGACCACGATCTCGTCGTCGACGTTCGGCTCGGTGTTCTTCCTGACCACCGGCTTCCACGCGCTGCACGTCATCGGCGGCCTCGTGGCCTTCGTGTTCGTCCTCATCCGGTCCACCATGGGCCGGTTCACGCCTGCGCAGGCGACCTCGGCGATCGTGGTCTCCTACTACTGGCACTTCGTCGACGTCGTGTGGGTCGGGCTCTTCGCCACGATCTACCTCATCCGCTAGGGGAACCGGTGCCCTTCTCCCACTCCGTGGCCGGTCTGCGCGCCCGCCTCCGTCGTCGTGCAGACGGCACTCCGAGCAGTGCGGCGAGGATCCGTCGGCGGTCCAAGCAGCGACGCCGCCTGGCCAACATCGCCGGCCTGTTGGCCGCGCTGGTCCTGACCGGCGTGGGCTACTCTGCCCTGGCCCCGGCCAATGCGGCCGACGACGCGATCAGCACCCAGTCGTCGGCAGAGCAGGCCGGCGAGGAGCTCTACACCCGCAGCTGCATCAGCTGCCACGGCTCGAACCTGCAAGGGGTGTCCGACCGCGGTCCCTCGCTGATCGGCGTGGGGGAGGCATCGGTCTACTTCCAGGTGCACACCGGCCGCATGCCGCTGGTCCGCCAGGAGGCCGACGCGGCCCGGAAGCCGGCGGTCTTCGACAACGCCGAGATCGAGCAGCTGATGGCCTACATCCAGGCCAACGGCGGCGGTCCGACGCTGCCCTCGGGCGACCTCCGCGAGGGCGACCTGGCCGAGGGCGGGGAATTGTTCCGCCTCAACTGCGCGAGCTGCCACAACTTCGTCGGCGCCGGCGGAGCCCTCTCCTCGGGCAAGGCCGCACCCAGCCTCGGTGACGCCAACGACCTCGAGATCTACGCCGCGATGCTGAGCGGACCCGAGAACATGCCGGTCTTCGGTGACAACCAGCTCACACCGGAGCAGAAGCGATCCATCATCGACTACGTGCAGACCCTCAAGGAACAGGCCGACCCCGGCGGTGCCGGCATCGGCCGCACCGGCCCGGTCTCCGAGGGCCTGGTGATGTGGGTCGTCGGCATCGGCGCCCTGCTGTTCGGGATCTTCTGGATGGGGACGAAGGCGTGAGCACGCAGGACCGAGCCGGTTCGGACCCGGCCACCGACGAGGCAGGCCCGACGCACGGCGGCCCGGACGACGACTACTCCCCCGAGCGTCTGGCCGGGATGCAGCGCGAGGACCTCAACCGCCTCGGCGCCCGCTACGACGGCGTCGAGGTCCTGCACGTGGACCCGCCCCCGGCACCGGGCTCGGGCCTGGAGAAGCAGGCCGAGCGCCAGGTGGCCATCGCCTTCGGGCTGGCCGGGCTGTTCGCCCTCGCGTTCGCGGTCGTGTACTTCGGCTCCGACTGGTTCCTGCCGGACTGGCAGTGGGACTCCGAGGACAACGGCTGGAGCGCCCTCTACACCCCGATGCTCGGCCTCACCATGGGCGGTGCGCTGGTCTTCATCGGCGTGGGTCTGGTGCTGTTCGTCAAGAAGCTGCTGCCGCACGAGACCGCCGTCCAGGACAAGCACGACGGTTCCAACTTCGACCGCGCCACGACGGCCGCGACCCTGATGGGTGGACTGGACAAGACAGGCTTCCCCCGCCGGAAGATGATCGGCCGCAGCCTCGGCTTCGCCGGTGGCGCGATGGGTCTCATGCTGATCGCCCCGCTCGGTGGCCTCATCAAGAACCCGAACAAGGGTAACCCGCTGGGCACCACCGAGTGGGCCGACGGCGTCCGGCTGGTCCGCGACGACGGCTCGCCGATCCGACCCGGGGACCAGGAGCCCGGCTCGCTCGAGACCGTGTTCCCCGCCGTCGAGGGCGGCAACAGAGCGGCCGACGCGGCCACCATGCTCATCCGGCTCCGTCCCGAGCAGATGGCCAACCTGCGGCCGCGCGATGGCCAGTCGGACTTCGGCTACGGCGACTACGTGGCCTACTCCAAGATCTGCACGCACGCCGGGTGCCCCGTCTCGCTGTACGAGCAGGAGACCAGCCGCATCCTGTGCCCCTGCCACCAGTCGCAGTTCGACGTGCTGCAGGGGGCCAAGCCGGTCTTCGGCCCGGCGTCCCGCTCCCTACCGGAACTGCCGATTACGCTGGATGACGAGGGGTACTTCGTCGCGCGCAGCGACTACATTGAGGCTGTGGGACCCACCTACTGGAACCGAGAGCGGATCTGATGGCTACAGCGGTCGCGCCGGGACAGCCGGCGACGAAGATCGGCAAGGCAGCAACCGAGATCGACGAGCGCCTCATCGTCGCCGGGCCCCTGCGCCGCACCCTCAACAAGGTCTTCCCCGACCACTGGTCGTTCCTGCTCGGGGAGATCGCGCTCTACTCGTTCGTCATCCTGCTGCTGTCGGGCACCTACCTGACCTTCTTCTTCGACGCGTCGATGGCCGAGGTCCCCTACCAGGGTTCCTACGCCCCGCTGCGCGGCGTGGAGATGTCGCAGGCCTACGAATCCACCCTCGCGCTCAGCTTCGACGTCCGCGGCGGTCTGTTCATCCGGCAGATCCACCACTGGGCGGCCCTGCTGTTCGTCGCCTCGATCGTGGTGCACCTGCTCCGCATCTTCTTCACCGGCGCGTTCCGCAAGCCCCGTGAGACCAACTGGGGCATCGGCGTCGTGCTGCTGGTGCTGGCGCTGCTCATGGGCGTCACCGGCTACTCCATGCCCGACGACCTGCTCTCGGGCACCGGCCTCCGGATCATCTCGGCGATCCTGCTGTCCATCCCGGTCATCGGGACCTGGGCGCACTGGGCGGTCTTCGACGGTGACTACGTCGGGGACGCGATCATCGGACGGTTCTACATCGTCCACGTGCTGATCATCCCGGCGATCATCCTGGCGCTGATCGCAGTGCACCTGCTCCTGCTGATCAAGCAGAAGCACACCCAGTTCCCGGGGCCGGGGCGCACCGAGCACAACGTGGTCGGCAACCGGCTCTTCCCGGCCTTCGCCGGCAAGGCGACTGCGCTGTTCTTCATCGTGTTCGGTCTGTGCGCCGCGCTCGGTGGCCTGGTGCAGATCAACCCGATCTGGCTGTGGGGGCCGTACAACCCGGCTCAGGTGTCTGCGGGCTCCCAGCCCGACTGGTACATCGGCTTCCTGGACGGCTCCACCCGCCTGATGCCCGCGTGGGACATCAACCTCC
Organism: Klenkia terrae; assembly: GCF_037083865.1. NCBI lineage: Bacteria > Bacillati > Actinomycetota > Actinomycetes > Geodermatophilales > Geodermatophilaceae > Klenkia > Klenkia terrae. Next base: position 16,054 of record NZ_JBAPLV010000003.1, on the reverse strand, counting down.
CCGGCAACTACACGATCCCGGCCCTGTTCTGGCCGACGGTCGTCGTGGCCGGCGCGATGTTCACCGTGCTGGCGCTCTACCCGCAGCTGGAGCGCAAGCTCACCGGCGACACGGCCAGCCACCACCTGCTCCAGCGTCCCCGCGACGTGCCGGTGCGCACCTCGGTCGGCGTCATGGCGCTGACGTTCTACGGCGTGCTGTGGATGTCCGGTGGCAACGACGTGATCGCCGACAAGTTCGACATCAGCCTCAACGCCATGACCTGGGTCGGGCGCATCGGGATGGTCGTCCTGCCGCCGGTTGCCTACATGATCAGCTACCGGATCTGCTTGGGGCTGCAGCGCCACGACCGCGAGGTCCTCGAGCACGGCATCGAGACCGGTGTCATCCGCCGACTCCCGAGCGGTGAGTTCATCGAGGTCCACCAGCCCCTCGGCCCGGTGGACGAGCACGGCCACGGCCAGCTCACCTACGCCGGCGCCCCGGTGCCGAAGAAGATGAACCAGGTCGGCGGTGCCCGTCGGGCGGTGAAGGGCTTCTTCTCCCCCATCGAGCAGCCCTCTCAGGTCGAGCTCGCCTCGCAGCAGGAGCGACGCGGCCTGGCTGCGGCCGAGGCCGACGAGCCCGTCGGTTCCGGTCGGCCATCCGAGGGGGGTCGCCCCTCCGAGGGTGGCCGCCCGCAGGACCCGCGCGACTGATCCGCCGCTCCGCCACAGCGGGCCCCCTCCCCACCGGGAGGGGGCCCGCTGTCGTTGCGCCCGCGGTATGTCGCCTCGTCAGGAGGCCGTGCCTGGTTCGTCGCCAGCAACGGTGGGACGTCGACCGGGAGCGTCGACGGTCGGCCCGGCAGCTCAGCGGCTGGTGTTGGCTGCGTCGCCGTGCGGGCGGTCTGAGCCGCGACCACCAAGGCATCGGGCCGCCCTGCCTTCGTACGCCAGCGGCCCACACCCGACTCGGTTCCGGGCCGCCGGCGTACGACGCTCGGCCCACGCCGTCCACGCCGTCCACGTAGTCCACGCCGTCCACGTCGTCCACGCCGGGCAGCGCCGACAGCGCGCCGGCTGACCGGCCGTGGACGGGCCCCGTTCGCGCCCTGGGGCTTCAGCGCCCACTCAGCCGACGCGCCTCTGAGCGTCAGGCCGCCGTCGAGGCCGAACGCCGAAGGTCCGGATGCGCCGTCGATGCCGCATCGCGAAGGTGCGGACGCGCCGTCGATGCTGCATCCCCACGGTGCGGATGTGCCGTCGGTGCATCCCGAACGGTGATGCGCATCCGGAACGATCCGGGTACGCCGTCCACGCCGCATGCCAGACGGCCCGGGTACGCCGCCGGTGTCGCACCGCAGACCCTCCGGAAACCGTCCGAGCTGCGCCAGGACTCCAGCCGGTGCAGACCGAGCTCTGGGCACTGGACACCCTGCGACGGGCCGGCGCGGCAGCCTCGAAGACACCCGGGCTGAGCCAGCGCTGGCGACCACCGTCGTCGTGGCCTGCCCGATCTGCCCGCCACGGGCTTTTCCAGGCCGTGCGGCGCTGTCGCGGCGGCGAGCGCCTCACCTTCGACAGGCCGACAGCCAACCGGTCACTCAAGCCCTGAGCGACGAGTCGCCGGTCTCACGCGGTGGTCCCGCCGTCGAGCGCTGACCGACGGCGCCTGCGACCCGCTCGAGGGCCTCAGCGTCGACGTGAGGTCACCTGACACCATGGTCTGGGTCTCGACGTGCGCCGCATCGGAGCCCGCGCTCCGCGGTCATCGAGGCCGACCCACGCCTCGTGTCGGGGATGAGCCGCGCCGCGGTGGGGTGAGCCGCCGTCCACCCCGGCTCACCCCACCGCAGCGCGGCTCAGCCGGTCGAAGGGCCCGGCGTGCCTGCACAGTCGTCCTGGAGACGCTGAAGGCCCCCACGCGGTGCGTGGGGGCCTTCTGCGGAGGTGCGGCGGGTCAGCTGTGCGCGTTCTGCCCGCTGTAGTACTCGAAGAGCAGGCCACCGATGGTGATGAGCAGCGCAGCTCCGGCCATCAGGATCAGCCAGACGTGGAAGAACGCCAGCGCGAGGCCCATCATGGCGGCGGACACGGCCAGGCCGAAGGGCCAGTAGCTGCCCGGCGAGAAGAAGCCCAGCTCGCCCGCACCGTCGGCGATCTCGGCGTCCTTGAGGTCCTCGGGCCGGGAGTCGATGCGGCGGGCGACGAACCAGAAGAAGCCACCGATCAGACCGAGCAGGCCGGCCGACAACGCCAGCGCCGTCGTGCCGATCGGCTCGCGCGACCACAGGCCGTAGACGACCGCTGCCACGATCGCGAACAACGCGATCAGGTTGAAGATGAGCGCTTCGACCTTCACGGTCGGTCCTCCCGCTGCTGCTGGGTCGTGGAGTGGGACACGTCAGTTGCTGGCCCCGTCGAGCTGTTGCTCGGTCAGGGTGTCGAAGGGCACGGTCGTAGATGCGCTGCCGTCCTGGCCGATGCTCTCGAGCGCGTCGTAGGTCGACAGGCCGTCCTCGCGGGCGGCGAGGTAGGCGTCGTAGTCCTCGCCGGACACCGCGCGGACCTCGAAGTTCATGTTCGCGTGGTACGTCCCGCAGAGCTCGGCGCACCGGCCCACGAAGGCGCCCTGCTCGCGGACGGTCACCTCGAAGACGTTGTCGCGGCCGTTCTCGTTGCCCGGGATCACGTCGAGCTTGAAGAGGAACTCGGGAACCCAGAACGAGTGGATGACGTCGGCCGAGGCCACCTCGAACCGGATCGTCTGGTCCACCGGCACGACCAGGATCGGGATCTCGGTGCTCGACCCGGTGGTGCTGACCGGCGTCCCGCCGTTGGACTCGGTGGTCTGCGGGTAGACGAACTGCCAGTTCCACTTGAAGGCGTTGACCGCGATCGTCACGTCCGGGTTGTCGCTGCGCTCCTGCACGCGGTTCTGCACGACGACGGTGTAGAAGAACAGCACCGCGATCATGACGAACGGGACGATCGTGTAGACGATCTCCAGGGGCAGGTTGTAGGCGGTCTGCTTGGGCAGTTCGTCGCCGCGCTTGCGGTGCCGGATCATCGACCAGAAGATCAGCCCCCACACCGCGAAGCCCACGACCAGGGCCGCGATGACCGAACCGGTCCACAGCTGGCGCATCTGCTCGGCCTGGTCGGTGATGCCCTCGGGCCAGCCGAAGCGCCAGAACTCGTTGTTCAGGTCGCACCCGGCCAGGGTGAGAACGGCCAGGACGCCGAGCGCGGCGACCCGCGCGAGCTTGCTCCGTCGAGCCACTGCCCGCTGCCTCCTTCATCCTCCGCGCGGCCGGTGCTGCGCGGTACGGCTCATGTGTGGCGACGCGGCCTTCACGGTCTCCCGAGACGTCCCGGCCACCACGACCGCAGTCACGGCGAGCGTAGCCGACCGTCACGGGACGCCGCCCCCTGGTCGGGGGGCGCGCGGGCGGCTGCCGACGGCACCCGGGGGCAATGCCGTCGGGGGTGCGGGGATGCTCCGCGGAGCAGGCCGTCCCAGGTCCGCCGTCTACAGTCGCAGGCGTGCTCCCCCGGTTGTTGACCCCGCGCTGGGTGCTGCTGCACCTGCTCATCACCGCGTTGTTCGTGGCCACGTTCTTCCTGGGCTACTGGCAGCTGACCAAGGCCGAGAACGGCGGCGGCGCGGTCAACTGGAGCTATGCGCTGCAGTGGCCGCTGTACGGCTTCATGGGCCTGTTCTTCTACGGGAAGATGGTCAAGGTCGAGCTCAACCGCGACCCCGACGAGGACGAGCCCGGCCAGGACGTCGTGCTCTACCAGCGGCCGCGCATCGACACGACCGGCGACCCCGAGCTGGCCGCCTACAACCGGTACCTGGCCGAGCTCAACGAGAAGGCGCTGCGAGGACGAGATGTCGGCTGACACCGTGGTGCCCCCGCGCACCGCCACGGCGCTCAAGCGGTACCAGGTGATGGCCTACGTGGTCGGGGTGATGCTGCTGGTGCTGGTCTTCGTGGCCATCCCCCTGCGGTACGGCTTCGACGTCCCCGAGGTGTCCAGGATCGTGTCCCCGGTCCACGGGTTCCTCTACATCGTGTACCTCGTCACAGCCTTCGACCTGGCCCTGAAGGCCAAGTTCACCGCCAAGGGCACGCTGCTGGTGCTGCTCGCGGGCGTCGTGCCCTTCGTGTCGTTCTGGGCCGAGCGGCGGGTCAGCCGCCGGGTCCTGGCCGGCCAGCCGCTCTGACCCCGCCCTCCCCCGAGACCCCGGAGACCTACCAGCCGATGTGCGGCCTGCTCGCCTACCTGTCCACCGATGCCGAGCGGGTCGACGAGACCCGGGTCGACGGCGTCCGCCACGCCCTGCATTGCCTGCACCACCGCGGGCCCGACGACACCGCGGTGTGGTCCGACGGGCACACCGTGCTCGGGTTCAACCGGCTGTCGATCATCGACGTCGACGGGAGCCCGCAGCCGCTGCCCTACGCGGCCGACCGCTACCGGATCCTGTTCAACGGCGAGATCTACAACTACCTCGAGCTGCGCGAGGAGCTGCGCGCCCTGGGCGCCGAGTTCGCCACCGAGGGCGACACCGAGGCCATCGTCGCCGGCTTCCACCACTGGGGCCCCGACGTGGTCACCCGGCTGCGCGGCATGTTCGCCTTCGTCATCTGGGACACCGCCACCGGGACGGCGTTCGGCGCCCGTGACCCGTTCGGCATCAAGCCGCTGTTCACCGCCCGGCTGGCCGACGGCGGCGTCGTCCTCAGCAGCGAGAAGAAGGCCCTCCTCGAGCTGCTCGGCGGCTCGGCCGGCGCGGGCGGCGTCGACCCGGCGTCCCTGCAGCAGTACCTGACGCTGCAGTACGTGCCCGAGCCCGCCACGATGCACCGCGGCATCCGGCGGATCGAGAGCGGCACCCGGTTCACCGTCGTCGGCGGCGAGCTGACCACCGAGCGGTACTTCCACCCGGTGTTCGCCCCCCGCCCGGTCCCCGCGGGCGGTGAGCAGGAGCTCTACGACCGGATCGCCGCGGCCCTCGACGAGTCGGTGGCCAAGCACATGCGGGCCGACGTCACCGTCGGGTCGTTCCTGTCCAGCGGCATCGACTCCACCGCGATCGCGGCGCTGGCCCACCGCTACAACCCGGACCTGATGACGTTCACCGTCGGGTTCGAGCGCGAGTCCACCTCCGAGGTCGACATCGCCGCCCAGTCCGCCGCCGAGCTCGGCGTCGCCCACGTGCCGGTGGTCATCACCGCGGAGCAGTTCGCCGCCGCGATCCCCGAGGTGGTCTGGTACCTCGACGACCCGGTCGCCGACCCCGCGCTCGTGCCGCTGTACTTCGTCGCCCGCGAGGCCCGCAAGCACGTCAAGGTCGTGCTGTCCGGGGAGGGCGCCGATGAGCTCTTCGGCGGCTACACGATCTACCGCGAGCCGATCAGCCTGGCGTGGGCGCAGCGCGTGCCCGGCGTCGGCAAGAAGGTCATGGCCGCCCTGTCCGGCCGGCTGCCCGAGGGCATGCGCGGCAAGGACCTCCTCCGCCGGGCGTCGATCCCGCTGGAGGAGCGGTACTACGGCAACGCGCGCAACTTCTCCGGGGCCGAGCTCGCCGCGGTGCTCCGGGGGCACGACGCCGCGGTCTCCCACGTCCAGGTCACCGAGCACCTGTACCGGCAGACCCGCGCCGCGGGGTACGACGACGTCACCGCGATGCAGTACGTCGACCTGTTCACCTGGCTGCGCGGGGACATCCTGGTCAAGGCGGACAAGATGACCATGGCCAACTCCCTCGAGCTGCGCGTGCCCTTCCTGGACACCGAGGTCTTCGACCTCGCGCGCACCCTCCCGCTGGACCAGCGGGTCCCCCGCGGCTCCGACGCGACCAAGTACGCCCTGCGCCGGGCCATGGAGCAGATCGTGCCGCCGGCGATCCTGCACCGCCGCAAGCTGGGCTTCCCGGTGCCCACCGCGGAGTTCCTGGCCGGCCCGCTGCACGAGTGGGCCCACCAGGTCATCGCCGACAGCGGCACCGACGAGTGGCTGGACCGCGGTCGGGTCGCGGCGATGCTGACCTCGCTGCGCACCGCCGAGGTGCCGAGCAAGCGGGTGGCCAGGCAGCTGTGGGAGGTGCTGGTGTTCATGATCTGGCACGGCATCTTCGTCGAGGAGCGGATCGTCGTCGACGTCCCCGAGACGGTCTACCCGGTCAAGCTCTAGGAGCGACCGCCAGACACGACGAGGCCCGGCTCCCCTGGGGGAACCGGGCCTCGTCGGGTGTGCGTCGGATCAGGAGAACGAGTCCCCGCAGGCGCATGAGCTGCCGGCGTTGGGGTTGTCGATCGTGAAGCCCTGCTTCTCGATGGTGTCGACGAAGTCGATCGTCGCCCCACCCAGGTACGGCGAGCTCATCCGGTCGACGATGACCTCGACCCCACCGAACTCGTGGGTCTGGTCGCCGTCGAGGAAGCGCTCGTCGAAGAAGAGCTGGTAGCGCAGGCCCGAGCAGCCGCCGGGCTGGACGGCGATGCGCAGACGCAGGTCGTCACGGCCCTCCTGGTCCAGCAGGGCCTTGACCTTGGCCGCAGCCGGGTCGCTCAGGAGGACGCCGGTGGCGGCGTCGGGGGTGGTCGCAGTGTCCTGCACGGTCATGTTCTGTCCTCCCACATCGAGGGTCGGGGTTGCATCGTCTCGCCGTCCCGACCAACACCGCCGTGGCGGGGCTGCTTCCCACTGTACGGCGCGGACCCGCCCGTCCGGTGTTGCGCACGTCTCGGTGCGGGCCCGACCGGCCCCCCGCGGGCACGTAGACTGCACCCCGTGAAGCTCCGCCTGCCCGGCCGCCGCCCCGCCGAGACCGCCCCGGACCCGGCCGCCGACCTCACGGCCCAGCTGACCGCGGCCGGCAAGGGCCGGCCCACCCCCAAGCGCAGCGAGGCCCAGGGCCGCCGTCCCGGGCCGCCCCCGCCCCCGCCGACCACGCGGAAGGAGGCCTACAAGCGCATGCGCGAGCAGCAGGCCGCCGGCCGCGGCAGCGCCCGCGAGGCCGCGGCGCGCGGGGACGACAGCGCGCTCCCGGCCCGGGACCGCGGCCCGGAGAAGCGCCTGGTCCGCGATGTGGTCGACGCCCGCCGCAACGCCGGCAGCCTGTTCCTGGTGGTCGCCGCGCTCGTGCTGGTCGGGTACTTCATCCCGAACACCGCGGTGCAGAGCTACACCGTCTTCCTCTGGTTCGCCTTCTTCCTGGTCATCATCGGCGACTCGGTCGTGCTGGGCCGCAAGATCAAGAAGGTCGTCGGGGAGCGGTTCCCGAACGCCCGCACGCGCGGTCTGGTCTGGTACGGCATCAGCCGAGCCACCATGATCCGCCGCTGGCGGTTCCCCAAGCCGCAGGTCGAGCTCGGCGCCACCGTCTGAGCGGGCCGCGACCGCGCGGCTTACGTTCGAGGGCGTGCAGACACGTCGACTGGGCCGTTCCGGCCTCAACATCACCGAGCTCGCCTACGGCAACTGGCTGACCCACGGGAGCCAGGTCGAGGAGGACGCGGCGCACGCCTGTGTGCGCGCCGCCCTCGACGCCGGCATCACCACCTTCGACACCGCCGACGTCTACGCCGCCACCAAGGCGGAGTCGGTCCTGGGCCGCGCCCTGGCCGGCCAGCGGCGGGAGTCCCTCGAGATCGCCACCAAGGTCTACTGGCCGACCGGCCCGGGGGCCAACGACCGCGGGCTGGGCCGCAAGCACGTCATCGAGAGCTGCCACGCCTCGCTGCAGCGGCTGCAGACCGACTACGTCGACCTCTACCAGGCCCACCGGTACGACACCACGGTGCCGCTGGAGGAGACGATGACCGCCTTCGCCGACCTGGTCCGGGCCGGCAAGGTGCTCTACGTCGGGGTCAGCGAGTGGCGCGCCGAGGAGATCGCCGCCGGCGCCGCCCTCGCGCGTGACCTCGGCATCCAGCTGATCAGCAACCAGCCGCAGTACTCGATGCTCTGGCGGGTCATCGAGGCCGAGGTCGTGCCGACGTCCGAGGCCGAGGGCGTCTCGCAGATCGTCTGGTCCCCGCTCGCCCAGGGCGTCCTCACCGGCAAGTACCTGCCCGGCCAGGCCCCGCCGGCCGACAGCCGCGGTGGGCACCCCAGCGCCGGCGGGTCGATGAAGCAGTACCTCACCGACGACGTCCTGACCCGGGTCCAGCAGCTCAAGCCCATCGCCGACGACCTCGGGCTCTCGATGGCCCAGCTCTCGCTGGCCTGGGTGCTGGCCAACGGCAACGTCGCGGCGGCGATCATCGGCGCCACCCGGCCCGAGCAGGTGCACGACAACGTGGCCGCCGCCGGCGTCGAGCTCTCGGCCGAGGTGCTGGCCCGGATCGACGAGGTGCTCGGCGACGTCGTGGAGCGGGACCCGGCCAAGACCAGCCGGGGCTGACCTAGGAGGCCGCGAGGCCCATCGGTCCGTAGACGACGGTGTCGCCGCGGACCAGGGTGGCACTGGCCGCGCCGCGCTCGAGCAGCTCGCGCCAGTGCTCCCCCAGCCACGACTCGGCCTCGGCCTGGGCGTCCTCCACCGGGACGGCCACGCCGAGGTCGTCGGGGTCCACGACGCCGCCCGTCGGGTCGTGCAGCCGCCAGGTCCAGCCGTTCGCAGGCACGGTCATGGGCCCACCGTAGTGCCGGGGACGCGCGGGGACGGCGGTTCGACCTGGGTCCGGCCGGGCATGGGTGACGAGATCCGTCCCCACCCGATCCGCATCGACCGCAGGAGGTCCGATGAGCCAGTCCCCCGGCTCCCATACCGACCCGTCCTCCGCCTCCACCGGCCAGCTCATCGGTGAGCTGCCCGAGCTGGTCACCCGCCTGGTCCGCGACGAGGTCCGCCTCGCCCAGGCCGAGGTCAAGGGCAAGGCCAAGAAGCTCGGCGTCGGTGCCGGCCTGTTCGGCGGCGCCGGCCTGGTCGCGCTGCTGGGCCTCAACGCCCTGATCACCGCCGGCATCCTCGGGCTGGCCAACGTGCTGCCCGGCTACCTCGCCGCGATCATCATCGCCGTCGTCCTCTTCCTCATCGCCGGTGTGCTGGCCCTGCTGGGCAAGAAGGACGTGCAGGACGCCAAGCCACCGCTGCCCACCGAGACCCTCGAGAGCATCAAGACCGACGTCGCGACCGTGAAGGAGAGTGCCGGGCGATGAGCCATCCCGCGACGCGCCCGGAGGGCGCACACGGTCCGGGCGCGCCCGACGTGTCCGGCCCCACCGAGCCCGACGAGATCAAGGCCGACATCGAGGCCACCCGCGAGCAGCTGGCCGCCACGGTCGACGAGCTCAGCCACCGCCTGGACGTCGGCTCCCGCGCCAAGGAGTCCGCGGCCCAGGCCAAGGACACCGCGGTGGAGACCTACCGGGAGAACCCGCCGGTGGTCATCGCGGCCGGGGTGGCCCTGGTCGCCGCCGTCGTCGCCCTGGTCGTCTGGCGGTCCCGCCGGTGAGCGCCGGTGCCAAGGCGGTCTACCGGCCGATCGGCCTGGTCGGCAGCCTCGTGGCCGGTGCGGTCTCCAGCGCCGTCTTCGGCCAGGTCTGGAAGCGGGTCGCCGGCGAGGGCGACGCCCCCAGCGCCATGCAGAGCGAGTACCGGATGCGCGAGGTGCTGGTGGCCGCGGCCGTCCAGGGCGCGATCTTCGCGGTGACCAAGGCCGCCATCAACCGGGCCGGCGCCCGCGGGTTCACCAAGCTGACCGGGTCCTGGCCCGGCGACTGAACGAAGGACCCCCTCGCCCCCCACCCTTCGCAGGCTCAGGGCGGGCCCCTGCGAGGGGGGCCGCTCCCGTTCGTCACCACCGAGGAGACACACCGATGGCCGACATCAAGCGGCCCGACAGCGCCGTGGACCGCATCCGCGAGCGGGTGCAGGAGAAAGCGGCCCGTCGGGCCGCTGCCCGCGAGGCGGAGGACCGGGCCGCCGAGCACGGGCCCGCGCGGAGCGCCACGTCACCGCCCCAGGCGAAAGGGAAGAGCGCGGAGCTCCCCGGCGTGGACGCGGAGAAGCCGACGGAGATCCCGGCCCGCGGCTGGGTGCAGATCCTCAAGCGGGCGTGGGCCGAGAACAAGGCCGACAACATGCCGATCATCGGCGGCGGCGTGGCCTTCTTCGGCTTCCTGGCGATCTTCCCGACGCTGATCGCGGCCATCTCGCTCTACGGCCTGGTGGCCTCCCCCGCCACGGTGCAGGAGCAGGTGGACGGCCTGCGGGGCACGGTGCCCCGCGAGGTGCTCTCGATCATCCAGACCCAGCTGACGTCGGTCGCCGACGCCGGCAGCGGGGCACTGTCGATCAGCCTGGTGATCTCCATCGCGGCGGCGCTGTTCTCGGCCTCAGGGGGTGTCAACAACCTGATCACCGCGGTGAACCTGGCCTACGACGAGGTCGAGACCCGCAACGCGATCAAGGTGCGCGCGCTGGCCCTGCTGCTGACCTTCGGCGCCATCGTGTTCGTGCTGCTGACGCTGACCCTGGTGGCCGTCACCCCGATCGTGCTGGACGCGCTGCCGCTGGGCATCGTGGGCACGATCCTGGCCCAGGTGGTGCGGTGGGTGCTGCTGCTCGGGCTGATGGCCGTCGCGCTGTCGGTGCTCTACCGCGTCGCCCCCGACCGGGACGCCCCGAAGTTCCGCTGGGTCACCCTGGGCTCGGTGGTGGTGACCGTCGCCTGGGTCATCGTGTCGATCGCGTTCAGCTTCTACGTGAGCAACTTCGGGTCCTACTCGGCCACCTACGGCGCGATCGCCGGCGTCGTCGTCCTCATGCTGTGGCTGCAGCTGACCTGCTTCCTGGTCCTGCTGGGCGCGGAGATCAACGCCGAGGCCGAGCACCAGACCGCCCACGACACCACCGAGGGCGAGGAACTGCCCATGGGGGACCGCCGCGCCACCGTCGCCGACGAGCTGCCCGAGCCGCCCACCCCGACCAAGGAGTCGGCGAAGAGCGCCTGATCAGCGCACGTGCGAGGGCACGAACGGCGGCTTGACCACCTCGACCGGTGAGGTCCGGCCCCGGACGTCGACGGCGAGTTCACGTCCGGGGGCCGGGTCGGCCGCGGTGTCCAGCAGTGCCAGGGCGATGCCCGCCCGCAGGGTCGGGGAGAACGTGCCGCTGGTGACCACACCGACCCGCTCGCCCGCCGCATCCAGCACCGCCATGCCCGGCCGCGGGATGCCCCGCCCCGGCGCCCGCAGGCCCCACAGCTGGCGGGCCGGGCCCGCGGCGCGCTCGGCCAGCAGCGCGTCGCGGCCCCAGAACTGCTCCTTGCCCCAGCCCACGGCCCAGCCCGACCGGGCCTGGACCGGGGTGATCTCCACCGACAGCTCGTGGCCGTGCAGCGGGTAGCCCATCTCGGTGCGCAGCGTGTCCCGGGCACCGAGACCGCACGGCCGGATCTGCTCGAGCTCGCCCGCGGCCAGCAGCGCGTCCCACAGCTCGCCCGCGCGGTCGGCCGCGACGAGCAGCTCGTAGCCGTGCTCGCCGGTGTAGCCGGTCCGGCAGACGGTGACGTCGCCGCCGCCCTGGGTGCCGGCGAAGGCCATGTAGTCCAGCGCACCGGGCAGCCCGACCGCAGCCAGCACCTCCGCCGATCGGGGACCCTGCAGCGCCAGGACGGCGACCTCGGTGTGCCGGTCGGTGACGGTCACGCCCGCCGGTGCGGCCGCGGCGAGCCGGGCCAGCACCTCGGCCGAGTTCGCGGCGTTGGGCACCAGCAGGACGTCGTCCTCGGCGTGCAGGTAGGCGATCAGGTCGTCCACGACGCCGCCGGCGTGCTCCTCGCCGTCCGGGCGGCAGCACAGCGTGTACTGCGCCTGGCCGGGCCCGATGCGCCCGAGGTCGTTGGTCAGGCACCGGTTCACCAGGTCCGCGGCGCCCGGCCCGCGGACGGTGCCGGTGCCCAGGTGGGACACGTCGAAGAGCCCGACCCCCTGACGGACGGCGGTGTGCTCGGCGATGACGCCGCCCCCGGCGTACTCCAGCGGCATCGACCAGCCGCCGAAGTCCGCGAGCTTGGCGCCGGCCGCGAGGTGGCGCTCGTGCAGGGGCGAGAGCTGCGGGGTCTGCTCGGTCACCCGGCGACCGTAGCGGCCCCCTCATAGGGTGGGCGGGTGCCGCCGACGATCTCCGCCACCGACCGCCCGCTCGAGAAGCTCACCGCCGACGCCGTCGTCGTCGGGGTGGGGAAGGGTCCGGACGGGCCCCTCGCCACGCCGGGGGCCGAGGCGGTCGACCGACTGCTCGGCGGTCGGCTGATGGCGGCGCTGGCCGACCTGGGCGCCCGGGGCGCCGAGGACGAGGTGACCCGGCTGGCGACGTTCGGCCAGGGGCCGTTCCCCGTCGTCGCGGTGGCCGGGCTCGGTGCCCCGCTCGCCGACGGCACCTACGCCGGCGAGGCCGTCCGCCGGGCGGCTGGGGCAGCCAGCCGCGCACTGGTCGGCCGGGCGTCGGTCGTCTCCCTGCTGGCCGCGGTCGGCGGCGCCCCGGACGACGAGCGCCTGCACGCCGTCGGGGAAGGCTCCCTGCTGGGCGCCTACGAGTTCACCGCCTACAAGTCCGCCCTGCCGGCCGACCGGCCCACCCCGCCGCGCAGCGTCGAGCTGGTCGTGCCCGACGCCGGTGCGGCGAAGGCGGCACTGGCGAGGGTCCGGGCGGTGGCCGACGCCGTCGCGCTCACCCGCGACCTGGTCAACACCCCGCCCAACGACCTCTTCCCGGCCGAGCTGGCCGCGCGTGGCGCGGCGGCGGGCAAGAAGGCCGGGCTGTCGGTGGAGATCCTGGACGAGGAGCAGCTGGCCGCCGGCGGCTACGGCGGCATCCTCGCCGTCGGTGCCGGTTCGGCCCGCGGCCCGCGCCTGCTGCGGCTGTCCTACCGCGGGCGCCGGGCCCGCCGGTCGGTGGCGCTGGTCGGCAAGGGCATCACCTTCGACAGCGGCGGGCTCTCGATCAAGCCCGCGCTGAAGATGGAGGACATGAAGAGCGACATGGCCGGCGCCGCCGCCGTGATCGCCACCGTGTGCCTGGTCGCCGAGCTCGGCCTTCCCGTCGACGTCACCGCGACCGTCCCGATCGCGGAGAACCTGCCGTCGGGGACGGCGTACCGGCCAGCCGACGTCGTGACCTTCCGCAACGGCAAGACCGCCGAGATCACCAACACCGACGCCGAGGGCCGGGTGGTGCTGGCCGACGCCATCGCCCGGGCCGCCGAGGACTCGCCGGACTTCCTGCTCGAGACCTCGACCCTGACCGGCGCCCAGACGGTGGCGCTGGGCGGGCGCACCGCCGGCGTCATGGGCAGCGACGACCTGCGCGACGCCGTGGTCGCGGCGAGCGAGCGGTCCGGCGAGCCGATGTGGGCGATGCCGCTGCCCCCCGAGCTGCGCCGGGGCCTGGACTCGGCCACCGCTGACTTCGTCAACGCCAACGCCGACCGGCTGGGCGGCATGCTCGTCGCCGGTCACTTCCTGGCCGAGTTCGTGCCCGAGGGCCTGCCCTGGGCGCACATCGACGTCGCCGGGCCGGCCTACAACACCGGTGGGGCGTGGGGCTACACGACCAAGGGCGGCACCGGGGTGCCGGTGCGCACCCTGCTGGCCACCATCGAGGCGCTGATCGAGCGCTGACCCGCGGCGGGGCCGGTCACCGGTTGCGGTGCGTCCAGTCGCGCATCCGCTGCGGGTAGCCGGTCACCTGCGCGTCGTAGACCGGGATGGCCAGCTCGCGGGACAGCTTGCGGGCGGTGTCGGGCCCGTCGATCCGTCGGCGGGTCCACTCGCCGTCGGCGGCGACCAGCACGATGGTGGACTCGGTCATCGCCGTCCGCGGCTCGACGTAGCCCTCGACGCCGCGGCGGGTGGCCACGAACTGCTCGAGGTGACCCAGGTCGGCACGGGCGGAGGGCCGGTCCAGCGTGCCGCGCCGGTCGCCCCGGGCGCCCTGGCCGCTGCGCGGCGCACGTCCCCGCAGCCTGTCGATGAGACCCACGACGCGCTCCTCTCCTCCGCCGCGCAGCCCGGGCAGCCGCGCGGAGGCGCCGACGACGGCGCCCAGCGGGCCAACGGAGCAGGTCGGGTGCGCGTTCCCGACAGGTGGCAGGATGGGTGGTGCACTCCCCCGCACCTGGTCGCGGTGAGCACGACCTGCTCCCGCCGACCGCGCCGTCCCGCACCGAGGAGAACCCGTGAGCGCACCCGCCCAGACCGCCGACCTCGTCATCCTGGGTGGTGGATCCGGCGGGTACGCCGCCGCCCTCCGCGGCGCCGAGCTCGGGCTGTCGGTCGTGCTGATCGAGAAGGACAAGGTCGGCGGCACCTGCCTGCACCGCGGCTGCATCCCCACCAAGGCGCTGCTGCACGCCGCCGAGGTGGCCGACTCCGCCCGCGAGGGCGAGCAGTTCGGCGTGAAGACCTCGCTGGCCGGCATCGACATGGCCGGGGTCAACGACTACAAGGGCGGCGTCACCGCCAAGCTGTACAAGGGCCTGCAGGGCCTGATCAAGAGCCGCAAGATCACCTACGTCGAGGGCGAGGGGAAGCTCGTCTCCCCCACCGCCGTGGCCGTCGGCGACACCACCTACGAGGGCAAGCACGTGCTGCTCGCCACCGGCTCCTACGCCCGCAGCCTGCCCGGCATCGAGCTGAACGGCTCGACCGTCATCACCAGCGACGAGGCGCTCCAGCTCGAGCACGTCCCGAGCTCGGTGATCATCCTGGGCGGCGGCGTCATCGGCTGCGAGTTCGCCAGCGTCTGGAAGTCCTTCGGCGCCGACGTCACCATCATCGAGGGCCTGCCGCACCTGGTGCCGCTGGAGGACGAGTCGTCGTCCAAGCTGCTCGAGCGCGCCTACCGCCGCCGCAAGATCGACTTCTCGCTGGGCAGCCGGGTCGCCAAGGTCACCCCGGGCGAGAACGGCGTCTCCGTCGAGCTGGAGAACGGCAAGTCCTATGAGGCCGAGATCGTGCTGGTGGCTGTCGGCCGCGGCCCGGTCAGCCAGGGCCTGGGCTACGAGGAGGCCGGCGTCGCCATGGAGCGCGGCTTCGTCCTGGTCGACGAGTACATGCAGACCAACGTGCCCACCATCTCCGCCGTCGGCGACCTGGTGCCCACCCTGCAGCTGGCCCACGTCGGCTTCGGCGAGGGCATCCTCGTCGCCGAGCGCCTGGCCGGCCTGCCGGTCGTGCCGATCGACTACGCCGGTGTCCCCCGGGTCACCTACTCCGAGCCCGAGGTCGCCTCCGTCGGCCTCACCGAGGCGCAGGCCAAGGAGCGCTTCGGCGAGGTCGAGGTCGTCACCTACGACCTGGGCGGCAACGGCAAGAGCCAGATCCTCAAGACCCAGGGCGCGGTCAAGCTGGTCCGCGCGAAGGACGGCCCCGTGGTCGGCGTGCACATGGTCGGCAGCCGGGTCGGCGAGCTCGTCGCCGAGGCCCAGCTCATCTACAACTGGGAGGCGCTGCCTGACGAGGTGGCCTCCCTGATCCACCCGCACCCCACGCAGAGCGAGGCCATGGGCGAGGCCCACATGGCCCTGGCCGGCAAGCCGCTGCACTCCCACAGCTGACCTCCACCCACCCCCTGATCTGAGGAGAACTGCACTCGATGCCGACGTCCGTCACCATGCCCGCCCTGGGCGAGAGCGTCACCGAGGGCACCGTCACCCGCTGGCTGAAGCAGGAGGGCGACACCGTCGAGGTCGACGAGCCCCTCCTCGAGGTCTCCACCGACAAGGTCGACACGGAGATCCCCTCGCCCGCCGCCGGCGTGCTGACCAAGATCGTCGTCGCCGAGGACGAAACCGTCGACGTCGGCGCCGAGCTGGCGATCATCGGCGGTGAGGGCGACGGCGGAGGCTCCGCCGCCCCCGCGGCGGAGCCGGCTGCCGCCGAGGAGCCCGCCCCCGAGCCCGAGCAGCCCGCGACGCAGGAGCCGGCCCCCGAGCCCGAGGCCGCCCCGGCGTCCTCGGGTGGGTCCGACGCCGGCTCCGGCGAGGGCACCGCGGTCACCATGCCCGCCCTGGGCGAGAGCGTCACCGAGGGCACCGTCACCCGCTGGC